>CAZFKC010000019.1:0-114585 GCA_964519175.1 uncultured Nannocystaceae bacterium
ACGTGGCTTCGCCACGGCGGAGAGCGAGCATGACTGCTCGCGCCAGGAAGAGCGCCGGAGGCGCGACCAAAACTAATTCAGCGCGGCGATCACCGCGACCACGACGACGAGGCCGAGCGCGACCGCGACGATCGCGAGGAAGAACTTCGCGACCATCGCGACGATGCTGACCACGAGGGCGAGCAGCGCGAGCCGGCGCGGCTCCTTGCGCGCGAGCGCGACGATCGCCGCGAGCGTGCCGACGATGCCCTCGACGAGCGCGGTCAGGAGCAGCGGCTCGTCCTTCGGCTGGATCGAGAGCGCGGCGACGACGTCGCCCGAGAACAGCACATAGAGCGCGAACCCGAGCGCCATGAGCCCGCACCCGAGCGCGACCCAGGAGGCGATCGGCTTCACGGGCTCGGTGCTCGGGTCGTGCATCGGTCGGGTGACAACGACGGAGTGGTCGCGTTCATTGCCGACGACGGCGACGCAGGGCGACGAGACCGAGCACGCCGAG
Source organism: uncultured Nannocystaceae bacterium (assembly GCA_964519175.1). Lineage (GTDB taxonomy): Bacteria > Myxococcota_A > Polyangia > Nannocystales > Nannocystaceae > Xiheibacterium. Next base: position 500 of record CAZFKC010000019.1, read on the forward strand.
CAGCATCGCGGTCGGGCGGTTCGCGTCCGTGGTGCAACCGCAGCCGCCGTCGTCGTCGTCACCGCCGGCGGTGTCCGTGTCGGTGGTGGTCACGGTCGTCGTTGCGGCAGTGGCCGACGCCGAGTCGGAGCCATTGGTGCCCTCGCCCTCGCTCTCGGCGTTCGTGGCCGTCGCGTCGTCCGCCGTGGGATCGGTGGTGGGCGTGGTGGCGGCGGTCGACTCGCCTTCGGACGAGCCGCCGGAGTCGTCGGTGGACGCCGACGTCGAGCCGTCGGCGCTGGCCCCCGAGATCGAGATCGTCGCGCAGTGGTGGTAGAAGCACGGCGCGCCGTGGTCGGACATGAACTCGAGCACCTGCAGCGTGCAGGACTCGCACTCGATGTCGTCCGGCAGCGTGACCTCGAACGTCTGCGGCTCGCCGAACGCCGAGGTGTGCACGAGCATGCCGTCGGCGAGCACGGGGAACGCCGCTGGATTCATGATCGCAGCCGACCCACAGTCGCTGTCGCCTTCGGTGACCTCGGGCTCGGGCGGTAGCTCGCTCGGATCGTTGACCGCCAGCGCGACGCGGTAGTGGCCCGGATGCGGCACCGTCTCGTCGATCGTGATCATGATCGTCTCGCCCGCCTGGTACGCGGTGACCATGCCCGTCGCCGTGCCTGCGCCGCCGCAGGGCGGATCCTTCTGGGGATCACCGAGCGGACCCTGTTCCATGTTCGCCGCGGGCGCCTGCAGCACGAAGTGCGCGTGCGCGGCCACGGACGAGGAGAGGGTCGCGCCGAACGCCGCGATACCGAGCACCCAACGTGAGTCGAAGAGAGTGATCACCGTTCCACGGTACCGCATTCGCGCGCCGTGTGGGCGCCGGTCCGCGGCCCGCTACTGGAGCGGGATCTCGATGATGGCTGGAATACGTACGAGGCGCTGGATCACCGTGCCGTCGGGCGCGACGCGCAGGTAGTGCTCGCCGCCTTCGACCTGGATCTCGACCGTCAGCTCGTCGATCTTCGGACCCTTCTTCGTCTCGGCCTCGAGCACCTTCGCGCCCGGGTAGAGCTTCGCGACGGTGGCGGCCACCGCGGCGGGCAGCGCGGCCGCGTCGATGATGCACTCGGTGTAGAGCTCGGCGGCATCGGCCGACGCCGCGATTTCGCAGTGCTGGCCGTCGGCGGTGGTGACCTCGATCTCGTAGACGCGACCGTGCTCGGCGTAGAGCTCGCTCTCGACGTAGTCCGTCTTCGCGCCGGGGAACTTCGCCGCGGCGAGCTTCTGCACGGGCTCGGGGATCGCCGCCAGCTGCTGGTGGTAGACGGACTGCTTGACCAGCACCCCGTTCGCGTCGGTGCGCAGCTTCATCTTGATCGCACCCGCGGCCGCGGTCTTCACCAGCTCGCCGTCGAGCCCGCCGCCCGTGGCGGTGGCGACGGCCGTGGGCTCGGGGCACTGCGGCGCGCCGCCGGCCTTGTCGCAGGCGGCCAACATCGCGAACGTGGCGAGGGCGAAGGTGCGGGCGAAGGTGCAGTGGTTCGGCATCGCTGCTCTTACCGCGGCGGCCGCACGCGGCGCAAGACGCTCAGGGTGCGAGGCACGAGCCCTGGTTGCAGAACGCGCCGCAGCAAGACGCGTCGTCGGTGCACACGTACGCATCCGGGCCGAGCCCGGCGCACGTGCGGCTGCAGGTGAAGTCGTCCGCCGGCACACCGGGCGACACGGGCGGTGCCGTGCACACCTCGCCTTCGGGACAGTCGCGGCTGTCCGTGCACGTCATCGTGCCGGTCTCGCCCGTCGACTCGGTCGCGGCGGTGCTGCTCTCGTCCGTCGCGCCCGAGCTGCTCTCGGAGGAGCTGCCGTCCGCGCTCGCGTTCGTCGACGGGCCGCTGTCGCTCTCGGTGTCGACCTCGCACACGTTGTCCACGCACACGAGGCCCGGCTGGCAGCTGCCGTTGTCGCAGGTGCAGCCCTCGGTCTCGGGCGTGCAGGCGTCCTCGCTGGCCCCCGACATCGTCGAAGACGCCGTCGATCCGCTGTCGCCCTGCGAATCGCTCGTGGTGGTGTCGTCGGCGGGGCAGGCGGCGAGGAGCAGCGTCGAGAGCAGGTGAAGCGAGCGACGAGCAAGTTGCATCCGCCGAGGGTAACGTGCCGTTGCACCCGCGACCACCGCGGCCGCGGCCCAGATCAGGCGTGCGAAGGACCGCGCGCGGGTGTTAGGTAGATTGCCATCGAACACCGGCCGCCACCGAGCGAGGTCAAGGGCATCTGGTTCGACAGTGCCCACGGCTATCTGTTGCGTCGCCATGGTCGCGACACGCTCGCGCGCGTCGTCGCCGACGTGCCGGTCTCGGTTCGCAGCGCGCTCGCGGAGCCCGTGGCCGCGCAGTGGTACCCCGAGATCTGCCTCGCGCACACGCTCGCGGCGTTGCGACGACAGCTCACCGACGGCAGCGCCTTCGAGTTCATGCGACTCGTCGAGGACATCACGATCGACGGGGTGGGGCGCTTCTTCCGACTCGTGCTCGCGCTCGCCTCGCCCGCGTTCGTGCTGCGCAAGGTCCCCGTGCTCTGGGGCCGCATGCGCCGTGGCCAGGGCAGGGTCGAGGTCGAGCTGCTCGGCGACCGCGTGCAGCTGCGCTACGCCGAGTTCCCCTGGTTCGACGACGAGAATTACCGGCTGATGACGATGGCGACGCTGCGCGGGGTCACGCGGGCCGCCGGCGCCAGCACGCCGCTCGTCGAGCCCGTGCGGTGGACGCACGACGCGTTCGTGGTCGACGTCCGCACGTGACGGTCAGCGGCGGTGCGCTGCGAGCCATGCGTCGACTTCGGCGCGGCGAGCGGGCCCGATCTCGTCGTGGCTCGTCGCGGCCAGCTCGCGCGCGCGTACGCGATCGCCGGCGCCCCAACACGCCTGCGCGAGCTCGAAGCGGATCGCGGCGCGCATCCGCGGATCGAAGTCGTCGTGGTCGAGCAGCGCCAGCGCGCGCTCGAACAGCTCCCGCGCACGCGCGTGCTCGCCCAGCGCGAGCTTCGCCCGGGCCCAGCCGCGGATCGCATCGCCGGTGTGCGCGGCACCGCCGTCGGCGGCCTCGAGCCGCTGCACTGCGCTCGCGAAGGCGAGCTCGGCATCCTGCCAGCGCTGCTCGGCGAGCCGCACGTCGCCGCGCGCGTGCGCGAGGTGCCCGAACCACACGGTGTCCTCGGCGAACTGCGTGCGCAGCCCGGTCTCGGCCTGGCCGAGCGCGAGCTCGGCGGCGGCGAAGCGACCGAGCGCCGCGTTCGCGCGCGCGATGCTCATGTAGATGCCGGCGACGTTGGGGTGGCCGACGCCGAGGCTCGGGAGCATGCGCTCGAGCGCCTGCTCGAGCTCGGGGAGCTGCGCCTCGGGGCCCTCGACCTCGGCGAGCACGCTCGCGAGCGTGCCGTGGGCGAGCCCGGTGTTGTAGTGATCGTCGCCGAACGTCGCGCTCGCGACCTCGACGCCACGGCGTGCATAGTCGAGCGCGCGCTCGAGCTCGCCGGCCTTGTGCAGCACGCTCGCGGCGTTGTTGAGCACGTGTGCATAGCTGGTGTCGTCGCGCGGCTCGATGCCTTCGATGATCGCCAGCGCGCGGTCGTAGCAGGCCAGCGCCTCGCGGATGTCGCCGTGGTGCTCGAGCGCACCCGCAAGCGAGTCGAGCGTGTCGGCGACCACGATGGTGTCGGGGCCGAAGGCGTCCTCGCGGATCCGCAGCGCCACCCGCAGCATCGCGACCGCGCCCGCGGTGTCGCCGGTGAACTGCACGTCGCGTCCGAGCGCTTCGGCAGCGTTCGCCACCACCGGATGCGCAGGCCCGCGCGCACGGATTCCGGCCTCGAACGCGAGCCGGTCGAGCTCGCGGGCCTCGACGTAGCGACCCTCCGACGCGACGATGCGCCCGACCTGGATCAGCATCGCGCGGACCTCGTCCTCCTCGCCGGCCTCCTGCATGAGGCGCAGCGCCTCGTGGCCGCGACGGTCGGCGTCGTCGAGCCGACCGAGCTGGAGATCGGCGTGGGCCCGTTGCGCGAGCAGCCGTGCGCGCCGCACCGGATCGCCGCCGGCGCGCTCGACCAGCGCCGTCGCGATGCGATCCCAGTGCTCGACCTGGTGCGCATCCATGTGGCCCTCGGCCGCGCGCCCGACCAGCGCGAACGAGGCGGTCGCCATCGGGGGCTCGTGGCCGACCTGCAGCGCGGCGTAGAAGCCGTCCTCGAGTGTGGCGATCGCCTCCTGCGTGCGCGACTCGGTGCCGAGGAACGTGCCGCGCTCGACCAGCGCCTCGGCGAGCACCGGCGGGTAGTCGACCGCGCGCGCGGCCGCGAGCGCCTCGTCGCAGGTGAGGTTCGCCTCGCGGGCCCGGCCCGCGAGCCACAGCGCGTGGGCATGCGCGAGTCGATCGCGCACGTCCGCGACGGCGTCGGCCAGCTCCGGCGCGGGTGGGGGCACGCCCGCGAGCAGGCGCTCGCCGTCGGCACACTCCGCGAGCGCGCCGAGACCGTCGAGCGTGTCCTTCGCGCGCGCGACGGTGCGCGCGTCGGCGGCCGCGAACACCTCGGCGGTCGCGACCAGCTCTGCCCGTCGGCGCTCGAGGCAGAGCATGCGTCGATCGAGCAGCTGCGCCGACTGCTCGCCGCGCACGTTGGTGGCGACGCACGCCTCGTGGCGCATCTCGGCGAGCGCCTCCGCATGGGCGTCGAGCGCGGGCAGCACGAGCTCGGTCGCGCTGTCCGCGAGCGCCGATCCGCTGTTCGCGAAGGCCTCGCGGATGCGTGCGCGCGCGTCGTCGTTCCACACCTCGTCGACGGGCGCGTCCGCGTCGGCGCACGGCTCGGGCTTGGGGTCGCGCGTGGCGACGAGCACGATCGCGACACCGGCCACGGCCGCGAGCCCGGCCCAGCGCTTGCGCGCGCGCGAAGGGTCGCGCTGCAGCGCATCGAGCAGCGCGGCCATGTCGGGGAACCGCGCGTCGCGATCGAAGGCCATGCCGCGCGCGAGCGCCTGCGACACCCACTGCGGCACGGCGCGCACGGGCGGCTCGATGCGCCCGGCCTCCACCGCCAGGGCGATCTCCGCGATCGTGCCGCCCCGGAACGGGCGCTTGCCGTGCAGCGCCTCGAACAACGTCACGCAGAACGCGAACTGATCGACGCGCGCGTCGATGTCGTCGCCGGTCTGCTCGGGGGCCATGTACGCGGGCGTGCCGACGACCGCACCGCCGGCCGTGGTGAGCCGGTCGGAGATGCTGCCCGGCGTGTGGGTGCCGGCCGTGCTCTCGGCCGCCGACGGGCGGGCCGGCTGCGGCGTGTCGACGAGCCCGCGTGCCACCCCGAAGTCGCCGACCCGCGGACGGCCGTCGCTGCCGACGAGCACGTTGTCGGGCTTGAAGTCGCGGTGGACGATCCCGCAGGCGTGCGCTGCCGCGAGCCCGCGTCCGGCGTCGAGGAACATCGCGAGGATCTCCGGCCAGCCGCGCGCGCGCTCCTTCAGCCACGTGCGCAGGGTGCCGCCATCGACGTACTCCATCGCGATGAACACCCGGCCGGCGAAGGAGCCGACCTCGTGCACCGTGACCACGTTGGGGTGCGAGAGGCGAGCCATGGCCTTCGCCTCGCGCCACAGCCGGGACACCGAGAGATCGCCGATGCCGATGCCGTGCAGCTTGATCGCGACCGGGCGCTCGAGCACCAGATCGCGGGCGAGGTACACGACCCCCATGCCGCCCTGACCGAGCTTGAGCTCGACGCGGTAGCGATCCTCGATCACCAGGCCGGCGCGCACCGGTGGCGCGCGCGGAACTGCGAGGGCCGGCGCAGCGGCGAGCTGCTCGAGCCACGGCTCGAAGTCGTCGGCGCTGCCGAGCCCGGGCTCGTCGTCGTCGCCGTCGTCGGGCGGCGGAATCGTGCCAGTGATCGTGTGCTGCGACCCCGACGCGGGGCCGGGGACGGGCTCGCGAGCGCCTTCGGGCACGTCGACCACCTCCGCCACGTTACGCCACGGTAGCCGCGATCTGCGGGGCAAGGCGACCGCCTCGTCGATCGCCGGCGCGTCGCGGTGAGAAGGGCGAGTCCACGCGATCTCCGAGGTCGGCCGAGGTGGGAGCCACGCCCGGCATCACCGGCATCATGGATCGATCGCGAGCGCGCTCGCACGACGACGCGCCGACGACGGGCGGCTCCGCGCATGGATCGATCGCGCATGCGCGTCGCGAGGTGAGTCGCTTCGTCGCGCCGTCGCGTGCGAGTGCTGCCGTTCGTGACAGCGCGCGTGATAGGCTGCCTCCGCTTCGGGGGCCCCTACCACCATGCAATACCGTGCGTCGAAACTCGTCATCACCTCGTTGTCGATCCTGCCTCCATCCGCGCTGCTGCTCGCCTCGAGCAGCGTGCAGGCGGCCACGCCGACCTACTACTCCGATCTGATGGAGTTCCAGACCGACGTGACCTTCACGGTCACCGACGACTATATGAACCCCGGGTACATGTTCATCCAGAACGACGCGACGATGAGCGCGATCCTGGGCGAGACCGACTACCACACCACCGGGTTCATGAACCTCAACATCGTGTCCGGCGGCTACTACTGCGCCGGGTGCAACGGCTCGTTCGAGCTCTCGTTCCAGACCACGACCGTCGGCAACGCGATGGGGGTCAACGGCGTCGGGGCGTACATCGCGACGCACGACATCACGATGCCGTACTACGCGTTCATCACGTTCGCGGACGGGACGCAGGAGGACGTGCAGCTGCCGCCGTCCGGCACCTTCTGGGGTGTGTCCGCGCCCGAGCGCATCGAGCGGATCCACTTCGGGCTCAGCATGGGCGGCGCGACGATGGCGGGCAGCTTCGGGATCGACGATCTCATCGTCGGTGACGGCTTCGACATGACGCCGTGCGGCGACGGCATCGTGCACGAGGACGAGGAGTGCGACGACATGGGCGAGTCGGCCGCGTGCGACGCGAACTGCACGTTCGCGCTCTGCGGCGACAACACGCTCAACCTCGTGGCCGGTGAGGCGTGCGACGACGGCGCGCCCACGGCGACGTGCAACGCCGACTGCAGCCTGGTCGCGTGTGGTGACGGCCTCGTCAACGGGCCGGCGGGCGAGGACTGCGACGACATGGGCGAGTCGGCGACGTGCGACGAGGACTGCACCGACGTGCTCTGCGGCGACGGGCAGCTGAACGAGCTGGCCGGCGAGATCTGCGACGACAGTGCGGAGTCGCCCGCCTGCGATCCCGACTGCACGCCCGCGGTGTGCGGCGACGGCTACGAGAACAACACCGCGGGCGAGTACTGCGACGACGGCAACACCGACGACGGCGACGGCTGCAGCGCCACGTGCACCTTCGAGGAGCAGAGCAGCTCCAGCGAAGAAGGCAGCTCCACCGGCGGCGAGCCCACGAGCGAGGGCGGCACCACGGAAGGTGGCGAGACGACCGACGCGACGGGCGAGACGACCGCCGCGACCGGGGTCGACACGAGCGGTGGCGAGAGCGAGAGCGAAGGCGGCAGCGGGGGTATGACCGGCAACGCGAGCAACAGCACCAGCGATCCCGGCACGACCGAGGGCGGCGCCGAGTCGAGCACCGGCGAGGTGTCGGGCGCGACCGGCGGCAACGGCGACGGCGGCGGATGCGGCTGCACCACCGACGATCGCGGCGGCACGCCGTGGTGGGCGCTCGCATTGCTCGCGCTCCCGCGTCGTCGTCGACGCTAGCGAAGACGCGAGGCGTGATAGGGTGCGACCTTCGGGGGCCCTATCGCCATGACATGCCGCGCATCCAGACTCGTCATCATCTCTTCGTCGATCGCGTCCTGCGGGGCGCTGCTCCTCGCCTCGGGCAGCGCCCACGCGGCGACGCCGACGTACTACGACGATCTGACCGCGTTCCAGACGGACGTGACGTTCACCGTCACCGACGACTACTCGAGCCCGGGCTACATGAACATCAACACCGACGCGGTGATGAGCTCGGTGCTCAGCGAGACCGAGTACCACACGACCGGCTTCGCGAACCTCAACATCGTGGGCGGCGCGACCTACTGTGCCGGCTGCAACGGGTCGTTCGAGCTGTCGTTCCTGGGCACGAGCGTGGGCACGGACGAGGGCGTCAACGGCATGGGCTTCGACGTCCTGTCGAACGACATGATGCTGCCGTACTACGCGTACATCACGTTCGCGGACGGTGACACGGCCGACGTGCAGATCCCCCCGGGCTCCTCGTTCTGGGGGGTCTCGGCGCCCGAGCGCATCCAGTCGATCCACTTCGGCCTGTCCGGTGGCGTCGCGACGATGGCCGGCTACTTCCAGGTCGACAACCTGATCGTCGGCGACGGCTTCGACATGACGCCGTGTGGCGACGGCATCGTGCACGACGACGAAGAGTGCGACGACATGGGCGAGTCCGCGCTGTGCGACACGAACTGCACGCTCGCCGTCTGCGGCGACGACACGCTCAACCTCTTGGCCGGCGAAGCCTGCGACGATGGCGGTGCCACGGCGATGTGCAACGCGGATTGTTCGCTGGTCGTGTGTGGCGACGGGCTCGTCAACGGGGCGGCCGGCGAAGACTGCGACGACATGGGCGAGACCGCGACGTGCGACGACGACTGCACCGACGTCGCGTGCGGCGACGGTCAGCTCAACGAGCTCGCCGGCGAGATCTGCGACGACAGTGCCGAGTCGCCGACCTGCGATCCCGACTGCACGCCGCCCGTGTGCGGTGACGGCTACGAGAACAACACCGCGGGCGAGTACTGCGACGACGGCAACACCGACGACGGCGACGGCTGCAGTGCGACGTGCACGGTCGAGGAGCAGAGCAGCTCGAGCGAGGGCGGCAGCTCGACCGGCGGCGAGGGCACGAGCGAGGGTGGCAGCACCGAGGGCGGCGAGACCACCGACGCGACGGAGGAGACCACCGGCGCGACCGCGGTGGACACGAGCGGTGGCGAGAGCGCGGGCGACACGAGCGGCGGCATGACCGGCAACGCGAGCGCGAGCACGACCGAGCCGGGCACGACGGGCGGCGGGGAATCGAGCACGGGCGAGGTGTCGGGCGCGACGGGGGGCGGCGGCGACGGTGGCGGCTGCGGCTGCACGACCGATGCACGCGGCAGCGCCTGGTGGGCGCTCGGGCTCCTGGCCACGCTGCGTCGCCGTCGCGCGCGCGTCAGTCGGTAGCGCCGCCGGGGACCGTGATCGCGGCGGCGAAGAGCTGCGGCTCGTCGATCTCCGCCGCGATCGCGTCCGCGGTGCGGTCGCGCAGGCCGACGAGGTCGGCGATCTCGCGGCCGTGCGGGGCGATCGGTGCGAGCACCTGCACCGAGATCGGCACGTGCCGCGGCAGCCACGTGCCGTCGCGCAGTGCCTTGCGCGAGCCCGTGATCGCGCACGGCACGATCGGCACGCCGGTCTCGCCGGCGAGGCGGAACGCACCGAGCTTGAACGGCCGCATGCCGACCTCGGGGCTGAACGTGCCCTCGGGAAACACCACGACCTGCTGGCCTTCGCGCAGCAGCGCCACGACGGCGTCGAGATCGGCGAGCGAGCGCGCGGCGCTGTGGCGATCGATGAACACGTGACCGGCCTTGCGCAGCGCGAGGCCGAGCAGCGCGACCTCGCGCAGCTCGCCCTTGATCACGAAGCGCACGTCGACCGGCAGGGTCGCCGCGCAGATGAGGAAGTCGAGGTAGCCGCCGTGGTTCGCGACGAGCAGCGCTGCACCGGCGGGGATCCGCTCGCGCCCGTGTACGCGCGGGCGTAGCCCTGCGATCGTCATCGCAATGCGAGCCATCCACGCGGTGACGCGCCGCGCAGCCCGACCCGCCGGCACCAGGCGCACGAGCAGCAGCGTCACGAGGCAGAACCACGCGAGCGTCGCGAGCGACCACACCCCGAAGACTCCCTGCGCGACGCGGCGTACGAGCTGCCCGGCGCGCGCAGGCACGCTGTGCAGGTAGAGCCCCGCGGCCTGACGTGCGAACGAGCCGTGGCCGCGCTCGAGCGTGCCGGCCAGGTAGAGCTCGCGACAGGCCGTGCGCTGGACCTTGCCCGACGAGGTCTTCGGCACCACGCCGGGGCTCGCGAGCACGACGCGGTCGGGCGGCACGCCGACCTTCGTCGTCACCGACTCGGTGACCTTGCCGACCAACATCTCGCGGGCCAAGGCCTCGCGCTCGCGGGTCTCGGCCACCACGACGATCTGCTCGGTGCCCATCGCGTCGTCGCGCACCGCGAACGCGACCACGCAGCCCTGGCGGATGCCGGGCACGAGCGCCGCCGCCTCTTCGATCTCGTGCGGGTAGTAGTTGCGCCCGCCCTTGATGATGATGTCCTTGACGCGCCCGACGATGAACAGCTCGCCGTCGGCGAGGTAGCCGAGGTCGCCGGTGTCGACCCAGCCGCCTTCGCGCTTCACCAGCGCGGTCGCGTCGGGGCGGCGGTAGTAGCCCTTGAATGTCGATGGTCCGCGGAAGCGCACGGTGCCGCGCTGGCGCTCGGGCACCGGCACGCCGTCGCCATCGACCACCTGGATCTCGTGGCCGGGCACCGCACCGCCGACGCCGACGAACTCGAGCGCGTCGGGGTCGTGCTCGGCGACGACGGCGAGGCCGCTGGCCTCGAACGGCGCCCGCGCGATGCGGTCGATCCGGGGCCCGCGTGCGTGCGGTGCGAACGCGACGGCGACCATGTTCTCGGCGAGCCCGTACGCGCAGAACAGCGCCTCGCGGCGCAGCCCCACGGGTGCGAAGCGGGTCGCGAAGCGATCGAGCGTGGCCGGCAGGATCGGCTCTGCGCCGTTCAGGATGACCCGCACGCGCGACAGATCGAGCTCGGCGCGCTCGGCATCGTCGATGCGCTTGACGCAGAGATCGAACGCGAAGTTCGGGGCGACGGAGCAGGTGGCGCGGTACTCCGACAGCGCGCGAAGCCAGCGTGACGGTCGCGCGAGGAACGTGAGCGGCGACATGATCACCGTCGGCACGCCGTACCACAGCGGCATCAGCCAGCCCGCGATGAGCCCCATGTCGTGGTAGAGCGGCAGCCAGCTCACGAGCACGTCGCCGTCGCGGAGCCCGCAGCCCGCCACCGACGCACGGATGTTCGCGACGACCGCGGCGTGGGTCAGCTCGACCCCCTTCGGATCGCCGGTGCTGCCCGAGGTGTACTGGATGAGCGCGGTGTCGGTGGCGACGACGGCGACGTGCGGACCGTGCTCGTCCAGCGCCGCGCGCACCGAGAGCGCATCGCCGGACGCGAGCAGCTCCTCGACCGCGAGCACGCGCTCGACCGACGCGACGCGATCGCGGGCGATGTCGGCGACCCGCGCCGCGCGATCGAACGTGATGAGCAGCTGGGCCTGCGCGTTGTCGAGGATCGTCGTGCAGCGCGCGACGTAGGCCGCGATGCGATCGAGCCGCATGGGCGGATAGAGCGGCACCGGCACGCCACCGGCCAGGAGCACGCCCATGAACGACGCGAAGTAGCCGAGCCCGGTGGGCAGCATGATCGCGACGGTGCGACCGGGCGCGAGCCCACGCTCGCGCAGCGCTCGCGCGACCGTGGTCGCCGCACGCCACAGCGCACGATGGGTGATCGGCGTGGCCGAGCCGTCCTCGTCCTCGAGCACGATGTGCACGCGATCCGGCTGCGTGCGCACGTGGTGCTCGAGCACCTCGACGAGGGTGGTCGCGTCGAGCGGCTGGGAGGCCGAGGGCTCGCGCGGGAGCAGGGCCGCACGATCGACGACGGTCGGTTCGGGCAGGGCGGTGCCCGCGTCGCTGCGGCGCTGGCGGATCAGCGCGAGCAGCTGGCGCGGCGTGTCGGCGGTGCCGAACGCCTCCTCGGGCAGCCGCAGCCCGAACGCCTTCTCGGCCCGCACCGCGAGCTCGACGCGCTCGAGGCTCCCGAGCCCGAGCTCGCGCTCGAACGACGAGTCGGCGCCGAGCTGACCGAGCCCACGACCGTCGCTCGTGTCGACGACGACGCCGCGCACGAGCTCGAGCACGCGTGCGAGCTCGGAGGGCGCGTCGTCCGAGGATGTCGGTGGGCTCGGCGAGTCCAGGCCGCGAAGCGTACGCCAGCGCGTCGGCCGCGGCTATCCGGGCGCGCTCGGACGCGCCTCGGGCTCCGGCTTCGCCTTCGCGTCCGAGTGGGCCTTGGCCCGCGCGAGCATGGAGAACCACGCGCCGAGATCCATGCGGAACGTCGTCACCATCGCGGTGCCCTCGACCGCGGTGCGCAGCTCCATCACGAACGCGTCGGGACCCCCGGCGAACACCGCGGCGAGCTGCGCCTTCTCCTCGGCGTTCTTCGCGAACAGCCCGACGAGCGGCACGGGATCGACGTGCAGCTCGTGCACCGGCACGGTGACCGGCTTCGCCTTCGCGAGCGCATCGAGCAGCCCGGGCAGACGGGCCTTCTTGCGCTTGCCCTCGAGCACGACGAGCAGGCTGTCGCCCTCGGTGCCGGCCGAGAGCGTCGTGTGCTCGCCGAGCAGGCCGCGCAGCTTCTCGGGCGTCACCATCACGACCTCGTGGATCGTGTGGCGGCCGCGCTTCTTGCTGCTCGCGGACTTCACCCACGCGATCTCGTGGCGCTGGAGCAGCAGCACGAGGCGCGCGAGCACGCCGTCGACCCGCGCGTGGGGGAAGCCGGCGACGCCGGCGACGAGGCTGCGATCGCCCTCGGGCACGAACATGATCCAGTCGAACTGCTTGCGCTGGAACAGCTCGCGGGCGAGCGCGACCACGTCCTGCAGGATCGGCACGACCTCGAGCTCGGTGCCGGGCGGCAAGCCGAGCTCGCCGGGGACTCGACCGAGCATGGGCTCGAGCTCGTCGAGCGACGCGAGCGCGGCCGTGCGGTCCTCGTCGCGCAGGGCGTCGGCCTCGACCCAGGTCAGCCGCAGGTCGCTGGCGGCGGGCACGATGGCGGCGAGCCGCGACTGCAGCGTGGCGTTGCTGCGCCCGCGCGACTCGAGCCAGCTGCCCGCACGCGGCACGACGGTGAACGAGAGCTCGTGCTTGCCACCCGCCGTCTGGCGCAGCGATGCCGAGACCTGTCGACCATCGCGGACGGTGTCGAGGATCGACTCGAAACGCGACGCGCGGCGCAGCTGCTGCGCCAGGTCGCCGTCCTCGCTGTCGGCGAGCGCCTGCAGGCGTGCGAGCCAGGCGGCGCGCACGGGCTCGGGGACGGCGTCGAGATCGAGCTGCGCCGCGATCATGTCGTCGCTCGGCCCGGCCGGCCTCGGCTTCGTCGCGACGGCCGCGCTCACCGCGTTCGCGGTGGTGCCGACGAGCAGACGATCGCCCGCGACGCGTGCAGGGCGACCCTGCACGGTCAGCGTGTCGCCGCCACCCGCGACCGTGAAGCCGAGCTCGCCGAGCGTCTTGCCGACGTCGGGCGTGCGCAGCGGCAGCTCGAGCACGAGGTCGGTCGCCGCCGGTGGTGTGGCGAAGACCCAGACGACGGCAGGGCGATCGAACGCGAAGCCGCCCTCGAGCTGCGCGAAGCGAGCGCTGCCCTGCGGCGTGGAGCTCATCAGGCCGCGCATCGGCTCGAGGCAGCGCGCGAGGGTGGGGCAGGCGATCTCGCCGATGCGCACGGGCGCAGCGGTGGGCGCGACGTCACCCGCACCGTCGTGCGAGCGATCGCCGTGGGCGCTCGCGCGCTGCCGCTCGCAGCCGAGCGACACCACGAGCAACGCACATGCGAGCGCACGGACCTTGGGGGCATCCTGCCGCCGGCTGGACATCGCCGAGCAGCTTAACACTCCGCGCGGCCGCTCGGCACGAGCACACGGTCGGCGATCGCCGCCGCCTCGCTCAGCCGAGCTCGCCCGTCGCTCGAGTAGCCCGGGTCGACGAGCCGCAGCGGGTGCATGCCATCGACCTGCCCGATGAACGGCGGATGGATGCTGTAGCCGAGCATCGAGCGCATTCGCGCGGAGCAGTGCACGGCCGCCGTGGGCGGCACGATGAGCAGCTGCGATTCCTGGGGCCGCACCCACGGCTGGCAGTACTGCGGCGAGATCGCGAGCCGTGTGCGATCCGTCGATCGATTCGCGCCGCCGCGGTGGAGCGTACGGCCGTCGAACAACACCACCGAGCCGGCCGGCATGATCGCCTTCACCACCTCGCCCGCGGGCGCGTGTACGTCGAGCGCGTCCATGCGGTGACTGCCGACCACGATCTCGGTCGCGCCGTTGTCGTCGGTGAAGTCCTCGATCGCCCAGATCGCCGAGATCGCGAGGCGTGGGCGCGGCGGCGGGACGAGGTAGAACGAGTCGTCGGAGTGCCACGGCTGCGCGGTCTCGCCGGGGTGCAGGCGGATCGACTGCAACGTCGACAGCAACCAGTTGGGCAGCAGCAGCTGCGCGAGGATCTCCATCACGCGCGGGTGCTCGGCGAGGCGCAGGAATGGATCGCCCTTGGCCGCGAGGCTGTACACGCGCGTGGAGCTGGTGCCCTCGAAGTCGTTGCGTCCGAGCGGGCGCGCGCGCTCGAACGGCGCCAGCGTGGCGACGAGCTCGTCGAGCTCGGTGCGCGAGAGCAGCCCCTCGAGGATCACGAACCCGTCTTCGTCCAGCCGTGCGATCGCTTCGTCGACGTGCATGGTCACGGCCCCGAGCATGACACGGCGCTCGGCGCTCGTGCAGCGGTCAACGCTTCGCGACGCGGTGGACGAAGCGGAGCCCGGACCAGGTCTCGTCGATCGCACAGACCTTGTTGTCGACGAGCCCGGTCGGGAGGATGACCTCGCGCAGCGTGTCCTCGACGAGGTCGGTCGCGACGCCCGAGCTGCGCTTGGGCCACGCGATCCACAGGCCGCCCTTGGGCCCGAGCCTCGCCATCGCGCTGGGCAGCCTCCGCTCCAGCTCGGCGCGCGCGCGCACGAACAGCGCGATCACGTCGAAGGTGGCGCGGCCGAGCGCCATGTCGATGCGTGCGCCCGGTTGCGCGGCGGCGATGGCCGCGGCGATGTCGGGAGGCCCGCCGAGCCACGCGACGCGGTGACCGTCGGCGATGCCGAGCTTCTTCGGCAGTGGGGTGCCCGAGTAGCCGCTCGCGGGCGGGGCCTTGGCCATGGCGCGACGATAGCGTGTCGGCCGGGGCGTGGGCGCGCTGCTATGCTGGGCGGGCGATGGCCACCGCGGCGAAGGACCCCCTGCTCGAGCGCCTGCGCGAGCACGGCATCCAGCCGTCGGCGCAGCGGGTGGCGGTGGCGCGCTATGTGCTGGCGACCGACGATCACCCCTCGGCCGACGAGGTCTGGCACGAGGTGCGGCGCGCGCTGCCGGTGATCTCGCGCGCGACGGTCTACAACACGCTGAATCTGCTCGTGGAGCGCGGCCTCTTGCGCGCGCACGTGCTCGCGCCGCGTCGGGTGGTGTTCGACCCGAACCTCGATCGCCACCACCACTTCATCGACGAGCGCACCGGGCAGATCCACGACGTGCCGTGGTCGGCGGTGCAGGTCGGTGCGGTGACCGAGTTGCCGGGCTTCGACGTTCGTGAATACCAAGTCGTGATGCGCGGGCGTCGAACCGCACGCCGCGCACCCGCTCGCGCTGCCCGCCCACGTCGGTGATGCGCGGTGCGTCGTCGCACGCCGTGGTGCGTCGCCGCGATCTAGACATTGTCTAAATCTGGACCAAGACTACGTCGACACGAGGAGCAAGCCATGTTGACCGTCGGTGACGCATTTCCCGAGTTCGAGCTGACTGCGGTGGTCGACACCGCCCCTGGCAAGGAGTTCGCGCAGATCGGGCGCGAGCAGCTGCGGGGCACCTGGACGGTGGTGTTCTTCTGGCCGATGGACTTCACGTTCGTGTGCCCGACCGAGATTGCGGCGTTCGGCCACCGCAATGACGACTTCGCGCAGCGCAAGACGAAGGTGCTCGGGGTCTCGACCGATACCCAGTACGTGCACCTGGCGTGGCGCACGTCGCATCCCGATCTGCGCGACCTGCCGTTCCCGATGCTGGCGGATACGAAGCGCGAGCTCTCCACCGCGCTCGGCATCCTCGACCGCAAGGAAGGCGTGCCGTTGCGGGCGACGTTCATCGTCGACGACACGGGCGCGATCCGCCACGTGTCCGTGAACGACCTGTCCGTGGGTCGCAACCTCGACGAGATCATGCGCACCCTCGACGCGCTGCAGACCGGCGAGCTGACGCCGTGCGGCTGGAACAAGGGCCAGGCCACGCTCTCCGGCGGCTCCGAGGCCGCCTGACCCGAGCCCGCCGTGGCTTCGCCACGGCGAAGCTAATCCTGCAGCGTGACGGGGCCGGTGGGCCGCAGCTCGCTGGTCTCGCGCGCGAACACGGTCTGCTGCTTCACCGCCGTGTAGCCGAGCTGGCGGTAGAACGCCGACGCGCCCTCGCGGTGCACCTGGCTGCGCACGCGCACGGAGTAGACGCCGCGCTGCGCGGCCCAGCCCTCGACGGCCCGCACCAGCTCGCGGCCGATGCCGGTCTTGCGCGCGGCGTTCGAGACGATGAGCGCCTCGATCTCGACGAACGCGCCGGCGGTGAGCTCGAACTGCAGCGCGGCATGGATGCCGCCCACCACGTGATCGTGCGCATCGACGGCGACGCGCAGGAAGTGATCGCCGTGCGCGAGCAACAGCTCGAGCCGACGCTGGAGCTCGACCGCGCCGGTCTCGTAGCCGAGCTCGAGCATCAACCGTCCGAGCGCGGGGACATCGCGGACCGTCGCCGGCCGCACTGGCGTCTTCGGCAGCACGCGATCGCAGGCTACCCGATCGGCGGGCGTTCGGTTAGCGTCCCTCGTCCCCGCGATGAGCGACGACGGCGAGCAGCAACGGCAGGGCGGGCGAGGGCCGGGACGCTTGGCCGTGCTGAACGCGGCGTTCACGAAGAACGTCCCCCACAACGCGGCGCTGGGGCTCGAGCTCGTGGAAGCGGGCGCCGGCACGGCGGCGATCCGACTGCCCTGGGCGGCCGAGCTGGTCGGCGACCCGGAGTCGGGCGCGGTGCACGGTGGGGTGCTCACGAGCCTCGTCGATGCGACCTGCGGCGCGGCGGTGTTCCTCGGGGTGCAGCCCCCGCGGCCGATCGCCACGCTCGATCTGCGCATCGATCACCTGCGCCGCAGCGCGGCGGGCCGCGACCTGCGGTGCGACGCACGCTGCGAGCGGATCACCACGCACATCGCGTTCGTGCGCGCGACGGTGCACGACGGCGATCCGGAGCAGCCCGTCGCGATCGCCTCGGCGACCTTCATGATCTTCCAGCAGGGTCAGACCGCGTCCGTCGCGGAGCGAGGCGACGCACCGTGAGCGGGTCCGATCCGAGCGGCGTGTCGACGAATGGCGGCTTGGCGGCCCGCATCGCGGCCGCGAAGGCCAGCGGCGACTTCGTCGAGCTCGCCGCCGCGATCCCGTACGCGCGCTTCCTGGGGCTCTCGTTCACGCTCGACGATGAGGGCGTGCTCGGGCGCATGGCCTACGCTCCGCGCAACATCGGCAACTCGGCCCTGCCGGCGCTGCATGGTGGCACGATCGGTGCGCTGCTCGAGTTCACCGCGACGTTCCAGCTGCTGTGGCACGGCGAGCAGGCCGGCGGCGTGCTGCCCAAGACGATCTCGATGACGGTCGAGTACCTGCGCACCGGTCGACCGCTCGACACCTTCGCGCGGGCGCACGTGGTGCGGCAGGGCCGTCGCGTCGCGCCGCTGCGCATCTTGGCCTGGCAGGACGATCCGGCCAAGCCCATCGCGGCGGCGTCGATCCAGTTCCTACTGGTGGATTAGCTCGGGTCACGCCTCCGGCGCTCCTCTTTGCGCGCGTCGTCAGTCCACGGTGCCGTGCAGGTACCAGCGCTGGCGGGGGCGATCGAAGTAGATCCACAGCAGCTCGCCGTGCTGCGTCTCGGCGAAGTAGTAGTCGCGCTCGACGGTGCGCACCCACCAGCCGCCGCTCGTGCGATAGGGACCGCTCATGCGGGTGATCGCGCCGCGTCGGCCGAGCCAGGCCTCGGGCTCGTGACGCGGGCGCGGAGGCAGCGGCACCGGGCGCGGCAGCATGCGACGCTGCAACGGCGGCGGCGCGCGGGGATCGGGCTCGGCCACCGCGCCCGGGAAGCGCAGCGTGCTCGTGGGCTCCCAGCCGCAGCGCGCCTCCGGGAGGTGCGCCGCGCGGAGCACCGGCTTCGTGACTGCGGCGTCGCCGAACGCCGCGCGCACGCGGGCGAGCGCGCGACTACCCGCCTCGAGATCGCGACGCGAGCGCGTGTGGAAGAGCGCGAGCTGGGCTGCGCTCGTGCGGATGCCCTCGAGCTCGAGGTGCACCGCTGCGATCGCGGCGGGCAGGCTGGTCGACTCGAGCCGCAGTCGCAGGAGCTCGACGAGCAGCACCTGATCGAGCGTGGGCTGGGCCGGGGCGATCTGCAGCGAGACCGCGGGCCGGTGATCGAGCTCGAGCCGCACCCGCAGTGCGCTCACCGCCTGACTGCGTGCGGCGAGCCGCGCGAGCATGCGATGCAGCACGCCGCGCAGGCCGAACAAGAGCCGGGTGTGATCGTCGTCGGGCGGATCGAGCTGCAGCTCGTCGACGACCGGATCGACGAGCGGGCGCGCGTCGATCGCCACCCAGGCATCGCTGGCGGCGGCGTGCAGCCGTGCGGCCTCCTCGCCGAAGCGCGCGCGCAGCTCGGCGGCCGGCAGTCGCAAGAGCTCGCCGAGCGTGCGGATGCCGAGCACCACGAGCTCGTCGCGCAGCTGCGGCGCGAGCCCGAGGTGCTGCAGCCCGACCGCGTCGGTCAGGCGTCGCTCGTGCCGCGGGTCGGGCAGCACGTGCGCACCAGTGCGGGTGCGCGCGAGCACCAGCGTCCGGAAGCGATGGAAGCCGACGACACAGGTGGCGACGAAACCCCGCGCCTGGAGATCGGCGAGCAGCCCGGTGCTCCAACCATCGAGGCTGCCGAACAGCGGCACGAGCCCGCTCGGATCGAGCCAGAACGCACCGGACTCGCGATGGGCCGGCTCGACCCGCGGCGAGAACCCGGCGAGCGCGACGAACAGCCGCGCGTTGGCGTCTTCGATCACGTCGTCGTCGACGGTGCCGGCCCGCAGATCGCCGACGAGGTTGCGCGCGGTCGCGAAGGTCATGCCCGGCAGCACGCGCGCGCGACGGGCATGCAGGTTCGCCCAGAGGATCTTGCCCTGCGGACGATCGTCGGCGACCACCACGGTCGGCGCCGCGTGCCAGCTCGGCTGCTGCAAGAGCAGCAGCTGCAGCGGCAGGGCGGGCACGACCACGGCGGCGATGCGGTCCATGGGAGATCGCCTTCATTATAGGAACATCTGTTCAGTATCAACGATCGGCCCCTCGCACCCCTTCGGAGCGTGGAATCGAGTGATCGCGGAGCCTGCGCGGCTTCGCGCGACGCATCCACGGAGGATTCACGGGCCTGCCGCGGGTCGTGGTTCATGCTTGCCGAAGAGCGATGAACGAGACCACCGAAGCCGCGCCGCGCCGACCTCGTCGTCGGTTGCTGGTGAAGCCGAGCTGGATCGAGGCGTTCGAGCAACGGCTCGCGCAGCGGATCCCGGTGCACCCCAACGTGTTGTCGTCGGTGAAGCTCGTGGTGGTGCTGCCGCCGCTCGTGCTCGCGCTGCGGCAGCTCGACGTGTTGCCCGGCTCGACGGCGCTCACCGTCACGCTGATCGTCGCATTCTTCGCGCTGGATTGGCTCGACGGAATCGTCGCGCGTCACCGCGGCCTCGCCACCCGCTTCGGCCGCATCTTCGATCGGCTCACCGACTATCCGCTGCTCGTCGTCGTCTGCTACCTCGTCGCCGACGTGCTGCCGCCATGGTTGCTCGTCGCCAAGGTCGCGCTCGATCTCTCGGTGCTGGCGGTCTATGCGACCGGGCGCGGCTCGACCGAGAACCGCCTGCGCACCGCGCTGTCGTACACCACGTTGCTCGCGCTCTTGCTGCTCGGGCAGGGCTGGGCACCGCGGGCGCTCTCGGTCGGCTCCGTCCTTGCACTCCTGTGGGTCAACATCGCGTTCTCGAGCGCGATCGTGCTGTCGGATCTCGGCGTGCTGCGCAAGCGGTTCATCGCCGACGTGCTGTCGGCCTGCAACCTGATGTGCGGCGTGTTCAGCATCGTCTTCGCCACGCGCGGACGCTTCGAGATCAGCCTGCTGTTCATCGTGCTCGGCGCTGCGTTCGACGGCTTCGACGGCGCCGCGGCGCGACGCTTCGGCGGCACGCGCTTCGGGGTCTACTCCGACGACATCGCCGACGGCGTGAACTACGGCATCGCGCCCGGCGTCGCGCTGTACTTCGCGCTCGGGGGCGGGCTCGCCGGCACCGTGATCGGCGTCTTCTATCCGGTGTTCACCATCGCGCGGCTCGTGTTCTTCACGCTCGACAAGGCCAGCAGCGATCCGAACTACTTCAGCGGCGTGCCCAGCCCGGCGGGCGGGCTCATCGCGATGTCGTCGATCCTGGTGTTCCGCTCGGAGCCCGCGCTGATCGGGCTCATGGTCGGCATCGCGTGTGCGCAGATGGTCTCGTTCTCGACGCACTACCGCCACCTCGGCCGCGCGCTCGCGACCAGCCGCCGCGCGTTGTTCGGTGCACCGGTCTACCTCGTGCTCTTGTTGATCGGCTTCCGGCTGTGGGGGCCGCGCGGCGCCGCGGCGACGATCCTCGTGCCGGTGATCGTCTACGGGTTCCTGCCGACGGTGCTCACGTTCACGCGCGTGCTCGCGGTGCGTCGAGCGCGGCGGCGTGCGCCCGCGGCCACGACGACGAGCGAGCCCGAGCCGCCGAGCGAGCCCGAGCTGACCGAGCCCGAGCCGCGCGGCGTGTGATCACTGCGCGGGCGCGGGCGCGGCTGGACCCGCCACCGCCGGCGCGACCACGCGTCCGGCATACGGGTCGAAGCGCGCACGCGAGCGTCGGCGCGCGTTCATCTCGCGCAGCTCGGCCTTCGAGAACGCATCGGCGTGGCTCCTCGGCACGTGGCGACGGATCCAGGCCTCGATGCGGCGGCGGGCGATGTCGCCGGCACGCGCACGTGCGACGGTCTCGGCGTCGGCGGACTCGGGATCGTCGGGCAGCTGCACGCACTCGTCCCAGCGCTGGAACAGCCGCTCCTTCTTCATCGACACCGGCGTGTCGGCGGCGTTCCACAGCGCGCGCAGCTCGGCGTCGAGGTTCACCAAGGCCGTGCGCTCGTTGGTGCGGCGGTGCTCCTCGGCCAGCTTCGTGCGCAGCGGCTCGGTCGCGTCGAGGAAGCGCTGCTTCTCCGCGGCCCGACGCGTCGCGGCGGCGAGGTCGGCCATGCCGGCCATGCGCCCACCGGCCGTGATGAGCACCGGCGCGGGACCGTAGGGGCCGCTCTTCACCAGCGGATCGTCGCCGAGGCTGCCGAGATCCTGCGGGCGCACGAGCGTGTTGCTCGGCATCGAGCCGTCGGGCACGTGCGCCTCGCCGGTGGTGAGATCGATGCCGGCGATCTTCACCGAGCCGCTGGCGACCGAGAAGTCGCGGAAGGTGACCGTGCCGTCGGGATGGATCGTCGCGCGGAAGCCGGCGCGACGGTTCGCGTGCTCGTAGCCGCCGTCCTGTCGGCGCACGAGCTGCTGCATCATGCTGCCCTCGCCACCGCCGGCCGTCGCGTCGACCGTGGGCCGCGGCGCGGGCGGAGCGGCGAAGAGCGCGAGGCCGACGAAGAGCGCAGACAACATCCTCGCACCCAGCCTAGTGGGGCCCGTCCACCCGCGCCATGGCCTCGCGCACAAAGCTCGCAGCAAATCCTGCGGCTCGGCTACAACGCCCGCATGTCCCGCCCGCGCGCGCACGAGCCGGCCGCCGCCGCCCGCCCTTCCGGACGGCGCCGAACCGCGTTGTCGCAGCCGCCCGCGGAGGTGCGCAGGAGCGGGGACCCCGAGCTGGCCGAGCTGCTCGCGCAGGCGCTCGAGGGCGCGGGCGAGGATCCCGACCGCTGGACCCATGGCTTCCACGTCTATCCCGCGCGCATGCACCCGGCGATCGCGGCGCGGCTCGCCGACCGCTTCGCCGAGCCCGGCACGACCGTGCTCGATCCGTTCTGCGGCAGCGGCACGGTGCTGCTCGAGGTGATGGCCCGCGGTGCGCAGGGCATCGGTATCGATCTCAACCCGCTCGCGCTGCGGCTCGCCGCACTGAAGTGCACGCGCCTCGTCGCGCCCGGCCGTCAGCGCGTGCTCGAGGCCGCCCACGCCGTCTTCGATCGCACGATGGAGGGCGTGCGCGCGCGCGTCGACATCCGCGCGCCGCTGCCCGCCGAGGAGCGCCGCTTCTGGGAGCCGCACGTGCTGCGCGAGCTCGCGGTACTGCAGCACGAGATCCTCGCGCTCGCCGATCCGTTCGAGCGCGAGGTGTTGCTGTTCGTGCTGTCGTCGCTCGTCGTGAAGTTCTCGCGACAGCGCGCCGACACCAGCCCCGAGGTCGCCGAGCGCCGCATCGGCAAGGGCGTGCCCACGCGCTTCTTCGCGCGCAAGGCCGAGGAGCTGGTGGAGCGCTTCGCCGAGCTCGACGCCGCGCTGCCCCGCAATGCGCCGGCGCCCAAGCTGCGCCTGCTCGATGCGCGCGGGATGATCGGCACGGTGGGCAAGCGCAGCGTCGACGCGGTGATCACCTCGCCGCCGTACGTCGGCACCTACGACTATGCCGAGCACCACGCCCGTCGCTGGGCGTGGCTCGGCATCAATCCCGGGCCGCTACGCCGCGGCGAGATCGGTGCGCGGCGCGACTACGCCGACGTCGGTGCGGCCGCGCGGTGGGACCACGACATCGCACGCGTGCTCGCCGGCGTCGCCCACGTGCTCGTGCAGGGCGGTTGGTCGCTGTGGCTCGTCGGCGACGGCGAGATCGGTGGGCGCCGCGTGCCGGCCGACGTGCAGCTCGCCGAGCTCGGCGCGAAGGTCGGGCTCGTGTCCGTCGCCGTCGCCTCGCAGCCGCGGCCCGACTGGCGCGGCGGCGCCGAGCGCTACGAGCACCTCGTCGCGCTGCAGGCCCGCGGCGAGCTGAAGGGGCGCGCGCCCGCGGCCGTCAGTGCCGAGCCAGCTCCGCGTCGATCGCCGCCGCGAGCTCACCGGGGCCGGAGCCGAACGAGCGGCCGTTGACGAAGATGCTCGGCGTGCCCTCGACGCCGACCTCCATCGCCTTCGCCATGTCGGCGTCGACCTGCTTCGCGGCCGCGCCGGAGGCGAGGCACGCCTTCAGCTTCTCGCCGTCGAGCCCTGCGGTCTCCGCCGCGCGATCGAGCCCACCGTCACCGAGCGCGCTCGAGCTGGCGAACACCGCGTCGTGGAACTCCCAGAACTTGTCCTGCGCCGCGGCGCACTGCGCCATCTCGGCGGCCGGGCGCGCGTTGGGGTGGAAGCTGAGCGGGAAGTGGCGATAGCTGAAGCGCACCGGCTTGCCGGCGTACTTGTCCTTGAGCGGACGGATCGCGTCGGCCGCACGCACGCAGTACGGGCACTCGAAGTCGGAGAACTCCACGACGTGCACGACGGCGTCCTTGGGCCCGAAGCCCGCGGTGGTGTCGGCGTCGGCGAGCTCGACCGGCGGCGGACGGACGTCGGGCAGAGAGGTCGCGATCTTCGCGTCGGCGCGCAGCTTGCCGAGCACCTGCTGCGCCGCGTTCTGCATGCGGTCCTGCGTGATCGCGGCCGCGACCTGGTCCTTGATCTGCTCGAGCGGCGGCGCCGTCTCGGACTTGTTCTGCTCGTAGAACGACGCGATCTCTTCCTCGGTCGGCGGCTTCACCAGCTTGTCGACCTCGGCGCGCAGCCACGCCTGGCCGTCGGACGTGCCGCCCGCCGCGGCGAGCAGCCGCTCCTGCACCGCGTTGTCGACCGCTTGCTGGCGGACGCCGGCGACGGCCTCGCAGTAGGCGCGCAGCGCTGAGGTCTCGGCCTTCGCGAGCTCGGGTCCGAGCTCGCGCGCGCGGATTTCCTTGCCGTCGACAGTCGCGACGACCAGCTCGGGATCGAGGGTGAGCCGCGCGGCGTCGCAGGTGGAGGCGGTGGCCGGCGCGGCGGCGACGGGCGTCGGCGTCGGTGCGGGAGCGGGCGTCGCGGTCGCGCTCTTCGGCGCCTCGTCGAAGGTCGGCGGCGTCTTGTTGCCGTCGCGTCCCGGCGGAGGGGCGGCGGCCTGGGAGGTGCAGCCGGCGAAGACGACGAGGGCGAGGGCGAGACGACGGGGCAGCATGAGGTGCGGGAAGCATGCGCTGGCGAGCACGGCGCAGCAACCCGGGCCGCCGAGGTGCTACCCAACCGGCGTGTACGGCTCGCACATCGTGTCTTCGATGAGCCCTTCGATCGCAGCGGCGAGCGAGAGCTGTCCCGCGAGCACGAGATCGATGTCGAAGACGCCGCCGTCGGTGGCCTCGGGCAACGCGGGCTTGCCCTGGTACGGCGCCGACCACCCCGGCGTGACGTCGTCGCACTCGCAACTGCCGCCGATCTGCGCGGTGAACGAGAACGTGCGGATCTGGGCCGCCTGCAGCGCATCCACCGTCTCGTCGTAGCCGTGCTGGATCGCGACGCCGTCCGCCATCGTCGGGCCGTTCCAGAACGTGTCGTCGGTGGTGTGGATGATGAGCCGCAGCGTGTCGTCGCCGGGCGGTCGCCACTGGAATCCGACCGCGGCGGAGTAGAGCGCGTCGAGGCTGTTCTCGGGCCACGTGCTGTTGAAGCCGGCGCCGGAGACCTGCGAGTTCGTCGAGGTGAAGCTGCTCCACATCGTGAACTCGCTCTGCAGGCTGGCCGCGTCGGGGAACGGGGCGCCCATGCCGAGCAGCGCGGTGTCGTCGACGAACACCGCGAGGCCGTAGTGCGGCGGGTTGGGCAGGCCGAGCTGGGCGAGCGCCTCGTCGACGACCAGGATCTCGTCGGCGAGCTTGTCGAGGAACGGACCCATCGAGGTCGACACGTCCATCACGAACACGATGTCGATGTCCTGCACGCAGTCGTCGGTGCCGTCGACGTCGGCCTCGGTCGCGTTCGTGCCGACCCCGATGTCGAGCAGCATGCCGGTGTCGGCCGGCATCGCCGAGCTGCTGTCCTCGCCGGTGCTCGCGGCCACGGTCGTGCTCACGGTCGTCGCGGTCGGCGACGTCGCATCGTCGTCCGAACGCGGCTCGCTACACCCCGATGCGATCGCCAGCAACAACCACGGCCTGCCTCGCGATGCCATCTGCTCCGCCCCCCGCGGGGAGTCTACCCCCGCGGGGAGTCTACCAGGAGACTCACGGCAGCAGGCCGTCGGGCCCGCGGTAGCGATCGCGTGCGACGTCGAACGGTGCGCCGGACTTGTTCTTGATCACCTGGTGCTCGACCAGGAATTCGCCCTGCGGGTCGCGATGGCGATGCGACTCGATGCGCAGTCCGACCAGCGTGCCCACCGAGTCGGCGTGGGTGGGCTTGTCGGTGAGCAACACCACGTGGCTGTCGTGCTGGCGTGCGAGCCCGAGCATGCGCCCCAGCCAAGCGGCGGCCGCAGGCGCAGCGAGCGAAGTCTCGATGAGATCGACGACGACGAGCCCGAACGCACCCGAGCGCAGCAGCAGCTCGGCGGCCTTGCACAGCCCGGTGATGCCGTTGTCGATGTGCACCACCACGAGCGCATCGAGATCGATGCCGGCGTCGTGCAGATCGGGGGGGAACAGCGCGCCGCCCGTGGGCTGGATCCACGCCGCCGTCTCGCCCTCGCGTTGGATGCGGCGGAGGATCGCCACGGCGGTGCTGGTGCGGGCGTGCCCGCCGCTCGCGGAGCTGCCCGAGAGCTCCACCACGCGACCCGGCTGCAGCCGCACCGCGAGGGGCTCGAGCAGGGGCTCGAGCAGACGGAGCGCGGGCGCCGACACCTCGACATCATGACTGAACGTACGAGCAGTGTCAAGCGTTCGCGCGGGCTTTGGCGGCGGCCGCCGCTGCCATCCGCTCGGCGAGCACCGCCACGACGACCGCGTGCACGGCGGCGCGATCGAGCCCGCGCATCAGCCCGAGCAGCGCCGTCGTGTCGTCCTGCAGCCCGTGACCCGCGAGCGCTGCGGGCGTCAGAGGACACGTGATCGTCTCGCGATGCAGCCCGCGCAGCAGGACTTCGAGCCGAGGGGTGGTGACGCCGACGAGACCGAGATCGATGGGCGATGGCACGGAGCAAATCATGACACCACCGCGCGGCAACGGCGATGGTGGAGCGCTCGGCCGTGCGCGCTAGGATTCCCGTCAGCGTGCAGGACCTCCGCGACGACGCGCCCGCGGTCACGCTCGCCACCGACGACGGGTCGCGCGGTGACGAGCGCGGGCGTACGTTCGCGCGCGGCGAGACGATCGGGCGTTATGTCGTGATCGATCGGATCGGCGAAGGCGGCATGGGCATCGTCTATGCCGCCTACGATCCCGAGCTCGATCGCAAGCTCGCGCTCAAGCTGCTGCACCACGACACGGGCGATCGCGCGGAGGCCCGCCGGCTCCGGCTCGTCCGCGAGGCCCAGGCGATGGCGCGGCTGTCGCATCGCAACGTGATCGTCGTGCACGACGTGGGCACCTACGACGATCAGGTGTTCGTCGCGATGGAGTTCATCGACGGGCGCAGCCTCGGGGCCTGGCTCGCTGGCAAGCGCAGCTGGTCCGAGGTGCTCGCCGTGCTGGTCGAGGCAGGGCAGGGGCTCGCCGCCGCCCACGATGCCGGGCTCGTGCACCGCGACTTCAAGCCGGACAACGTGATGATCGCGAACGAGCCCGCCGGAACGCACGGCCACGGGCGCGTCGTCGTCACCGACTTCGGGCTCGCGCGCGCGGCCGGCAACGCGAGCGACGACTCCGGCGCGCTGCGGCCGGATGCCGAGCACCCGAGCCACGACGCCAGCACCAGCAAGCTCGCCGGCAAGGGCACGCTCGCCGCCACCGTCACCGCGGTCGGGGCGATCATGGGCACGCCGGCGTACATGGCCCCCGAGCAGCACCTCGGGCGCCCCGCCGACGCGCGCAGCGATCAGTTCGCGTTCGCGGTCGTGCTCTACGAGGGCATCTACGGCCATCGACCGTTCCCCGGCGACGACGTGGCCTCGCTCGCCTACCACGTCACCGCCGGCAACCTGCGCGAGCCGCCGGCGCAGAGCGATGCGCCGGGCTGGCTGGGCCGCGTGCTCGCGCGGGCGCTCGCGATCGATCCGCGCGCGCGCTATCCCGACATGCACGCGTTGCTCGCGGAGCTCGGCCGCGATCGCAGCTGGCGTCCGCGCTGGTGGGGCGTCGTCGCGGGCATCGGCGCGGCCGCGATCACCGGGGTCTACGCCGGCTTCGTGCTCGACCGCGAGCCCACGCCGTGCGGTGCGGGGGCCGAGCGCATCGCGGAGGTGTGGAACGCCGCGCGTGCCGACGCGATCCACCAGCGCTTCGCCGAGACCGGGCTCGCCTACGTCGAGGAGCAGTGGCCGGTGCTGCGCGCCGAGCTGCAGAGCTACGCCAAGCAGTGGTCGAGCGCGTACCTCGACGCGTGCGAGGCCACCCACGTGCGCGGCGAACAATCCGACGCGCTGCTCGACGCGCGCATGCTCTGCCTGACGCGGCGCATCGACGAGCTCGGCGCGTTGCTCGAGCTGTTCGAGCGCGCCGACGGTGCCGTCGTCGAGCGCTCGCTGTCCGCGGTGCAGCAGCTCCCGCGCGTGCGCGCATGCGGACAGCTCGAGGCGTTGCTCGCTCCGGTGCCGCCGCCCGACGATCCGCGGGTCGCGACTGCGGTCGAGGCGCTGCGGCCCGAGCTCGCCCGCATCGCGGCGCTGCAGCGCGCCGGTCTCTACGCGGTGGGGCTGGGTGCCGCCCGTGATCTCGCCGTGCGGGTCGCCGAGCTCGGCTACGACCCGCTGCACGCCGAGGTGCTCGAGCACCTCGCGGCGTTCGAGCGCGCCAGCGGCGATGCGGTCGCCGCCGAGCTGCACCTGCGCGAGGCCACCACCGTCGCGCTGCGCGGCCACGCCGATCGCATCGCGGCGCGGGCCGCCGTCACGCTCGTCGATCTCGTCGGCCGCGAGCCCACGCGGCGCAGCGAGGCCGAGGGCTGGGCCGAGATCGCCGAGGCCCTGCTCGCGCGCACCGGCGGCGATGCCGAGCTCGAGATCACGCTGGCCCACCGCCGCGCCGTGGTGCTGCGCACCGCCGGCGACTGGGCGGGGGCACGTGCGCAGCTCGAGCGCGTGCTCGCGGTGCACGAACGCACCCACGGCGCCCAGGATGCGCGCGTGGCCGAGGCCGCGGTCGAGCTCGCCGAGGTGGTCGGCAAGGCCGGCGATCTGGTCGGCGCGCGGCAGCTGCTCGAGCGCGCGCTCGAGATCGACGAGTACGCGTTCGGGCTCGAGCATCCCAAGACCGCGCTCGTGCTCGCGCGGCTCGGCGCACTGGCGCTGAAGACCGGCGACCTCGATCGGGCGCTCGAGCACCTCGAGCGGGCCGTGGCCGCCGCCGAGCTCGCGCTCGGTCGCGATGCGCCCGAGCTCGTCGGTCCGCTGTGCGATGCCGGCCGCGCGCTCGCCGAGCTCGGCCGCGAGGACGATGCCGCGCGCACGCTCGAGCGCGCGCGTGTGATCGCCGAGCTCCGCAGCGACGATCACCAGGTGCAGGCCGAGCTCGCCACGGCGCTGTCCGTCGCCGCGCTCGCGCGTGGCGATGCCGCCTCCGCGCTCGAGCACGCGGCCCATGCCCGCGCGGAGCTCCTCGCGAACGGCACCGTCGAGGACGCGCGCACGACCGAGCTCGACCTGCTCACCGCCGCCGCGCTGCTCGAGTTCGATCGCGGCGAAGAGGCGCTCGCGCGGGCGCGGGCGGCCGTGACTGCGCTCGAACAGCGCGTGCCGCCGGCGCCCGAGCAGACCGCCCGCGCGCTGCTGCTGGTCGGACGTGCCGAGCTCGCGCTCGGTGCTCCGCAGCTCGCGATCGATCCGCTGCAGCGCGCGCTCGGGCTGCAGGACGGCGAAGGCGGTGCGCTGGGGGCCGAGCTGCGCTTCACGCTGGCGCGCGCGTTGTGGGAGCAGCCGGCCGAGCGTGCGCGGGCCGAGCAGCTGGCCCAGCAGGCCGGCGACGGGCTGTCGCCCGACGACGTGCGCACCGCCGCGCTGCGCCGTGCGATCGAGGCGTGGCGTCGCGAGCGGATCGGCGACGCGCGCGGGCCCGTGCAGAAGTGATCAGCGGTTCTTCGCGACCGCGGACGCGCCGGCCTTGAGCCCACGCCCCACGAGGTACTGCTCGCGACTGCCGGCGCGCGTGGCCTCGACGTGCACCGGCTTGCACTCGGCGAACGCGGTGCGCACCCCGGCGATGAGCGTCGGCAGGCCGCCACCTTGGAACACCTTCGCTGCGAAGTGTCCGCCCGGACGCAGCACCTCGGTCGCAATCGTCAGCGCGCGCGCACACAGCTCCTCGCTGTGGAACTGATCGCTCAGGCGATCGCCCGTCGTGTGCGGGGCCATGTCGCTGAGCACCACGTCGAACGGGCCTTCTTCGGCCACGAGCGCGGCGGTGTCGATCGCGAGCACGTCGCCCGTGCGCGCGTCGGCCCACTGCGGCAGCGCGATCTCGGCGGGCCGCAGGTCGTAGCCGATCACCCGACCGTGCTCGCCGACCCGATCGGCCGCGTACTGCATCCACGAGCCCGGCCAGCACCCGAGGTCGAGCACGCGTCGACCGGGCAGCAACAGGCGGAAGCGCTTGTCGAGCTCGACGAGCTTGAACACCGCCCGCGCAGCGAAGCCTTGCTCCTTCGCGCGGTGGTACGCGCCGTCGTGGCGCTTCGTTCGATCGTCGAGCTTGCGCCGCGACATGGGCGCGGCCTCACCTTCGGTGCGCGTCAGCTCTTCGCGTGGCCGGAGCGGATCGCGGCCTTGCGCGCGGTCTGGACGACCACGTACTCGTTCGCGGCGCCGGGCACCGGGCCACGCACGAGCAGCACGCCCTCGTCGCCCATGACCTTTGCGACCTTGAGATTCTGCGCGGTCTGACGCTCGGCGCCGAGGTGACCGGGCATGCGCTTGCCGGGGTGCACGCGACCGGGGGTGAGGCGACAGCCGATCGAGCCGCCGTGGCGGAAGTACTCGTGCGTGCCGTGGGTGTTCGGCTTGCCGCCGAGCTTGTGGCGGCGCATCGAGCCGTGGAAGCCCTTGCCCTTCGTCGTGCCGATCACGTCGACGAGCTGACCCTCGGCGAAGATGTCGATCGCGATGTCGCTGCCGACCGGGAACTTGCCCAGCGCATCGGCGGCGACTCGGAACTCGCGCACGAACTTGCGCGGGCTGACGCCGGCCTGCTTGAAGCGACCGAGATCCGGCTTCGTCATGCGGCTCGGCTTCTGCTCGTCGAACCCGACCTGCAGTGCCGTGTAGCCGTCACGCTCGGCGGTGCGGTGCGCGAGCACGGTGTTGGCGCGGACCGAGAGCACGGTCACCGGTACGCGCGTGCCGTCCTCGAGGAAGATCTGCGTCATCCCGAGCTTCTTCGCGAGCAGGCCCGGCTTCTGGCTGTTGTGGAGCGTCATGACGATTCACCATGCCCGCGCCTTCGACCGAGGGTCGGGCGCCGGGGCGGCAGACTATGGGCGAGGCCCGGGCCCGGCGTCAAGCGACGAGAGGGCCGCCAGGGCGTCCGCAACCGCCTCGCGGACGGCCGGGCGCGGGTGCCACGCCCAGCGCCGCAGGTACCGCTCGGCCCGCGTGTGGGCACGGCTGCCGGCCGGGGCCATCCGCACGAGGGCATAGGCCGCGCGCACGCGCGTGATCGAAGGCACCCACGGCCGCGCGGCGAGCCGGCCCGCGGCCGTGATCGCGTCGGCGGGCGCCCGCGATCCCAGCGCGGCGAGGGCCTCGAGCGCCCGGTCGCGCTCGGGCCGGAGCCGGAGCGCGGTCACGAGCCGCGCGCCGCCCTCGGCGCGCTGGTGGGCCGCCAGCACGAGCGCCGCCTCGAGGCCGATCGACCCGTTCGCCTCGTCGTCGGCCTCGAGCAGCCGCGCGAGGCGGTCGCATCCTTTGTTGGAGAGCCGCGCGAGGTGCGAGAGCGCGACGACGATCTGCTCGCGCAGCTCGCCGTGCTCCTCGCGCGCGAGCGCATCGCCGAGCAGCGCCTCCGCATCGGGATCGTCGACATCGACGAGCGCGAGCGCGGCCTGGAAGCGCACGTCGTCGTGCTTCGATCGCCAGGCCTCGCGCACGAGCCCACGCACGCGCGCGAGCAGGGCCGGGCGCGCGGTCGCGGTCACGCCGAGGTGACCGAGCGCGATCACGGCGGTCTGGCGCAGCCACTTCGAGGGCTCGTCGTAGCGGGGCAGTGCGAGCCAGCGCTCGGCATGGTCGACGAGCTCCTCGCGGCCGAGCAGCGCGAGCCCGATCACCGCGTGGCCCTGCACCTCGGGCAACCCGTCGTCGAGCGCGGCGACGAGGCGCGCGCGCACCTCGGGCACCGCGGGATGATCGGCGTCCTCGCAGTAGACCGGGCCCGGGCGCCCGAGCTCGGCCAGCAACGCGGGCGCCAGGTTGCGCACGCCCGCGACGCGCACCGCGTGGGTCTCGTGCACCGCATCGCGGAGCGCGGCGGCGAGCGTCATCTCGGCGGCTTGCATGCTTCGGACCCAGTCTACTCGGCGGCACGCCGCGTCTGTCAGCCGCGCGCCGGCTCGCCGAGCTCGAGCAGGGTCTGCTCCAGCACGAGCCGCGCGTTGGCGTTGCGATCGAGCCGCTCCTGCAGCTCGACCAGCACGTCCGTCGCGTGCAGCCACGCGGCCCTATCGCGCCCCACGCTGCTCACGCCGGGTACGCCGGCGCGACCGCGGATGCGCTCGCGGAGATCGAGCAGCCACAGCTCGACCGCGCGCTGCACCGCGTTGCGCTCGCGCGCGGCGCGGCCGGTCGGCGGCCCGGCGCCCGCGGCCGCCCAGGCCTGTCCGAACGCGCTCGCATCGCCGCCGAAGATCGCGAGCGGGCCCAGCTCCACCGCGCGCGCGGCCTCGCGGAGCAGCTGGTGCGTCGCGTCGAGTGTCTCGTCGAGCGCGAGCTCGATCGCCACGCCCGGGCTGCCGTCGGCGAGCCGCATCGCGAGCGCACGGCGCTCGTCGGGCACCGGCTCGGCCTCGGCGTCCCGCTGCGCGAGCGCCCCGTCGAGCACCGCCTCGACGTCGTCGTCGGTGAGCCGGCCGAACCGCACGGTGGCGCAGCGCGAGAGGATGGTGGGCAGCATCGCGTCGAGCGACTGCGCGACGAGCACGAAGCAGACGCCGGGCCGCGGCTCCTCGAGCGTCTTCAGCAGCGCGTTGGTGGCCTGCTCGGTCAGCGACTCCGCGGGATCGATGACGACGACGTGGTGCTCGCCCTCGAACGGCGCGAGCTGCAGCCGCGTCGCGAGCTCGCGGGCCGCCTCGACCTTGAGCTTGCCGCCCGCGGTCTCGGGCACGATCCACTCGACGCCCGCGTGGCGATCGTTGTCGATGCGCTGGCAGCTGGTGCAGCGCTCGCCGTCCGGCGCGCAGCCGGTGCCGGGCGCGATGCGGCAGTGCAGCGCACGCGCGAGCGCGCGGGCCGTCGTGGCCTTGCCGACGCCCCGCGGGCCGACGAACAGCTGCGCGTGATGGAGCTGCCCGCGCTCGATCGAGCGACGCAGCTGCGCGCGCAGAGCCGCATGACCGCGGACCCCGGCCAACCCCGCTCGCGCAGCGTCCATTTCCTCGGGGGCCATCGGCGGCGCGGGAGCATATCAGGGCGTGACGGTGCCGGTATCGCGACCATGCTGGCGGCGCGCTCGCGAGTTGGTACGCTTGCGCTCGACCACCTCGAGCAGGCGCGCGGGAGGGTTGGCGGAGTCAGCGATGAGCGACAACAAACCAGGGCTGTTCGGGCGACTGCGCAACTCGATCTCGAGCACGCTCAACAGCGCGGTCGATGCGGTCTCCGATCCGGGCCAGGAAGTCGCGCTCATGCTCGACGACCTCGCGACGCAGATCCAGCAGGCCGAGCGCGATCTCCACCAGGCGGTCGTCGACCGCAAGGTGATGGAGCGCAAGGTCGAGCAGCTCGCGAAGGACGAGACCGAGTGGCAGAAGAAGGCCGAGACGGCGCTGCGGCTCGGCGACGAGAACCTCGCGCGCCAGGCCCTCAAGCGCAAGGCCGACATCACCGCGATGCTGGCCGAGACCCGCACCGCGCATGCCGAGCAGAGCGCGCTCGTCGAGTCGATGACGCGGCACGTCGGCGAGTCGAAGAAGAAGCTCAAGATGTTGAACCTGCGCCGCGGCTCGCTGATGGCCCAGGCGCGCGCCGCCAAGCGCGGCGTCATGCCCGGCCAGGTGAGCGACGGCGGTACGCTCGGTCAGCTCGACGCGATCGAGCAGCGCATCGCGGCCCTCGAGGCGCTGAACGAGGTCAACGCCGAGATGTCGAGCGAGGTGCAGGAGGCGGAGATCGACGCGAAGCTCGCGGCGCTCGGCGGCGAGAGCCAGGTCGACGACGAGCTCGCTGCGCTGAAGGCCCGGATGAAGGCGCAACAGAGCCTGCCGCCCGGCAGTGGCGACAGCTGAAAGCGTCGATGCGTGGGCAGGTCCCGTGGGGCGCGTGGCTGCTGCTCGCGCTCGCGCTCGCGGCCGTGTTCCCGTACGCGGAGGCCACCCGCAACGCGAACGAGCGCCCGCGCCTGATGCAGGCGATGGCGTGGGTCGACACCGGCAACTGGTGGATCGAAGGGCAGGGCGGACGCGGGCTCGATGCGGGGCCCGACACCGCGAAGAGCAGCGACGGGCACCTCTATCCCAACAAGCCGCCCGGTACGACGGTGGTCGCGGCGCTCGGCTACCGCTGCGCGCGGATGTGGGCGAGCGCGAACGATCGCCCGCTCGTGCTCCGCGAGCTGACCTGGTGGGCGCGGCTCGTCGGCAGCATCGTGCCCACGTTCGTGCTCGCGGTGCTGCTGTGGCGGCGCAATGCCCCGCGCTTCGGTAGCGCGGCGAGCACCGCGGCCGTGCTCACGTGGGCCCTCGCGACGCCGGCGATCGTCTACGCGCACCTGCTCTATGGCCACGCGCTCGCGGCCGCGCTGCTGCACTCCGGGATCCTCGCGCTCGCCGCTGCGCTCGAGCGCGGGGGCGGCCCGCGCTGGCACGCACCTTCGCTCGCGGCGCTGGGTGGCCTGCTGGCGGCGAGCGCGATCACGGTCGAGTACATGGCCGCGTTCGCGGGGCTGCCGATCGGCGTCGCGCTCCTCGCCCGCATCCGTCGCCGCGGCATGCCGCTCCTCGTCGGCGCCGCGCTCGTCGGTGCGCTCGTGCCCGTGGCCTGGCTCGCGAGCTACCACGCGCGCGCGTTCGGCTCGCCGTGGTCGACCGGCTACCAGCACGCGACCGTCGCGGACTTCTCGGCCAAGCACGCGCAGGGCCTGCTCGGGCTGTCGTGGCCGCGCTGGGACGGCTTCGTCGCGCAGATCCTCGCGCCCGACGGCGGGCTCTTGTGGTGGGCGCCGGCGGTGGTGCTCGCGATCTGGGGCCTGTTCGCGCTCGCGCGCGATCGCGACGCCCCCCGCTTCGAGGCGCAGGTGCAGCTCGGCATCGTCGCGGTCTACCTGCTCATGCTCGTCAGCCTCTCGTTCGACGGCGGCTGGCGCGTCGGCCCGCGCTACTTCGTGCTCGCGCTGCCGGCGTGCGTGATGGGCTGGGCCGAGCTCTACGGCCAGGCGCGCACGCGGCCGGTGTGGATCGCGATCCTGGTCGCGCTCGCGACCTACGGCATCGTCGTGAACGGGCTGGCCGCCAACCTCTGGCCCCACTTCGACCTCGCGAACGTCGACGCGCCGGTGCACGAGGTGTTGCTCCCGCTGTTCGACGGCCGGCTCCGGCCCTATGCGGCGCTCGGGATCGTCACCCGCATCGACGTGGTGTGGATCGTGATGGTCGCCTCGGTCCTCGGTTTTGCGCTCGTGTACCTGCGGGTGATCGAACCGCGGGTCCGCACCGTCTTCTCCGTCGGGGTCGGAGTCGCGCTTGCACTGCTCGCCGTCGCGTCGCTCGACCTGCTTCCGCGCAACCCCAAGGCGGCGCGGAATCTCGCGTACATCGAGAAGGTCTGGGAGCCGATCGATGCACCGGGCAAGAGCGCGAACCTGCCGGCGCTCGGCGGTACATCGTCGAGTGATCGAGCCGGTGCGAAAGGCCCATAGGTCCATCGCGGGCCGGGTCGAGAGCGCGAGTCCGGCCGCACGAATGCCCTTCCGCGACCCGCGTCCTTGGTTTACGGTCGCTGACATCCGTCGTCTTGCCGTGCCCAACCCCGGAGCCCCGTGATGCTGCTCGAATCCTTGTTGTTGCTCGGTCTGCAGATCCACGCCCTCGATGCGGAGGCCATCGACGAGTCGACCTCCGCCGCGGTGGCCGACGAGGACGCGTACGAGATGTTCGTCGCCGTGGATGCCGAGACGATGGCGCCGGTGAAGGCGAACGTCGGCGGGGGCACGAAGCCGGGCGCGCCCACGGGGATGCGCACGACGCCTGCGAAGCCGCCGACGGGGCATCCCGCGGGGCCGCCTGCGGGCGTCCGCGGGGCACGGCCGCACCTGCCGATCGCCGGCCCCCCGAAGCCCGGTGGCGTTCGGCCCGGCGCACGCGTGCCCGGCAAGGCCGTGAAGCGTCCGCCGGTGAAGCGCAAGCCGGTGAAGCTGCCGCCGACCGCGTTCACGACGATCAAGAACCGTGACGCGATCAAGGCCCGCGAGAAGACGGCGCCGAAGGGTGTGATGCAGCAGCTCGCGGCGATGCGCAAGACGATCGGCGCGAAGAAGCGACGCTTCAAGGTCGGCTACACGAAGGCGCTCGACATCCCGATCGCGCAGCTCACCGGGCTCAAGTCGCTGCCCGACGCGAAGCAGCTCGAGCTGCAGCGCAAGCAGAACGAGATCGCACGCTCGATCCTCGAGCGTCGCGGCGTGCGGGGCATCCCGAACTTCATGCAGCGGGCCGTGCGTCCGCCGAAGGCGATCCGTCCCGACGCCGCGGTCGGCTCGCCGCTCATCGTCGAGCCCGAGAACAAGGGCAAGGGCAAGAGCTCCGACAACGTCGAGAATCCGTTGCAGCCGTCGGTCGGCGACGTGGTCTGCTCGCCGAACGGCACGGCATGGAGCTGGAAGGAGTACCTCGCGCCGCCGCGCTCGCAGAAGAGCTGCGGCAGCTGCTGGGCGTTCGCGACGCTCGGCGTGTTCGAGGGCGCGTCGGCGATCGCCAACGGCTTCGACAAGACTCTCGACTTCTCCGAGCAGTACATCGTCGACTGTGCGACGAGCGACCGGCTGCCCGGCGACATCGGCGACTGCCGCGGTGGCTACACGCCGTTCGTGTACGACTGGCTGAAGGACAAGGGCGCGGCGCTCGAGGGCGAGGTGCCGTACCTCAATGCCGACGGGCAGTGCAACGCGAAGCTCAAGCCCAGCCACAAGATCGCGGCGTGGGGCTTCGTCAACGAGCAGAAGATCATCCCCGAGGTCGACGAGATCAAGGCCGCGCTGTGCAAGTACGGCCCGCTGTCGGCGTCGGTGTACGCGACGCCGTCGTTCATCGCGTACACCGAGGGCGTGTTCGACGAGGGCGCATCGGGCCAGCCGAACCACGCGATCGTGATCGCGGGCTGGGACGATCTGCGCGGCGCATGGCTCGTGCGCAACTCGTGGGACACGTTCTGGGGCGAGGACGGCTACATCTGGGTGAAGTACGGCAGCAACAACATCGGCACCGGCGCGGCCTGGGCGATGGTGGAGTCGAACAAGCCCGAGCCGAAGACGGTCACGTTCAAGAGCCGCCAGCTCAGCGTCCGCAACAAGACCGGCGGCGTGCTGAAGGTGCAGCTGCAGTACAAGACCGGCAAGAAGTGGCTGCCGGGCAAGCCGAGCGCGGGCAATGCGATCGCGTTCTCGGTGGCCGACGGTGCGGAGGCGTTGCTCGGTGACGGCGACATCCCGGTCGCCGCGAGCGAGGTGCGGCTGTGGGCCGAGGGCGACGGCGGCAGCGGCACGTGGACGAAGTACAAGTCCAAGAGCCTCGATCTGACCCCGAAGGGCAGCTACAAGGGCACGGCGATCGACACGTTCGTCTACACGTTCGACCAGAGCAACGCCGACGCCGGCGGCAAGACGACGCCGACGAAGGGCAAGGCGCCGGACGACGCGTTCAACGAGGCGTATGCCGCGTTCGACGGCGGCGACTATGCGAAGTCCGGCGAGCTCTTCTCCGCATTCCTGTCGACGTATCCCGGCAGCGCGCGCATCCCCGAGGTGCGCTTCTGGCTCGGCTACGGCTTCTACATGCAGAGCGAGTTCTACGAGGCGCTGATGGAGTGGTACGAGGTGGTGGTCAACTACCCGGAGAACGACTTCGTCGCGTACGCGCTGTACTACTCGGGGCTCGCGTACGTCGAGCGTGGCGAGTGCGATCTGGCACTGCAGTGCTACGACCTCGTGGCGCACGCCGGCTATCCGGCCGCGACGAAGGAGTGGCAGGACGCGGCGCTCGAGCAGATCAAGGCGCTCGACAAGGGGAAGGCGAAGGCTTGCGGGTAGGCCCGTGACCCCACGGGTCACGGGCCTCCGTGCCCGTGCCCGTGCCCGTGCCCGTGCCCGGCGGCGAGGGACCTATCGCCGCCGCCCCAGGAACGCGACGCAGAAGAAGACCCCGAGCCCGAGCGCCCCGCTCGACTCCCCTCCGATCGCGCACCCCTTCTTCGCCGGCTCGTGCGCGGGCGGCCCCCCGTCCTCGTGACGCGGCGGCTCGCCGCCACCGCCTTCGCCTGCACCACCCTCCGCCGCCGGCGTGGCGGGCCCGGGCTTGCACGCGAGACACGCGGCGCACGTGCTCTTCGGCGGCGATCCCTGCGAGTAGTCGAGCGTGCAGCACTCGTCGGGCTGACACGTGCCCGGCTCGCTCTTCATCGTCGCCGCGCCGCTCGCATCCTGGTGCGGCCGCTGCGTGCTGCAGGGCGCGCCCTCGGTCTTGCCCGCGCACGCCTCCACGGCAGGGTTCTTCTCGTCCGCGTGCGCAGCGACGGCGGCGAAGCAGCACGCCAGCGCAGCGGCAAGGGGAGCGAGACGCAGGAGGCTCGGGAGCTCGCGCTTGTGCACGGCCGAAGCATGGCACGGCGCGCGGCCCCGCCCAAGCGGACGACCACGTCCGCGGCCGCGCCGCAGGGCGGGCGAGGCGGCTGCGATGGCGTCGCGATGGCCTCGCGAAGGCGGCCGCGATGGCGGCGCGCTGCCGGGGTGCGCCGTCGACCGGCCATGCTCAAGGCGGGACGATGGTGGGGCGATGGGTGCGGACATGCACGCAGCGGCGTACGAGCTCGCCCATCGCACCGCAACGACTGCCGGCCCGTTCGCGGCCAGCCTCGCGTTCGACTGCAGTCAGATCGCGATGTCGATGCGCCACGGCGCGGTGACGCAAGCGCTGGCGTCGTTCGAGACGACGGCCGATCGCCTGCAGCGGTTCCTGACCTTCGTCGTCGTCAGCTCCGAGCTCGTCGGCAACGCCTCGCCGTCGCTCGGAGCCGTGATCGCCGACTACGGCCGACGCGTGCTCGAGCTGCTCGGCCGCATCGAAGGCGCGCTCGACCGTGGCGACCTCGTGGGACTCACGCTGACGCTCGAGCACGGGCTCGCGCCTGCGCTCGATCAGTACAGCGGCTACGCCGACGACGTGACCCGGGCGCTCGGCCCCGCGGTGCTCGCCGCCTGATCGCGATCAGCTCGCGCGTCGCCGCCGAGCCGCACGGACGCGGGCGCGTCGTCGCCAGCTGCGGTCGAGCAGCAGCGAGATGCTCGCGCCGAGCCCGAGCGCCGCGAAGAACAGCGGCAGCTCGCGCCTGCGTTCGGTCGGGACCGGCGCGGCAGGCTCGGCGATCGCGAGCACGAGCTCGACCCCGTCGTCGGCCAGCACCGCAGCGGTGATCCGCCGCAGCTCCGCGTCGAGCTCGCTCGGCGCCGCCGGGCTGCGAGTGCCGGCGATCACGACGCGGATGGGCTCCGCATGCTCGACGTCGACGTGGGGGTGCTCGAGCCATCCGTTCGCACGCAGCACCGCCGCGAGCTCGCCTGCGCTCGCCAGCTCGCGACGCGCGAGCTCGCCGGCGCGGGTCGGCACCAGCGTGGGATCTCCGAACAACGCGGCCTTGTCGGGCGCGGTCCGCTCGTTCGGCCGCGGCGAGGGCTCGCTGCAGCCGGCCCCGACGATCGCGAGCGCGGCGATCGTGCGCGCGTGCGGCCAGGGCAGGGACATCGCGCCAGCTTTCCGCATTGCGGCGACGCGCTCAAGAATCGGGAGAACCCGGCGGACCGCGGGCCGGCGCCGCCGGGTGCTCGGGGGCCCGGACGGGCGGATCGTCCGGCGTGGGGGCTTCGAGCGGGACACTCGGTGCCGGCCGGCCGGCGAGCTCGCGGGCGAGGCGCGCAATCAGCTTCGCGTGGTGTCGCGACACCGTGCTGACGTTCTTGCCGATGCGCTCGGCGAGCTCGCGCATGTTCAGCCCCTCGAAGTAGAGGCCCTCGACGAGCACGCGCTCCTCGTCCGAGCAGCGCTCGACCGCGCGACGGAGCTGGTCGAGCACCCGGTGCTGCGCGAGCAGCTCCTCGGGATCGGAGTCGGGATCGCCCACCGTCTCGGGATCCTGCGGCGTGAGCTTGGTGAGCAGCACCGCGGCGGTCGTCTGGGCGACGAGCTCGGCGGCTGCGTTGACGCGCTCGCGCAGCGTGCGGGGATCGCCGATCTCCGGGCTGGGACGGTGACGCTCGGCGTGCTCGAGCAGGGCCTGCGTCGCCTGCAGCGCTCGCATCGCGCGCGTTCGCCTGCGGATCTCCGGCGCAGCGCGTCGCGCCGCATCGATCATCGCCCCGCGCACGCGGTAGTGCGCGAACGCGGCGAACGGCACGCCGCAGCCGGGGTCGTAGCGCAGTGCCGCCTGCACGAGCCCCTCGTAGCCCGCGCTGCGCAGCTCGTCGATCGTCGTGTGGGGCATCCGCGGCGAGAGCTGCTTGGCGAGCGCCGCCACCTTGGGCACGCAGGCCTCGACCAACCGCGTCTGTGCCGCGTCGAGTGCCGTCATTCGGTGGCCGCCTGCGTCTGCACGTCCCGGATGTGTTTGCGCAGCGCCCACTTCTGCTCGTCGGTGAGGTTGTTGAACCGCACCGCCATGTCGCGATCGGAGCTGCGCACCACGACGCCCTGCAGCGGCAGGTTCACCTTGAGCGACGGGAACGCGAGCACCATCTGGACCTCGCTGCCGGCCGTCTCCCAGCCGAGCCCACCGAACCGGCAGCCGCCGAGGCTGATGTCCTCGACCGGCCGCGCCAGCACGACCTCCTCGCCGATCACGTCTGCGAACGCGGGGATGAAGTAGCGCGGGTGCAGGCGGGCGTCGGCGCTCACGTCCGCATGATAGCGTCCGACACGCCGCGTCAAGCTGCCCCATCGGGGGCGACGGGCTGGCACCGCTTCGCGGAGCCTCCTGCCAAAATGGCAACCGCGGCCCGCCAGCACGGCCGCGGGGGCCCGGGAACCGCTTTGGATCCGCGGGGTTTTCCCGTACCTTCCCGTGGTCGCGCAGCTTGCAGCGGCCTTCGGGGCCGACGCAACGCGACGGCACACGCTTCCCATGCGCCTGCGATCCTCCACGTCCGGCGACGACACGCTTCCACCTCGCGGCACGCTTCGCCGTGGCTTCATCGTGGCGCTCGGCGTCGCGATGCTCTCGGGGCTCCCGCTCGCGGGCGGCTGCAAGAAGGAGCCGACGATCCCGGGCACCGAGATCCCGGACACGCCCGAGAACCGCGATCTGCTGGCGGTGCTCGAGCGCTATCGGACGGCGTTCGTGCGCCGGGATGCGGCGGGCGTGCTGGCCACCGCGCACCCGACCTACTACGACACCGCCGGCACCGACGATCCGGGCGATGACATCGAGTATGCCGAGCTCGGCGTGCTGCTGCGCGAGCGCATGGCCCAGCTCGAGTCGGTGCGTTTCACGATCGACTACCTCGAGTGCGACGTGCTGAAGGATCGCGCGAGCGTCCGCGTGTGGATCGACGCGAGCTTCCGGCTCGCCCCCATCATCGACGCGGAGACGGGCGTGGTGCGCGTGGACGGCAAGCACACGCGCAAGCAGGATCACGCGCTGTTCGAGCTGGTGCGCGACGGACGGGCGTGGCGTATCACTCGTGGGATGTAGTGGCTCGCGACCGCGAGCCACCATCCCACGCCGTGCCCGTGCCCGTGCCCGTGCCCGTGCCCGTACCCGATCGCCACCGCCGGTGGAAATCGATGCGCGCGCGCCACTCCCCCCACTGCGCCAGATAGCCGGGCGGCTGCCCGGCCTCGCGCTCGAGCGTGTCGAGCGTGCGCGCGGCAAGCCCCCAGTCGCCGTTCAACACCGCCGCCTCCAGCTGCGCGACCCGAGCCGCCCGCAGCATCTCGCTGCTCGGTAGCTGCGCGCCGTCGTCGACCAACGCCCGCGCAATCTCGATCCCCGCCGCCTCGGGCCGCTCCGCGTTGAGCAGCTGCCGCGCGAGCAGATACCGTCCCATCGCCCCGAACCGT
Organism: uncultured Nannocystaceae bacterium; assembly: GCA_964519175.1. Lineage (GTDB taxonomy): Bacteria > Myxococcota_A > Polyangia > Nannocystales > Nannocystaceae > Xiheibacterium. The sequence continues at coordinate 42,138 of CAZFKC010000019.1, forward strand.
GGCAGCCGGGCGATCTCCGCCGCCGCCCACGTGCTCGTCACGGTGCGCGTCAGCTCGTCGTCGGTCGGATCGAACGGCGCGAGATAGTCGAGCACGAGCGGCGCGAGCTCGGCATCCGTGCTCGCGAGCTCGCGCAGCTGCAGCACGCGGCGCCGCGCCTCGCTCTGCGGCTCCGCCAGCGCACGCGCATAGGCAGCGCGCGCGCCCGCGAGGTCGCCGAGCGCCAGCGCCACGTCGCCGTCGCGCTCGGCGATCGCGGCGCGCATCGTCGTGGTCAGCTTCTCGCGCGCGGAGGCCTCGACCAGCACGGCATGGGCCTCGTCCCAGTGCTCGGCGAGCGCGAGCACGAGCGCGAGCCCGAGCTGGTGGTCGGCCTGCTCGGGCTCGAGCCGGCACAGCTCGCGCCAGCCGCCCGCCGCCTCCTCGAAGCGGCCGCGTCCGACCGCGCGCTCGATCTCCGCGCGCACCTCGGCGGCCCGGTGCGCACACGGGCGCTCGAACACCGACGGTCGCTCGAAGCGCTGCGCGACCGCGGCGACGTCGGACTCCGCGATCGGACGCGCGTCGAGGAACTCGATCCATGCCGCTTCGAGCGGCTCGATCGCGGAGCCGTAGGCCGCCTCGAAATCGCCGGCGCTGCGATAGAGCGCCGCCATCGGCTCGAAGCCGTGGGTCTCGATCAGCCACAGGCAGAACGAGCCGGCCGCGGTGTACGCGACCTGCGACGACTTCGTGAAGAAGCCGGGGCCCATGATGAGCGCCATCGCCGGACGCTTGCCGAGCCTGCCGAGCACCGCGGCCTGATCGTGCAGATCGAGGCGATCGGACTCGCGGGGCGCGAGCGCGGTGGCGAAGCCCTCGATGAGCCCGACGTTGATGCGCACGCCGCTGCGGCTCGCGCCGAAGATGTCGTCGCCGACACTGGCCCCGAACACGTGTGCGAGCTCGTGCTGCAGCACCGGGTGCGGGAAGGGGCGGTGATCGAGGTAGATCTGCCGGCGCCACGGCGCGGCGACCTGCACGCTGCCCGCGCCCATCAGCTTGCGCTTCTGCTCGGGGTTGGCGAAGAGGAAGCTGGTCACGCGCCCCGGCGGCTCGCGCCCGTTCATCGCGGTGCGCAGCTGCTCGTAGGCGAACTCGTGCTCGGCGACGACGGCCTCGATCGTGCGCGCCTCGGCCGACCGCGGCAGGTAGTAGATCGTGAAGTGCTCGGTCTCGATCGTCGCCGACAGCACCTCGGTGATCGACGCGAGGTTCGCGGTGAAGCCCAGCGCGGCCCCACGCAGCCCGAGCGCGGCGCACAGCAGCGCGAGCAGCACGAGCGGGGCGGCGCGCACGATGGTGGCGCGGCGCGACAGCCGTAGCCGGCGCAGCTCGGGATCGACGAAGGCCGCGAACCCGAGCAGCGCCGTCGCGGCACACAGCGCGTTGTAGCCGCGGAAGATCCCGTACGTGCGCCCGATCGCGACCGCCTCGTCGTAGACCGAGCCCGAGAAGTAGCCGAAGAACGGATCGTAGGCGAAGACGACGGGATCGGCGTAGAGCCGCCACAGGCCGATCGCGGTCGAGCACAGCATCGGCGTGGCCCCCAGCCACAGGGCGCGCGCGCGCGTGCGCCCGAAGACGCCGCCCCACAGCCCGCAGACCGCGCCGAGCATCGAGCAGAACACCGGGCCGACCAGGAAGAACCCGAGCCCACCGAGCGGCTCGCACGCGCTCTGCCACAGCTGGCCGACGAGCGGCATCGCGAGGGCGATCGCGCAGAGGATCGCGAGCTCGCGCCCCACGACGGCGAGCAGCTCGCGCAGCCGGGCCCCGCCGCGTGCACGCGCATCACGGACCGCATCGACCCCCACCGCGATCCCGCCGAGCGATGCGAGTGGGCCGAGCACGAACGCGTGCTCGTAGCCGAGCGTGCCGACGAGCGGCACGAACGTGAGCGCGAGCCCGACCGCGCCGGTGATCAGCCGGCGCCGCCACACCGGCGATCGGAGGAACATGCGCCGCTCGGGCTGCGACAAGGGAAGGCCAAGCCTAGCACTCTCCCTCCCGCACCGGATTGCGCGCGCGCGTCGAACTGTCCACGCTTTCGGCCATGTACTCCGCCGAGCTCGCGTGCGCCGCCGGCTGCCCCGTTCGCATCCCGCTCTCCGAGGTCGTCTATCGCTGCCCCCGTTGCCACGGCCTCCTGGAGGTCGTGCACGACACGGCCGCCCTGCGTGCGCGCTCGGCCGCCGCGTGGATGAAGCTGTTCGACGACCGTTGGCTGCGTACCTCGTGGCCGTACGGCTCGGGCGTGTGGGGCAAGAAGGAGTGGGTCGCGCCGCACGTCGCCGACGAGAACGTGGTGTCGCTGCTCGAGGGCGGCACCAACCTGTTCTGGGCCGAGCGCTACGGCAAGACCATCGGGCTCGACGACCTGTGGATCAAGCAGTGCGGCACCAGCCACACCGGCTCGTTCAAGGATCTCGGCATGACGGTGCTGGTGTCGTCGGTGAAGCAGCTCATCGCCGACGGCAAGCCGATCCGCGCGGTCGCGTGCGCCTCCACCGGTGACACGTCCGCGGCGCTCGCGGCCTACGGGGCCGCTGCCGGAATTCCCGTCATCGTGCTCTTGCCCGAGGCGAAGGTGAGCGCCGCGCAGCTCGTGCAGCCGCTCGCCCACGGCGCGATCGTCGGCTCGCTCGCCACCGATTTCGACGGCTGCATGCGCGTCGTGCAACGGCTCACCGAGGACCCCACGATCTACCTCGCGAACTCGATGAACAGCCTGCGCGTCGAGGGCCAGAAGACGATCGCGATCGAGCTCGTGCAGCAGTTCGACTGGGCCGTGCCGGACTGGGTGCTCGTGCCGGGCGGCAACCTCGGCAACGTGAGCGCGATCGCCAAGGGCTTCGCGCAGCTGCTCGAGCTCGAGCTCATCGCGAAGAAGCCGCGGCTCGTGTGCTGCCAGGCGGAGCACGCGAACCCGCTCTACCGCGCGTACCAGCGCGCGCGGACGGCCGGGCATCCGCTGTCGGCCGACGACTTCGAGCCGATGGTCGCCGCCCCGACCCTGGCCTCCGCGATCCAGATCGGCGATCCGGTGAGCCGGGGCAAGGCGATCAAGGCGCTCGGCGAATTCGACGGCGTCGTCGAGCAGGCCAGCGAGGCCGAGCTCGCCGATGCGGTGGCGCGTGCGGACCGAACCGGCATGTTCAACTGCCCGCACACCGGCGTCGCGCTCGCGTGCCTCGAGAAGCTGGTGCGGGCGGGCACGATCGCCCGCAAGGATCGCGTCATCGTGATCTCGACCGCGCACGGCCTCAAGTTCACCGAGTTCAAGACGCGCTACCACGAGGGCGCGCTGGGCTTCCCGAGCGCGCACGCGAACCGACCGCTGCGACTGCCCGCCGATCCGGAGGGCGTGGTCGCGGCGCTGCACGCCCGGCTCGACCGCGGCGAGCCCGGCTGATCGGCGCCTCGCGAGTCAGCGCGGGGCGAAGCCCGCGACGCGCAGCGGCCGGGTGTCGTGGCGCTCGATCGGACCGTCGTCGATCTGCACCGACCAGTACATCGCGGAGCTGCCCGGCGCGTCCGGCTCGCAGCGCACCTCGGTGCGGATGATCGCGCCGGCGCGCACGTCGATGGCGCGGGAGAGCGGCATGATGAACCGACCCCAGTGCGTCGGCGGGGCGCCGACTGCGTTGGTCAGCGAGACCCCTTCGCACATCGCGGCCTCGAACCAGGCCGCGAGCGCGGTCAGCTGCCCGTCGCGCGTCGCCTCGAACTCGAGCCGCGCGACGAACGTCGAGTCGGCTTCCTCGAGGGAGCACGTGTACGCGTCGTGACTCCACATCGGCTGCGCCGGCGCGAGCAGATCCTCGGGCACGAGCGGCCACTGCGTCATCACGGTCTCGTTCGCGCTGAGCTCGTTCAGCAGCTCCATGTCGACGCCGTGGGGCCGCGAGCTCCAGTGGCGCGTGGCCTCGTCGAGCTCGAGCACCCAGGCCGGGGCCACGAGCGCGGTGACGCGGCCCGGGATGATCGCGCCGCCTTCGCGCAACCAGCGATCACGGGCCATCACCAGCGGCGCGAGCATGTTCTCGTCGACACCGAAGCCGCCCATCCACTCGGAGATGATCACGTCGACCTTCGAGGGCAGCACGACGTCCTCGAGATCGCTGTGGTGCACGTCGATGCGATCGGCGAGCCCGTTGCGCTCGATCAGCTGGCGCGCGACGATCGAGATCTGCGTGCGCTCGACGGCGTGGACCTTCGCGGCGCCCGCCTGGGCCGCGAAGATCGAAAGGATGCCGGTGCCCGCACCCATGTCGAGCACGACGTCGCCCGGGCGCACGACCTGCGCGATCGCTCGACGGTAGGCCTCGTTGCGGACCCCGTCGAGCAACATCCAGCGATGGATGGACAGTCGGGCGTAGGCTTCGATCATCGCGGCAGGGCTCAGCCCCGCTTCTCGAGCGGCACGTAGTCGCGCACGTCCACACCCGTGTAGATCTGGCGGGGGCGGGCGATCTTCTGCTCGGGGTCGTCGAGCATCTCGTTCCACTGCGAGAGCCAGCCCGATGCGCGCGGGATCGCGAACAGCACCGGGAACATCTCCATCGGGAACTTCATCGCCTGGTAGATGAGCCCCGAGTAGAAGTCGACGTTGGGGTAGAGCTTGCGCTTGATGAAGTAGTCGTCCGACAGCGCGATGCGCTCGAGCTCGAGCGCGATGTCGAGGAGCGGGTTCTTGCCGGTGACCTCGAAGACCTCGTCGGCCAGCTTCTTGATGACCTTCGCGCGCGGGTCGTAGTTCTTGTACACGCGGTGGCCGAAGCCCATGAGCTTGCCCTCGCCGGCCTTCACCGACGTGATGAACTCGGGCACGTTCTTCACGTTGCCGATCTTGCGGAGCATGCGGAGCACCGCCTCGTTGGCGCCGCCGTGGAGCGGGCCGTAGAGCGCAGCGCTGGCCGCCGCCAGCGACACATAAGGATCGGACTCGGCCGAGCCGACGCCGCGCGCCGCGGAGGTGGAGCAGTTCTGCTCGTGGTCGGCGTGCAGGATGAACAGCACGTCGAGCGCACGCTCGAGCACGGGGTGGGGCGTGTACTTCGGCTCGGCGATCTGGAACAGCATCGCCAGGAAGTTGCCCGGGTAGGACAGGTCGTTGTTCGGGTAGATGTACGGACGCCCGAGCGAGTGGCGGTAGGCCCACGCGGCGATCGTCGGCATCTTCGCGATGATGCGCACGATGTGCTGCTTGCGGATCTCCGGGTTCCGCACCTCCTTCGCGTCGCCGTAGAACGTCGACAAGGTGGCGAGGAACGCGACGAGGCGGCCCATCGGGTGCGCGTCGTAGCGGTAGCCCTCGAGCGCGCGCTTGAGGAACTCGTGCACGAAGGTGTGCGTGGTGATCGAGTGCTGCCAGTCGGCGAGCTCGGTCTTGTTGGGCAGCTCGCCGTGCAGCAGCAGGTACGCCACCTCGAGGTAGGTCGCCTGCTCGGCGAGCTGCTCGATGGGATAGCCGCGGTAGCGCAGGATCCCGGCGTCGCCGTCGAGATAGGTGATCGCGGAGCGGCACGACGCGGTGTTCATGAACGCCGGGTCGTAGCTCATCAGCCCGAAGTCTTCGGCCGACGTACGGATCTGGCGCAGGTCCGAGGCCTTGATCGTGCCGTCGGTGATCGGCACCTCGTAGCTCTTGCCAGTGCGGTTGTCGGTGATGGTCAGCGTATCGGCCATTGGCGCTCCCCGTCGAAGGTCGCGCGCACTATACGGGCAGCCCAAGCCTTCGCTCAACGACGAAAACGTGCCGCATTTCGGCCCGCAGGCCGCGCTCGGGTCAGCCCTGGGGCGGGAGGTTCGGCGTGAAGACCTGGATCCGCGTGGTCGGCACGCTCGCCAGGTCACGGCCGCCCACGAGCAGCGTCGCGCCGCCTTCGAGGGGCACGAGCTGACCGCCACCTTGGCGCAGCGCGGCGGTCGGCGCCCCGACTTGCAAAGTTGCCGGATCGATCGGCAGGAGCACGCCCTCGGCCTGCGCGTAGACCGCGACCTCGTCGGCGAGCCAGAGCGGATCGGCCATCGCGCGGTCGAGCAACGCGGGTAGCTCCACCGCCGTGGGCTCGCCTTCCTTCGGCACCGTCACGAGCACCCCGTCCGCGACCGGTGTGTCGTCACGCACGCCGCCGCCACACAGGACGCGGACGTCCGCGTCGGCCGCCCCGGGATCGAGCTGCACGCAGCCGCCGCCCGTCCAGCGTCCAAGCGGCCCGAGGGCGACCGCACGCTGGACCAGGAAGACCGCCGGCAGCTCGCTCGTGCCCGTGCCGAACACGAGCGAGTCCTCCGCCGCGTCGCCATCGGTCCGCGTGACCCACGTCGCGCGCGCGCCGACGCGTGGAGCGTCGAGCGCGAGTCCTTCGACGACCGACGCGCGCGTGCCCGTGCCGTCGTCGCGCGGCACGAGATCGATCGCGACGACGTCGGTCGCATCGCCGCCGCCGAACAGCGAGAGCACGGCACCGTCGGCGTCGACGAGCCAGCTCGCGCCGCCGCGGGAGCCGAGCTCGCCGGCCCCGTCGAGCTCGAGCTCGATCCACTCGTCGTCACCGGGATCGTAGCGCCACGCGTGCAGCGAGCTGAAGCGCACCCGGATCGCGCCACCGAGCGCATCGCCGACGAGCACGCCGTCGCCCGGCATCGGGGGATCCTCCATCGGCGAGGCCTCGAACAGCTGCATCGAGAAGCCGTCGACGAAGGACGCCGCGCCGTCGGACGCGAGCAGCACGGCGCCGCGGCCCGGGCAGTAGGTCGCGAGCAGCTGATCGTCGGGCAGATCGAGCACCTGCGGGAACGTCGAGAGCGCGCCGGGACGCCCGAGGAACACCGCGAGCCCGTCGCCGATGCCACCGTAGGTGAACGACGGCGTGCGGCCCCATGCCAGCAGCGTCTCGTCGTTCGCGAGGTAGAGCTCGAGATCGCGGACGGTGTCGTCGGGCTCGAGGTCGAACGAGATCGAGAAGTCGAGCCCGTCGGCGACCACCGTGTCCGAGGCGCCGTCGGGCGCGAGCACGACGGTGGCGTTGTCGGCCTGCTCGAGGTCGTCGGCGTCCTCGGGCACGATCACGTCGACCGAGAGCTCGGTGGTGACCGGGCCGCACGCGGCGACGCCGAGCGCGAGCACGAGGCGTCGGCGCGTCATCGCGTGGCCTCCGCCGGCCAGGGCCGCGCGCGGCCGGCCGCCTCGATCTCGCCGACGCCGACGATGCGATCGCCGCGTACGTGCACCGCGTGGCGGTAGAGGTTGACCGTGGTGCAGACGTGGTCGGGCACGAGCAGGAGCAGCTCGTCGCGGGCGGGCGGCGGGCCGTCCTCGACGCGCAGGGGCAGGTGCTCCTCGCTCGCGCGCTCGGCCACGAGTCCCGGGTGGCCGAGCACCACGCACGCCGGCGGCGCGCGATCGGGGGCGATCGCCTTGCTGCCGGCGTCGAGCGTCACGGCGCGCGCGTGCGGACGCGCGATGACGCGGCTCGCGACGAACGCAGCCGGGGCGACGCCGATCGCCATCGCGGGTGCGCGCGAGGCCACGTCGGCCAGCACGAGCGTGCCGCAGCCGAGCTGGTGCTGCCACGGGCCGCCGCCGAGCGCGGGATGGGCGAGCGCGTGCGCGAAGCCGAGGCTGCCCGAGGTGAGCACGACCTGGTCGGCGTCGAACGACAGCGCGCGCGCGAGCTCGACGAGGTCGTCGTACGCAGCGCTCGCGCCCGCGCGATCGTCCCAGCCGAGTTGTCCTTCGTAGCCCTGGATCCCGCGCACGCGCGGCAGCCCGCGGGCGATCGCGCTGCGCCAGCGATCCGGCGACGCGCCGGTGCGGTGCATGCCGACGTCGACGTCGAGCCAGGGCTCGAGCCGCCCGCCGCGCGACATGATCGCGACCAGGTGCTCGGGGTCGTCGGCGAGCACACCGATGCGCGCACGCGGATGCTCGAGCGCGAGCGCGTCGACGAGCGGGAGCGTGGCGAGCGGCAGCGGATACGCCAGCAGCACGTCGACGTCGAGCGTGTGGGCACGGGCGGTGCCCAGCACCAGCGCGAGCTCCTCGATCGTCGCGCACTTGAACGTGCGCACACCGGCGCGCAGCAACGCCGCGACGATCGTGGACTGCTTGATCGTCTTCACGTGGGGGCGCCAGCGCACGGCCGAGCCCAGCGCGCCGATGATCGCGGCGATGTTCTGCTCCACCCGATCGAGGTCGATCACCAGCGCGGGCGTGCGCAGCGGCGGCTCGTGCTCGGCCAACGCCGTGCGCATCGGCTCGCGGGGATCGAAGTAGCTCACGGCGCGCGGAGCCTAGCACGCCGCGACTGGCCGCTCGCGCAGCCTGGGATGCGCCCGGCCGCGCCGGTCGCGACTCGGGGATCGGCTCGGGTCCAGCTCAGGGCAGCTCGCGGCAGAGCTGCAGCGTGCTCTCGCGCAGACTGGCGAGCTCGGGCTCGGCGAGGCCGAGTCGGGCGCCGAGTGCCGCATCGGGCAGGATCCCGGGGGGCGGCTCGGGTGCCACCCCGATCGAGGCCAGCAGCGCCTCGCAGAGCATGATCGAGCAGGGGCCCACTGCGCTCACCGATCCGTCCTCGCTGGCGAGGTGGTGATCGCGACACACGCGTTGCACGACCTCGGGGAGGTTCCACGAGCGAGCGACGCGATCGCCGACGCTCGTGTGCATGAGGTCGACGACCAGCGCGCGCTCCTCGGGGTCGAGCGGCGGCGCGTTCGGGCGCGACAGCGCCGCGAGCACCATCGGTCGTCCGAGATCGTGCAGGAGCCCGCACGCGAACGCGTGCTCGGCATCGAGCCCGACGAAGCGCGCGACATGACCGTGCACGTGGCCGAGCGCGACGGCGTGCAGCCGCGTCTCCAGCATCTCGCGCCGCGGTCCGCCGCGGAACACGTGCGCCTCCGCGGTGGCCTGCAGCAGGATCTCGCGCAGGATCTGCCAGCCCAGCCGCAGCATCGCGAGCCGCAGCGAGGTGATCGGTCCGGGCGGGCGATAGAGCGGGGAGTTGGCGACGGAGAGCACGCGCGCGGCGAGCACGGGGTCGCGACGCACGAGGCGATCGACGTCGCGGAAGTTGGCCTCGCGCGCGTTCGCCAGCGCCACGACCTCGGCACTGGCCGCGGGCAGGGTGGGGAACACCAGCTCGGGGCGCTCGAGGTAGTCGAGCGCGCGGCGGACTGCCGGTGTCGTCGCAGGGTTCGCAGGCGCCGCGTCCGTCTCGGTCGGAACCGGGCGCGGCAGTGCGACTGCGGACGACGACATCATGTACGAATGGCCATCGGCGCATCGGGGAGTGACTGATGTCCCGATCGGGAACGGCTGTGCGCGTGTGCGACGACCACCCGTCCGCGAACGGGACGCTAGCCGATGATCATGTCTTCGCGCTGGCGGGCCTCGCCGCGGACGAACCGCGACGGATCCCAGCGCGTCAACATGGGGTGGCGATCGCCGCGGGCGATCCACCGCGCGAGCATGCGGCCGACCGCGGGCGCCATCATGAAGCCGTGCCCGGTGAAGCCGCACACCTGCAAGAGCGCGGGCTGACCCGGCGAGGGCCCGACGATCGCGTCGCCGTCCGGCGAGACGTCGTAGGGCCCGGCCCACTGGCGCAGCACCTTCACCGCGCCGGTGATCGGCATGATGCGGGTCAGCGCGGCGCCGAGATGGGCGAGGAAGCGCAGCGACGAGCGCTGGTCGACCTCGAGCGAGGGCGCGCCGTGATCTTCCAGCGTGATGCCGGCGACGATTTCGCCGCGTGTGCTCTGCGAGAAGTAGAGCCCGCTCTCGAGATCGACGACGAGCGGATCGAGGAACGGCTTCAGCGGCTCGGACGAGAGGATCTCGTGGCGATGCGGGCGGTTCGGCAGCTCGACGCCGAGCGAGTGGTTCAGCCGATGGCACCACGCACCGGTGGCGTTCACGACCCGGCCCGCGCGCAGGCGCTCGCCGGTGGACAGGTGCAGCAGGATCCCGTCGCCGTCGGGCTCGCCACGCACGGCCTCGGTGTGCGTGCGGACGATGGCGCCGCGCGCGATCGCCTGGGCCGCGTAGCCCCACACGAACGGCCACGGGAACACGACGCCGTCCTCGGGATTGAACGCCGCGAGCCGCACCTCCGAGACATCGAGCTCGGGCACGAGCTCCTTCGCCTCCTCGGGGCCGAGCAAGCGCGTCGGTGCGCCGAGCGTGCGGTGCAGCTCCGCGTTGCGACGCAGCCGCGCTTCGCCGGCCTCGCCGCGCGCGAGGAACAGGTAGCCGCCCTGCCGGAACCACAGGTTGATGTCGAGCTCCTGTGCGAGACCGCGGCAGATCTCGATGCTCTCCATCATGATCTGCACGTTGCCTTCGTCGCCCCACTGCATGCGCACGCCGCCGCCGTTGCGACCCGACGCACCGCTGACGAGGTAGCCGCGCTCGAGCACCACGATGCTGGCCTTGCTCGACTCGGCGAGGTGGTACGCGGTCGACAGGCCCATCACGCCGCCGCCGACGATCGCGACGTCGCAGCGCTCGGGCAGCTTCACGTCCTTGCTGCCGAGCTCGGCCCCCTGGCGCTGTGGGCGGCTCATCGCTGCTCCTCGTCGAGCAACGCGGCGAGCTCGCCGAGCGTGACCGGCTCGGCGGGCGGGCGGGCGGTGAACGGTGCGGCCTCGTCGGCGCCGACGAGCCCGCGCGCAGCGAGCAGCCGCACGAGCGCGACGACGCACTCCTTGCCCTGACACGGACCCGTGCCGAGCCCGGTGTAGCGCTTGATCTCCTCGACGCTCGCGAGCCCGAGCGACACGGTGTGCTCGATCTCCGCGACCGTGACGTCCTCGCAGCGGCACACGAACATGCGGCGGGTCATCGTGCGGCCTCGCAGTCCCGGGCGATCGCCGCGGCCACGCGCGCGCCGTCGTCGGTCGCCGCGTCCGCGGGCACGCCGGCCACCTCGCCGCACGCCCACACCGTCCAGCCCGCGCGGGCGCAGCGGCCCTCGTCGTCGCGCACCACCGGGAAGCCCGCGCCGTTCCACGCCACGCGCGCGCCGGCCTGCCGCGCGAGCTCGGAGGCGGGCGCGGGCGGGGCCGCGATCGCCACGACCCCGGCGTCGAGCTTGCCGCGCTTGGTCGCGATCGCCTCCACGCGACTCCCACCCAGCACCGCGACGACGTCGGCCTCGGCGATCCGCTCGGCCCCGAGCGCACGCGCGAGCGCGGTGGCCTCGGGCCCGTCACCGACGACGACCGCCGGCACCGCGAGCTCGCCGTCGATGCGCCGCAGGAGCCCGACCAGCCCGCGCGCCGCGAGCACGCCGGGCAGATCGTTGTCGTGCAGCGGGATCATCACGTCGCGGGCACCGGTGGCGACGACGACGTGTCGCGGGGCGAAGGTGTGCACGATCTGCGTGCTGGCAGAGCGCTCGACGGCCGCGATCACGCCGGGGCGGGCCGCGTGCGGCTCTTCGTCCGCGTAGACCCCGAACACCGCGGTGTCGCAGTGCAGCGACGATGCGCCCGCCGAGCCCAGCTGCAGGCGGTCGCTGCGATCGACCTGCTCGACCGCGAGGCCGCGCGCGCGCAGCTCGGACGCCGCGGCGCTCCCGGCCGCGCCACCGCCGATCACGAGCACGTCGCACTCGTGGTGCGCGTGCCGGCTCGCGCGCGCCGGCGGAGCATCGGGCAGCGTGCCGAGCCCGGCGAGGTTGCGCGCGACCTCCTGCATCACGCGATTGACGAGCTTGGGCCGCACCATCAGGTGGTGGTGATCCATGCCGCGCCCGAACATCGTGTCGACGAGCGCGGTGGGATCGGGCCCGCGATCGAGCACGCGGTTCTGCGGAGCGACGCGCATGCCGTTCGTGATCGCGGTGGTGCACGCGCGGAGGTTCGGCACGCCGTCGATGCGCACGAGACACGTGCCGCAGTCGCCGCGCAGACAGAACGGTCCGCGCGGCCGGCGGAACTTGAGGCTGCGGCTGGTCGCGACGATGCCCGCGCGCAGCAGCGCCGAGCTCACGGTGTCGCGCGGGTCGGCCGCGAGCGTGCGCTCGTCGTGGACGATCGTGAGCGCGACGCGACCCTCGCCACGCAGCCGCACCAGCGGATCGGAGCCGAGCATTCGGAGCCGGATCCTCGGTACCACCTCCCGAGGGCGTCGCACAACCGCCGTGATCAGTGGGGCGCCGCGGCGTCGCGCGGACCGAACAGCGCGGTCCCGACGCGCACCAGGGTCGCGCCTTCCTCGATGGCCAGCTCGAAGTCGTCGCTCATGCCCATCGACAGCTCGCCGAGCTCCACACCCGTGCGCGCGATTGCGGCGTGGCGATCCCGCAGCGCGCGGAGCCCGGCGAAGCACGCGCGGGTCTGCGCCGGGGTGCCGACCGGCGGGATCAGCATGAGCCCCGCGCAGTGCACGTGACCGAGGTCGGCGAAGCGATCGAGCAGATCGGCGAGCGCCTCGGGCGGCACCCCGGCCTTGCCGGGCTCGCCGACGAGGTTCACCTGCACGAGCACGCGCTGCACGAGGCCGAGCGCGGCGGCACGCGCTTCGATCGCGACCGCGAGCTCGGGGCGATCGACGGTGTGCACGAGCGCGGTGCCGACGACGAGCTTCACCTTGTTGCGCTGCACCGGACCGATCATGTGCCACTGCAGATCGGGATCGGTCAGCTCGGCGCGCTTGTCCCGGAGCTCCTGTGCGTAGTTCTCCCCGAAGTCGCGCTGGCCCGCCGCGATCGCCTCGACGATCGCGGAGGTCGGCTGCCGCTTCGACACCGCGACGAGCCGCACCGCCTGGCCGTCGGCGCGCGCTCGTGCGGCGTCGATGCGCGCGCGGATCGCTGCCATGCGCTCGGCGATCACGAGGCCAGCTCCCGCAGGCGCGCGACGACCTCGGCGAGCGGCAGGCCGACGACGTTCGTGTACGAGCCCTCGATGCGCGTGACGAAGGCGGCGGCGTGGCCCTGGATCGCGTAGCCACCCGCCTTGTCGCGCCACTCGCCACCCGCGACGTACTCGGCGACCTCGGCCTCGTCGAGCGCGCGCATGCTCACGAGCGTCGTGCTCTCGTGGAGCTCGTCCGCGATCGCACCGCCGAGCGCCCACGCCGTGGTCACGCGGTGCGTGTGGCCGGCGAGCTGCCGCAGGAACTGCGCGGCCTCGTCGGCGTGCGCCGGCTTGCCCAGGGTGCCGTCCGCCTCGGACTGCCAGACGATCGTGTCGGCCGCGAGCACGAGCGCGTCACGACGCCCGCACGCGGCGGCCTTGGCGGCGGCGAGGCGGCGGACGAGCGCGAGCGGTGGCTCGCCCACGCGCGGCGACTCGTCGACGTCGATCGCGAGCTGCTCGAACGCGAGCCCGGCACTGCGCAGGAGCGCGGCACGGCGCGGCGACGCGGAGGCGAGCACGAGCGGCGGACGCATGCCGCGTGGTATCATGCCCGACGATGGCCGCAACGCTGGCAACCACTCTCCGCCGTCGCGCCGTGCTCGTGGCCTTCGCCGCCGCCGTGGTCGCCGTGCCGCTCGCCGTGCAGTGGGGGCCGTGCGCCGGGCCGGCCGCACCCGATCCTCTGATCGGGCTGTGGAGCGCGCACCCGCTGGGCGGCGAGGGCGAGCCGGTCGCGTTCTACTACTTCCACGGCAAGGACGCGCAGGGCATCGGCCGCGGGCTCTACCGCTACGGCAAGGTCGGCGCGACGTTCACGAACAGCTTCGATTACGCGATCGACGGCGACACGCTCACGCTCTCGTTCCGCAAGACCGGGGCCGAGCACGACGTGCGGTTCAGCGTGCGCGAGGACGACGGCGCCGCGGTGCTCGAGCTCGCCGACGACCCGCGCGCCGGTGGACGCCGACGCTACGTGCAGGCGCGCCGCGAGCCGGTCGCCCCCCACGCCGACGAGGCGCCGGTGGGCCTGCCGGGCCGCATGTGGATCGATCGCACGGACTACGCGACCGGCGGCTACGGCTTCGCGCTCTACCAGCTGCGCGGCGCGGGCATCGACGGCCGCGGCACCGGATGGTTCCACCGCGGTGACTTCGACGACTGGAGCACGGAGTCGCTCGTGTATCGGATCGTCGGCGATCGTATCGAGCTGCAGCTCTACGGCAGCGACGCGCGCGAGGTGACCGGCTTCCACGTCGAGGCGGGCGATCCCGCGACGCTCGTGCTCGAGCAGGATCCGCGCGATTTCTGGCACCCGCACCGTTACGTCGATGCGGGCCCGTCGTTCGGGGCGGCCGCGTGGATGTTCGACGCCGCCGGGCTCGATCCTGCGTCACCCTGACGCTTCGTTCCGCAGATGTGCCCCACGGTGTGCGACAGGCCACCGGCGCGGACCGAGTCGTCCTCGCCGAGGGGGCCGCTCGCGCGCAGGTGGTATGCTAGGGGCATGCGCTTCGCCTGGATGATGGTCGTGGGTGCCTCGGTGACCGCGTGCAGCGTGGACACCGCGAACAACGGCAGCGGCCCGATGCTGGTGCCGCACTGCGAGGAGCTCGAGGGCAACCTGACCTGCCAGCAGGCCCACCCCGGCCGGCCGTTCTGCAGCCGCTGCGTCGAGAAGGAGCTGAACCAGGGCTGTGTCTCCACGCCGCCCGCGCCGGCGTGTCAGGTGGGCGGGACGGCGACCGAGTCGACGATGACCTCGAGCATGGAGGAGGAGAGCTCGTCGTCGGCGTCGAGCGACAGCAGCGGCTCGACCACCCTCGTCGCCGACACCACGGCCGACTCCAGCTCGAGCTCGTCGACCACCGGCGCACAGGCGTGCAACGAGGAGGGCCAGCTCGACGAGGACTGCGATGCCGTCGACCCGGCGCGCGCGTACTGCTTCGAGTCGATGTGCACGGGCTGCATCGCGGCCGGCGGCGACGCGTTCTGCGGCGCGTTCGATCCGCAGGTGCCGTTCTGCAACGCCGACACCGATCGCTGCGAGACCTGTGCGAACGCGGCCGTCGACTTCTGTGGCGGCAGCACGCCGATCTGCACCGCCGACGGTGCGTGCTCGCCCTGCACCGACCACGCCGAGTGTCCCGACAGCGCGTGCCACATCGCGCCCACCGATCCGCTGGCGGGCGAGTGCTTCGACGGCACCAACGTCGTGTGGGTCGATCGCGCCGCGATCTGCCCGGGGCTCGGCACCGAGGCCTCGCCGTCGTGCAGCCTCGCGCAGACGCTCGCGGGCATCGGCGTCGGGGAGTCGTGGGTGGTGCACGTCGCCGGCGGCACGGACTACGACGAGCAGGCGATCGCCGCCAGCGCGACGGTCGCGATCCTCGGGTCCGGCGTGCCGTCGCTCGTGGGCGAGCCCGACCTCGACGAGGCCTCGCTCTCGATCGAGAGCGGCTTCGTCTACCTGCAGGGCGTGCGCGTGCGCGCCAACACCGAGTCGCACGGCATCTCGTGCAGCGGCGGCACGCTGTGGATGGACCAGTCGG
The DNA here is from genome assembly GCA_964519175.1 of uncultured Nannocystaceae bacterium. GTDB lineage: Bacteria > Myxococcota_A > Polyangia > Nannocystales > Nannocystaceae > Xiheibacterium. The sequence continues at coordinate 57,602 of CAZFKC010000019.1, forward strand.
AGGTGCGCAACAACGCCGAGTACGGCATCCATCTCACGGGGCCGTGCGACATCACGGTGCGCCGCGCGGGCGTGCACAACAACGCCGGCGGCGGCATCCGGCAGTTCGGCGGCACGCTGGTGCTCGACAACGCCGTGGTCGCCCGCAACGGCGACGGGGTCAGCGGCCCGGCGATCAACGCCCAGTTCTCCGACGTGCAGATCCTCTACAGCACCATCGCCGGCAACGACGGCGTCGGCGACGACTCGCTGCAGTGCCTCGAGGCCACCGGCGCCGTGCGCAACAGCATCGTGCAGGGCGTCGAGACCGGCTCGGTCGATCTCGACTGCTTCGTGCTCGAGTTCGAGACCAACGCGATCGACACGATGAGCTTCGTCGGTGCCGACGGCGTGCCGGTCGACGAGTACGACCCGCAGTGGTTCGCGGATCCCGACGAGGGCGACTTCCGCCTCGTCAACGCACCGTTCACGCAGTTCGGCATGGTCGCCGTGTACCAGGACGGCGATCCGGAGCTCGACGCCGACGGCACGCCGCGTCCGGTCGGGGGCGAGCTGGGCTTCGCCGGAGTCGACGAGCCGTGAGCGCGCGCGAGATCCTGTTCCACTACGACGTGGTCTGCCCCTACGCGTACCTCGCGTTCCTGCAGATCGAGTCGTTCGCGGCCGAGCACGACGCGACGGTGCGCTGGCGGCCGGTGCTGCTCGGCGGGTTGCTGCGCAGCTTCGGTGGGCCCGACGATCCCAACCGCGCGCAGTCGCCGACGCGGGCGAAGCACACGCGGCTCGACATCGTGCGCTCGGGCGCGCTGCACGGGCGCACGATCGCGGTGCCGGCCGAGCACCCGCGGCGCACGCTCGATGCGATGCGCCTCGTCGTCGCCGCGCCCGAGGCCGTGCGCGTCGCACTGTCCGCCGCGCTGTACTCCGCCTACTGGGAGCAGGGGCTCGACATCGCCGATCGCGGCGTGCTGGCGGCGATCGCCCGTGCGCACGGGCTCGACGTCGCGGCCATCGACGACGCGGCCGTGAAGGACGAGCTGCGCGCGCGCACCGACGAAGCCGCCCGCCTCGGTGTCTTCGGCGTGCCCACCTGCGTCGTCGGCGATCGCCTCGTGTGGGGCCAGGATCGGCTCGACGTGCTCGCGCACGCGCTCGGTGGCACACCCCGGGATCCGGCCCGCGTGATCGGCCGCTGGCCTGCGCCTGCGGCACCGCTCACCGTGCGTTTCTTCCACGATCCGTCGAGCCCGTTCAGCTACCTCGCGCACACGCAGATCGAGCGCGTGTGCGAGGCCGGCGGGGCGACGCTCGAGTCGGTGCCGATCCTGCTCGGCGCGCTCTTCCGCGACATCGGCACGCCGGACGTGCCGCTGTTCGAGATGCACGCCGCGAAGCAGGCGTGGGTGCGCCGCGATCTCGACGACTGGGCCGCGCTCTGGGGCGTGCCGTTCCGCTTCCCCTCGGTGTTCCCGATCCGCTCGGTGCTGCCGCTGCGCGTCATGATCGCCGAGCCCGCCGCGGCGGCGCCGATCTATCGCGCGGCCTGGGTCGAGGATCGTCGCATCGACGATCGCGACGCGCTCGGGGCCGTGCTCGACGCGGCCGGTCTGCCGGCGCGAGATCTGCTCGCGCAGGCGGAGCGCGAGCAGACGAAGGCGATGCTGCGCACGAACACCGAGCGTGCGCGAACGGCCGGAGCCTGCGGGGTGCCCAGCTACGAGGTGATGCCCGCGGGGACCGGCGCTGCGCCGGCGCTCTTGTGGGGCCAGGACCGGCTCGGCATGCTCGCCTCCACGCTCGCCGGCTTCGTGCCGGCGCGCGCGAGCTGACGTGCCGCCCGTCTCCGCACCACCGCCGCCCGAGGCCGCGCTCCAGCTCGTGGGCACGGTCGAGCGCGTCGTCTACCACGACGAGCGCACGCGCTACACGGTGCTGCGGTTGCTCGTCGCGGGCCAGCCGGAGCTCGCCACCGCGGTGGGCCGCACGGTCTCGCCGGAGACCGGCGCCCAGGTCACGCTGCACGGCGACTGGGACACGCACCCGAGCCACGGCCGGCAGTTCGCGTTCACCCGCATCGTGTTCGAGGTGCCCACGACGCTCGGCGGCATCGAGCGCCGGCTCACCCGCTATCCCGGCGTCAAGGACGTGATGGCGGCGCGCATCGTCGCGCGCTTCGGGCTCGATACGCTCACCGTGCTCGAGTCGCAGCCGCGGCGCTTGCTGGAGGTCGAGGGCATCGGCCAGCGCACGCTCGACAAGATCCTCGAGTACCACACGAACCAGGTCGGGCCGCTCGCGCAGCTCGAGTCGCAGCTGCTCGAGCTCGATCTGCCGGTGCACCTCGGACGTGCGATCTTCGATCGCTTCGCCGACGATGCGATCGCGGTCGTCCGCAAGCAGCCCTATCGGCTCGCCCGCGAGGTGCGGGGCATCGGCTTCGCCACCGCCGATCGCATGGCGCGGGCGCTCGGGGTCGCGCCCGACAGCGAGGAGCGCGTCGAGGCCGGCGTGCTGCACACGATGGAGCAGGCCGAGCAGGACGGGAACTGTGCGCTGCCGATCGAGCAGCTCGTGCGCAAGGCGGCGCAGTCGCTCGGCGTCGACGAGGAGCTCGTGCGGCAGGCCGGCGAGCGGCTCGTCGCCGGTGCCGATCTCGTGCTCGAGTACGGCAACGACGGCACGCCGCTGTGCTTCTCGCCGCAGCTGGTCTCGGCCGAGCGCGCGGTGGCCGACGCGCTGTCGTTGCTCGTGTCCGCCGAGCATCCGCGCTGGCAGATGCGCGAGCTGCCGCCGCACCTCTCGGCCGGGCAGGTCGACGCGGTGCGGGCGATCGCCGACCACGGGGTCGTCGTGCTCACCGGCGGTCCGGGCACCGGCAAGAGCACGGTGGTGCGCGAGATCCTCGGGCTCGCGCGCGCGCACGATCAGCCGCTCATCCTGTGCGCGCCGACGGGGCGCGCGGCGAAGCGGCTCGAGCAGGCGGCGGGCCACGAGGCGCGCACGATCCATCGCCTGCTGGAGTTCCAGCCCGAGACCGGCCGCTTCGCCCACGGGCCGCACGATCCGCTGCCGCCGGGGCTCGTCGTCGTCGACGAGAGCTCGATGCTCGACGTCGCGCTCGCGCAGTCGCTGCTCGGTGCGCTGACCGACAAGCATCGCCTGCTGCTCGTCGGCGACGCCGATCAGCTGCCCAGCGTCGGGCCCGGCAACGTGCTCGCCGACATCATCACCGCCGCCACGACGCCGGGCTCGCCGATCGCCTGCGTCCGGCTCACCGAGGTGTTCCGTCAGGCCCGCGGCAGCACCATCGTCGACAACGCGCACCGCATGCTGCGTGGCGAGCCGCTGCGCACCGACGAGGCCGGGGCCGGCGGCGAGTTCTTCGTGATCCCCGCGCGCAGTGCCGAGCACGCGCACGAGCTCTGCGTGCGGCTGGCCACCGAGCGCATCCCCGAGGCGTACGGGCTCGACGCCGTCACCGAGATCCAGGTGCTGTGCCCGATGCACAAGGGCCGCGCGGGCACCGAGGCGCTCAACGAGGCCCTGCAGGACAAGCACACCGCCGATCGGCCGCAGCTCGAGCTCTCCACCAACCGTGGCCAGCTGATGCGGCGCTTCCGCGTGGGCGACCGCGTGATGCAGACGAAGAACGACTACGGCAAGAACGTGTTCAACGGCGACGTCGGGCTCGTCGCCGCCGTCGATCGCGAGCAGGGCACGCTGGTCGTCGACATGGAGGGCACCAAGGTCACGTACCTGGGCAACGAGGCGCTCGCGCTCGGGCTCGCCTACGCGGTGTCGATCCACAAGAGTCAGGGCAGCGAGTTCCCGGCCGTGATCGTCACGATCCTGCCGGAGCACCACGTGATGCTGCGCCGCAACCTGCTCTACACCGCGATCACCCGCGCGCGGCGGCTGTGCGTGCTCGTCGGCGATCCCCGCGCCATCGATCAGGCCATCGGCCGCACCGACCGCGCGCGCCGTCACACCGGGCTCGCACGGCGGATCCGCGAGCGCCTCGGCAGCTCGCTGGAGGCGTAGGATGGCGACGAGGTGATCCGCTCGGCAGCACCGTCGCCGCGCGCCGTGCTGCGCGTGCTCGGCATCGACCCGGGCACGCTGCGGCTCGGCTACGCGGTGATCGAGTGCCGGCTCGCCGGGCGAGGCCAGCCGGAGCTGCACTACCTCGAGTGCGGCGTGATCAAGCCCCCGAAGATCCCCGACATGGGCGCGCGCCTGTTCGCGATCGCCAGCGAGCTCGACACCGTCATCGCCGAGTTCTCGCCGAACGCGTGCGCGATCGAGAAGGCCTTCCACGGCGAGAACGCCCGCAGCGCGCTGACGCTCGGGCAGGCCCGCGGCGCGCTGATGCTGCTGGCGCACCAGCGCGGCATGGCCACGTTCGAGTACGCCCCGGCCCACATCAAGCGCGTCGTCGCCGGCCACGGGGCGGCCGACAAGACGATGATCGCCGAGCGCGTGCGAATGATCTTCGGCCTGAAGAAGGCGCCCGCGGCCGACGCCGCGGATGCGCTCGCGATCGCCTGCTGCCACGCCTTCGCGCAGTGACGCGCGCGCGGCAACCATGGCAGCCTCGCGGCCATGATCGGTTGGCTCTCCGGCATCGTGCGTGCCCGCGATCCGCTCGCGGGCGAGGTCATCCTCGACGTCGGCGGCGTCGGCTACCAGCTCACCGTGTCGCTGCAGACGCTGGCCGCGGTGCCGAGCAACGGCGAGAGCTGCGAGCTGTGGATCCACACCCACGTGCGCGAGGACGTGCTCGCGCTGTTCGGGTTCGGCGACGTCACCGAGCGCCGCGCGTTCCGCATGCTGGTCGGCGTGCCGCAGGTCGGGCCCAAGCTCGCGATCGCGGTGCTCGGCGGCTTCCCGCTGCCCGAGCTGCTCGCCGCGATCGAGGCCGAGAACCGTGCGCTGCTCGAGCGGATCCCCGGCGTCGGCAAGCGCACCGCCGAGCGCATTCTGCTCGATCTGAAGGACAAGGTCGGCGCGCTCGCGCCCACCTCCGTGCCGAAGAAGCCGAGCGCGGCGACGTCGTCGTTCGGCGACGACGCACGCGAGGTGCTGGTGAACCTGGGCTGGAAGGTGAAAGAGGTCGACGTCGCGCTCGGCAAGGCCGACGACGGCAGCCACGCCTCGCTCGACAGCCTCGTGCGCCGCGCGCTGGCGCTGTTGATGGCGCGGCCCTGAGCGCTACAGCCCGCGCAGCGCTTCGAGCAGATCGCCGACGGTGAGCGTCTGCGGGATCTCGTGCTTCGCGAGCTCGTTCCACAGCGGCAGGAGCGACGCGTCGCGGTGGCTCGTGGACAGCACCTCGCGCAGCGCGGCCACGGCCGCACGCCGCTTGCCGCGATCGAGCGCGTCGCGCAGCGCCTCGCCGACCGGACCCTCGAGCTTCGGACGCTCGGGCAGCGGCACGACCTTCGCGCTCACCGCGAGATCGGCGAGCCGCGGTGCGTCGGGCCGCGGCACGGCGGGTGCGGCGGCCGGCAGCGGCGCGTCGTCGCTGGTCGGCATCGTCGACGCACCGTTGCCGGGGCGCGGCAGCGAGGTCTTCTCGATGACGACGGGCGCCGTGGGGATCTCGCGGCTGCGCCAGCGGCGGGCGCGATCCCAGCGCTCGTCCTCGGTGGTGGGCGGGCGCTCGCGGTCGCCGGGCCGCATCGTGACGTGGCCGGCGGCGACGCGCTGCTCCATCGCCTGCCCGCGCTGGAGGATCTCTTCGCCGTGGCCCTGCGGCAGCACGGTGACGACCGTCTCCTCCTTGATGATCGCGTAGAGCACGTCGCCGAAGTCGGCGATGGGGATCAAGGTCTGCGGCTCACCGAGCATCGCGTCGAGCGTACGGATCGCCTTGCCGTCGTTCTCGGCGGAGGCGAGCGCAGCGTCGAGTCGATCGCGCAGCGTCTCGTCGTCTTCGTCGTCGCGCTTGGGAACGAGCTCGCGCAGACGCTGCACCGCGCGATGCGTGATGCTGTAGCGGCGGTGGCCCGGAAATGGAGGACGCAGCATCGAGACGCGCTTGGTTCCCCCGGATGTAGCCCAGCCGCTGCGGATTTGCCACCCCGCTCGGGAAGGGGCCGCGCGTACCGAGCACCGCGGCCGCGAACTTGCCAAAGCTAACGCGCTTGCCCAAGATGGGGGATGTCCATGCGCTCGCGGCTCGCTGCCACCGCGCTGGCGATCGGGCTCGGATCCATGCCCTACGCCGCGCTCGGCCTGGGTTGGCTGGGACTGCCCGTAGCGGCCGTGGCGCAGCCCTACCGCGGGACCGGCACGTCGGCGCCCGAGCCGAAGGACAAGACCCCGGGCGCCGTGCGGCAACGCGCGCTGTCGAAGGCCCGCCGCGCCGCGCTGGAGCTCGCGCTCGGCCAGCTCGAGGGCGACTCCGGCAAGCTCGGCAAGGCCGAGAAGAAGGCGGTGCTCTCGGCGAGCGACGCGTGGACCGGTGCGTACCGCGTGCTGTCCGAGCGCAACGAAGGCGAGAGCGTGGCGATCGAGGTCGAGGTCGAGATCGACGTCGCGCGGCTGCGCAAGAAGGTCGCGGGCGCGCCGAGCTCGGATGCGAAGCCGCTGTTCGGCCCCGGCGGCGTCGAGCTCGGCGACGGCTGTGGCGATCGCAGCTCGCAGGCGCGCGTCGAGGACGAGCTCGTCGTCGGCCGGGCCGTGGGGCAGGGCGGCGCACCGTTGCAGGTGACCGTCACGTGCACGCGCCTCGGTCCGGTGCCGCACACGTTCGTGCACGCGGCGCGTGCGGTGGTCGAGGCCAAGAGCGGCGAGCGCATCGTCGCACGCGCGTCGATCGACTCGTTCGGCGGCGATCCGGAGGCCGCGATGACGGCCGCGATCGCCGAGGCGGCGCAATCGGTCGCGGCGACGGCAGCGCTGCACCGTCGCGGGGTCGTGGCGCTGCGCGTCGCAGGAGCGCGTCCGGCTGCGCGCCTGCGTCGACTCGAGCGCGCGCTCGTGCAGTCGGTGATGGGCGTCGCGAAGGTCGAGCTCGCGCGCGTCGACGCGAAGGGCAACGTGGTACTGTCGGTGCACGGCCCGAGCGACGCGCCGACGCTCGCACAGGCGCTCGGCTCGCTCGACGCACCCGGCGTGAAGGCGCAGGTGCTGGCCGTGGAAGGTCCCGATGCGTTGTCGATCGAGCTCCACTAGAGGATCGCTGCTCGTGCTGGCGATGCTGCTCGCGTGTCGGCAGACGCCGGACGCCGGGGCCGCGCTGCAGCTCACCGTCGTGCCCGCGGATCGCGACGCCGACGTGTGGATCGACGGGAACTACGTGGGCACGGTCGCGGATCTGCAGGGACGTGCGGCGGGGCCGATGAAGCTCGCACCCGGGGCGCATCGCGTCGAGGTGCGCAAGAGCGGGCGGTTCCCCGTGCAGCGCACGGTGCACGTGAGCGCGAGCGGGCCGTCGTCCGTCACGCTCGACGCCGAGCTGCTCGAGGATCCGCAGTAGCGCAGCGCTTCACGGGTGCTTGCGCACTGCTTCAAGGGTGCTTGCGCAGAAGAGTGCGCGGCACCATGAACGGCGGGAGGCGCCCGACGGCGTGCTCCTCGAGATCGTCGACCTCGGTCTCGCCGGTCGCTTCGTACTCGAGCTGCACCTGCGGATCGCCGTCCGACGCGTGCACGAGCGTCGCGCGTACCCACGTGAGCCGGCGGTGCTCGAGCATGGCCTCCTCGATGCTGTCGAGGCACGCGCGGCGACCGTCGAGGTTCACGAGGCCGTCGTCGCGGCCGAGGATCTCCTGCAGGCTCTCGCCCTTGAAGCGGCCCGCGTAGCCGGTGTGCACCCAGCCCGCGGACTCGCCGTCGGGCTCGTCGTCCACCTGGGCGCCCGGCTGTCCGGCGGGCACCGGCGGCAGCGTGGTCGCGTGCTGGGTCGAGCGCACGAGCACCTCGTTGCCGCCGGCCTGCATCGCCGCGCCCGCGCGGAGCTCGACGCCCGGCGAGGCCACGAAGCTCTCGCCCCGCTCCATCACGCGCGACGCGAGCACGCCGATCTCCTCGAGCAGCAGGAGCTGCCGCAGGCTGGTGCCGAACGCCTGCTTGATCATCCGCCCGTTCTCGATCGGCACCGTCGACTGCGGGATGACCGGCACGATCGGCAGCGTGGAGCCGGTGGCCCGGACGCTGCGCGCGAGCTCGATGAGCTGACGCACCGAGTCGACGACGATGAGGTTCTCGGTCGTGCGGGCGATCGGCACCACGCTCTCGAGCGCCGGACCCTCGGCCATCACGAGCTGCGCCTCCGACTCGAGCCAGCCGAGCACGACCGGATCGAAGAAGCGCGGCACGGTGAACGGCTGCGCGCAGAGGATCTTCGCGCCGGCATCGAGCTCGAGCGTGGTCATCGCGGCGCGCCCGATCTCGCGCAGGTGCGCCGCGGTGCGCAGCGTGTCGCGCACGACGCCCCCGATCCCGCGCGCCTCCATGACCAGCTCGACGTCGGGCGCCAGCGCGATCGCGGCCAGCTCGGCCGGGGGCTCGAGCAGATCGACCGTGAGCAGCGAGCTCGCCAGCCGCTTGCGCGAGCGCACCGTGTAGCCGGCGGGGTAGTCGAGCGCGGTGGTCTCGAGCCCGCGGGGGCGGCGGATGACCGCGGCGACCGGCAGTCGGCGCGTCGCGTCGAGCAGCATGCGATCACCGTTCGCGGGATCGACCGGCATCGCGATCGCGTCGAGCTTGCCGAGCGCGACGAGCAGGATCAGGAACTCGGCGACGTTGCCCATCGAAAGCGCAACGAGGTCGCGAGCCCCGATGCCCATGCCGGCGAGCTCGCGGGCCCGACGGTCCGCGCGGGTGAGCAGGCCCCGGCGCGAGAGCGTGGTGTCCTGGCTGTAGACCGAGCGCGGGGTGCCGGAGCGACGGGCTGCATCGACCAGCCGTGCGTAGAAGTGTCCTTCGCCCATTCCGCTTCGAGCGCACACCGCGTCGCCCGACGAGGGCTCCCGCGATGCTCACAGGCGGGGAGCGTAGCCAAGATCGATCGTGGTCACCAGCGCTGCCCGGCCGGGCAGGCCGACCTCGGCGAACGGGGTTTGCGTGCACGAGCTGCCGCCGCTGCTGCTGCCCCCGCCGAACAGTGCCAGCGCGGGGGTGATCCGCAGGCCGAGCTCGTGCCTGCGCTTCTTGCCGAGCAGCACCATGAGCGCGAGCCTGGGCGCGATCACGGCACCCGCGCGCGCCGAGACCTCGTCCTTGCGATCGACGGAGCAGCGCGCCTTGCCGACCCCGTCGTCGGGCGTGGTGTCGGTGCTGCCGTAGCGCAGCGACTCGAACGCGGGCCCGACGATGAAGCCGCCCGCGATCGCGAAGCGACGCGATCGCCCGACGGTGTCGCCGTACTCGAACGCGGCGGTGAGCATGGCACCCACGAGCGTGTGCTTGCCCGACGGTGCGACCGGCATGCCGTACGCCGCCACCTCGCCGCCGAGGTTGATGCGCTCGCGTCGACCGAGGAAGACGCCGCCGCGGACCCCGAGGCCGATCATCGGTGCGACCGCGACGCGACCGGTGTCGCCGAGTCGGCCCATGTGCGCGAGCACGACCGGCACGTAGGGGCCGACGCGCCCGTGCACGCGCGAGACCGGGGTCGGGGCGAAGGTCGGCGGCGCCGCGGGCTCGGGCTGCGGCGGATCCGGATCGATGCGCGTGACGATCTCGCGGAGCTCGGGCGGAGGCGGCTGCTCGGGATCGTCCCAGCTCCGCTCCTGCTCCGTCGGGGCCCGGCCGGTGCTGCCCCCGAGCTCGCCGACGATGCGTTCGACGTCCGCACGATCGTCGGCGTTCGGCGACGCGTCGAGGTAGGCGCGGTACGCCGCGATCGCGGCGGTGCGGTGGGCCTCGCGCTCCGGCGAGCCTTCGGCCGCCGCGAGCGTGAGCGCGTGGTGGCACACCGCGACGTTGAAGTGCAGCTGCGGCGTCGCCTGCAGCGCGCGCGCACGCTCGAACTCGACGAGCGCGCCGGCATAGTCGCCGCGCTTCGCCGCCGACTTCGCACGCGCGACCGTGGCCTCGCGATCCGCTTCGCCGCTCGGTGCGGCCGCAGCAGGCGCGGGGGCCTCCAGCGCGCGCGCCGACGCGGGCTCGCTGCGGGTCGCGATCGCGATCGCGACGAGCGACGTCGAGATCATCGAAGCGCGGTGCGTTCGCACGTCACCGGCAACCTATCACCCACCCATGGGTCCAGGCGCGGGCGCGGTCGGCAGCGGGCCGGGGACGGGCGGCAGCGCCTCGGCGCCGGGCGGGGGCGGCAACGCGGGCTCGACCGCATCGGGTGCGGCCGCGCCGGCGGCCGGCTTCGCGGCGGCCTCGGCCTCGGCCTGCTGCTTCGCGGCGAGCTGCGACGCGGCGGTGATCTCGGGCTTCGCGGGCGCGACGGGGGCCGCCGCATCGGTGGGCGGCTTCGGCAGCGAGCCCGGGGCCGCGGGTGTGCCCGGCTGCGGTGCGGCGGAAGACAGCAGCACGCCGGACGCGTCGCGCTCGGGCAGCACGACGCCGGTCGGGGTGAGCTTGGCATCGCGACCGCGCGTGATCGCATCGCGTCGCTCGAGGTAGAGCTGCACGAGGCGGCGCGCCGCGTAGTGGGCCTTGATGCGCCACGCCGGCTCGTTGGCGAGCAGCACCGCGAACGCGATCTCGGGGCGATCGGCCGGCGCGTAGCCGATGAACCAGTTGTAGTTCAACGCGGGCGCACGCTTGCCGGTGAGGCTGCCGGTCTTGCCCGCGACCGACACGCCCTGGATGTAGTCGTTGCCGGCGTTGTCGCGGAAGCTCGCGCGCGCGGTGCCGATGGTGGTGGTGGCCTCCATCATCGCGCCGATCTGATCGGCGAGCTCGCGGCTCACGACGCGCTCCGACTTCGGCAGCGCGGGCGTCAGATCGGCGCCGTCGGGCCCGATGACCTGCGCGATGACGTGGGGCGGGCGGTACATGCCGTCCTGCGCGAAGATGTCGGCCAGCACCGCGCCGTGGATCGGGCTCATGTCGATGTTCCAGAACCCGGCGGCCACCTTGGCGCGCTCGATCGGATCGCTGGGGATGTGCGCGGGCGAGCGCTCGACGTTGAGCTCGAACGGGATGTCGGTCTCGAACAGGAACGTCTTCGCGATGCTGGCCAGCTCCTCTTGCCCGAGGTGCGCGAGCGCGAGCTTGCCGATCACGAGGTTGTAGCTGTGTGCGACCGCGTCGGCGAGCGTCTCGCACTGCGTGTCGCGGGCCGGGTCGTCGCGCAACTCGCTGTCGGTGATGCCGTGCAGACCGCCGTTGAAGCACACGCGGGTCGCGGGCGTGGCCTTGCCACCGTGGATGAGCCCGGCCGCGGTGACGAGCTTGAACACGCTCGCCGCAGGGGCCCACGCGGTCGCGACGATCTCGAGCGGATCGACCTGCGGATCCATCGACGAGTGGCCGGCCATGACGAGCACACCGCCGTCGCGCACGTCGAGCATCACCGCCGCGGCGTAGGGCACCTCGCGGTTCTGGAAGATCTGCAGCGCCGCGTCCTGCAGCACCGGGTCGATGGTCAGCATGATGCGATGACCGTCGTTGAGATCCTGCACGAGCCGGCCGTCGACCACGGTGGGCTTCTTGGCGCCACCCTGCGGGGCCGCGGCCGGCGGCGGGGCCCCGGGCCGCGTGTAGGCGACGAGCTTGGCCGCGGCGAGATCCAGGCGATCGACCCAGGGCAGGGGCGGTGGGGCCGACGGCGGGGTCGCCTCGGGGATCGCCGTCGCGCTCGTGCGCGGCAGCTCGAGCTCGTCGGGCTCGGACTGGCGCTGGACGTAGATCGCGATCGCGCCGAGCGTGCCGAGGAAGAACAGCGCGCCGAGGCCGCCAAGGCCACCACGGTCGGGTCTCGTGCTCGACACGTCAGGGCCCTATAGCAACGAAGCGGCGAGGCGGTCAAAAACCCAAGCGGGACCACCCTGTGATCGCGCGTGCACGGTGGGGTCGAGCCCGGCCCTCGGCCGAGCTGGCGGGGCGCGCTCGAATGCCGTTCCCGCCGAGGCGCCGCGGTCTCGCACGCATGCGCTGCGGCGCGCCGCGAGCCGGGCCGGCCCGTACGCGGACGTGTCGGCCCATCGTGCACACCGCGTCGTACACGGGCCCCGCGGGACACCGCGCAACGTGCGGCCAGTCGTTCGCGGCACGTCTCGGTCTGCTAACCTTGGCGCAGAGCTTTCGGCCCGACCGCGGGATCCATGCGCGACGAAACGATCGTCACCGTCATCCACAAGGTGGAAGACACCGGCCTGCAGCGGCGCAAGAAAGACGCGTGCATCGTCGTCATCTACGGCGCGGAGCTCGGGCGCAAGTACAGCATCGAGGGGCGCGAGATGACCATCGGTCGCGCCACGATGAACGACATCTGCGTGTCGCAGGACTCCGTGTCGCGCACGCACGCGACCATCATGGTCGACGAGCACGGCGTGAAGATCCGCGACAACGTGTCGACCAACGGCACGTACGTCAACGACCACAAGATCCACGAGGTCTACTTGAAGGACGGCGACCTCATCAAGGTCGGCCGCTCCATCTTCAAGTTCCTCACCGGCGACAACATCGAGAGCTCGTACCACGAGGAGATCTATCGGCTCTCCACCGTCGACGGGCTCACGCAGATCTTCAACAAGCGCTACTTCGCCGAGACGCTCGAGCGCGAGCTCAGCCGCGCGCGCCGCTACGACCGGCCGCTCGCGCTGATGATGTTCGACATCGATCACTTCAAGAAGTGCAACGACACCTACGGCCACCGCGCCGGTGATCACGTGCTGCGCCACATGGCCGACCTCGTCCGCCAGCGCTCGCGCAAGGTCGACGTCGTCGCGCGCTATGGCGGCGAGGAGTTCGCGGTGATCCTGCCGGAGATCGATCTGGCCGGCGCCGCGCAGTTCGGCGACGGCCTGCGCCGGATGATCGAGGAAGAGGAGTTCGTGTTCGAGGGCCGCCGGATCCCGCTGGCCGTCTCGGTCGGCGTCGCGGATCTCGACCCCGGCATCGCCAACGCGGACGATCTCATCAAGAAGGCCGACGCGCGGCTCTACCGCGCGAAGCAGGCCGGCCGCAATCGCGTCGTCGCCGACGACTAGCCTTCTCGCCGTCGGGATCGTGATGGTGCGACCACGCATCCGGGCGCTCTCGCCGGAGCTCGCCGATCAGATCGCGGCTGGCGAGGTCGTCGAGCGGCCGGCGTCCGTCGTGAAGGAGCTGCTCGACAACGCGATCGATGCCGGAGCTCGACGCGTCGACATCGAGCTCGATGGCGGTGGGGTCGAGCGCATCCTCGTCGTCGACGACGGCTGCGGGATCGAGGCCGACGATCTGCGGCTCGCGATCCAGCGCCATGCGACCAGCAAGCTCGCCTCCGCCGCCGACCTCGTCGAGCCGCCGGCGCTGGGCTTTCGCGGCGAGGCGCTCGCCAGCATCGCCGCGGTCGCGCACGTGACGATCGAGTCGCGCACGGCCGACAGCGCGACCGCGATGCGGCTCGTCGCGCATCCGGGGCTCGCCGCGACCATCGAGCCCTGCTCGGGGCCGATCGGCACCCGCATCGAGGTCGCGCGGCTCTTCGCCAACGTGCCGGCGCGGCGCAAGTTCCTGCGCTCGGCGGCGACCGAGCTCGGCCACTGCGCCGAGCACGTCGTGCGCATCGGGCTCGTGCACCCCGAGGTCGCGCTGCGCCTGCGCCACGAGGGGCGCGTGCTCGTCGAGCTGCCGCGCGAGGACGCCGATGCGCGCGTCGAGCGGGTGCTCGCGCGCCGCGGGGCCGAGCGCGTGCGCGTGCTCGCCGGTGAGCACGAGGGCGTGCTCGTGCGCGCGTGGCTCGGCGCCGGTGAGCGCGAGCGCGCCGACGTGCTCGTCGTCGTGCGTCGGCGAGTGGTACGACAGCGCGCGATCGCGGAGATCGTGCGCGACGCGTGGCTCGGCGTCGGCGATCCGATCGCGTGCGTGCTGGTCGAGCCGCCGCACGGTGCCGTCGACGTGAACGTGCACCCGATGAAGGCCGAGGTGCGCTTCGCCGAGCCGCAGCGCGTGTTCGCGGCGGTGCGGCGCGTGCTCGCCGAGGCCGATCGAGCCCGCGCGCCCGTCGAGGCGGAGCCGCCCGAGGCGGACAGCGAGGCCGACGATCCCGAGTGGGCGCGGGTCGAGGAGGCCACCGCGGGCCGGGGCGGGTCCCCGACGAGCTACGGCCTGCGCACCCGCGCGCTGCACAGCGACTACTCCCGCGCGCGCGAGCAGCTGCGCGGCGCCGCCGAGGTGCTGGGCTCGATGACGGGTCCGCGACGCGGCGCGCCCACGCCCACCGTCGACGACGCCGTCGTGCTGCCGTCCGGCGAAGTGGAGCCGGAGCTGCTCGACTGTCTGCCCGGCCCCGTCGCGATCATGCGCTGGCGCGACGACCTGCTCGCCGTCGATCTCCGCGCGGTGCGGACGTTCCTGCTCGAGCGGCGGCTGCAGGCCGAGCTCGGCGGCGGTGGGGTTGCGGCGCAGGCGTTGCTCGTGCCCGCGGTCGTGCGCGTCGGCGCTGCCGATCGCGAGCTCTGCATCGCGGCACAGGACGAGCTCGCGGCGCTCGGCGTCGTGATCGATGCCTTCGGCGACGACGCGGTCATCGTGCGCGCGGTGCCGGCCGAGCTGCGTCGCTGCGTCGACGACGTCGATGCGGCCGCGCTCGTCGCCAAGGTGTTGCCGTACCTGCGTGCGCGCGCCCGCGATCGCACGAGCATCGAGGCCGTGCGCGCCGGCGCGACCGCGGCCTTCGCCCAGCTCGGCGCCGAGCAGGTCGCACCGCGCTGGGCGAAGCGATTCGTGCGCGAGCTGATGGAGCTCGGGGCCGCGGCCGGCTTCGAGCTCGTGGACGCGCCGGGCGTACGGCGCTGGACCGCGGCCGAGCTCGTCGGTGGGCGAGGGTGAGCCCACACCCGCAGCCCCGCGCCGTCGCGATCGTCGGGCCCACTGCCTCGGGCAAGGGCGAGCTCGGTCGCGAGCTCGCGCGGCGGCTCGGCAGCGCGGTCGTCGTGTGCGACTCGGTCAAGGTCTACCGCGGGCTCGACATCGGCAGCGGCAAGCCGACCGCAGCGCAGCGCGCCATCGTCCCGCACGAGCTCGTCGACGTCGTCCTCCCCGACGCGGCCTTCTCCGCGATCGACTACGCGGCGCTCGCATGGCCGCTCGTGCAGCGCGGCCCGGCGCTGATGGTCGGCGGCACGGGCTTCTACCTGCGTGCGACGCTGTGGACGCAGACGGCGCCGCGTGAGGGGGCCCACGACGCGGCGAAGGACGACCCCGAGCGCGCGGAGCACGAGCAGACCTGGCGCGCGCGCGAGCAGGCCGAGCCGGGTGCCATGGCGCGTGCGCTCGCGGAGCTCGACCCCTTCACCGCCCGCGACATCCATCCCGCGAACCTCGTTCGTCTCGCGCGCGCCTTGTGGCTGTGCCGGCTCGAGGGCGGTCCGATCTCGGCGGCCCGCGCCGCGGACCCGCCCACGCCCCGCGCCGAGCTGATGCTGGTGGTGCTCGACCCCGGCGCGCCCGCGCTCGCCACCCGCATCGAGCGACGCGTGGACGCGATGCTCGCGCAAGGCTGGCTGGGCGAGGTGGAGATGCTGCGACGGGCCGGCTATCATGCGGGGCACAAAGCGATGCAGACGCTCGGTTATCGGCAGCTGCTCGACGTCGTGGAAGGCCGTCGCGATCTCGCGGACGCGCGCGCCGAGATCGTCACGGCGACGCGGCAGTACGCCCGTCGACAGCGCACGTACTTCCGCCACCAGCTGCCCGCGGCGCATCGCTTCGAGATCACGCGCGCCGCCGACTGTCCGTTCGGCGCGATCGAATCTTTCTTCGCCTACGCAGATCCGGGACACGCGAGATGACCAGCAAGGTGTTGGAGTTCGAGCGCCCGATCGTCGAGCTCGAAGGCAAGATCCGCGAGCTCAAGCTGCTCTCGGGTGGCAGCGGCGAGATGGCCGCGGAGATCGAGCGCCTCGAGGAGAAAGCGCGCCAGCTCCAGCGCGAGCGCTTCGCCGCGCTCACGCCGTGGGAGCAGGTGCAGCTGGCCAAGCACCCCGACCGGCCGTTCTCGCTCGACTACCTCGGCGAGATCACCACCGAGTTCCTCGAGCTGCGCGGCGATCGGGCCTACGCCGACGACCCCGCGATCATCGGGGGTCCCTGTCGCTTCGACGGGCAGCCGATCATCTTTCTGGGCCACCAGAAGGGCCGCAACACGAAGGAGAACCTGCTGCGCAACTTCGGCATGGCGAGGCCCGAGGGCTATCGCAAGGCGCAGCGACTCTTCCGCATGGCCGAGCAGTTCGGCCACCCGCTCGTGTGCTTCATCGACACCGCCGGCGCCTATCCGGGCATCGGCGCCGAGGAGCGCGGGCAGTCCGAGGCGATCGCGACCTGCCTCGAGATGCTCGCGCGGCTGCGCGTGCCGACGATCTCCGTCGTGATCGGCGAAGGCGGCAGCGGTGGCGCGCTCGCGATCGGGCTCACCGATCGCATCATCATGCTCGAGCACTCGGTGTACTCGGTCATCTCGCCGCGGGGCTGCGCCTCGATCCTCTGGAAGGACCCGGAGGCCGAGCAGACCGCGGCGAACCAGCTGAAGCTCACCTCGCACGACCTGCAGAAGCTCGGCATCTGCGACGAGGTCGTGCCCGAGTCGCCCGGCGGTGCGCACCGCGGGCTCAGCATGACGGCGACGAACCTCGCGACCACGCTGCGCCGCCACCTCGGCGAGCTGCGTGCGCTCCCGCTCGATACGTTGCTCGAGCGTCGCTACGAGAAGTACCGCCGCATCGGCCACCTCGAGCAGAGCTCGAGCTGAGCCCGAGCTGGGCCGCCCTCGCGGCATCTGGAGCCGCCGCTTGTTCGATCACGTTCTCACGATCTGTGCGGTGTGCCTCGGCTTCGCGCTGATGCGGACGCTGCGCGCCGGCGATGGTCGTGGACGCAGCTACGCCGCCGTCGTCGCGGGTCTGCTCGCGCTCGTCATCGCGGCGATCGTGCAGGGCTCGCGCTTCCTCGGCGTCGTCGGGCTCGGACTCTCGGTGCTCGCGGTCGCGGTGCCGGCCGGGCTCGAGCTCGCTGCCCGCTCGGCGTTCTCGCGCGGACGGCTGCGCTTCGCGGTGTGGCTCTGCGGCGTGCGTACGATGCTGATGCCGGGGGCCGGGCTCGCGCGTCAGCAGGAGATCCTGCGCGGGCTCGCGTTGCTCGAGCAGCACGGGGTCGATCGCGCGCTGTCGCACTTCCGTGGGCTCGCCGGCGATGCCGAGGGCGGCGAGTCGATGGTGATCCACGAGCAGATCGTGTCGATGCTCTTCTACGGCCAGCGGTGGGACGAAGGCATCGCGCACTACGAGGCCCGCTTCCATCCGCGCTACGCGGCGCTGCGGCCCGCGCTCGCGCTCGGGCTCCTGCGTGCGTACGGCGAGTCGGGCCGGCTCGACACCGCGGCGGGGCTGCTGCGCGCGCTCGAAGAAGGCCCGGTCGGCGCCGACCCGCAGGCGCTCGGCTTCGTGTCGCAGGCGCGGCTCACCTTCCTCGCGTACGCCGGCGCGTCGCGGCCCGTGCACGCGGCGCTCACCGAGTCGCGGCGCCGTGCGCTCGGGCTCTCGCCCGCGAGCTCGGCGCTGCTCCGCGGCATCTCGCTCGCACGCGCCGGTGAGCTCGAGGCGGCGCTGCGCGAGCTGGCCCGCGTCGCCGACCTCGCGGGCGCGGCCGACGACCGCATCGTGGCGGCGAGCCGCGGCACGATCGCCCGCATCGGCGAGACCGCGATCCAGCTCCCGCCCGAGCTCTCCCGCTACGCCGACGCCGTCGCGGGTCGGCTCGAGGCCTTCCTGCAGGCCTCGCCGCAGCTGCGCCGGCTCGGCCACGCCCGGCTCGCGCCCGTGCTCGCGCTCGTCATCGTGCTGGTCGAGATCGTCCGGCTCGCGGCCGATCGCGGCGGCATCGGCCTGCTCGATCTCGGCGTGCTCACCCCCGAGCTCTGGGGCGTCGGCTCGTGGGGGCGTGCGTTCGTGGGCTCGCTCGTCGCCGGCCAGCCGCTCGGTGCGGTGGTCGACGCCTACGCGGTGTGGGTCGGCGGTCGCTTCATCGAGCGCGTGCTCGGTCGCGGTCGCCTCGCGCTCGTCGCATTCGGCGGCGCGTCGGTGGCCGCGATCGCGTCGGCGATGCTGCCGGGCCCGAACCTCCCGCTCGGCGGGGCCTCGATGCTGGCGATCTCGGTGGCCACGGGTGCGCTGCTGCTGTTGCCCGCCGCGCGCACGCCTGGGCTCGGCGCGGGCGCGCGGCGCAGCCTGCTCGTGCCGCTGTCGGTGGTGCTGGTCGCCCAGCTCGGCGGTGCGATGCTCGGTGCATTCGCGCTCGACGTGCCGCTCGCCGGCGTCTGGATCGCCGCGTTCTGGGGCGTGCTCACCGTCGGGCTCCTGCCGGCGCACGGGCGCGTCGCGACGCTGGCGGGCTGGTTGGGCGCCGCGCTGGCCGTGCCGCTCGCGCTCGGGGCCGCCCAGGTCGCGCGCGAGGACCTCGAGGTGTTCCTCGCCGCGCGCCGCGTCGAGGTGAAGACCGAGGTGGCGCGCATGCGACTGCCTTCGACGTTCGTCGCGACCGAGGGCCGCCGCGATGCCGCGCTCGCGATCCCGTTCGTGCCGGGCCACATCGACTCGCTCGCGCTGCGCACCGGCGACATCGTGCAGGTGCTGACCGGGCGCGTGGTCGGTGACGAGGCGCTGCCGATGCAGCTGGATCCGGCGCTGCGCCACGAGCTCGATGCGGTGGCGGGCGAGGTACCGACGGTGCTCGCCAAGCGCATCCTCGCCGCCGGCGCGACGGCGGAGTCGCTGCGCGCGTTCCGGCTGCGGCGCAACGGCGAGGACGTCGCGCTGGTGGTCGAGCGCGATCTGGGCGGCGGTCGCCGCATCGCGCTGGTCGGTGCACCGCCCGAGGCGCTCGTGCGTGCACCGCAGCTCTACGGCGCGGTGCTGGGCGACGCGACGGCGGCCGACTGAGGTCCGCTCGGAGACTGACAAGGAATCGCGCGGGCGCCCAGCGTGGAGCGCGGGCGTCCAGCGGTAGCGCGAGCGCGGGCGGAGCACGGGGAGGGGGGCGGCTTCGAGTTGCGGCACTGTAGCTGCGTGCTCGGCCGCGTCCAGGCCGAGCCGCCTTCGGCGGTGCTCGCGTTGCTCGCAGCCTGGACCCGGCCTCCGCGCGCAGCAGTGGGGTTGTTGCTCACGAAAGGAGCGACGACATGCTCGCGATCTACCCGGTGATTCTCGAGACCATCGAAATGTTGCGGCCGATGATGGGGCGCATCGAAAGACGCGACCGTGATCTCGGTCGACAGCTGCGGCGCGCGGTCAGCAGCGTCGCGCTCGGCGTTGCCGAAGGGATGTACTCGCGTGGGGGCAATCGGGCGGCGCGCTATCACACCGCGCTCGGGTCGGCGCGCGAGACGATGGCCTGCCTCGAGGTCGCGGTCGCGATGGGCTATCTCGAGCGCGCCGACGCCGTGGTGCTCGATCGACTCGGCCGCATCATCGGCACGCTGGTTCGGCTGGTCCAGCGGCACGCGTAGCCAACTCGAAAAGGCAGGCTGCGAAGAGCGCCTTTTCGAGTTGCGCCCGATCGCGAGTCGGTCATGAGCAAGGCATGGCCGACTCGAAGAAGACGCGCGGTGCACCTCGACAGTCGAGCGGCTCGAACCGCACACCCCGCCACCTTGCCGCAGCCGTCAACGTTCACCACCAGCGCTTCGCGCTGGACGCTTCACGCTACGCGCTCGCGCGCCGGCGCATCGCCGGCCCGCTAGCCACGCAATCGGCTGTCAGCCGCTCAGTGCTCCGCGAAGCCGTCCATCGCGATCGCCAGCTCGAAGTCGCGATCGGTGAGCCCACCCGCGTCGTGGGTCCACAGCGCGACCTCGACCTTGTTGTAGACGTTCGACCAGTCCGGGTGGTGATCGAGCTTCTCCGCCACGAACGCGCAGCGGGTCATGAACCCGAACGCGGTCGTGAAGTCGGGGAACCGGTAGCTGCGCCGCAGCTTGCCGTCCTCGTGGCGCCAGAGCGGGATCTCGGCGAGGCGGGCGGCGATGCGATCGGCAGCGAGCGGGGTGCGGGCCATGGCCGCAGCGTATCAGCGCCGGTAGCGGAAGATGCGGCTCTCGCCGCCGAACTCGAAGATGAACCCGAAGCCGAACTCGATGAGCCCGCTGCGGGGATCGACGAGGCCCGCGGGTGGATTCACGAAGGGCGCCGCCGTGCGCACCGCCCGAATCGCTTCCTCGTCGAGGTAGTCGATGTCGCACGAGTCCTCGAGCCGCACGCGGTTCAGCGAGCCGTCGGGATTGAGCGACACGTGCAGCTTGGTGCGCCGCGTCTTGGTGCCGTACTTGCGGCCATCCGGATCGTTGGCGGCGTGCAGCGGCTCGGGGTGCCAGTGCTGCGCGATGCCGTTGCGCACGCGGTTGAAGAACGAGGCGAACGCCCAGCGCTTGCTTTCGACGACCTCTTCGCCGCCCTCTTCGATCTTCTTGTCGATGTCGTCGAGGCTACCGTGCTGACCGAGCGCGTCCTGCAACGCCTTGCGCGTGCCTGCCGAGCCGACGGCGCGGGGCAGCGGCACCGCACCGGGCCGCGGCAGCTCGCCGCGATCGTCGGGCTCGGTGCTGTCCTCACCCTGCGCGTCGGCGTCCCGGGGCTGCAGCGGCAGCGCGTGCGGCTGCAGCGGATCGGGCGAGTCCGCCTTGCCCTCGTTGCCGTCCTTGCGCTCGCCCTGGACCCCGGGTGCGCCCGGGATCGGCCGCACGTTCGGTGCCCGCGTCGGATGCGACGTGCGGTTGTCGAATTCCGAGACGTACGGTGTGTCGCGCTCGGGCGGACGCTCGTCGGTGACGCGGTCGAGCTGCACGAGCTTGCCGGGTGCCTCTTCGGGCACCTCGTCCTCGGGCAGCTCGGCGTCGGGGTCGTCCTCGTCGAGCAGCGCGACCTCCATGACGCTCTCGGTCTGCGGCAGCCGACGGTGCTGCCACGCCATGTCGAGCACCTCGTCGCCGAGCGGCCACAACAAGAGGTGCGCGCCGAACGACGCCAGCAGCACCGCTATCAGCGGGATCGCGTTGCTCTCGGTTTGGCGGCTCACCGACGCGAACCTCGGCCGCGACCAGTATAGCGCGCCGGATCGCGGCGCCAGAATCGCTGGGGACGAACGGTCCCGGGCCCGTGCATGGGCACCGGAACGCGCCGGGGCCCCGGCTCAGTCTGTCGTCAGGCCTTGCCGTCCTCGTCCTCGTCCTCGTCGTCGGCGTCGTCCTCGTCGTCCTCCTCGCCCGCGGCGGGGGCGGGGAGGCCGTCGAGGATGCGCTTGAACTCGGGGTGGTTCGGCAGCATCTGCAGCGCCGCCTTACAGACCTGGCGGGCCTCCGCGAACATGTTCGCGTCGCGCAGCGAAGCGGCGAGCAGCACCACCGGCTCGACCTCGCGCGGGTTGAGCGCGACGATCGCCCGCAGGTGCTCCACGGCCTCGCGGGGGCGGCCCTGCTTGCGCAGGATCGCGACCATGAGGTTGCGGATCTCCGCGTCGTTCGGCCGCAGGCGCACCGCGTTGTTGAGGTGGGCGAGGGCGGCGTCGTCGCCTTCGTCCTCGCGCACCGCGAGCGCGAGCATCAGGTGCGGCTGCCAGAACCGCTCGTCGCGCGCGATGATCTCGCGCAGGAACTTGGCGGCGTCGGCGGTCTGCTTCTTGTCGGACGAGCGCACCTTCTCGATCGCCGCGTCGTAGCGCTCCTCGAAGTCCTCGACGTCGAGCGTGAGCCGGCCGCGGCGCGCGAACGCGTCGTCGTCGAGCGTGCGGCGCGGCAGCGCGAGCAGCTTCTCCAGGTACTCGCGCGCCTTCGGCGGATCGTCGCCCTCGAGGTACATCGTCGCGACGTAGCGCAGCACCGTGGCGTCGGTGGGGTGCTTCTCCGCGGCGCGGAGCAGCAGCACGGTCGCCTCCTCGTTCTTCTCCTCCTCGTGGAGGTCGAGCAGGATGTCGAGCGAGCTCTTCGCGATGCTCGGCAGCTCGACGGCGGTGCGCAGGAGCGCGAGCGCCTCCTCGCGATCCTCGCCCTCCTGATCGCCGCCACCGCGATCCCACAGCACGTTCGCCAGATCGCCGAACGCCGAGGGCACCTTGCCCTCCTCGATCGCGCGGCGCAGGAACGGCTCGGCCTCGTCGAACTGGTCGTGCTCGAGCATCAGCGAGGCCAGCCGCGCGATGACCCGCGGCGACTCGTTGCCGCGCTCGACCGCGAACTGGGCCACCTTGAACGCGTTGGCCTTGTCGCTCGCGCTGCGCAGCGTGTCGATGAACGCGACCGCGACCGCCTCGTTGGCGGGGTCGAGGTTGAAGGCCTGGTTGAAGGCCTGCACCGCGGAGCCGACGTCGCCGAGCCGACGCAAGAGCGACGCGAGGTGGTGGTACGCGCTCTGATCCTTCTGGCGGCGTCCGGCGGCGACGTTGAGCGCCTGCAGCGACAGCGGGATCGCGCTCTGATCGATCGGGTTGTTGACCAGGATGTCGGTCATGATGTGCAGCGCCTGCATCGCGGCGTCCATCGCCGGGTCGCGGCTGACGGCGTCGACGAGCGGGGCCAGCAGCTGATCCGGCGTGGTCGGCACGCAGCGCCCCTGCAGCGCCGAGAGGTTGCCGAGCCCGACCAGGAACGAGGTCAGCGCCTGCACGTTGCCGCTGCCGAACGCGGTCTTCCAGTCGGCGGCCTCGATCGTGACGCCGCAGTGCGTGCCGAGCTTCTTCAGCACGTCGAAGAGCTTCTCGGGCAGCTCGCCCGAGCCCGCGCTCCACGACCACTTCTCCAGCTCGACGAGCTTGTGGGTGGCCGGGGCCGGGGCTTCTTCGCCTTCGGCGACGGCGGGCGTGGGCTGGGCGGCCCGCTCGGCGTCGGTGAGCGGCTCGAGCGTCACGAGCCGGAGCTCGCAGCCGCACGACTCGTCGTCGACGCGCATGTTGGTGACGAGCCCGCGCTTCGCGTTGGGGAAGCGCTGGATGCCGTCGAGCGCGCGCGCGTCGCTCCACGGCTCGCGGAAGACCATGAGCGCGGGCACCTGACGCTTGCCCTGCTGCGCCATCGCGGTGAAGACCGGCGCCGCTGCCTTGGCACCGCGGCTCGCGAGCTCCTGCGCCCACCAGCGCTGGATGCCCATGCACAGCGGCGCGCCCTTGCCCTCGTTGGTGCAGGCGATCGGCAGCACCACGAGCTCGATGGCCGCGGCCGCCTCGGCGACCGCCTCTTCGTCGTCCGTGCCCTCGTCCTCGTCCTCGTCGTCGCCTTCGTCGTCGCCGATCACGAGCTCACCTTCGTGCTCGTCGTCGCCATCGACGTCCGGCGTCGTGGAGGTGCCTTCGGGCTTCTCGTCGTCGTCTGCAGGCGGCATGGGCGGCGAGCGTGCCGCAGCACCCGGCCCCGTGCAACCCGAGCGGGCGGCCCTGGGCCCCTGTACGATTGCGGCCTGGCGATGCGACTCCGGGCGACGATACTCGCGGCGGCCGGGCTCTCCGCCGCCTGCGCAGAGCCCTCGGTCGATGCGCTCGCGGTGTGGCTCGAGGGCTCGACCGCGACGAAGTTCGAGCTCTACGACGGCGGCGAGCGCAGGAGCCTGCCGTTTCGCGCGAAGGTCGAGGGCAGCGATCCTTCGAAGCTCCAGGTCGTCGTCGTCCCGGGTGGCAGAGGCTTCGTCGTGCTGCCGCAGAACGACACGATGGTGTGGCTCGACGCGAACGACGGCGGCTACGTCGAGGTGGAGGCCGAGGCCGAGTGGGGCAAGCTCGCGTCGGAGATGGAGCTCGTCGAGTCGGGCATCGCCGCCACGCGTTGGAACTCGGCGCAGACCGGCATGGTGATCCTCCCGACGGTGCGAGGGCACCGGGCGCCGATCTGGTTCGAGCGACCCGAGCACTACCTCGGCGTGCAGCTGTCGCTGCGCTCGCCACCCGAGTCGGACGTGCTCTGGGCGATCCCGCCGCCGTTCGGCGACGAGCCGACGACCGTCGTCGTCTACGAGATGACGCGACCGGGGGCGAAGACGCCGGCGCTGGTCGAGCTCGAGCGGGCGCAGCTCCGCTGGCGTCCGCCGCTCGCCGGTTCGGGCTCGTTCATCCCGAACCGCTGCGAGAACGGCGCGTGCCTCACCCCCGACGGCAGCGCGCTCGTGGCGATGCGCGGCCAGTTCGAGGCCTCGCAGGCGTGCATCGACTACGGCGTGGCCTGTCCGCCGCAGCCGACCTGCTGGGCGGTGCGCTATCGCTGGCAGGGACCGCTCGACGGTCGCGAGCGCATCGAGCAGCTGCGGCTGCCCGACGACTGCGACTTCGACCACGACGACCTGCCGGAGACGCCCGAGGTCCCGCGCGAAGGCCTGCTCGACATCATCGCGGCGCTGTCCGAGGACGTCATCGTGCTGATGGACTCGAACCTGCGGATCTACCGTGCCGATCTGGCCGCAGGCACCTGGCTGTCGCTGCCGCGGATCGGTCCGGTCGATCTCGCCAGCGACTCGCAGCTCGCGCCGCGCATGCAGCTGCACGTCGCAGAGGGCGGCCGCGCGGTCTTGCTGGTCGCCGAGAACCTGCAGGTGATCCGCGCCGACGCGCAGGGGCTGCGCATCCACAGCGGCGAGCAGCTCGCGTGCAGCGAGATCGACTCGCTCGTCGTGAGTCCCGGCGGCGAGTGGTTGCTGGCCATGTGCGAGGTCGCGATCACCGAGGGCCTCGACGGCGACGACGATCCGCTCCGCACCGTGGTGCGGATCTCGCCGCTGGGCCTCGAGCAGTACCCCGGGATCTCGATGCGCCCGCTCGCGATCGACGACGGCGGCAACGCGCTGCTCTACAGCTTCGCGTCGGGCGACAACGACCAGGAGCCGCGCGGGCTGTTCGTGCTCGACGCGCAGGGCCGGCTCTCCCGCATCGACGCGCTCGAGCCGGCCCCACTCGAGCTCACGCCCGGCAGCGCGCCGTCGTACTACTTCAGCGCGCGACCCCGGCTCGAGTGACGCGCCCCTCGAGCCCGCCGTGGCTTTGCCACGGCGGACAGCGAGCACGACTGCGCGCACGAGGAAGAGCGCCGGACGGCGCGACCAAAACTAAACGTCTACGAGCAGCGGCACGCTGACGTCGGTGGTGCCGGTCGGCGCGATGCTCACCGCCTTGTTCGGCACGCTCACCGTGTCGCCCGAGTCGGGGAAGAACGTGCCCGCGAGGTTGCCGTTGCGATCGAGGATCGCGTTGGCCTTGTAGTCGCCCGCGTGGATCTGCTCGATGAGCATCTCGACCGAGGTCGAGCCCGCGGGCGCGGTGGCGTGGATGAACCGGCTCGGGGTGCATCCGCCCGAGAGCCCGCAGTTGGTGGTCGACAGGATGATCCATGCGTCGGTGTCGGCCTCGAGCGGCGTCGTCCACGTGAGCGACGCGGCCAGGCTCGGCATCTCCGGGAAGGGCCCGTCGCCCGGCTGCGGCACGTCGTCGGCGGGGAAGGGCCCATCCGTCTCGCGCAGCTCGGCGCGCGTTGCCGGCCAGTCGAAGTGCGTGGTGCCGCGCACGTCGACGTGCATGTCGAGCCCGTCCTCGCCCTCGAAGTCGAACACCGCCGAGATGTACTCGCAGCCCATGTCGATCGAGCAGAAGCGGAAGCGCTCGGCCTCGAGGTCGGCCTCGGCGAGCACCGTCCGCGAGTCGCGGAGGATGCCGAGGAAGTAGCCGCCGTTGCGGAACACCAGGGTGGGTCCGTCGTGGTCCTCGATCACGAAGGCGAAGCGCAGGTTGTTGCCGCCGTCGATGTCCACGCGCGAGAACAGCGTGTGCCCGTCGGCGGCGCGCACGTCCATGTTCATGGTCGGGAAGTCGCCGACCGAGGTGGTGGAATCGAGGGGCCCGATCCACAGCCCGGGGATCCGCGCGAAGAACTCCATCGTCGCGGCCGGATCGGCCATGCCGCCCGACTCGCTGCCGCCGCTCGTGTCGGCCGGTGCGGTGCTGCTGCCGTGCTCGCCTTCCGCGTGCTCGCTGCCGCCGTGCTCGCTGCTGGCGTGCTCGCTGCCCGCGTTCGTCGATCCGTCGTCGTCACCCGCGGCCGGACACGCGAGGACGAGCGGCACCATGACAAGCCAAGTGGTTCGTAGGGTCATGGGAGGACACTATGCACGCCGCTGCGCCCTTGGGTTGTGACCAGCATCACCGCTGCGGCGCGCATCAGCGGCGCGCGAGCTGGACGACGCGATCCATCATGCGGTGCACCTCGTCCTCGGTGTTGTAGAAGTGCGGGCCGAGGCGCAGCCCGCACTTGGGCCGCCAGTCGTGCTTGTAGTGCTCGGCGACGAGCTGCTTGCTCGCGGCCTCGCTGCCGGGGAAGTCGACCGCGACGAAGCCCGTGCGTCGACCGTGCTCGATCGGCGAGTGCACGACGAGCCCGGCCTCGAGCGCGCGATCGATGATCGCCTGGCAGAGCGCGAGGTTGTGCGCGCGCACGCGCTCGATGCCGATCTCGTGCAGCGGCTCGTAGGCCTTCTTCGCGACGTAGTACGCCGGGATCGACGGCGTGCCCGACATCAAGCGCCACGCGGTGTCCGCGAAGCGGATCGGCGCGGGCTCGAACGCGAACGGATCGGCGTGCGCGAACCATCCGGTGTTGCGCGGCTTCAGCGTGCGGCGCAGCTCGTCACGCACCCACAGGAACGCGGTACCCGGGCCGCCGCACAGCCACTTGTGGCTGCCGCCCGTGATCATGTCGACGCCCCAGTCGTGCACGTCGATCGGCACCGCACCGAGCGTCTGGTAGACGTCGATGAGCGTGAGCGCCCCGACCTCGCGGGCCCGCTTCGCGATCGCGCCGATGTCCTGCAGCGCACCCGAGACGTAGATCGCGTGGGAGCAGGGCACGATCGCCGTGCGCTCGTCGATCGCCTCGAGCATGCGCTCGGTGGGCACGGTCATGCCGTCGTCCGACGGCACGAGCACCAGCTCGGCGCCGAGCTCCCTGAAGCGCTCCCACACGTAGATCACGTTGGGGAACTGCAGCTCCTCGACGACGACCTTGTTGCGCCCGGACTTCCAGTCGATGCAGCCCGCGATCGCAGCCTGGAAGTACGCGACGTTCTGGTTGAGCGCGGTCTCGCCGGGCCCGGCCCCGAACAGCCGTGCCGCGCTGTCGGCCGTTTCTTCGGCGACCTTCGTCCACGCGTCCCAGGCCTCGACGCCTTCGCGGGCCCACAGCTCGGCGTACTCGGCCAGCGCAGCGGGGGCCGACGCCGGCATCGCGCCCATGCTGTTGCTGTTCATGTAGACCGTGCTCGCGAGGATCGGATAGTGCTCGCGCCAGCGGGCGAGCCCGGGATCGACGCTGGGGGTGGTGGAGAGCGTGATCGGTGCGCTGTTCATGACTGGCCTTCGGCGTACGGCTCGAATGCGGCAATGCTCCTGCGCTTCGCGTTCAGCGTGCGCAGCTCGTCGGGCGCGAACCCGTCCTTGCCCCCCGCAGGGGCATGGCGACGGACGAACGCCTCGATGATGTCGCGGGCCTGCGCAGCGGCGTCGTCGCGGAGCCGCTCGATCTCCGAGGCCGCGGTCGCGACCGCGGGATCCTCGTCGGGCTCCTCGCACTCGTCCCAGCGCTGGAACAGCAGCTTGCGCCGCGCCGCGGCATCGCGCTTGCGATCGGTCCACAGCTCGAGCAGCTCGCGGGGCAGGGCGCGCAGCGAGTCGGCGATGCGCATGCGCACGAAGCCGATCGCGAGCCCGCGCCGGAACGGCTCGGTGCGCAGCAGGAAGCCGGTCTTCGCGTTCGCGTAGGGGTCTTGCCGCGTCGCTCGCAGCGACCACTCGAGCGGACCCGAGAGCCGCACGCCGACGAACGGATTGAGCGCGCGTCCACCCTCGGGCGGCAGCGAGCCCCGGCGCCCGCGCTGCTTGTCCTTCGTGCTCCACGTGCGCCAGCGATCGGCGAAGAGCACACTGCCGTCGGGTCGCACGAGCGCGGTGAAGCGGTTGCCCGCATCGGCGAACGCGAAGCTGCCGTCGTTCTGCGCGACGAGCCCGAGATCCGAGACGCTGTCGCGCTCGGTCGAGGGCAGGAGCCCCGGCATCACCTTGTTGCGCTCGTGCAAGAGCGGCGGTGCGGGGGCGATGCGCCCTCCGGGCGGCAGCGGGGTGCCGAGCTCGTCCTTCGGCGCGTGCTTGGGCTCGGCGGACGCGAGCGACGGCGGTAGCACCGCCAGCACCGCGATCGTCAACGCCCGCCTCATCGCGCCGGCAGGCTAGCACCCTTCGCGCGCGCGCTGGTCAGCCCAGCGTCTTGCCGTAGTCGGCGGGGCTCAAGAGCGCGTCGTAGGCGGCGGCGTCCGCGGGGCGGATCTTGATCATCCACCCGGCGCCGTAGGGATCTTCGTTCACGCGCTCGGGCGCCGCGTCGAGCTCCGGATTGGTCGCGACGACCTCGCCGGCGAGCGGCGCGAACAGCTCGGAGACCGCCTTCACGGAGTCGACGTCACCGAAGCGCTCGCCCGATGCGACCTTGGTGCCGGCCGCGGGCAGCGTGACGAGCGTGATGTCGCCGAGCTGCTCGACCGCATGCGCGGTGATGCCGACGACGACGAGGTCGCCCTCCTTGCGCGCCCACTCGTGGTCCTTGGTGTAACGCAGATCCGCTGGAACGTCGGTGCTCATCGTGGCTGTCCTCGTGAACGAAACGAGAAGAATGCGTCGGCTCAGCCGGCGCGACGGTAGAACGGACCCTTGACCTGCTTGGCGACGAAGACCTTGTCGCGCTGGCGCAGGCGCAGCTCGGTGTCGGGCACGGCCATGGCGGTGGGCACCCACGCGAGGCCCACCGAGCCGCCGACCGTGGGCGCGACGCCGCCGGAGGTCACGCGTCCGACGACGGCATCGGCGTCGCCGAGCACGTCGGCGCCGTCGCGCACGATGCCGCGATCGACGACGCGGAAGCCGACGAGCTTGCGCGTGGGCCCATTGCGCTTCACGGCCGCGAGCGCGTCGTGGCCGATGCACGCGATGCCCTTGTCGAGCTTCACGACCCAGCCGAGCCCCGCCGAGATCGGATCGGTGGTCTCGTCGATGTCGTTGCCGTAGAGCGACAGCCGGGCCTCGAGCCGCAGCGTGTCGCGGGCGCCGAGCCCGATCGGCTGCACCTTCGCGGCGATGAACGCGTCCCACACCGCGCGCGCCGACGCGGCCGGCACGAACAGCTCGAAGCCGTCCTCGCCGGTGTAGCCGGTGCGGGCCGCGGTGATCGGTACGCCGGCGATCGTCGCGTCGACGAAGCCGAACGTCGCGACGTCGCGCAGCGCGGGGCCGGCCAGCGACGCGACGATGCTCGGCGCCTCGGGACCCTGCACGGCGATGAGTGCCCACGCGCTCGACACGTCGTCGATGCTGCAGCCCTGGCCTTCACCGTGCTTGCGAAAGTGGGCGAAGTCCTTCGCGATGTTCGCCGCGTTCACGACGATGCGCAGGTGCTCGGGCCCGATGCGGTAGACGATGCAGTCGTCGACGATGCCGCCGTCCTCCTTGCACGTCACCGTGTATGCGGCGCGACCATCGACGAGCTTGCCGATATCGTTCGTCACCAGCCGCTGCACGCACGCGATCGCACCGGGCCCGCGGAAATCGATCTCGCCCATGTGCGAGACGTCGAAGAGCCCGCAGTGCTCGCGCACGGCGCGATGCTCGGCGAGGATGCCGGCGGGGTACTGGATCGGCATGTGCCAGCCGCCGAACGCGACCATCTTGCCCCCGAGCTCGAGGTGGGCGGCGTGCAGAGGCGTGTGCGCGAGTGCTTCGGTCATGGCGGGGACCCGAGGAGGCCGGCCCGCACTATGGAGCAACCGCCGCAGACTCCGCAAGCGCTGCAAACGGTCCCAGCCGGGGCTCGGCGGGGCAGCCACGCGCGCGGAGTTTTGCTAATACGGAAGCCATGCCGCGTCGGCTCGTGGGCAGCGCCCTCGTCGCGCTCGTGACCGCGCTCGCCGCCTCGGCGTGCGCGAGCCGCAAGGACGAGTCGACGGTGAACCCGATGTCGACGCTCGGGCGCGACCGGTACATCCAGAAGGCGATCCGCTCCTCGAACGAGGGCGTCATCCTCTTGCCCTCGACGAAGGCCGAGCGCGTGTACGAGCTGCCGCGGCTCAACGAGATCGCGCAGGGGCTGCGCGAGCCGGCGGCCGAGTGCTTCCTGCGGCGCGCGATCGAGACGATGGAGCCGACCGAGGGCAAGGAGAACGGCTTCGCGGGCGTGCCCGAGGGCCAGGTGAAGATCCGCGCCCGCATCGCGCCGTCGGGCGAGGTGCTGCGCACCGAGGTGCTCGAGACCGGCTTCGTCGACGAGCGCATGCCCGCGTGCATCGAGAAGGCGATCGCGCGCCAGCAGTTTCCCGAGAACCAGACCGGGGTCAACCACTACATCGACATCGTCTACTGGGTGAGCCTCGGCATCCAGTCCGACGTGCACACCGAGGCCTATCGCACGCGATTGCGCCGCGAGCAGATCGCGGCGGCCGTGCGCGCGAAGCCGTGCCTGCAGGGGCGCGCGCAGGCCGGCGCCTATCGCATCGCGGGGCTCAACCTCGTCGATCGCGACGGCACGACGATGATGAACCGCATCGACGCGAAGCAGCTGTCCGAGCCGGTGCGCACCTGCCTCGCGCGGGCGTTCCGCGACATGCGGCTCGATCGCCAGCCCGACGCGTTCGTGCGGCCGATGCTCGCGGCGGTCGACGTGAAGGTCGCCGACGACGGCAGCATCGCGGTCGACGGCGAGCGCTGGCTCGAGCTCATCGAGCTCGAAGAGCACACGCGCATGATGGAGCAGCAGGCGAAGCTGGCCGGCGTCGGCGAGGGCGACGGCCAGGCGCCGGCCTCCGACGTCGACGAGCTGCCCGCCGAGCGCCCGGTGTCGGGGCCGGGCGACGTCGAGTCGCCGGCGGTCGCGGACGACGGGGTCGACGACGTGCCCGCCGAGCCGCCCACGACCGCGCCCGGCGAGCCGGTGAAGGCCCCGCCCAGGGACGCGCCCAAGGACCCGGGCAAGGGCGGCATCAAGCTCGATCTGCGGCACCGCGGCGGCACGACGGGCCCATGACCGCGCTCGCGCTCGGCGACGACGACGCGGGCGCGCGGCTGCGTCACCTGCCCGCGTTCGATCCGGCCGAGCTCACGCGTGCGGTGGGCTTCGTGAAGGTCGTGCGCCGCTTCATCGCGCTGCCGCTGCTCGTGCTCGGCGTGCTCGCGACGGTCGCGGCGATCGTCACCGCGCACCCGTTCACCGCGCTCGTCGCCGGTGTCGTGACGTTCGCGCTGCAGTGGTCCTTGTTCGACGACATGCGGCTCGCGCATGCGCTCGACCTCGCACGACGCGGGCGCATCGAGGAGGCCGAAGGCCGGTTGCTCGCGATCGCGGCCCCGCCCGAGAGCGGCGGGCCCCGGCGGCAACGCGCGCGGGTCGTGCTGGCCGCGCTCGCGTGGAAGCGGGGTCAGCTCGAGCGCGCGCTCGGGTGGATCCGCGAGGCGGCCGAGCACGAGCGCGGTGCCGACTGCGATCCCGATCGCAAGCTCGAGCTCGGCGCCAGCGAGGTGCTGCTGCTCGCGCTGCTCGGGCGCGGCGACGAGGCGGCCGCGCGGCTCGCCGAGCTCCCGCCGGCGCGCGCACCCGAGCAGCTCTGCTGGCGGATCCACGTCGAGCTGCTGACCGCGTTCGCGACGGGGGCCGTCGAGCGCGTGCGCGGCGAGCTCGATCGCTGGGCGCCCACCGTGCGCCACGAGGACGCCGCCGGGCCGACGAGCGCGCTCATGGCCTGGGCCTACGACGCGGACGGTCGCCACGACGAGGCGGCGGTCTGGCTCGAGCGGGCGCGCAGCGTGGGCGATCCGACGCTCATGCAGCACCGCTACCACGCGCTCGCGGTGCACCTCGACCGCCTCGCCGCGACCCGGCAGTGGTCGCGGCGCTAGCCTTGGTCGCGCCCTCCCGCGCTCTTCTTGGTGCGAGCGGTCTTGCTCGCACTCCGCCGTGGCGAAGCCACGTCGGGCCCGACGTGCCGTCGCTCGCTAGCCCGACGAGGGCTTCTCGTCGGCGCGCTCGATGCCGACGACGTTGATCTGCGAGTCCTCGGCGGGGCTGCGGTGCATCATGCTGCCGTCGACCGACTGCGTGATCGAGGCGTGCGGGTCGATGTCGGCGATGAGCGAGGCGGCCTCGGTGTGCTCGAGCACCTCTTCGCGCTCGGCCTTGGGCGGCATGACGAGGCTGACCAGCACCGACGCGCCGATGAGCCCGCCGACGACGCCGAGCGACAGCCCGGTGGGCACCTGCACGGGGTCGATGAGCCCGAACAGGCCCTCGGAGACGATCATCTTCGCGCCGATGAACGCGAGCACGAGCCCGAGGCCGTATTTGAGGTAGGCGAACTTGTCGAGGAAGTTCTGCAGCAGGAAGAACATCGCGCGCAGGCCGAGCACGGCGCACACGTTGCTCGTGAACACGATGAACGGATCGCGACTGACGCCGAACACGGCCGGGATCGAGTCCAGCGCGAAGACGACGTCGGAGGTCTCGATCATCAACAGGACGATGAACAGCGGCGTGACGCTGAGCTTGCCGTCCTGGCGCACGAAGAAGCGCGCGCCGACATAGCGGCGCGTGATGGGCAGGAGCTTGCGCGCGAGCCGGTAGGCGAAGTTGCCGCTGGGGTCGACCTGCTCCTCGCCCGCGAAGAGCAGGCGGACGCCGGTGAGCAGCAGGAAGCCGCCGAACAGGTACAGCGTCCACGAGAACAGCTCGATGAGCTCGAGCCCGACGAGGATGAAGACGCCGCGCAGCACGAGCGCGCCGACGATGCCGGCGAACAGCACGCGGTGCATCACCGCGGGCCGCACGTCCATGTAGCGGAAGATGACGATGAAGACGAACAGGTTGTCGACCGAGAGCGACTTCTCGAGCACGTACGCGGAGAGGAACTCCAGCGCCGGCGTGCGGCCGAACTTGAAGTAGACGAACGCGTTGAAGCACAGCGACAGCGCGACCCAGACGAGCGACCAGGTCAGGGCCTCGCTGGTCGAGACCGTGTGCGTCTTGCGGTTGAAGACCCCGAGATCGATGGCCAGCAGGACCAGGACCCCGAGCAGGAACGCGCCCCAGAGCAGGGGGGAGCCCAGCGTTGCGAGTGCGAGCAAGGCCGGGTCAGTCCTTCATCACGTTGATGGCGTCGCCCTTGACCTTGATCTCCATGCGGCGCGGCTTGGCCTGATCCTCGTAGATCATGTCGATGAACGTGCCGGTGAACTCCACCGGGGTGTTGCCGGCCAGGCCGGCGAGCTGCGGCTCGTCGAAGAACACGTGGTACTCGACCGTGATCTCCAGGTAGACGGGCTCGGCGATCGTGAGCCACACGTCGTACTTGCCGTACTGGCGGTCGTCGATCTTGTCGGTGAGCTCTTCGGAGCGCTGGTAGAGCGCCTGGCCCTTGAACGTGCCCTTCGCCGCGCGCAGCTTCTCGAGCTGGGCGGCGCGCTCGTCGGCGCCCATCGTGTTGAACGCGTCGAGGTTCTTCGTGTTGAAGGTGAGCTCGGCGCCCTTGGGGTCGTAGCTCTTCGGCGGCGCCAGCCACTTGGCGTCCTCGTGCTTCGTCGACTTGCAGCCGCCGCCGAGCACGAGCGCGAGACAGAGGAGCGAGCTCTGGGGGGCGCGCATGGGCGGTAAACCTATCACTTGTCGCCGGTTTGTCCATGCGAACGGCGTACGCGAGGGCGCAGGCCGGGGCTCACACGGCGGGGTCGGGCTCCAGCAACTGATCGGGGGCGAGCGCCGCCTGCAGGCGCTCGCGCGCCGCCTCCACCCGCGCCGCCTCGCCGCTCGGTCCCTCGAAGGTGACGCGCACGTGCACGCGGATCCGACCGTCCTCGCTGCGGCTCCACCTCGGATACGAGCCGATGTCGATCCCCGGGAACTCCGCGACCACGGTGTCGAGCAGCGGCGCCAGCTTGCTCTCGTCGAGGCTGGTGTGGAGCGTCGCCAGGTGCCAGCCGGCGGAGAGCGGCAGCTCGCCCTCGATCGCCTCCAGGTGCTCGAGCTTCGCGCGCAGCAGGCTCGGCACGCCCGGCAGGATGTAGACGCGGGCCGCCTCGAGATCGAGGCGGAGCACGGGCCAGCCGGGCATCGCGCGCAGGAGCGTGCCGGCGGGCAGGTCGGCCATGCGCAGCGCCGCCTCGTTGATGCGCTCGCCGTAGTAGTGGCGGAGCTGCGCTTCCATCTCGGCGTTGCGCACGAGCTCGCGACCGGTCGTGCGCGCGATCGCGTAGAGCGTGCGATCGTCGTGGGTCGGACCCACGCCGCCCGAGGTGAACACGATGGGGGCGCGCGCGCAGAGGCGCACGAGCGCCGCGCCGATCTCGTCGGGGTCGTCGCCGATGGTGCAGATCTCGAGCAGGCGGATGCCGCGGCGCCGCAGCAGCTTCGCGAGGAAGTGCCCGTTCTCGTCGCGGACCTTGCCCGTGAGCAGCTCGTCGCCGATGAGCAGCACGCAGGCGGTGGGCACGTCCACGACACGAATCTAACACTCTCGCGCAGCGCACGAGCGGCGCCCTTGACGGCCGTGGCAGCGGGGGGCAGAAAAGCGGGCGATGAGCGCGAGCGATCCGCACTCGGGCGAAGGCGTGCTGGCGCTCGCCGACGGCCGCGTGTTCCGCGGCCAGGCCTTCGGGGCCCGGGCGACCGTGGTCGGCGAGGTGGTGTTCAACACCGCGATGGCCGGCTACCAGGAGATCTTCAGCGACCCGTCCTATACCGGTCAGATCGTCTGCCTCACGGTGCCCGAGGTCGGCAACGTCGGGTGCAACGACGACGATCTCGAGTCGGTGTCCCACGGCGCCGAGGCGCTGGTGGTGCGCTCGCTGTCGCCGACGGTGTCCAACTGGCGCGCGAAGAGCACGCTCGCCGATCTACTGATCGCGCGCGGGCGGCCCGGGCTCTCCGAGGTCGACACGCGCGCGCTCACCCGGCACCTGCGCAAGCACGGCGCGGTGATGGGCGCGGTGTCGACCGACGGCACCGACATCGCGACGCTGGTCGAGCGCGCGAGGACGGCACCGTCGATGAACGGC
The DNA here is from genome assembly GCA_964519175.1 of uncultured Nannocystaceae bacterium. GTDB lineage: Bacteria > Myxococcota_A > Polyangia > Nannocystales > Nannocystaceae > Xiheibacterium. Next base: position 92,806 of record CAZFKC010000019.1, read on the forward strand.
CGCGGGCTCGCGCACGAGGTCAGCACGCGCGAGCCGTACCCGTGGGACGTGCCCACGTGGCACACCGATGCGCCCGCGTGCGACGTGCACGTCGTCGTCGTCGACTACGGCGTGAAGCTCAACATCCTGCGGAACCTCCGCGACCGCGGCATGAAGGTCACGGTGCTGCCGTCGCACGCGAGCGCGGCCGACGTGCTCGCGCTGCGCCCCGACGGCGTGCTGCTCAGCAACGGCCCCGGCGATCCGTCGGCGCTGCCCGACGTCGTCGCGGCGATCCGCGAGCTCTGCGATCGCGCGCCCACGCTGCCGGTGTTCGGCATCTGCCTCGGGCACCAGCTGCTCAGCCTCGCGCTGGGCGGTCGCACCTACAAGCTGAAGTTCGGGCACCACGGCGGCAACCATCCCGTGCGCGACGACGAGGCGGGGCAGGGCGCGGCGGTGCAGATCACGTCGCAGAACCACGGCTTCGCGGTCGATGCGGCGTCGCTCGAGCACCAAGGCGGCGCGAGCGTGACGCACGTGAACCTGTTCGACGACACGGTCGCGGGGCTGCGGCTGCGCACGCGGCCCTTGTTCGGCGTGCAGTACCACCCCGAGGCCTCGCCGGGCCCGCACGATGCGTCGCGGCTCTTCGACACGTTCGCGCAGGCCGTGCGCGCGAACGCTGCGTCGACGCGCTGAGCTCGGGCGACGCACGTGATCGATCGCGAGCTCGAGGACGCGCTCGATCGCTGGAGCGCCGCGGTGTTCGGCGACGACGTCGGCGCGGCGCGCATGCAGCCGTTGCTCGCGCTGTGGGAGCGCGAGGTCGGGGTGCTGCGCGGCGAGGATGCCGAGCTCGAGGTGTGGCACGCGACGCGGGCCGACTGGGCGCTCGTCGAGGCCGCGGGGCCGGACGACGTGCGGCCGTGGTGTCTGAAGGACGACGCGGAGGGCGTGCTCGCGCCGGAGCTGCGCGAGGTGGTGCGCCGCTCGTGGGTCGGGCTGTTCGAGGTGTGGCCGCAGGCGCGTGGGCGCGGCGCATGGCTGCGCGATCGACTGGGCGGCGTGTGCGGGAGCCTGGCCGGTCCGGTCGACGTCGCGGTCGCGTCGTCGGGCCCTTCGGCGCTCTGGGAGCTGCGCGTGGTGATGCAGGGCGGCTCGCTGGCGGCGTGCCGGCGGCCGATCGCCTATCCGCTCGTGCTCGTCGAGCTGCTCGGCGAAGGGCGCGTGCCGCGGCCGGGCGCGCCCGCGCGGCAGATGCAGGCGTTGCGCCGCGCACGGCTGTGGCACATGCGGGCGCAGCGGGTCGATCCGCGAGCGGCGTTCAGCGAGGCGCTCGCGTCCGCATCGTCGTGAGTCGGCCACGGCTCGCGAGGGGCCTCACGCGGCGGTGCGATCGATCGCGCGGCACGGGCGGTCCGATCTCCGCGGCGCTGGGCTACCGTCCGGCCCGCCGTGAGCGAGACCATCTCCGCCAACAAGGTCGTCACGATCCACTACACCCTGCGCAACGACGCCGGCGAAGTGCTCGACAGCTCCGAGGGCGCGCCGCCGATGGCGTACCTGCACGGCGCGGGCAACATCGTGCCGGGGCTCGAGAAGCAGCTCGACGGCAAGGTCGCGGGCGACAAGCTGGTCGCGGTCGTGCCGCCCGAGGAGGGCTACGGCGACAAGCAGGCCCAGGGACCGCAGGCGATCCCGAAGGCGGCGTTCGAAGGCGTCGACGTGCACCCGGGCATGACGCTCGTGGTCGAGGACGACGACGGCGAGCAGATGCCGCTGCGCGTCGTCGCGGTCGAAGAGGATCGCGTGCTGGTGGATCTCGATCATCCGCTCGCCGGCGAGACGCTGCACTTCACCGTCGAGGTGGTGAGCGTGCGCGAGGCGACCGACGAAGAGCTCGAGCACGGGCACGTGCACGACGGGCATCATCATCATTGACAGGGGCTGCGCCCCTACGCTCCGACCCGAGTCGAGCCATGGGCTCGACTCGGGTCCTCGCTACCCCCGGCCGCATGAGCGGCCGCCGCCGCCGTGCGGCGGGCCCTCGCGAGCTGACGCCGCCTTTGGCGTCGTCTGCTCGCGGGGCTGGTTCACTGGCGTCCGCGCGCGGGTGGTGGGTCACTGTCGACCGCGCGCTGTGGTGGGTCACTGTCGACCGCGCGCTGTGGTGGGTCACTGGCGACCGCGCGCGGGGGGGTGCTGGCTGGCGACCACGCTCATGGCTCACTGCGTTTCGCGTCTTCGGATCTCGGCGAGCAGTGTGCGAAGAGCCGGGAGCACCGCGAGATCCTTGGGTCGATTCGCCGCTTCCTTGGAGCGGATGATGTCCTCCAGAGCGGCGATCGGAGGGGCGACTCCATCGGCGATTTGCAGACGCTCTGCCTGCGTGACGAGCTCTGGATAACCGGCAGTGCCGGACGGCACGAACGAGATGTCGAGATTTCCGGCGCTCGTCACGAGGTTCAGCACTCGCACGTTTGCGAGGAACTTCGCGTCGCACGCGAAGACGAGTCCCTCCGGTGCGCCCTCGGTCCGGATCTTTGCGGAGAGTGCCCGCAGGACGACGGCAAGTCGCTCGAGGTTGTCCGGCTCACTCGAAGGACAGAGGTCCAGGTCGGACGTGATGTGGGGTGAGCCGCGCAGCGCGGCTGCGAGGCCCCCGATCACGACGTAGCGGACCGCATGTTCCTCCAACTTCGCGAGCATCGTCGCCGGGTCGAACTCGGCGCTGTTCATTTGCGGTCCGCCGCATCGGCTGCGATCGATCTGCCGAGCCATTTCGAGGTCCGGGCGCGCTCCAGCCAGCGCGCGACGTGGACGACGCCGGCGAGACGCTCGGCGGGCGTTCTAGCCAGGCACTGCCGGATGAGATCCAGATCCTGCGGCTCGTGCGGCAGGTCGGGGAACTCGCGGCGCCAGTCCTCGCTCACCGGTCGATCGTAGCACGCGGGAGATCGCGCGACTCCGGAGCCGCCGCGTGATGCCCGTCAGTGGCTCTCGCCGGGGTCTTCGATGCCGCGGGTGCGTTCGTCGAGGCGCATCACGGCGCTCTGCAAGAGCGCGCTCGGGGCTTTGCTCGCCATCAACTGATCGCGGAGCATCGCCTTGCCGCGGAAGAGGCGGCTCTTCACCGTGCCGAGCGCGATGCCCAGCTCGTCGGCGATCTCGGCGATCGGGCGCTCTTCCCAGTAGAAGCGCTCGAGCACCGCGCGGAACTCCGCGGGCAGCTGCGCGAGCGCGTGCAGGAACAGCTTCTGCTCGTCGAGCCGCGCCACCGCGACCGACGGTGACGTCCGCACGTCGCGGATCTCCGCCGCCGACGGCGAGATGATGTCGTTGCTGCCCTTCCTCCGCTTCCACTCGAGGTAGAGCATCCGCCGCGCCACGCCGAACACGTACGCGCGGAAGTCGGTCTGCACCGCATCGCGCCGCGTGATGCAGGCCTCGAACGTGCGCTGCGTGAGATCCTCGGGGTCGACGTCGCGGCCGGCCTGCGAGAGGTTCGCCGTGAAGAAGCGGTAGACCGCGACGAAGTGCCGGCGCAGCAGCTCGTTGCCCGCATGGGCATCGCCGTCGCGCCAGGCGTCGAGCAAGGTCGAATCGTCGCGCGCGTCCGAAGCCACGGTTGCCTGCCGTTTTATCACGGCCGCGGGCCGGACGTGTTCCGACTCAGGCTGGAACCCCGCAGTAGCCGGCATTGACGAGATCCGGCGGCGGATCGTCGAGCGCCGGGATGCAGTCCTCGCCGGGCGATTCGCACTGCGTGTCGGGCCCGCTGAGATCGCAGACCGGCGTGCAGCAACCGCTCTCGGTCGAGCAGCCCTCGGTGCCGGTCCGGCAGATGAGGCCCGGGTTGCAGCCCTGGATCGTCGCACACGTGTCACCGTCGGCGCCCATGCCGTCGGCGGGCCCGGGCACCGCGCACACGAAGTTGTCGAATGCGGCGTAGCAACCCTGGCCGCCGGAGCAGTCCTGGATGAGCGGATCGCAGAGCTCCTCGCACAGCGGCAGCGCCCCGTCGTTGAACGGGAAGCACTCGCCGCCGTTCACGCAGGGGCTGCCCACCGCGCAGTACTCGAGGCAGATGCCCATCCCCACGTGGCCGCTGACGTCGGTCATGCAGAAGAAGCCGGCCGCGCAGTCGTCGTTGCCCTCGACGCGCGTGCACTCTTCGCCGAACTGCGCATCGCCCATGACGTCGACACAGTGCGTGTTGTCGACGGTCTTGCCGCCCGGCATGCTGACGTACGACGTGCACTTCTGCCCCTTCGGGCAGTCCTGCATCGCCAGATCGCACATCGGCATCACGCTGCCGCCGTCGGGCGGCAAGATGAAGCCCATCGTCGTCTCGCCGCTGTCGGCCGACGTCGCGGTCGTCGTCATCGTGGTCGAGGCGCTCGTGCCCGCCGTCGTCGTGTTGCCCCCGGTGTTGCTGGGGTCGTCGTCGCCGTCGCCGCCGGTCGAGCTCGACGAGCTGCCTTCGCCCGCCTCGGCGTTGGTGCCGCTGCCTTCGGCTTTGGTGCCGCAGGCGAGCGCGAACAGGGCCAACGAACCAAGGATCAGGGTAGGGGCGCGCATGGGACCTCCGTCGCGGGGGAACACCGCGACCCAGTGGAACACTAGTAACCGAACACTCCTGCCGTTGTCGACCAAACTCAGATAGCTGCCGGCACCCCGGGGCGAGCGTTGTTCCGCGCCGGCAGATCCCGCCCGTGCGCACGAGGGCTCGCCCTCGCCCCGTCGCGGCGCGCCTCGTGTAAAACCCCAACCTGGCGCGGCTCGAACGCGGCGCCGAGGGGACGATGGGCGAGCAGCGCGGCCAGGTCACGGTCCTTGGAGCGGGGAGCTGGGGCACCGCGTTGGCGATCCACCTCGCGCGCCGCGGCTATCGCACGACGCTGTGGGCGCGCTCCGCCGATCACGTCGCCGCGATGAAGGCCGATCGCGCGAACCGACGCTACCTGCCCGACGCGCGCTTCCCCGACACGCTCGACGTGAGCGCCGATCTGCGCGAGGCGATGATCGCTCCCGAGCTCGTCGTGTGTGCGATCCCCAGCCACGCGATGCGCGAGGCGATGCGGCAGCTCGCGCACGAGATCGCCGAGCGCACCGCGGGCGCGAGCGTGCCGCTCTACCTCATCGCCGCGAAGGGCATCGAGGTCGACACGCTCGCGAACATGCACGACGTGCTCTTCGACGAGCTCCCGCCCGGACACCGCGAGCGCATCGCCGTGCTCGGCGGTCCCAGCTTCGCGGCCGAGGTCGCCGCGGGTCTGCCCACCACCGTCGTCGTCGCATCGCACCACGAGCCCGTGCGCCTGGAGATCCAGCGCATGCTCTCGGGCGACGGCATCCGGGCCTACGTCACCGACGACGTGATCGGTGTCGAGCTCGGCGGCGTGCTCAAGAACGTGATCGCGCTGGCCGCCGGCGTCGGCGACGGCGCGGGCCTCGGGCAGAACGCGCGCGCCGGGCTCATCACGCGCGGGCTCGCGGAGATCAGCCGCCTCGCGATCAAGCTCGGGGCCCACCCCGCCACGCTCGCGGGGCTCGCGGGCATGGGGGATCTCGTGCTGACCTGCACGGGCGGGCTCTCCCGCAATCGCCGCGTCGGGATCGCGCTCGGCGAAGGTCGCAAGCTCGAGGACATCCTCGCGGAGATGGGCATGGTGGCCGAGGGCGTGAAGAACACGCTGTCGGCCCATCGCCTCGCCGAGCGCGAGCACATCGACATGCCGCTGGTCGAGACCATGCACGCGATCCTCTACGGGGGCCTGGCGGTGAAGGATGCCGCCAGTGCGCTGATGGGGCGGGCGCTGAAGGCGGAGCGCGAGTGGTGACGTCCGGCCGCGCGCACCGAGGCCGCCGCGCGCGCGGCTCGGCTTGGCGCGTGTGCAACGGATCCGATAGTCTTCGTGTGCCGGAGCCTGCCCGCTGAAGTGAGCAACATCGAGCCCACGCCGTTCGGGGACAAGTACCTGCTGGTCGAGCACATCGCGACCGGCGGCATGGCCGAGATCTATCGCGCGCAGTATGCCGGCATCGAGGGCTTCGCGAAGGAGCTCGTCGTGAAGACGCTGCGCGAGGAGTTCGCCGCGCGTCCCGACGTCGTCGCGATGTTCCTCGACGAGGCGCGCATGGCCGCCACGTTGACCCACAACAACGTGGTGCACACGTACGACCTCGGCGAGCTCTCCGGTGAGTACTTCATCGCGATGGAGCTGCTCAAGGGCGAGGAGCTCGTCAACGTGATGCGCCGCTCGGGGCCGAACGGCGTGCCGCTCGATCTCGCGGTCGGCATCATCATGCAGTCGTGCGAGGGCCTGCACTACGTGCACACCCGCAAGCACGAGGACGGCACGCCGCTCGGGCTCGTCCACCGCGACATCAACCCGACCAACATCCACGTCGGCTACGACGGCGTCTGCAAGATCCTCGACTTCGGCATCGCGGCCACGCGCGCGTCGGCGGTCGCGAAGAAGGGGCAGGTCGCGGGCAAGCTCGCGTACATGGCCCCCGAGCAGCTGCTCGGCCATCCCATCGATCAGCGCGCCGACATCTTCCCGCTCGGCGTCGTGCTCTACGAGCTGTGCCTGCATCGCCGGCTCTTCCGCGGCGCGCGCGAAGAGGTCACGCGGCGCGTGCTCGAGGGCGACATCCCGGCGCCGACCTTCGTCGATCCGAAGTTCCCGCCCGCGCTCGAGGCCATCATCATGAAGGCGCTCGAGGTCGATCCCGCCGATCGCTACCAGAACTGCGACCACCTCTTCCGCGATCTCGAGGCGTTCTGCGCCGAGGCCCGCCTCACGTGGACCCCGCGCAAGCTCTCCGCGATGATGAACGAGGTGTTCGGCGCGGGCGCGCCCGCGCAGGTCGACTACGCCGACGAGTACGACGATCTCGATCAGGCGCTGGACTTCTCCACGTTCGAGAACGTGCCCGAGGCTGCCCTCGGCGACGAGGTGCCGGACTGGGCGCGCAACCTGGTCCCGAGCGCGCCCGAGGACGTGCCCGCGGCGCGCAAGCGCGCGATGACGATCGGCAACCTCGAGGCGCTCGTCACCGAAGGCAGCCTCGACGAGTCGGGTCCGAATCCCGTGACGACCGGGGTGGCGCCGCCGACCACCTCGCCGCCCGCGCCCGCGCCGAGGCCCGCGGCTCGGCCGACGCCGCGCTCGACCCCGGCCGCCGGTGCAGCGAGCACGGCGAAGTCCACCGCGCCCTCGGGCGACGACATCGATCCGACGCGCTCGGGGATGCATCGCGTGATCCCGAGCGACGAGGGGGCCGACGCGGGTCGCCGTCGTCGTGCGCCCACCGGCTCGCGCCCGACGTTGCGCTCGGGTCGGCAGCCGACCCCGGGCACGGGTCGACAGCCGGTCGTGACCACGGGCCCGCTCGCGGCGGTCACCCCCGATGCAGTCAGTGGTCGGACCTTCGGACACTCCGTCGTGCGCGACGAAGCCAAGCGCGGCGGTGCGGCCTGGACCTGGATCATCGCGCTCTTGGTCGTGTCGGGGCTCGGCTACGTCGCCTACGCCTTGTTCACGACCAAGTAGAGGCCGGGATACCGGCGTGGTAAAAGTGGGCGTCGCCATGCCTTCCGCTCCGCGCCCGCGCACATGAAGAACGGCAGCCACAATCCCGGTGCCTGGGGGCTGTCCGCGTGGAACAAGATCGGCGCGTTCCAGGTGTTCGGCGACTACGCGCCGATGCAGGGCTTCCGGCTCGTGGTCGCGGTGGGTCCGACGCAGGCGGCGCTCACCGAGCTGCTCGAGACCCGTGCGGGCGAGGCTCCGCTGCTCGATCCCGATCTCGCGCGCGCGAACATGCGGGCGGGGCTCGGCCTCCTGCGCGTCGGCGTCGGCGACTTCGTCTACGCGAACGCGGAGCAGACGCTCGTGCTCGTGCGCGCCGACGTCGGCCAGAAGACCGGCACCGCGGTGTCGCTGCAGGCCCAGCTGGTCAGCGCCTATGCGGCGCGGCTGTCGCTGCTGTGCGGCCGCGAGCTGTCGGTGCAGGCGCGGCTGTTCGAGTTCCCCGATCTCACGGTGGTACGCCGCGCGCTCTCGACGTTGGTCGAGGAGGTCGAGGACACCACGCCGCACCGCAGCTCGGTGTGGCTGGGCGCGCAGCTGCGTGGCCGCGGTCAGGCGTTCCACCCCTCGATGCTCGAGACGATCGAGGAGCAGACCAGCCTCTTGCGCAGCCACGGCATCGACATGGACACGCTGCCCGGCTGGTGGTGGCGCGGGGTGGCGGCGCACGCGAAAAAGGGCGGCACCGTGCAGATCTATGACGAGCTGCCGCATGGGGATGCGTTCGGCAGTCTCGTGCCCGACTGAAAGTCGGGCCGAGACCCCGTGAACGTGCCCGTGCCCGTGCCCGTGCCCGACGCGCTGTACATCCACGTCCCGTTCTGCACGCGCCGCTGCCCGTACTGCGACTTCGACTTCGAGGTGGGGCGAGCCCCCGACGTCGAGGGCTACCTGCAATCCCTCGAGGCGGAGCTCGAAGCGCGAGCCCCGAAAGGCCTGCGCCCGAGCACCCTGTACGTGGGCGGCGGCACACCGAGCCTGCTGGGCAGCGAAGGCCTGGCGCGCCTGATGGCGTTGCTCCGCACGCGCATCGATCTCGATCACCTCGAGGAGCTCACCGTCGAGCTGAACCCGGAGCACACGAGCGCGGAGCTCGTGCAGACGCTGCGCGCGCTCGCGGTCGATCGCGTCTCGCTGGGCATCCAGAGCTTCGACGCGACCGCGCTCGCCCAGCTGGGCCGCGCCCACGATCCCGAGACCGCCGCGCGCGCGACGGCGCTGTGCGTCCTCGCCGGCCTGCGCACGAGCCTCGATCTGATCGTCGGCTGGCCGGGCCAGAGCGACGCGTCGCTGCACGACGATCTCACCCGCACGATCGACAGCGGCGTGGAGCACGTCTCGATCTACGCGCTCACGATCGAGGCCGGCACGCCGTGGCCGAAGCTCGTGCGTCGCGGACTGCGACAGCTGCCCGACGACGATCGCCAGGCCGACGCGCTCGTGCAGACGGAGCAGACGCTCGCGGCCGCCGGCTTCACGCACTACGAGATCGCGAGCTACGCGAAGCCCGGCGCGATCGCCCGACACAACACCGCGTACTGGCGCTGGCGCAGCTACCTCGGGCTCGGACCCTCGGCGGCCTCGGCGTCGTACGAGGACTCCGGCGCGGTGCACCGTCGCACGAACCCGCGCGGGCTCGGGCCGTGGCGGGCCGGCGCCCCGTCCGACGACGAGCGGCTCGCGCCGCAGGACGCGGCGAGAGAGGGGCTGTGGCTGGGCCTGCGGATGCTCCAGGGCTTCGACGCGGGGGAGTACCTGCGGCGCTTCACCGCGGTGGATCGCGCGTGGCTGCACGCGCGCGTCGATCCGGCCGTGGCGCGCGGAGATCTGCAGTGGACGCCGGACGGCCGCCTGCGCATCGCGCCCGAGCGCTGGCTCGCGGCGGACGGCATCTGCGCGCGCCTGCTCACGTGAGCGGGCGCAGGTGCGGCGGGGCCGACCTGCTACGCTGCCGCCGTGGTTTCCGACCACCTCAGCGTCCGCCAGCTCGAGCTGCTGCGCGCGGTCTGCCGCGAGTATCTGCTCGGCGGTGACGAGGTCGCTTCGGCTGCGCTCGCGCGCAGCTGCGACTGGTCGTCGGCGACGATCCGCAACGAGCTCGCCGCGCTCGAGCGCTGTGGGCTCGTCGATCGTCCGCATCGTTCGGCGGGCTGTCGGCCCACGCGTGCGGGCCTCGAGCTGTACGTGCGCGAGCAGCCGCGCGACGACGAGCCGCCGCCGGTGCTCGCCCGCGCGTTCGAGCGCTCGCTGGCCGGCAGCGCCGCGAGCCCCGAGCAGGGCATGCGCGCCGCGGTGTGCGTGCTCGCCGAGCTCGCCGGCTGCGTCGCGGTCTCGTTCGTCACCGACTCTTCGAGCAAGCGCGTCGCCGACGTCGAGCTCGTGCCGTTGTCCTCCGCGCGCGCGCTCGCAGTGGTGAGCTTCGAAGGCGGGGGCAACACCGTGCAGCCGATCGGCGTGCCCGGCTGCGCGAGCGTGCAGGCGCTGTCCGACGAGCTGCTCGAGTCGCAGAGGCGGCTGCGCGAGCTCTGCATCGGTCGCACGCTGCACGAGGCCCACGCCGAGCTCTTGCGTCTGCAGCACGCGTTGCAATCGCACGTCGATCGTCGGCTCGCCGAGGTCGTGCGGCTCGGGCTCTCGCTCGTCGCGGGCGGTCTCGATCCGCTGTGGCTGTCCGTCGCGGGCGCGTCGAACCTCGCGCCGGGTCTCGCCGGGCTCGGGCTCGACGGCTTGCGCGAGGTGCTCGGCCGGCTCGAAGACGATCGTCGCCTGGCCGACATCCTCTGGCAGCTCGTGCCACCGGTCCCCTCGGCGGAGCGCCCGCGCGCACAGGTGGTGCTCGGGGGCAGCAGCCTGTTGGGCCTCGATCACGAGGCCACCGCGGGCACCGACGCACGCGCCGTGGGCGACGCGCCGCTGCGGCTCGCGCTCGTGGGCTGCCGGCTGCCGTCGTTCGGCCCGCCGTCCGGCGCTCGCGCGGGCGCGGTGGCGGTCATCGGGCCGGACCGATTGGACTACGCCGCGTTGATTCCTCTGGTAGAGTACGCGGCGCGAGCGCTGGCGGCCCGCACCTGAGCTTCTCGCGTCGGAGCTCCTCGCGGCGAAGCTCCTCGCGGTGCACCGGGCCCCCACTTCCTGCGCTCGGAAGCGTTCGATGAGCAACTCGAGGGATCAACGCAAAGGGCAGCCGGACGACGACGACGACCTCAGCGACGAGATCCGTCGCACGATGGCGGAAGCAGAGGCGGCGGTGTCGAAGATGGAAGACGTCGAGGCAGCCGCGGAAGCGGCCGGTGAGCAGGGGTCGAGCTCGTCCGACGACGCCGCGAGCGGGCTCGCCGCGGCGGTGGTCGAGCTCGAGGCCGAGGTGCAGGCCACGAAGGACAAGTGGCTGCGCGCGGTCGCGGACCTCGAGAACTACAAGAAGCGGGTGAAGCGCGAGATCGACGAGGCGTCGATGGCGGCCGTGCAGCGCCTGTTGCCCTCGTTCCTGCCCACCATGGACAACCTCGAGCGCGCGCTCGACGTCGCCGGACCCACCGCCAGCATCGAGCAGCTGGTGAAGGGAATCCAGATGGTGCGCGACGAGTTCAGCACGGCCTTGCGCAAGCACGGCATCGAAGCAGTGCCGAGCGTCGGTGCGCCGTTCGACCCGGCGATCCACGACGCGCTGCAGCAGATCGACTCGCCCGATCATGCCCCTGGCACGGTCATCCGCGAGTTCGAGCGCGGCTATCGCATGGGCGAGCGTCTGCTCCGGCCCGCGCGGGTCGTGATCGCGGGCCCCGGATCGACCGGCGCGCCCGCGGGAAGCCAGGACGGCTAGGAGGCCTCGATGGGCAAGGCGCGGATCGTCGGCATCGATCTGGGGACCACCAACAGCTGCGTCGCCGTGATGGAAGGCGACGAGGTGAAGGTGATCCCGAACGCCGAGGGCAGTCGCACGACCCCGAGCGTGGTCGCGTTCACCGAAGAGGGCGATCGCATGGTCGGCCAGATCGCCAAGCGCCAGGCGATCACGAACCCGACGAACACGATCTACGCGAGCAAGCGGCTCATCGGCCGCAAGTTCGACGACCCCGCGCTCACGGGTCTGCAGCGACTCCTGCCGTACACGCTGACGCCGTCCGAGAACGGCGATGCGTGGGTGCGCGTGTGGGATCGCGATCACTCGCCGGCCGAAGTCGCGTCGGCGGTGCTCGCGAAGATGAAGGAGTCGGCCGAGGCCTACCTCGGCGAGAAGGTCACGCGCGCGATCATCACGGTGCCCGCGTACTTCAACGACGCGCAGCGCCAGGCCACCAAGGATGCCGGGCGCATCGCGGGGCTCGAGGTCGAGCGCATCATCAACGAGCCCACCGCGGCCACGCTCGCGTACGGCCTGCACAAGCGCGACGACAACCGCATCGTCGCGGTCTACGACCTCGGCGGCGGCACGTTCGACATCTCGCTGCTCGAGCTGCGCGGCGGCGTGTTCGAGGTGCTCGCCACGGCCGGCGACACGTTCCTCGGCGGCGAGGACTTCGACAACGCGATCCTCGTGTGGTGCGCGGAGACGTTCCTCGCGAGCAACGGCATCGACCTGCGCAGCGAGAAGCTGGCCACGCAGCGCCTCAAGGAGGCCGCCGAGAAGGCCAAGCAGGAGCTGTCGTTCTCGCTCGAGACCGAGATCAACCTGCCGTTCATCGCGGCCAAGGGCGGCGCACCGCTGCACTTCTCGGCCACGCTCTCGCGGCGCAAGCTCGAGGAGCTCACCAAGGGCCTGGTCGAGCGCACGCTCGATCCGTGCAAGCAGGTGCTCGCCGACGCCGAGCTGCGCGTGGGCGACATCGACGAGGTGATTCTGGTCGGTGGGCAGACCCGCATGCCGCTCGTGCAGGCGCGCGTGAAGGAGTTCTTCGGCAAGGAGCCGAGCAAGGGCGTCAACCCCGACGAGGTCGTCGCCGCCGGTGCGGCGATCCAGGGCGCGGTGCTCTCCGGTGGCGTCGACGGCGTGCTGCTGCTCGACGTCGTGCCGCTGCACATCGGCGTCGAGACCCAGGGCGGCGTGTTCTCGGTGCTCATCCCGAAGAACACCACGATCCCCACGCGCAAGTCCGAGGTGTTCAGCACCACGGTCGACAACCAGCCCATCGTCAACATCCACGTGCTGCAGGGTCTGCGCGAGATGGCCGACGACAACCAGAGCCTCGCGCGCTTCCAGCTCTCCGACATCCCGCCGGCGCCGCGCGGCGTGCCGCAGATCCAGGTCACGTTCGACATCGACGCCGACGGCATCCTCGGCGTGTCGGCCAAGGACCTCGGCACCGGCCGCGAGTCGAAGGTGCGCGTCACGCCGTCGTCGGGGCTGTCGGAGCAGCAGCTGCAGAAGATCGCCGCCGAGGCCGATGCGAAGCGCGCCGAGGACGTCGCCAAGCGCGACGTCGCGGACATCCGCAACCGCGCCGAGACGCTCATCTACACCTGCAAGCGCTCGCTCGAGGCCTACGGGCACGCGCTGCGCGACGTCGATCGCGGAGACATCGAGCGCGACACCCAGCGCCTCGAGGCGCTGCTCGAGGGCAATGCGTCGCCGCACGCGCTGCGCGACGCACTTGCAGCGCTGGAGAACTCGTCGCATCTCATCTACGAGGCGATGCTCGCGGGCAGCGAGTCCGGCGGCGGCGAGTAGCCGCATCCGGCGCTGGCGGAGACGCGAGAGGAGACTTTCCGGCGTGGCGCAGGGCGACTACTACGCGATCCTCGGGGTCGAGGCCTCCGCCAGCGCCGACGAGATCAAGCGCGCGTTCCGGCGACTGACGCTCGAGTACCACCCCGATCGTCACGCGGGCGATCCCGCGGCCGAGGAGCGCTACCGCCAGATCAACGCGGCGTACGACGTGCTCTCCGACTCCGGCAAGCGCGTGCGCTACGACGCGCAGCGCCGCCTCGGTCAGCTCGACATCACGAAGGGCTTCGAGGGGCAGAGCGCGCGCGACTTGCTGGGCAACATGTTCGGCGACGTGTTCGGCACCCGTCGCACGCAGCGTCGCAAGGGCCGCGACCTCAAGTACACGCTCACCGTGGACTTGAAGGACGCGGTGCTCGGCTCGACCCACAACATCGAGTTCGAGGCGCCGGGTCCGTGCACCACCTGCAGCGGCAGCGGCACGCAGCCCGGCGGCAAGCCGCCCGAGCCCTGTCCGGTGTGCGCGGGTCGTGGCGAGGTGAAGGGCGAGGGGCTGTTCGCGCGGCGCACCCGCTGCGGTCGCTGCGACGGCACCGGCATGATCCAGATCGATCCGTGCACCACGTGCCGGGGCAACAGCACGAAGCGGCAGCTGCGGAGCTTCGAGGTGCGCCTGCCGGCGGGCATCGACGCGGGAGCGGAGCGCGTGCTCACCGGGCTCGGCGAGCCCGGCCGCTTCGGCGGCGAGGCGGGCGATCTGCGGATCACCGTCAACGTGCGGCCCCATCCTCGGCTCGTGCGCGAAGGCAACGACATCCGCTGCGAGCTGTCGGTCAGCGTCACCGAAGCCGCGCTCGGCACGAAGCTGCGCGTGCCCACGGTCGACGGCGAGGTCGAGGTCGACATCCCCGCCGGCATCAAGAGCGGCACGCGTCTGCGCCTGCGCGGCAAGGGTGTGCCGATCGAGGGGGCGCGGCGCGGCGCGCCCGCACGTGGCGACGAGCTGGTCGCCGTCACCGTCGAGACGCCGGAAGTACGCGATGAACGGGTGAGGGCGGCGCTCGCCGAGCTCGAACGTGTGTGCACCGAGGCGAGCGCGCTGCCGCGGCGGGTCGCCGAGCGTCAATAGTCCTGCGCTGCGCGGGCTCGCGGGCGCGGCCGGGTGCTACTCTGGGGACGCGCGCCCCATGGTGTTCATCGACATCCAGCACCGGGAGGTGACGCTCAAGCTGGTCTACTACGGACCGGCGCTGAGCGGGAAGACCACCAACCTGCAGCAGCTGCACGCGCAGCTGGGGCAGCACACCGGCACCACGCTGATGACGCTGAACACGCGCGACGATCGCACGCTGTTCTTCGATCTCTTGCCGCTGCAGCTCGACACGGCGCAGGGCATCGCGATCAAGCTCAAGCTGTTCACCGTGCCGGGGCAGGTCTACCACGCCGCCACCCGGCGCATCGTGCTGCAGGGCGCCGACGGCGTCGTGTTCGTCGCCGACAGCCGCATCAGCGAGACGCGCAACAACAACGAGAGCTTTGCGGATCTGCGCAACAACCTGGCCGAGAACGCGATCGCGATCGACGACATCGCCGTGGTGATCCAGTTCAACAAACGCGACCTGCCCGGCATCCGCACCGACGACGAGGTCGATCGCATCGCGGCCAAGGGCGCGGAGCCGGTCTACAAGGCGATCGCGATCGACGGCGTCGGCGTGATCGAGACGTTCCGCGGGCTCGCGATGTCGACGTGGGCGAAGCTCCAGCGCCGCTACGAGCTCGGGCGCCGCTTCGGCATCGCGGACGGCGAGCTCGAGGCCAAGCTCGACGCGCTCTTGGCCTGCAAGGACCCGGCCGGCGGCACGGCCGGCTGAAGGTGGCGATGGAGTCGACGGGTCCGACCGATCGTCCGCCGCCCTTGCACGAGCTCATCGCCCCGGGCGAGCTGGTGCGCTGCCTCGAGCCGCTGCTGCTCTCGGGCCTCGACGCGATCGTGGTGTTCGACGAGGCCGGCACGCTGCACGCGCGCGCGTGCACGCCCGACTCGCCGGCGGCGGGCTGGGAGCAGCTCCCGCCCGAGGCCGCCGCCGCGCTGCGTCGCACCGCCGCGCCCGTGTTCGGCATCGCCGAGCATGTCGCCCACGTGAGCCCGCTGTTCGCCGCGAGCGATCGCGTCGGCGCGCTCGTGGTCGTGCGTCGCGTCGAGGCGGGCGAGGGGCTCGCCGCCGCGATCCCGGCCGTGCTCGGGCAGATCCTGCAGTCGTGCTACGCGGCGTGGGTCACCTCCGAGCTGCACCTGCAGGCCAGCGCGAGCGCGTGGCGGGCGATCACACAGCAGAACGCGGAGCTCGTGCGCGCGATCGAGCACCTGCGCCAGATCGACCAGCTGAAGGGCAACTTCCTCGCGACGGTGAGCCACGAGCTGCGCACGCCGCTGACCTCGGTGATCGGCTTCGCGGAGATGCTCATCGAAGGGATCGCCGGCGAGCTCAACTCCGAGCAGCTCGAGTACGTGCGCACGATCCTCGCGCGCGGCGAGGAGCTGCTCTCGCTCATCACCCACGTGCTGGAGATGTCGCAGCTCGAGGCCGGGGCGACACGGCTCGAGCTCGAGCCGGGCGACATCGGGCAGGCCGTCGCGCGCGCGCTCGAGTCGGTGCGGTTGGTGGCGCAGCAGAGTCAGGTGACGGTCGTCGCCGACCTGCCGCCGCTGCCCGCGGTGCTGGTCGATGCGAGCAAGCTGCAGCGCGTGCTCGTGAACCTCGTCGGCAACGCGATCAAGTTCTCGCCGAAGGGCGGCGAGGTGGTCGTGGAGGCCGCGCTGGCGCCGATCCGGCGCCCGTTCGAGGAGGAGACCCTGTTCGGCGAGGAGCTCGCCGACGCGGTGCGCGTGAGCGTCTGCGACCACGGCATCGGCATCCCGCCCGAGCAGCTGACGCGCGTGTTCGAGGCCTTCTACCAGGTCGACTCGGGGCCCACGCGGCGCCATGGCGGTGCGGGGCTCGGGCTGTCGATCGTGCGCAACCTGGTGCGGGCCCACGGCGGCGAGGTCTGGGCGGAGAGCACCGTGGGCCGTGGCACGCGGATGCACTTCACGCTGCCGCTCGCGTCGGCGCCCGTGGCGACGCCGAGCACGACGAAGGCATCGAGCACGGGCGGCCCGTCTGAGGGATCTGCACCGGAGTGATCCGCTCGCGCCGTTTCGCGGGCAGAAAAGCGGAGATCTACACGGCGTCTGCTTTCGTCGACGACTTGCGCATGCACGCGAGCATGGGCATGGTGCCCACGTCGAATGACCGCGCAGCGGCAACTGGAAGAGCTGGAACGCGTCGCGGGCGAGCTCGACGTACGCGTCTGCTACGAGCCGATGGCCGGGCTCGTCCAGGGCATCGGTGGGCTCTGCAAGGTGCGCGGCGAGTACCGCGTCATCATCGACCGCCGGCTGCGTGCGCCGGAGCGGGTCAACATCCTCGCCGACGCGCTGCGTCGCTTCGATCTCCGCGACATCGAGCTCGGTGAGTCACTGCGCCGGATGCTGCGACGCCCCAGCACCGAGGCCGCGCCCGCCGAAGGCTCAAGCACCCCGGAGTAGGGTCGCGAGCGTCGGGTCGCCGGCGAGCATCGCCTCGACCTCGGCGTGGAGCGCAGCGACGGCGGCGGGATCGGCCCCCGGCCCGAGCGCGGCGGCGACCGACTGCGCGATGAGATCGCGCGTCGCCGCCTCGACGTCGATCGTGCCCGCGGCCAAGGCCTGTGCGATCGCATCGGTGCCCGCCGACCGCACCCCCTCGGCTGCCTCGACACCCGTGCCCGCGGCCGCCCCATCGACGGCATCGGCGCCGGCCGGCGCCGCGGCCCCGCCCGCACGCGACACGCCCCCCACACTCAACGGATCATCGCCTGTGGACATGTTCGGGCACCTCTCAGTCTAGCATCGGCCGCGGCGCGTCCCCGTTGCACGCAACTTCGCGGCAGGGCCGGGGCCGCTCTCCGAGCGGCCGTCGTCGGCCGCGGGCTCGGCCCGGGCTCAGACCAAGGACCGGTCCTCGTTCGTATCGCGAACGAGCTTGCGGGCGGCAAATCCCGCTATAATGTCCGGCGGCTGTGCGAGTCGCGCACTCGAACCGGCCGCCGTCACCCCTTCGACTGCCCCGAGCGGGGCGAAAGCGGCGCGTTGAACCTCCCCATGCAGTTCGGCCCTTACCTGTTGCTCGAGCGCATCAGCGTCGGAGGCATGGCCGAGGTCTACAAGGCCAAGGAGTACGGCGTCGAGGGCTTCGAGCGCACGGTGGCGGTGAAGCGCATCCTCCCGCACGTCGCGGAGGACGACGAGTTCATCGCGATGTTCAAGGACGAGGCGAAGATCGCCGTCCAGCTGCAGCACGGCAACATCGCCCAGATCTACAACCTGGGTAACGAGCAAGACAGCTTTTACATCGCGCTCGAGTACATCAACGGTCGAGACCTCCGCGCCATCTTCCAGAAGTGTCAGCAGCAGGCCAAGCCGATGCCCGTCGCGCAGGCCTGCTACGTGATCATGAAGATCTGCGAGGGCCTCGATTACGCGCACAACAAGAAGGACAAGTACAACCGCGAGCTCAACATCGTGCACCGCGATGTCAGCCCGCCGAACATCTTGGTGTCCTTCGAAGGTGAAGTGAAGCTCATCGACTTCGGCGTCGCGAAGGCGGCGGGTCGAGCGTCACGCACACAGGCCGGCATCCTCAAGGGCAAGTTCGGCTACATGTCGCCCGAGCAGGTGCGCGGCATGCCGCTCGATCGCCGCAGCGACGTGTTCTCCGTCGGCGTCGTGCTGTTCGAGGTGCTCACCGGCACGCGGCTCTTCCAGGCCGACACCGACTTCGCGACGCTCGAGAAGGTGCGCGCCGTCGACGTGCCGCGGCCCGCGTCGCTGAACCCCGAGATCCCGAAGCCGCTCGAGAACATCATGTACAAGGCGCTCGCACGCGAGCCCGAGCAGCGCTACCAGAGCGCGATCGAGCTGCACGACGAGCTGCAGGCCTTCATGTTCGCGCAGGGCCTCTTCTACAGCCGCAAGGATCTCGCGGTGTGGATGCGGCAGCAGTACGCGCGGGAGATCGAGCTCGAGAAGGAGAAGGCCGCCGCGCCTTCGCCTCCGCCGCCCGCCGACGCGGGTCGCCGCAAGACGATCATGATGCCGCCCGGCTCCGGGGGCCCGCCGCCGCCGCCCGGCGGTGGTGCACGCAAGCCTCCGCCGGTGCCCACGCCGGCCTCGGCCGGCCCACCGCCGCCGCCTCCGCGTGGCGCCACGCCGGCACCGCCTCCGCCGCGCAACACGGCACCGCAGACGCCGGTGTCCGCCGCGGCGACCGACGAGGACTCCGATCTGCGCCCGCGCAAGGCGGTGAAGCGCAAGACGATGGTGATGACGACGGCGCGGCCGAACCTGCCGCCGCCGCCGGGTGGTGGTCCGCCGAAGCCACGCCCGCGTCCGGCACCTGCCGCCGTCGCCTCCGCGGGCGGTGGTGCTGCGCCGGCGGTCGCGATGCCGGCCGTCTCCGCCGCGCCGAGCCCCGCCGTCGCGCGCGAGCAGGGTGCGGAGCCACCCACCGTGCCGCTCGCACCCGCGCTGCCGCGGCCGAACGGCGCGCGACCCAAGCCGACGCAGAGCTACGCGGCGACCGGCGTCGCGCCGAACGCCGAGTTCGACTGGGACGACGACGAGCTCGAGACGCGGCTGTTCGAGGACGACGCGAACAATGCGGGCGCGGCGAACAAGCCGGGTCCGCCGCGCGGCGCCGATCGACCGGGCCAGGTCGGTGGCGAGCTCGATGCCGCGATCGACATCGACGTCTCCGAGCCGCCGACGCTCGCGGCCCCGAGCGTCACGGTCGTGCCCGGTGCGGTGATGGTCTCGCCGGGGCTCACGATGGTGCCTTCGGCGGCGCCGCAGCTGCAGCCGCCGCCGACGCACAACCCGTTCGCACCGATGCCGCAGGCGCCGATGCAGACCCAGATGCCGATGCAGCACATGCATCCGGCGATGGGCGCGACGCAGGCGATGCCGCAGGCGCCGATGATGGCGCCGCCGATGGCGATGCACCCCGGCCAGTCCCACATGGGCACCGGGGCGCAGTTCGACTTCGACGACCGTCCGCGCCGCAGCAGCGCGGGGCTCGTGGTCGGCATCCTCGCGGCCGCGCTGGCGCTCGTCGCCGCGGGCTTCGGCGGCGTGTGGCTGTACTCGCGCAGCAAGGCCACGACCACGACGCCCGCCGCCGACGGCTCGGTGCCGGGCAGCCCCGCGGTCGCGCGCTCGGGGCTCACGATCCAGACGACGCCGTCCGACGTGCAGATGCAGATCGACGGACAAGCGATCGCCGGCACGTCGCCGTTTCTCGTCGCCGATCTGCAGCCCGGCAAGCACAAGGTCGCGATCTCGCGCGACGGCTTCCTGCCGTTCGAGCGCGAGGTCGAGCTCGGCCCCGGTGGGCTGAGCCTGCCGGTCACGCTCGAGCACCGCGACGTCACGCTGCTGCTCGAGAGCGATCCGCCCGGCGCGGCGATGAACCTGCTCGTCGGCGGCCGCGCGTATGCGATGGGCCCCGGCGGCACGCAGTACAAGCTGACGCGCGATGCGGCCGCGAAGTACGAGGTCGAGGCGACGGCGCTCGGCTACCTGACCACGCGCATCGATCTGTCGTTCACCGGCGAGCAGACGCAGAAGGTCCGCGTCACGCTCGCGCGCGACAGCAACGCGACGCAGATCGCGACGCCCACGACACCGGTCGGTACGCCGCCGGATCCGGCGGGCACCGGCGTCTCGCCGACGACGCCGACCACTCCGCCGACGACCCCTCCCGCCACGCCGTCCACGACGCCGGCGACGACTCCGAGCACGCCGCCCGCGACGCCCTCGCGTCCGCCGCAGACCAAGCCGAAGCAGCCGAAGCCGCCCGCGCCGCCGAAGCCGACCCTGGCGAAGACCTCGACGCTGCGCATCGGAACGAACCCCGGCGTGCTCCCGGCGCAGGTGTTCGTCGACGGCAAGCTCGTCGGCACCACGCCGATCGGCGGCTTCAAGGTGAGCCCCGGCAAGCACAAGGTGAAGTGGAAGTGGTCCGACGGCCGCGAAGTGACGATGTCCGTCGACATCGCGGACGGCGAGACGAAGCTGATCCGCAACGGGTGAGGGGCGGGGCCGCTTCGGCGGCGTGCGAGTTCTTTCGGAGGCTCCGAACGCGGCAGGGCGCCGCGTCGATCCGCAGCGAGGGAGGTCGGGCTCAGCGCGTCTCGTCGCGGATGACTGCCCACAGCGGCTCGGGCACGTAGGGCGCCTTCGCGTTGCGCTCTTCCACGAACGCGCGCTGCAGATCCTCGATGCGGCGCGTCGCTTCCGGGCCCACGAGGCGCGAGAGCTTCGCGCGGAGCATCCGGCGGTGATCCTCGTCTTCGGCCTGCGCGAGCTGGCTCTCGAGGAACTGGATCGCGAGCGCGTCGTCGCCGTGCTCGGACACCAGGGTCGCCGCGTACTGCCGCACGAGCGGATCGGCGCCGAACGCCGCGGCGCGACGGATGAGCTCGGCGCCTTCCTCCTTCGCGGCCGCGGTCTCGTCGGCGGAGTAGCCCGGCGTCGACGGCACCTGCGTCAGCATCAGCATGCCGAACGGGTAGAGCAGCTCGTGGCTCTCGGGGAACTCCCGCAGCCCCGCGCGGTACGTCGCGATCGCGAGATCGACCATCTCGCGGGTCACGTTGGACTGCCCGCCGTACACCGCCGTGATCCCGCCCCACAGATACGCACGACGGAAGCGCGGCGACAGGCCCGTGATCGCATCGGTGTAGCGCGCGACCGCGTCGAGCTGGGCCGAGCCCAGCTTGCTGCCGGAGTAGATGAGCGCGCGCACCCAGATCAGATCGGCGAGCGCCTCGCGGTAGCCGAGCGCCATCGGGCGGAGCTGCCCCGGCGGCGGTACGTACAGCACGTCGAGCTCGGCGGGTGCCTCGGCCTGGCGGGCGAGCGTGCGCCGGTGCGCGAGGTGGGCGACGAGCCCCAGCCCGAGCGCAGCCGCGAGCGCGAGCATCCGCATCGACGCCGAGCGTAGCAGGTCGCGGCCTCGCCTCCCTGGATCTGCCATGCTCGCGCGCGATGACCTCGCCGTCGGCCGGACGCGCGGACACCACGCTCGCGTTCGTGGCGGCCGCGGTTGGTTGGGCGATCCTCGAGGTCGGGCTGCGCGGGGGATCGGTCGCGGAGCTCGCGATCGCCACCGGTGCCGCCGCTGCGCTCGGCCTGGTGCACGGGCTCGTGTGGACGGCTGCGATGCTCCTCCCCGCCCGGCTCGCGCCCGCCTGGCGCCGGCGCGCGTACGTGGTGCTCGCGCTCGTGCTGGCGCTCCTGCTCGCGAGCTCGCTCGATGCGTGGGCGCGGCTCGGCACGCGCAACCAGGGGCTCGCACTCGCGGCGATCGCAGCGGGCCTCGTCGCGGGCGGCAGCGCGGCCCTGCTCGCGCTCGCGTTCGGTCGCGTGGGCGACGACGGCACGCCGAGCTG
>CAZFKC010000020.1:0-30549 GCA_964519175.1 uncultured Nannocystaceae bacterium
GCACGGAGCAGGGTGTCCGGAAGAACGCTTCGCGTTCTTCCGCACCCTGCTAGCCATCCTCGAACGCCCCGGTGGCGGCCAGCAGACAGCGCAGCACCGCCAGCTCCTGCGGCCTTTCGTCGGCGAGGTTGCGGCGATCGCCGGGATCGTCGAGCTCGTCGAACAGCTCGAGCGTGCCCTTGCCCTCGTCCTCGACGAGCTTCAGCGCACCGTCGACGACCGCGGCCTGTCGCTCGCCCGCGGCGGTGTACGAGGTGTTGAACGCGAACAGCGGGCGCGCGACCCACGGCTCGCCCACGAGCAGCGGTGCGAAGCTCTGGCCGTCGAGCTCGCCGGGCGACTCGACCCCGACGAGATCGAGCAGCGTCGGTGCGAGATCGGTGAGCGAGACCGGCTGGTCGAGCTGCTCCGCGGTGGACCCGGGGTACGCGATCACGAGCGGCACGCGCACGAGCTCCGCGTACAGCGTGGTGCCGTGGTACTGCCCGCCGTGCTCGCGGAACTCCTCGCCGTGATCGCCGGTGATGACGACGACGGTATCGCGCAGTCGACCGTGCGCGGCGATGCCGGCGAGCAACCGCGCGAGCGCACGATCCACGCGCGCGAGCTCGGACGCATGGCGCTCCTGGTCCGATGCGCTGGGCGAGACCGGCGGCATGGCCGTGTAGGGATGGTGCGGATCGCGGTAGTGCAGCCACACGAAGAACGGCGCGTCGTCGGCGAGCCCGTGCACGAACGCGAGCCCGGCGTCGGTGCTGGTCTCCGAGGTCTCGCCGCCGAGATCGCGGCGACCCACCGCGTGGTACGGCGCGGCGTCGACCAGCCCGAACTCGCGGGTGATGCCGGCCCCGGGCAACAGCGACACGTCGGAGACGATCGCCGCGGTGTGCCAGCCCGCGCGCCCGAGCACACCTGCGAGCGTCGGCGTCGCATCGCCGAGCGGGTAGCGGTGGCGCAGCTTCCACTTGGTGGGATCGAGCATGATCGGATCGTCGTCGCCGAGCCGATGGAAGCGATCGTTCGTGTCGGTGGTGGCCGCGACGAAGCCGAGCCGGTGGGGGAAGCGCCCGGTCAGCATCGCGTAGGTGCTGTAGGTCGTGCGCGGCGCGGCCGCGTGCGCACGCTCGAAGCGCACGGCATCCGGTAGCTGCGCGAGCGTCAGCGGCAACGCATCCGCGAGATCGGCACGGAAGGCGTCGATCGTGACGAGCACGATGGCGGCCTTCGGCGCGGGTGGAGGCCCCGGCCACCTCGCGGCCGGCGGCCACGTGCAGCTGCCGTCGGCGCGCGGCCGCACCGCGGGCCAGAGCGCGGCGACGGTGCGACCGAGCCCGCCGCTGCGGGCGACGAGCGCGTGGCGGAGCGCGTGCCGATCGTCGAGCAACGCGCCGACGAGCGGCCAGCCGAGCACCAGCGCGAGCGCGCCGCCGAGCGCTGCGGCGCGGGTCGCCCGACCACCGGACATCGCCAGCGCCGCGACGCCGGTGAGCGACAGCGCCGCGACGGCGAGCAGAGCATGCGCCTGCGGGTAGAGGTTCACGTAGAGGCGCAGGTCGGCGACGACGGCCGCGAGTGCAGCGACCGCGGCGATCAGCGCAGCACGCCGCGTGGGCCGCTGCTTCGGCGTGCGCGCGATCGACAGCCCGAGCACGAGCCCGAGCAACGTGCCGATCGCGGCGGCGACGATCACCGCGACCAGCAGCAGCGCGAGCAGGTCACGCCCACCGAGCGCGTGCGGGTCGAGCACGACCGCGAGCACGGCTTCGCCCACGCCGAGCACGACGGTCGCGAGCACGACGCGGCCGACATCAGCGACGAGCCCGCGCCGATCCATCGCCGGTCGATCTCACGCGCTGGGCGTGAGCAGCACCGCGAAGCTGCGCAGATCCTCGGGGTCGTAGCGTAGCGCCACCGTCTGCCCGGGCTCGAGCCGCGTCCAGTGATCGGTGGGGCACGTCTCGACGAAGCGATGGCAGCGCGTGCGATCGAGGTCGCGCTGGCGGTAGGCCAGCTCGACAGGATCGGAGCGCTCGGGCACCTGGGCCTCGACGACGACCGACATGATGTCGTTCGCGAAGAGCCGACGCGTGCGCTCGACGACGCGGCCTTCGATGAGCTGGCCGCCGCGGAGCGCTCGGCGACGCCGCACGAGCGCGAGCGTGAGCAGCAGCGCGTTGCGGATGCCGACGAAGCTGACGACGAGCGGCATGATGCTCATCAGCGCGATCGTGACGAGGCCGGCCTCGGTCTCGAACCACCCGTAGCGCGCCATGGGCTGGGCGAACGCGGCGATGAGCACGAGCCCGAGCAGCCCGAGCTGCGCCCAGAATGCGACGGAGGCCAGATCGCGGGTCTGCTCGCTCCGCGCGCGGTGGATCAGCCGCATCGTGAGCAGCATCCCCGCCACACCGGCGAGCACGAGCGTGAGGATCGCGAGTGCCCAGCTCATGCCACGATTCTGCACCAAGGCGGGCCGGCTTGCTACGATTCCGCCCGCGATGTCCTCCGCGTCTCGGCCGTTTCGCATCCTCGGCGTACAGCAGATCGCAGTCGGCGCACCGAGCAAGGCGCCGCTCGTGCACCTGTGGGTCGAGCTGCTCGGGCTCGCCAAGGTCGGCCAGTTCAAGAGCGAGCGCGAGAACGTCGACGAGGACATCCTCGCGGTCGGCGACGGCGACGCGCGCGTCGAGATCGATCTGATGGAGCCCGTCGACGCGGCCGCGCGCCCGCGCGTGCACGAGCCGCCGCTCAACCACATCGGGCTGTGGGTCGACGATCTGCGCGCCGCGGTCGCGTGGCTCGGGGAGCGCGGCGTGCGCTTCACGCCCGGGGGCATCCGGACCGGCGCCGCGGGCCACGAGGTCTGCTTCATCCACCCGAAGGGCGACGCCGACAATCCGATCGGCGGCCAAGGCGTGCTGATCGAGCTCGTGCAGGCGCCGGGCGGACGCGTGCCCGGCTAGGCCATCGCCAAGCCGGCGCGGCTTTGCCAAGCTCGCGTCACCCGATGGCCACGCGTCGCAGCTTCTATCCGGAGATCGAGCCCTACGACGGCGGCATGCTGAAGGTCTCCGACCTCCACGAGATCTACTGGGAGCAGTCGGGCAACCCGCGCGGCAAGCCGGTCGTGTTCGTGCACGGTGGGCCCGGCGGTGGCACCGATCCGAAGCAGCGCCGCTTCTTCGATCCCAGCGTGTATCGCATCGTGCTGTTCGATCAGCGCGGCTGCGGCAAGAGCACGCCGCACGCGTCGCTCGTCGACAACACCACGTGGGATCTCGTGCGCGACATGGAGAAGCTGCGCGAGCACCTCGGCATCGCGCGCTGGCAGGTGTTCGGCGGCTCGTGGGGCAGCACGCTCGGGCTCGCGTATGCGGAGACGCACCCCGATCGCTGCAGCGAGCTCGTGCTGCGCGGCATCTTCATGCTGCGCAAGAAGGAGCTCGACTGGTTCTACCAGGACGGCGCGAGCGCGATCTTCCCCGATGCGTGGGAGAAGTACCTCGCCGCGATCCCCGAGGCGGAGCACGGCGATCTCGTGCGTGCGTACTACCGCAGGCTCACCGACGCCGATCCGGCGGTGCAGCTCGCGGCCGCGAAGGCGTGGAGCATCTGGGAGGCGAGCACCAGCTTCCTGCACCCCAGCGACGACTTCATCGCGCACGCCGGTGAGGACACGTTCGCGACCGCCTTCGCGCGCATCGAGTGCCACTTCTTCACGAACGAGGGCTTCTTCGAGGTCGAGCACCAGCTGTTGCGCGACGTCGATCGCATCCGGAAGATCCCCGGCATCATCGTGCAGGGTCGCTACGACGTGGTGTGCCCGA
The DNA here is from genome assembly GCA_964519175.1 of uncultured Nannocystaceae bacterium. GTDB lineage: Bacteria > Myxococcota_A > Polyangia > Nannocystales > Nannocystaceae > Xiheibacterium. The sequence continues at coordinate 3,828 of CAZFKC010000020.1, forward strand.
TGATGTCCGCGTGGGAGCTGCACCGCGCGTGGCCCGAGGCCGAGCTCGAGATCGTGCCGGATGCGGGGCACTCGGCGTACGAGCCGGGGATCGTGCACGCGCTGATCGGCGCGACCGATCGCTACCGCGGGCGTTAGAAGCGGAGACCGGCTGCGAAGCCGGGCGACAGGCGGATACGGAAGTTGCTCGCCTGGCGGTCGTAGACGACCCACTTGGAGTAGCCCGGGCGCGCGGGCTCCCGGGTTCCGTCGCACTGCCGCATCGGGTCGGGTTCCATCGCCAACATCACGCTCTGGCAGTCGCGGTCGTGCGCGAAGATCGACAGCGTCGGACCCGCGAACACCGACAGCCGCTCGAAGGCCTGATAGCCGAAGAGGATGCGGAGCTGCGCGAGGGCACCCGGCCGCTTCTTCATCACCTGGCCCGCGCTCTCGAGCACCACGTAGCCCGACAGATCCACGTCCATGAACGCACCCTGGCCGAGCGGCGCGTGCCCACCCCAGCCGAGCCCGAACTGCCAGCTCGAGCCCCTGCCGAACGGGTGCGCCCCGATCGCGAACATCGAGTAGGTGTACTTCGCCGGGAAGCGCAACCCGAGGTTGAAGGCCGCGTTGTCCGACGTCCACACCTCGGGGTGCACGCCGCCTTCGCGCGTCAGTGTGATGAAGCCGACCGACGCCTTCGCGCGCGTCGCCCAGTTCACGAAGCCGAGCTGCACGCCCTGCACGTCGCCGCCGACGTTGACGAAGCCGAGCTGCGCGCCCTTGCGTAGCCCGCCCACGTTGTTGATGAAGCCGGTCTGCGCGCCGACCAGCGTGCCGGCATGGTTGAACACCTGCCCGAACTGCCAGCCCTCCGCGTGGCCACGCACGATCGCCACGCCCGCCGAGCCCTGCACGCCGTGCAGGTCCTCGTCGACGATCGACGCGAGCAGGCCCAGCGAGACCCCGTCGACGCGCGCCGACTTGTTCCACCCGAACGACAGGCTCGCGCGGTTGCGGATCCGCAGGCTGTGGTCCTTGCGCTTGCGCATCACCGCCCCGTTCATCGAGGCCGGCGGGATGAGCCCGATGTCGAACGGCACCTCCACGTAGTTCTCGTCGGGCCGGTCGTTGCCGCGCAGCGACGCGTACTCCATCGGCACGATGCGGAAGTCCTTGCGCGAGACGCCCACGCGCCCGCGCTTCGCGATCTCGACGTCGGCACGGCGCCGCGCGCCGCCGTCGTCGACCAGCACCTGGTACCTGCCGGGCTCGAGCGCGAGCGACAGCGCGCCCGCACCCGCGGGCTTGTACAGCTCGGCGGCGAGCCGCCCCGAGCCACCGCGCACCGACACGCGGCCGATCACGTCGTCGGCGATCACCAGCGTCGCCGACGGCCGGCGGAGATCGGTCATGATCAGATCGCCGGAGCCGGCCAGCTGGATGTCGTACGCGGCGTGCTGCGCCCCGCCGCGGGTCGACTCGGTGCGCTCGAGCGTCTCGTCGAACGCGAAGCGGTAGGCCTCGGTGAGCGTCACGTAGCGATCACCGTCGACGTCGGCCGCACCGCGCAGGCCGGTGGTGAAGAAGTGGGTGAAGAACGATCCGCCGACGCGATCGGACTCCTGCGCGGCCTCGTTCGCGGAGCTCGAGGTGAGGAACGCATGGCCCTCGACCGACGCCGAGCTGCCGGCGAGGAAGGGCGGGCGCTTCGTGCCGCCCTTGGCCCGCGTGAATGCCCCCGACGCGCACGAGTCGAGGATCGCGATGCGCACGTCGGCCGGCACCGCCTGCACGCGCTTGCGCAGCGCGCCGTACTCGACGCGCTCGTCGCCGAGCAACAGCCCGCGCTCGTCCGAGTGACCCGAGTAGTAGAACAAGAGCTGCGTGCGCATGCCGGTGGCCTCGACGTTGCGCAGCTTCGCCGCCATGTCGCTGAAGGCGTTCTCGAGCTCGGTGCGCGTCGGGTCGCGCAGCTGGATCAGATCGCCGGCCCCCACCCCGCCGATGTTGCGCAGCACGTCGGCGAGCGCATCGGCGTCGCTGTTCGCGTAGTGCAGCCGCACACGTTCGCCGCCGCCGTCGTTCGCACCGACGAGCAGCGCGAAGCGGCGCACCTCGGCGCTGGCCGGGGTCGCCGCTTCGACGTCGTCCTCCGGCTCGGCGTGCGCCGGCACGGCGGCGCCCAACCACACGACCAGCCCGACGGCCAGCCACACGATGGGGCAGACCATCAGCGCGAACGCGCGCAACGGGAGGCGGACGAGGGAGAGCATCTTGGCCCGCGCGGGCCCGGGTACAACACCGCGGGCGGCCCAGCGTGTCACCGTCGATGGACGGACGGCACAGGTTTCTTCGAGAACGGCGCCCGAAGGCCGGTTTGCGTGCGTCACAGCACATTCGTCCGGTCGGACGGCGATGGAGTGACGCGCGGAGACCCGGCCGGTGTTGTATCCCGACAAGACGCACCGCCCACCTTGGCACTCGACGTCGAAGACCTCTACCGCCGCTTCGGACCCATGGTCCTGCGGCGTTGCCGAAAGCTGCTCGGGGATCCCGAGTCGGCCCACGATGCCATGCACGACGTATTCGTCGAGATCTGTCGCCGTCACCAGACGCTCGTCGACGCGGGTGTCTCGAGCCTCATGTACCGCACCGCCACCAACGTGTGCCTGAACAAGCTGCGATCGCAGCGGCGTCGGCCCAGCGAGCCCGCGGGCGAGCTGCTCGCGCGCATCGCCGACGCCGACGTGGCGCTCGGTCGCCACGAGGCCCGCTCGCTGCTCGATCGCGTGCTCGGCCGCGAGCCCGAGTCGTCGGCGACGATCGCGGTGTTGCACCTGTGTGATGGGCACACGCTCGAGGAGACCGCCGAGATCGTCGGCATGAGCGTCTCCGGTGTGCGCAAGCGCCTGCGCAAGCTGCAAGCGACGCTCGAGAGCGTACAGCAGCAGGAGGCACCGCCGCCATGAAGGATCGGGTCTCGGATCTGCAGCTCGAGCGGCTCGCGCTCGGCGAGCTCGCGCCCGACGAAGCGGCCCGCGTGCGTGCGGCGCTCGGCGACGATGCGGATGCACGGCTCGCCGCGCTCGCGAAGGACGACGCGGAGATCCTCGCGGGCGCACCGCCTGCGATGGTCGCGGCCGAGGTGCGGCGACGGCTCGCACGGCAGGCCGCGCCCGCGCGCGAGCCGGTGCGCTGGTGGATTCCCGCGGCCGCGTTGCTCGCGACCGGGGCGCTCGCGTGGTGGGTCGCGCGGATGCCCGAGGTGCGGCCCGAGGCGAGCGGCGACGGGGATGTGCAGCTGCGCGTCGCCGGGCCGGACGAAGCCGAGGATCTGCCCGAGACGCTGCGCATCAAGGGTGCGCCGGAGATCTATCTCAACCGGCTGGCCGAGCCCGGCAGCGAGCGGTTGCACGACGGCGACGTCGCACGGGCGGGCGATCGCGTGCAGCTGCAGTATCGCGCGGCGGATCGCGAGCAGGGCGCGATCGTGTCGATCGACGGCCGTGGCGTCGCGACGCTGCACTTCCCCGCGGAGCCCACGGCGAGCCCGGTGCTGCACTCGGGCGGGACGATCGCGCTCGACCATTCCTACGAGCTCGACGATGCGCCGGGGTTCGAGCGCTTCTTCTTCGTCACCGTGGTGCCGGGCATGCGGCTCGACGTCGCCGTCGTGATGGAGGCCGCGCGCACGCTCGCGAGCTCGCCCGCTGCGGCGAAGGCCGAGCTCGCGCTGCCGCGTGGGTACGAGCAGCTCGGGTTGTCGTTGCGCAAGCAGTGACAATCGTCGACGCCGCCGGTGTTGCACCGGCTGCGATGACCATCGAGATCCTGCTCGCTTCACTCGTGCTCGAGCCCCCAGTCGCGACGCCGCCCTCCGCTGCGCCGGCGCCCGTCGAAGCGGCGGCGCCCGCTACTGCGCCTGCACCGGCACCGACGGCAGCACCCGCGGCAACGCCCGCCCCCGCTGCCGCGCCCGCTGCCGCTCCCGCGCCCGCTCCCGCTGCTGCCGCTCCCGCTGCCGCTGCCGCTCCCGCGCCCGCTGCCGCTGCCGCGCCCGCGCCCGCTCCCGCAGTCGCGACGCCACCGACGACGACCACCACCACCACGACCACGACGACCACGAGCACCACGGTCGTCGCGCCGAAGTCGGCGTACCACCACGTGCCGTTCGACATCGGGCTCGTGCCGGGTCTGTCGATCAACGGGCGACACAAGGGCAAGAAGGTCCGCAACACCTTCAGCCTCTCGTTCGGGTGGTCTCGGGCGGCACGCGTCGACGGGATGGCGATCGCCATGGGCGCGACCATCGTCGACGAGCACATGCAGGGCATCGCCGCCTCGCTCGCTGCCAACATCACCCGCGGCACCCACCGCGGGCTGCAGCTCACCCACGGCTACAACTACGCCGGCGATCTCCGCGGCGTGCAGAACGGCAGCATCAACCGCGCGCTGAAGGTGCAAGGCCTGCAGGTCGGCTTCATCAACATCGGCGGCAGTGTCCGCGGCGCGCAGATCGGGCTCATCAACTGGGCCAAGGATGCCGACGCGTCGATCGGGCTCATCCCGATCACGAAGGAAGGCGGCGTGCGCTTCGAGGTCTCGACCAGCGACACCGCGATGTTCAACGTCGGCCTGCGGCTGCCCGCGCGGCACACGTACACGTTCATCAGCGCGGGGCTGCATCCGTTCGGCACCAAGCGCGGGCACGTGGGCACCAACCTCGAGCGCGGCAAGGCGTGGGAGTTCGGCGGCGGCTTCGGTGGGCACATCCCGGTCGCGAGCGGCGTGTTCATCGACATCGACATGTCGCTGTGGGGCGTGACCTCCGGGCTACGCCAGGGCGCCGCGCTGGGCGGCATGGCGAAGCTGCGCACGATGGTGGGCTGGCAGGCGGCCAAGCACCTCGCGATCTTCGGCGGCCCCACACTCAACGTGCTCGTCGATCAGCTCGATCCCGCCTTCGATCCGCTCGCCGACAACGAGGCCAGCGTGCACGCCGGCAAGGTCGATCGCCCCGGCTACGGCTACGTCGCCTACCAGCGCACCTTCGACGAGGTCCGCGTGCGCATGTGGCCCGGCTTCGTCGCCGGCCTGCGCTTCTGATCGCGGTGACAGCCGCCCTCCGCCCTGGTGTTCCACCGGCGTCTCCACTCCAAACGCGGCGCGCAGAAAAGCTGATGGAAGCCGAGCGTGCCGGGAAACCCGATTCGACGATGAAGCGCCGACTGTCTCTGACCTTGCTCGCCTCGCTCACCCTCGCCTGCCGTGATCGCGACGACGGTGACGACGATGCCGCCGACGACGGCAGCACCGCCGCCGACGAGAGCTCGACCACCGATGCCACCGCGGCCATCACCTACTGGCAGGACGTCGCGCCGATCGTCATGGAGCGCTGCGCCGGCTGCCACACGCAAGGCGGCATCGCTCCGTTCGCGCTCGACAGCTACGAGGCCGCCGCACCGTGGGCGCTGTCGTCCGCGACCGCCGTCGCGAACCACTCGATGCCGCCGTGGCTCGTCGCCGCCGACGGCACGTGCGGCGAGTTCCGCGACGCCCGCGTGCTCGACGACGAGGAGATCGCCACGTTCCAGGCCTGGGCGCTCGGCGGCGGCGAGCCCGGCGATCCACGCACCGATCTCGTCGCGCCCGAGCCCGATCGCCTGCTCGACGCCGACGCGTTCATGACCCCCGAGTTCGTGCCGATGGTCGAAGGCGGCGAGCTCGCGGCCCACGACGAGTACCGCTGCTTCCTCGTCGATCCCGAGCTCGACGAGGACCGCTTCGTCACCGCGTTCGAGGTCGTGCCCGGCAACGCCGCGATCGTCCACCACGTGCTCGTGTTCGACGTCGACCCGAGCATGGATCTCGGCGGCGGCACCACCAACCTCGACGCGATCGAGGCACTCGATGCGATGTCGCCCGATCGCGACGGCTGGCCCTGCTTCGGCGCCGCCGGCGAAGGCGTCGAGCCCTCGGGCTTGCCGGTCGTGTGGGCGCCCGGCACCGGCGCGACGCGCTATCCCGAGGGCGTCGGCGCGCGGATCTCCGCCGGCGAGCTGCTGGTCGTCCAGGTGCACTACAACCTCGCGGGCACCCCGGGCACCCCCGATCCGGATCGCAGCGAGATCCGTCTGCAGCTCGAGCCGAGTGTCGAGCGCGAGGGCTTCATGCAGCTGCCCGATCCGTTCCTCGACACGATCTTCGGCGACTCGCCGGCGAGCCTGCCGCCCGGTCAGGAGGCGACCGACTACGCGTGGGCGATGCCGATCGGCGCCGTCCTGCCCGAGGGCGTGACGGGTTTCGAGATCCACGGCGTGTTCCCCCACATGCACGAGCGCGGCCGCAAGATGCGGATGGATCGCATCCGCGGAGACGGCGAGACGAGCTGCGAGGTCTTCGTGCCCCAGTGGGACTTCCACTGGCAGGGCATGTACTTCTACGAGCAACCGCTCGTCGTCGACGCCACCGACACGCTCAGCGTCACCTGCACCTACGACACGCGCGACGCCACCGAGCCGGTGCTGCCCGGCTGGGGCACCCAGAACGAGATGTGTCTGATGGGCCTGTTCGTGGTGCCTGTGTTCTAGTTTTGGTCGCGCCCTCCGGCGCTCTTCCTGGTGCGGGCGATCGTGCTCGCTGTCCGCCGTGGCGAAGCCACGTCGGGCTCGAGTGCCGCTGCGCGCTGCCCGCCCGGACGAAGGCGGCCGAAAGCGCTGGACGTCGCCCGCCGGGCTGCGCCACTCTCGGTCGCAACGTGGACGCGAGCGTTCCGCTGTATCCGGCGATCGAGCCCTACCACACCGGGATGCTGGGCGTTTCGCCGCTGCATTCGATCTACTACGAGGAGTCCGGCAACCCCGAGGGCAAGCCGGTCGTGTTCCTGCACGGCGGCCCCGGTGGCGGCACCGAGCCCCGCCACCGGCGGTTCTTCGATCCCAAGCGATACCGCATCGTGCTGTTCGATCAGCGCGGCTGCGGGCGCAGCACACCGCACGCATCGCTGGTCGACAACACCACCTGGGATCTGGTGGAGGACATCGAGAAGCTGCGCACGCACCTCGGCATCGATCGCTGGCAGGTGTTCGGCGGCTCGTGGGGCAGCACGCTCGCGCTCGCGTATGCCGAGCGCTACCCGGAGCGCGCGACCGAGCTGGTGCTGCGCGGCATCTTCACGTTCGCCGACGACGAGATGGCGTGGTTCTACGGCGCGGGCACGCACTGGCTCTACCCCGACGCGTGGGAGCAGTTCGAGGGCGCGATCCCGAAGGCCGAGCACGGCGATCTCGTCGCCGCGTACCACCGGCGCCTCTGCAGCGACGAACGCGACGTCCGCGAGCACGCCGCCCGCGCGTGGAGCACCTGGGAGTGCAGCGTCGCCACGCTGCTGCAGGACCCCGATCTCATCGCGCACTGCGACGACATCGCGTTCACGATGGCGTTCGCGCGCATCGAGTGCCACTACTTCGTGCACAAGGGCTTCCTCGAGCGCAGCACGCAGCTGCTCGACGACATCGCGCGCGTGCGGGGCATCCCCGGCGTCATCGTGCACGGCCGCTACGACGTCATCTGTCCGCTGCGCAACGCGTGGCGGCTGCACCGTGCGTGGCCCGAGGCCGAGCTCGTGATCGTCGAGGCCGCCGGACACTCGGCCAACGAGCCCGGCATCTCCGCGGCGCTGCGGCGCGCGACCGATCGCTTCGCCTCGCGCTGAGCCTCACATCACCGGCAAGGTCAGCTCGCGGCCGAAGCTGCGGCACTCCTTGTCGCAGGCCTTCACGCCCTGGTCCTGGTAGGCCGGGGTGAGCGTGTTGCTGAGCAGCAGCGTCTGCGCGGCGTCGTACACCGTGATGTCGAGCATGTCGGGCGCCGCGTACCAGCGCATGACGAGCCGCTTGCGGCCGTCGTCGAAGCCGCCGGTGCCGTCCTCGCCGCTGCCGTCGCCGGCATCGACGTGCGCCGTCGCGTCGCCCTGGCACGCGGCCGAGCCGGCCTCGACGTCGAACGTGCAGCTGATTGCCTCGCCGCCGGCATCGGCCCGGATGTCGTAGCTCGTCGAGCCGAACATGCCGGTCGCGTCGACCGACGTGAACGACAGCTCGACGAACTCGTCGCAGGAGTCCTCGCAGGGCTTGCACGCGGCGAGCAGGATGGACACGAGCACCGCACACCTCGGACGAATCATCGGTCGACTCCCAAGCGATCGAGCATGAAGGCGATCACCATCGCGCGCTCGTCCAGCGCATCGTAGCGCCCCGAGGCGCCGCCGTGACCCGAGCCCATCACGGTGTGCAGGAGCAATTGTTGCGTGCCGGTCTTCGTCGCGCGGAGTCGCGCCGTCCACTTCGCCGGCTCCCAGTAGCCGACCCGCGCGTCGTTCCACCCGCCGACGACGAGCATGTGCGGGTAGTCGTGGGCCGCGACGTTGTCGTAGGGCGACCAGGCCCGCATCCACGCGAAGTCGGCGGGCTTGGCCGGGTCGCCCCACTCTTCCCACTCCGCGGCGGTCAGCGGCAGCGATCCGTCGCGCATCGTGTTGATCACGTCGACGAACGGCACCTCGGCGACGGCGGCGTGGAACAGCTCGGGACGCATGTTGACGACCGCGCCGATCAGCAACCCGCCCGCGCTGCCGCCGGTGACCAGCAAGCGATCGGCCGTGGTGTGGCCGTCGGCGATCAGCTGCTCCGCGCACGCGATGAAGTCGGTGAAGGTGTTGATCTTGTCGGAGAGCTTGCCGGACTCGTACCAGGCCCGGCCCTTCTCGCCACCGCCGCGGACGTGGGCGATCGCGACGGTCACGCCGCGGTCGAGCAGCGGCAGCATCCGCGCGTCGAAGTCGGCGTCGTACACCGAGCCGTACGCGCCGTAGCCCTGCAGCACGAGCGGGCTCGGCCTCGGGGCGGCCTTCTTGCGCACCACCGTGATCGGGATCTCGGCCCCGCCCTTGCCCGTCGCGGTGACGCGCGCGACCTCGTAGTCCTCGCCCCGGAACTTCGGCACCGCGTCGCGCTTCTTCAGCACCAGCTCGCGGCGCGCGACGTCGTAGTCGTACACGCTGTCCGGCGTGGTCGGCGACGAGTAGACCACGCGCACGAGGTTCGTCTCGAGCTCGCGGTTGTCGCCGACACCGGCGTCGTAGACCGGCTCGGGCCACTCGATGGCCCACGGCGCGGTGCCGTCGTGGGGCCGGATCCATACCTGCGGCAGACCGTCGGCGCGGCCGGTGAGCACCAGGTGCTTCGCGAACACCTGCATGCCGGTGAGCGACTGCCCCGCGGGAGGGGTGAACAGCGGCTTCCAGCTCGCGCGCTGCGGCGACGCGACCGGGGCCTCGGCCAGCCGGAAGTCGCGCGCGCCGTCGTTGGTGAGCACGAAGAAGCGATTGCCCAGGTGATCGAGCTCGTATTCGATGCCGTCTCTGCGCGGCTCGACGATCGTCGGGGCGCGCTCGGGGTGCTTCGCATCGATCAGCCGCACCTCGCTGGTGATCTGGCTCGACAGCGTGACCACCATGTACGCGTCGCTGGTGGTGCGCGAGATGCCGACCGCGAAGCGCTGGTCGGGCTCGTCCACCACGAGGGTGTCCTTGCCGCCCGCGCCCACCGTGCGCCGCCACAGCTGGTACTCGCGGTGCGCCCCGTCGAGCTTCGTGAAGAACAGCGTGCGCGAGTCGGCGGCCCACTCGAGCGCGCCACCGTACTCTCCGCTCGGCGCCTCGAGCTCGCGGCCGCTCTCGAGCTCCACCACGTGCAGGCGGTACTGCTCGTCGCCGCGGAGATCCTCGCTGAACGCGAGCAGGCGTCCGTCCGGCGTGACGTCGTAGTCGCCGACCGCGTAGTAGCCGTTGCCCTTCGCGCGGGCGTCGAGGTCGACGAGGATCTGCTCGGGTCCGCCGCCCACTTTGGTGCGCAGGAGCTGGCCGTACTGCTGCCCGGCGATCGAGCGCGAGATGTACTCCCACTGCCCGTCGCGCACCGGCACGCTGCGGTCGTCCTCGATGACGCGGCTGCGCAGCTCGGCCAACACCTGGGCGCGCAAGGGCGCGTACGGCTGCATCATCGCCGCGGTGTACTCGTTCTCCGCCTCGAGGTAGGCGCGCGTGCGGGGGTCCTCGCGGTTGCGCAGCCACGCATAAGGATCGTCGAGCCGCTCTCCGTGCAGCTCGAGCGTGGTCGGCTCGCGCGGTGCGACGGGCGGTGCCGGCTCGGCCGCACGCGCGCCCGTCGGAACGTCGGGGCGCTCGGGACGACACGCGGCGAGCCCGAGCCCGAGCCCGGGCCCGAGCAAGATCGCGAGCGCCTTCATCCGCCGACGAGCCAGCTCGCGGCCTGCCGCGCGTAGTAGGTGAGGATCAGATCGGCGCCGGCGCGGCGGATCGCACCGAGGCTCTCGAGCACGACCTTGCGCTCGTCGAGCCAGCCGCGCTCGCAGGCCGCCTTCAGCATCGCGTACTCGCCGCTCACCTGGTAGGCCGCGACCGGCAGCGACGTCGCGGCCCGCACCGCCGCGATCACGTCGAGGTACGGCCCCGCCGGCTTGACCATCACCATGTCGGCGCCCTCGGCCTCGTCGAGCGCGAGCTCGCGCAGGGCCTCGCGCGCGTTGGCCGGATCCATCTGGTAGGTCTTCTTGTCCCCGGACTTCGGCGCGCTGTCGAGCGCCTCGCGGAAGGGGCCATAGAAGCCCGAGGCGTACTTCGCCGTGTAGGCGAGGATCGAGCACTCGGTGTAGCCCGCGGCATCGAGCGCATCCCGGATCGCGCCGACGCGGCCGTCCATCATGTCGCTCGGCGCGACGATGTCGGCGCCGGCCTTCGCCTGCGCGACCGCCTGCTTGCACAGCACCGCCACCGTCTCGTCGTTGAGGATGCGCCCGTCGGGCGCGACGATGCCGTCGTGTCCGTCCGACGAGTACGGATCGAGCGCGACGTCGGTGACGACCACGATGTCCGGCCAGCGCGACTTGATGGCCGCGATCGTGCGGGGCACGAGCCCGTCGGGGTTGTACGACTCGCGGCCGTGGGGATCCTTGAGCGCGTCCTCGATCGCGGGGAAGAGCGCGATCATCCCGACGCCCACCGCATGCGCGCGCTCGACCTCGGCGAGCAGGCTCGCGCTGGAACGCCGCGCACAGCCGGGCATCGAGGCGATCGGCACGTCGCCGTCGCGCTCGTGCACGAACAGCGGATAGATGAAGTGCTGGGGCCCGAAGCTGGTCTCGCGGCATGCCGCGCGGATGACCTCGGACTTGCGGTTGCGGCGCGGCCGCGGACGCAGGGAAAGTCGCTCGCTCATGTCGCTGGCGACGACGGTAGCAAGAGCCCGCGCCGATGTGTCACCCACGGCGTGTCTGCGGCCGCGAAGCGCCACGGCAGCGCGCGGTGCTCGGGCAGCGCGTAGTCGATGCCGATGCGGGTGCCGACGAGCAGGGCCCGCGGCGCTTCGCCCTCCTCGACCACGAGGCCGCCCTTCACGTGCAGCGGCCGGCCGCTGTGCGAGACGTCGAGCCGCAGCGCGGCGCCGACCTTGCCGGGTCCGGTCAGCAGGGTCGGACCGTCGAGCCCACCGCGCCGACGCTTCACCACCGCGAGACCGTCGACGGGCTCGCACGCGCGGATGAGCACGGCCGACGCGTCGGCATCGCCCCCGGTGACGAGGTTCAGCATGTTGTGCAGCCCGTAGCAGAGATAGACGTACGCGCGACCCGGCGGCCCCCAGAGTGCGGCGTTGCGCGCGGTCCGACCGGCGCGTGCATGGCAGGCCGTGTCGCCCGGCCAGCGATAGGCCTCGGTCTCGGTGATGCGCAGCGCCACGGGGCCGTGACGGATCACCTGGCCCACGAGCTCGCGCGCCACGACCACGACGTCGCGGTCATAGAAGGATCGCGGGAGCAGAGCCATGCCGCGCTAGTGCGTGATCGTGCGCTCGAACTGCGCGTTGCCGAGCTTGTCGAAGAAGATCCCGGTGAACGAGTCGTCGACGATCTCGACCCACAGGAAGCCCTCGACCTCGTTGTTCTCGAACTCCGTCGCGTTCTCCTGGCGATGCGGGAGATCGTCGAGCTTGGAGCCGGCCCCCGACACGAGGAACTCCGTGCCGCAGTCCGAGGTGAGCCACTGCCGCGAGTGGTCGTGGCCGCAGATGTAGACGTCGACCTTGCCGCAGATCTCTTCCTCGAAGAAGTCCCGCACGTGCGTGCCGCCGAGGATGCCGCCGAGTCCCTCGTAGTGGCCCGCGTTGCCGTGCTCGCCGTTCGAGAGATACGGGTGGTGTCCGAAGGCGATCTTCCAGCCGCCGAGCCCGGCAAGATCCTGCAGCAGGAACTGCTTCTGCGCGTCGACCTCGTGGGCCCAGAACACCTGCGAGGTGTCGAGCGACACGAAGTGCACGTGCTCGGCCTGGAACGAGTAGTACTGCGCCGGCAGCGAGAACTTGGGGTTCTTCGCGGAGTACTCCAGGTAGTAGCCGGCCTTCTCCCACTCGTTCGCGAGCACGCCGTAGTCGTGGTTGCCGAGCGTGATGTGGAAGGTCAGATCGACCGCCGCGTAGGGCATCTCGAACTTCGTCTCGAACTGCACGTCGTCCGCCGAGGTCACACCGACGTCGTAGAAGTTGTCGCCGAGGTAGAGCGCGAAGTCGCAGCCCCGCTCCTCGCACACGGTCGCGATCATCTCGCCGACCTCGTGCTGGGTCTCGTTGCCCTCGCCGGCGTCGCCGAGCGCGACGAAGCGCACCTCGCCGCGGCCGGCGTCGCCGGAATCGCTGCCGCTGGACTCGGCGCCCGCGCTGCTGTCGGCGCCGCTGCTCGCTCCGGACGACGTCGGTCGCGTGGGCGGCGTGTCGCCCGTGCCTGCGGTGGCACCGGAGGTCGCAGCCGTGGTGGTGGCCGCACCGGTCGACTCCGCGGTGCCGGTCGCACCGACGCTGCCGGCGGGCGCGTCGTCGTTGCACGCCGCCATGTCGAGCACACCCAGGACGATCGCGATGCGAGCTCGGGTCATGGGATCACCGCCACCCGAACGCTAGTACGCGCGCGCGTCGGCACGCAACCGCGGGCGACTCGGCCGGGGCTCAGCCGCCCGGTTGCGCGCGAGAGACACCGCACGCTTCGGCGACGGCGTCGCGGTACGCGTGCCAGCGGACGAGCATGCGCTGCATCGCTGCGACGACCTCCTGCCTCCGTGCAGGCTCGACGTGATCGAGCACGATGCGCCACGCGGCCTGCCGATGGTCGCCCTCGACCATGCGATGCGCGCGTACGAGCTGCAGGTGCTCGAGCGGCAGACCGTAGTGCTTCACGAGCGGATGCTCGGTCAGCGGCGCCGCCGGGCGCTTGGGCGCCGTGGCATCGAGCTCGCCGCGCTCGTACTCCGTGCCCTCGAGGAAGATCGTCGTGACGGTGGCTGCGACGTCCCAGCCCTGTGTCGTGGTCTCGCTGTCGATCTCGGCGCGATAGCTCGCAGCGGCCGGCAAGAGCTCGACGGCGTCGAAGCGCGCGAGCTCCATGCCCAGGCCCCGCGGGTACTCGAGGAACAGCTCGGCGTGCGGCCGGCCCTGCGACAGCTTGCCGGTCTCCTCCTCGTAGATGTTCTCGGCCAGCTCGGCCCGCACCGCCGGGATCGGACACTGGCCGTGCGCGCGGCCGAGCAACATCGCGAAGTCGCGGATGTAGACCGCGTACTCCTGCTCGAGGTGGACGTGCAGCCGCGCCTTCGCGACGCCGCCGGAGGTGAAGGTCGGCCACGCCCAGTGGCGCTTGCGTTCCATCACCTGCAGGAGGGCCTCACGGAGCTCGTCGCGCGTCACCGTGCCCGATCATACACTGGGCCCGCCGTGGCGTCGTTCTCGAGCAACCCGGACAAGGCATGGGCCGAGCGTTTCCTGCTCGTGACCTCGCCGCTGTGGATCGTCGCGGTGGCCGTGGTGGTCGTGAGCGGCGTGCTGCGTGGCTGGAACGACGCTCATTACCTGGTGTTCTCGTGCGCGTGCGCGGCCCCTGCGGCGCTCGGCCCGGCGCTGGTCCGCGATCGGTCGGGGCTTCCGCTCGCGCAGCGCTACTGGTTCAAGCTCAACGTCTGGGTCGCGATCGTCGTCGCGTTCGGCACCTACTTCGGCACCGCCTACTTCTTCGACCTGATGGGCATGCGCTACGCGTTCCCCTCGGACTGGACGCTGCAGTCGAACATCGTGGGGCAGAGCGGCCAACGCGTGCCGGTGTTCATGTACCCGCTCACGCACGCGTACTTCATGACCTACTTCACGGTGCTCGTCGTCGCCGATCGCACGCTGCGTGCACGGCTGCGACCGGGCCCGCTCGGGCGCGCGCTGATCATCGCGGTGCTGTCGTACGCGCTCGCGTTCGCGGAGACTTTCTTCATGGCCACCGAGCTCATGCGCGACCTGTTCGCCTACGAGCAGCAGCAGCGCATGCTCGCGGTGGGCTCGATCGGCTACGCGGCGTACTTCGTGATCGGCCTGCCGATGGTGCGCCGCATCGACGAGGGCGCGGAGCGCTGGTCGCTCGGTCGCGTGGTGCTCGAAGCGCTCGCAACGTGCATGGCGATCATGGTGCTGCTCGAGCTGTGGGCGCAGGTCGTCGGACCGCTCTGATCGTGCTAGCCTCGTATCGTGAGCGACGACATCGCAGCGACGCTGCGGCGGTTCTTCGCCGAGCACGGCGACGAGATCGCCGCGGCCTACCTCTTCGGGAGTGTCGCGCGGGGCACGGCGCGCCCGGACAGCGACGTCGATGTCGCAGTGCTCCCGCGGGCTCGCAAGTCAGGCTCGCTGGACGCGCTCGAGCTCGACCTCGAAGGTGAGCTCGAGCGCGCGCTCGGTCGTGAGGTCCAGCTCGTCGTGCTCCACCACGCCCCGGCCGACCTCGTGCACCGCGTCCTCCGCGACGGCGAGCTCGTCTGCGACCACGACCCAAGCCAGCGAATCGCGTTCGAGGTCCGCGCCCGCAACGAGTACTTCGACCTGCTGCCCATCCTCGAGCGCTATCGGAGGCGAGTCTCGTGACGGATCTCGAGCTCATCGCGAAGAAGCTCGCGTTCATCGAGACCTGCACCCGAGAGCTCGCGACACTCGCGCGTGCCGAGCTGATCGAGTCGGACATCCGCGAGCGCAGGTTCGTCGAGCACACCCTGCAGATCGCGATACAGGCCGCGCTCGACGTCGCCTCTCACGTCGTGTCCGACGAGCGCTTGGGCGAGCCGAGGACGAACCGCGAGCTGTTCGATCTACTCGCGCGCGCCGGCTGGCTGCCCCTTGAGCTCGCCGAGACGATGCGGCGCATGGTCGGCTTCCGCAACATCGTGGTGCATGGCTACACCGCCGTGGACCCGGCGATCTTGCGCGACGTGGTGGAGCACCGGCTCGGCGACCTGCCCCTCTTCGTCGCAGCGATCCGCGCGCGCCTCGCGGCCGCCTAGTCGGTGTCGCCCGCGCCGCCAGGCACACAGAAGGCGCCGTCGTCGAGCACCGAGCACAGCTCGTCCGCGTCGCACGTAGGCGCCTTCGGATCGCAGGTGCGCAGGCACAGCGTGAGCACGCCGTCGTTCGCGATCATGCACGCCGTGCCGTCCGGGCACTCGGGGGCCGCCTCGGTGCCGTCGCACTGCGCGACGCACTCGCCCATGTCGGTGTCGGGATCGACGTCCCAGCACATGGCGCGCAGCTCACAGTCGTCGAAGCCACTCAGGCCGTTGCCCTCGACCAGGCAGGGCTCGCCGGGCGCGTGGGGATCCTCGGCGACGGGCGTGCAGTGCGTCGCGTTCCATGCCTGGCCGCCGTCGTTCGCCCACGGCATGCACTTCGAGCCGTCGGGGCAATCCTGCGCGAACACGTCGCACTCGATGATGCCGCCGCCGACGTCGGCCGGATCGCCGTAGATGAAGCCCACGGACGAGGGGGCCGTGTCGACGTCGTTGCCGGTGTCGACGCTGCTCGTCTCGAACGGACCGCTGGTGGCCTCGGCCGTGCCGCTGAGGGTGCTGCTCGCCGAGCTCGTGCTCGCGCTCATCGAGGTCGTGGGGTCGCTCGACGTGCCGGTGCTCGACTCGTCGGCAGCGCCGGCCTCGGCGACGCTGCGATCGCTGCACGCGCTCGACATGCCGACGAGCGCCAGCGCGAATGCGGCGATCGGCCCCGCCGGCACCAGCCCCACGCGCGCGCTGCAGAACGGACAACGCACCTCGGCCGCCGCCAGGTGCCGTCGACAACCACCGCACCGCTGCATCACCATGCTCGAGCGACCATCGCCATCCATGTCTCGGATGTAGCACGCATCCTCGGCCCCGCATAGCGACGGGGCAGCGGCACGCCTGCGCCCGATTTCACGCCGAAGTCGGCAGGGCCGTCACATCGAGCTCGGATCCGACTCCATCCGGATCCACCTCGCGCGAGCTCCGAGGCCCCTCGATCGCCACCGGGCCCTGCGCGCGCTGCTCGGGATCGATCGCCTCGCGCACGACCCGGAACAGCCCGTGGGCGAACGGACCGCTCGCGGCGGCCGCGACCTGCTCGACGCGCTCGCGCAATCCCTGTCGCTCGAGCTCGAGCGCGCGATGATGACAGTAGGGGTTGTTGCCGGGCCGACCGAGCAGCGGCTCGGAGGTCGCCGTACAACCCGCCATGCACGTGCTCGCGTAGTAGCACTCGCGGCACCAGCCCCACAGCGTGTCGATCGTGCGCCGCTCGACGAAGCGCATCGGCTCCGCGAGCTCCCACAGCTTGCGCAGCCCGTGCTCGCGCCAGCTCCCGCCGGTGTTCGACGGACCGCCGAGGCTCGGGCAGCTCTTGATGTGCCCGTCGGCCTCGATGCCGATGCCGGTCAGCCCGGCCTGACAGCCGGTGTAGTGCCCGCCCTGGTTCTGCGCGCGGCGCAGCTCGTGCTCGAGCGGTCCGAAGTAGCCGAGGTTGTTGCCCGGCCAGATCGTGATCCCACGTGCGCGCGCAGCCGCGACCACGTGCTCGAGCGTGGCGAACAGCTCGACCAGCTCGAAGGGCTGCAACAGCAGCTCGGGATGATCCGCCGCGTTGCCGTGCGCGATGGTGAGGAACAGCTGCCAGCTGCGGATGCCCGCGTCGGCGAGCAGCGCCCCGAGCCCGCCGAGATCGTGGCGGCTGGTCGCGTTGATCTGGGTGTTCGCGGTGATCGAGATGCCCGCGGCGCGTGCGTGCGCGAGCGCAGCGAAGGCGCGTCGCCAGCCGCCCGGCGTGCCGCGCAGCGCATCGTGGCTGGCCTCGAGCCCGTCGATCGATACGGAGACCTGCTGCAGCCCGGCCTCGGCCAGCGCGTCGACGCGCGCACGGGTGAGGTTGAGCCCGCCGGTCACCATCGCGGCCTTCATGCCGGCCTCGCGGATCGCCCGGATCACCAGCAACACATCGGGCCGCAGGTAGGCCTCGCCGCCGATCAGATCGACCTCGCCGACGCCGAGCTCTGCGAGGTCCGCGACGAGCCGCAGCGCCTCGTCGGTGGTGAGCTCGCCCTCGCGCGCCTTGCCGGCCCGCGGCCCGCACGCGACGCACTTCTGATCGCACGCGAGCGTGAACTCCCAGACCGCGAGCTTCGGCGTGGGTCGCTCACCGGGCGCGAGCGGCAGTGCCCAGCGCGTGCCCGAGCGCGGCAGCGACGCGACCACCGGCAATCGCCGACGCACTTCCTCGTAGCCCACGGTGGAAGCGTGGCGCAGCCACGCGCGCACGGCAATCACGTCGCGCGAAGTCGTGGTCCGAACGCGCGCAGGCCCACCACGACGCGAGTCGCGACCTCGGGGTGCGGACGCACGAAGACCTCGAGGTCTCCCGTCGCACGCACGACTCCGTAGGCTGCGAGCGAGCTTGCGACATCGCGGCCGGCAGCGCGCGAGGCGGGAAGGTGGCGCCCGCGCGCGCGCTCGTGCAACATCCAGCCGCAGGGATGGAGCTCGGACTCGTCGCCGTCGTGCTGCTCGTGGCCGGTGGCATCGTGGCCGGTGGCATCGTCGTGCAGCGGCGGCGTACACAGGCGATGCGCGCGGCCGCGGCGGCGCTCGGCCTGCGGTTCGAGGGCTGGTGGCCGGAGCTGCGCATCGCGAAGCTCGGCGCGCACTCGCTCTTCTGCATCGTCGGTCGGCGGCGGGTCCAGAACGCCATGACGGGCTCGGTGCGCGGCGTCGAGCTGGCGGTGTTCGACTACGACTACACGGTCGGCGCCGGCAAGAGCAGGCGGACGTTCGCGCAGACCGTGTGCTGGCTGCGGATCCCGGACGCGCAGCTACCCACGTTCGCGCTGCGCCCCGAAGGCGTCTTCGACAGGGTGGGCGCGGCCTTCGGCGCGCAGGACATCGACTTCGAGACGCATCCCGAGTTCTCGCGACGCCATGTACTCCGCGGACAGGACGAGCCCGCGGTTCGCCGCGTGTTCACACCGCACGTGCTCACCCACTTCGAGTCGCGCGAGGCGAGCGTCGAGGCCTTCGTCGACAAGCTCATCGTCTACGATCCCGACACGTACGTCGCACCGACGGCCCTGGCCGAGCTCGTCGAGCGCGCGCTCGAGATCCGCGAGCTGTTCGCGACGCGCAGCGCGTAGCCGCTCGTCACACGCAGACGCCGACGCTCTCGAGCCCGGGCGGCGCGCTGCCGAGCTCGTAGTACTCGTCGCACGTCAGCGTGCCGGGGCACTCCGGGAACGAGAGATCGCACAGCAATGTGCAGCAGCCGAAGCTCCCGCCGTCGCAGTCGTCGAGTAGCCCCGCCGCTGCGCAGACGAGCCCGGGGTTGCAGACGTTCGCGAAGTCGCAGTCGTCGCCCTGCACGCCGGACTCGCCGCTCGCATCGGCGGCACACGCGAAGATCGGCTCGAGCGCGTAGCAACCCTGCCCGATCGCGCAGTCCTGCAGCAGTGGATCGCAGCTCGGCCCACACAGGCTCGGCTCGCCCGTGCATCCGAAGCCCGGCTCGAACGCGCAGTCGCTGCAGCCGTCGCCCGCGATCGCGTTGTCGTCGTCGCACTGCTCGCCGTCGGCGATCACACCGTCGGCGACGCACCCGACGACTCCGTCATCGGAGCTCGATCCGCTCGTCGTCGTCGACGTGGTGTCGTCGCCGTCCGCGGTCGACGAGCTCCCGTCGGCGGAGGCATCCCCGTCGCCCGTGCTCGGCTCGCTGCTGGCGCTCTCGCTCGGCGTCGTCGTCGGCGACGTACTCTCCGCCTCCGCAGTCGCGCTGCCGTCGTCGGGCATGGAGCTCGTGACACCCGTCGTCGGCCCGCCGGTCGCGCTCGACGACGTCGAGAGCGTCGTCGGCCCGCCGGTGGACTCCGACGTGCTCTCCATCGGATCGCCTTCCGTCGACGTCGGGTCGTAGCAGGCGGGGAGCGAGGCCGGAATCACCAACGCGACGACGAGGGCCCAGGCACGATCACCCATCTAGCGATGAGGACGCACCTGGGCCCGATTTGATCACGGCCCGCTCGCGATTTCTCGCGGCTCAGCCCATCGCGGCGATGACGTCGTCGCCGAACTCGCTGCACTTGCGCAAGGTGGCGCCCTCCATCATGCGATGGAAGTCGTAGGTGACCTTCTTGGCGCTGATCGCCCCGTCCATGCCCTTGATGACGAGGTCGGCCGCCGCGGTCCAGCCCATGTAGCGTAGCATCATCTCGCCCGAGAGGATCACGCTGCCCGGGTTGACCTTGTCCTGGCCCGCGTACTTCGGCGCGGTGCCGTGGGTCGCCTCGAAGATCGCCGCACCGGTGTCGTAGTTGATGTTGCCGCCGGGCGCGATGCCGATGCCGCCGACCTGGGCCGCGAGCGCGTCGCTCAGGTAGTCGCCGTTGAGGTTGAGCGTGGCGATCACCGAGTACTCGGCCGGGCGCGTGAGCACCTGCTGGAGCATCGCGTCGGCGATGACGTCCTTGATGATCACCTCGTGGCCGTCCTTCTTGATGACCTGCCACGGCCCACCGTCGAGATCGACCGCGCCCCACTCCTGCTTGGCCAGCTCGTAGCCCCAGTCGCGGAAGGCACCCTCGGTGTACTTCATGATGTTGCCCTTGTGCACGAGCGTCACGCTGGGCAGCTTGTTCTCGAACGCGTACTTGATCGCCGCACGCACGAGGCGCGCGGTGCCTTCTTGCGACACCGGCTTGATGCCGAAGCCGGTGGTCTCCGGGAAGCGCACCTTCGCGAAGCGCTGCGGGAAGGTCTCCGCGAACCACTGCTTGAACTTCTTCGCGTCGTCGCTGCCGGCCTGGAACTCGATGCCGGCGTAGATGTCCTCCGTGTTCTCGCGGAAGATCACCATGTCGACCGCCTCGGGGTGCTTCACCGGCGAGGGCACGCCGACGAACCACCGCACCGGACGCAGGCACGTGTAGAGATCGAGCGTCTGACGCAGCGCGACGTTGAGGCTGCGGATGCCGCCGCCGACCGGCGTGGTGAGCGGGCCCTTGATCCCGACGAGGTACTTGCGGAACGCGTCCATCGTCGCGCCCGGCAGCCACTCGCCGGTCTTGGTGTGGGCCTTCTCGCCCGCGAGCACCTCGAGCCACTCGATCTTCTTCTTGCCCCCGTAGCCCTTGGCCACGGCCGCATCGAGGACACGCACGGAGGCGGCCCAGATGTCGGGGCCGATGCCATCGCCCTCGACGAACGGAATGATCGGATCGTCGGGCACCGACAGCCCGCTCTTGCCCATCGTGATCGCGTTACCCATGTCGACGGGCGGTATACCAAAGCGGCCGCGGGCCCCCAAGCACCCCCCGGGGAAACCCGCTACGCTGATCGCATGGGGCGACGCGTGGCGGTCTTCGGGGCGTGTGCGTTGACGATCGCGGGCTGCTCGGACGGCGGTGCGACACCGGCCGACGGCAGCGCGGATGGCACCAGCGGCATCACCACGATGTCGGGCTCGGCGACGACCGCGGTCACCGCGGGCACGAGCGAGAGCGGCAGCGCGACCGACTCGGTGGGCTCGCTGACCACGACGGCCGGCACGGGCTCCTCGGGCGCGGACACGACGACGGGCGACGGCCCGAAGTTCGACGTGGGCGGCGCGAGCGACTTCCCACCCGAGGGCTGCGGCGACGGCAAGGGCGGCGGCGGCCTCGACTTCTCGTACATCTGGATCGCGGACTCGACGCAGAACGCGGTGTCGAAGATCCACACCGAGACGATGATCGAGGAGGGCCGCTACCTCGTGCATCCCGGCGCCGGCAATCCCTCGCGCACGTCGGTGAGCCTGTCGGGCGACGTCGCGATCGCGAACCGTGCGGGCGGGCTCACGAAGGTCTATGCGAACGTCGAGGACTGCGTCGAGAGCAACGGCATGCCCGGCATCCAGACCTCGTCGGGCGGCGCCGACGTGCTCGCGTGGGGCGTCGAGGAGTGCATCGCGTGGCACGTGCCGATGGCCTACTCGACGCAGCGACCCGTGGCGTGGTCACCCGGCGACTTCGATCCCGCGACGTGCACGTACTCGAACGAGAAGGCGTGGACGACCGGCGCGCAGAACAACGTGTCGGGCAGCGTGGTCACGGTCGTGGTCGACGGTGCGACCGGCGTGATCGAGCAGGAGATCCCGATGCCGGAGATCCAGATCGGGTTCTACGGCGCGTACGGTGGCGCGTTCGATCCCGACGGCGACTACTGGTTCGTCGACGCCGGCAACGACGGCGCGACGCAGGAGCTCGTGCGCGTCAACCACGTCACGTACACCTACGAGATCTGGATGACGCCACCGATCTCGCCGTACGGCTTCACCGTCGACACGCTGGGGCGACCGTGGATCGCCGGCTACTCGGGCGGTGTGTCACGCTTCGACCCGGCTACCGAGACGTTCGACACGAACATGGCGATCACCGGGCTCGGCATCCAGGAAGACGCCGAGGGCGTGATGTGGATGGCGCACTACCCGTGGGACTGGGAGGGCGTGTACGGGATCGATCGCGACACGATGGCGGTGGTCGACATGATCGCGCTGCCCTCGCAGAACGCGAAGGGCGTGAGCATCGACTTCGAGGGCTATGTCTGGGTCGTCGATCAGGGCACGTCGGCGTTCCGCGTCGACCCGGCGACCGGCTCGTTCGACACGTTCGTGGGGCTGACCGGGCCGTACACCTACAGCGACATGACCGGCTGGGGCCTGAAGAACGTCACGAACCCCGAGGGGTAGCGCGTCGCACGTGCCGCTGCGATTTCCCGATGGCTTCCTGTGGGGCAGCGCGACCGCGTCGCATCAGGTCGAGGGCGGCAACACCGAGAGCGACTGGGCGGCATGGGAGCAGCAGCCCGGGCGCATCGTGGACGGTGCGAAGGCGGGCGCGGCCGCGATGTGGTGGGCCGGGCGCGCCGAAGAAGATCTGTCGCGCGCCGCAGAGCTCGGCCACAACGCGCATCGCATGTCGCTCGAGTGGAGTCGGCTCGAGCCTTCGCCGGGGGTCTACGATCTCACCGCCTTCGCGCGCTACCGGGCGATCCTCGCGCACGCGCGCAAGCTCGGGCTCACCACCTCCGTCACCGTCAACCACTTCACCCTGCCGAAGTGGGCCTCGGCGATGGGCAGCTGGCGCGAGCGCGGGCTCGTCGAGCGCTTCGCATCGTTCGCTGCGCAGTCGGTGCGCGAGCTCGACGACGTCGTGGACATGTGGGCCACCATCAACGAGCCCAACGTGCTCGCGCTACTCGGCTACGCGTACGCGCGCTGGCCCCCCGGCGAGCATCGCAACCGCGCGTTCGTGCAGGCGCTGGCGAACTTGTTGCGCGCGCACGCGCTCGGCTACCGCGCGATGAAGGCCGAGCGGGCCGACGCCAGCGTCGGGCTCGTGCTGTCGATGCCCTACTTCGCGCCGCTGCGGCCCACGCGGGCCGACCGCGGCGCGACCCGTGGACAGGACTGGATCTTCAACGGCGCGCTGCTCTCGACGCTGCAGCACGGTCGCCTGCCGCCGCCGCTGTCACTCACCGGCACGCCGATCGAGCAGATGGTCGGCGCCTACGACTGGATCGGGCTCAACTACTACGGCTGCTACAAGGTGAAGTTCGACGCGACCAAGCCGCATCGCGCCTTCGGCACCCACGTCGACGACGGCAACATCAAGACCGCGACCAGCGACTGGGGCGCGCCGCATCCCGCCGGGCTCACCGCGCAGCTCGTGCGCCTCTCGGCGCTCGGCGTGCCGCTCTTCGTCACCGAGAACGGCATCTTCGACGACGACGACCGCATCCGACCGCGCTATCTCGTCGACCACGTGCGCGCGGTATACGATGCGATCGCCAAGGGCGTCGACGTGCGGGGCTACTTCCACTGGTCGCTCATCGACAACTTCGAGTGGGCCGAGGGCTGGTCGACGCGCTTCGGGTTGCTCGGGCTCGACGTCGCCACGCAAGCGCGCACGGTGAAGCGCAGCGCGGAGATCTATGCGCGCATCTGCGAGAGCAACGGCATCCCCGACGATCTGCCGGAGGCGCGATGACCAGGAGGAGCGCGGTGCTCGGACTGTTCGCGCTCGCCTGCGGCGAGGGCGACACACCGATCCTCGGCAGCAGCGAGGCCACCAGCGCCGAGGCCTCGACGACCACCAGCGAGACGAGCACGACCACCGCGGCCGTCGACACCGGCGAGTCGAGCGAGACGAGCGGCGGGCGGGAGTGCGAGGGCCCGTTCGAGTTCGGCCCGCCCACCGCGTGGCCGCGCTACGGGCTCGACGCCACCAACTCGCGCTACAACGCCTCCGAGCGGGCGATCGCCCCCGAGACCGTCGCGTGCCTGCAGCCGCGCTGGAGCGTGGACGACCTCGCCGGTGTCACGAGCACGCCCGCGGTCGTCGACGGCACGGTGTACTTCGGAGACTGGGAGGGCGACGTGCACGCGCGCGACGTCGCCGACGGCACACCGCGGTGGATCACCGACGTCGCCGCCGAGGTCAACGACTCGCCGCTCGTCACCGGCGACAGCGTCTACGTCGGCGACGCGGATGGCTGGCTGCACGCGCTCGATCGCGAGACCGGCGACGTGCGCTGGCGGGTCGAGCTCGATGCGCACCCGGACGCCGGCATCTACGGCTCGCCGATCCTCGCCGAGGATCGGCTGGTGATCGGCGTCGCGTCGATCGAGCTCGGCATGCTGCACGACGACTACACGTTCCGCGGCAGCGTGGTCGCGCTCGATCCGGACGACGGCACCGAGCTGTGGCGCCGCTACACCACGAACGACGACGCGCAGTCGGGCGCCGGCGTCTCGGTGTGGTCGACCCCGGCCTACGACGAAGCGCGCGGGATCCTCTATATCGGCACCGGCAACACCTACGAGGAGCCGGCTGCGCCGCTGTCCGACTCCGTGCTCGCGCTCGAGCTCGCCACCGGGGCGATCGTGTGGTCGCGGCAGTTCACCGAGGACGACGTCTACACGATCTTCATGGTGCAGCCGCAGGGGCCCGACGCCGACATCGGCGCGGCGCCGAACCTGTTCAGCATCGGTGATCGCGACGTGCTCGGCGTGGGCGACAAGGCCGGCGTGTATGCGGTGCTCGATCGCGACGACGGCGAGACGGTGTGGGCCACGCAGCTCACCCCGGGCAGTCACCTCGGTGGCGTGATGACGACCGCGGCCGTCGGCGACGGCACGATCTGGGTGGCGTCGAACGTGTGGACCACCGAGGTGTTCGACTTCGGCAGCCCGGACAACACCTCGAGCGTGTTCGCGCTGTCGGCCGAGGACGGCGAGCAGCTGTGGCAGCGACCGCTGCCGCATCCCGCGTTCGGTGCGACCACGTGGGCGGGCGGCGTCGTCTTCCAGGGCACGATCGACGGGACGGTGCATGCGCTCGATGCCGCGACCGGCGTCGAGCTCTGGAGCATCGTGCCGGGCGGCGAGATGGGCGGCGGGTTCTCGGTCGTCGACGGCTCGCTCTACGTCGGGCACGGCTACTGGTTCTTCACCGAGCCCAGCATCGATCTGGGCGGATTCGTCGCGTACGGGTTACCGGGAGCCTGAACGGTCCGCGGGTGGTAGATTGCCACCGCCTTGTTCGGGCTCGCCTTCCTCTTCGTCTTCGCGCTGCTCGGCGTCAACATCTGGGCGATCGTCGACGTCGCGCGGCGGCCGGATCAGAACTTCAAGGCGATCAAGAGCGACAAGACGATGTGGCTCGTGCTCGTGCTGCTGGTCGGGCTGCCGGCTGCGATCGCGTACCTCGCCGCGATCCGGCCGAAGCTCGAGGCTGCGCCGACGCAGCTGATGTTGCCCGGCTGGTATCCCGATCCCGCTGCGCCCGGCTACCTCCGCTACCACGATGGTCAGGTCTGGACCGCTGCGATGGCGCCGATGCTGCCGCCGGCACAGCCACCGCAGGCCTACCCACCACAGCCGCCCTATCCGCCGCAGGCCTACCCACCGCAGCCGGGCTATCCGCAGCAGCAGGGCTATCCGCAGCAGCAGGGCTATCCGCAGCAGCAGGGCTATCCGCAGCAGCCGTATCCACCGCAGCCGCCGCAGCCGCAGCCGCCCTTCGGCGCGCCGCCGATGCCTCCGCAGCGCGGCAACGGATGGCCGCCCGCCGATAGCTGAGCGCGGCTCGGTTTCGCGACACGCGACGTCGACGTCGTGCGGGCGCTCCGCCCGCGCGCTGCCTTTGCACGTCGGTCGCAGGCACAAAAGCTGGGCGCTCGCCGACGGCGTGTTAGGCTGTCGAGCTAGACGGTTGCGCAGCGAGGTACGTGTGATGGCCCGCTCTACTACGTGGCTTGTTGTCCTGTTCGCGATGCTGCTGGTCGGCAGCTGTGGTCGTACCGATTTCGGCTTCACCGAGTACAAGACCAGCGACACCGAGAGCACGACGGGCGACACCGACACCGACAGCGGAACGATCTGCGGTGACCTCGTCTGCGAGGGCAACGAGGACTGCGAGCGCTGCCCCGGCGACTGCGGCATCTGTACCGTGACCTGCGGCGACTTGCAGTGCGTCGCACCCGAGGACTGCAACACGTGCCCGCAGGACTGCGGCGGGTGTGCGGTCTGTGGCGACGGCATCTGCGACGGTGGCCTCGGCGAGAACTGCGAGTGGTGCGACATCGACTGCGGCCCGTGCTTCACGTGTGGCAACGGCGTCTGCGAGCCGGAGCAGGGCGAGCAGTGCGAGAACTGCCCCGAGGACTGCTTCTCGTGCGAGGGCTGCGGCGACGGCTTCTGCGATCCGGGCGCGGGCGAGTTCTGCTTCTCGTGCGAGATCGACTGCGGCACCTGCGAGGACTGCGGCGACGGTCAGTGCGATCCGTTCAACGGCGAGCTGTGCTTCACGTGCCCGGAGGACTGCGGCGCGTGCAGCGAGTGCGGCGACGGTCAGTGCGATCCGTTCTCGGGCGAGATCTGTTTCACCTGCCCCGAGGACTGCGGCGAGTGCAGCGAGTGCGGCGACGGCACGTGCGATCCGTTCTCTGCCGAGTTCTGCTTCTCGTGCCCCCAGGACTGCGGCACCTGCGAGCAGTGCGGCGACGGGGTCTGCGATCCGCTCTCCGGTGAGTTCTGCTTCACCTGCCCCGAGGACTGCGGCGGCTGCGAGACCTGCGGCGACGGCTCGTGCGATCCGTTCCAGGGCGAGTTCTGCTTCACCTGTCCCGAGGACTGCGGCGACTGCGAGGGCTGCGGCGACGGCTTCTGCGATCCGGAGCGCGGCGAGATCTGCGACACCTGCCAGCTGGGATGCGCCTCCTGGTAGGTATGAGTCTACATCTACTTGGTAGCCGTTAC
>CAZFKC010000020.1:30559-111114 GCA_964519175.1 uncultured Nannocystaceae bacterium
GCTGTGGCGCGAGGGCGAGGCTCCGGCGTGTCGCGGCGACTGCCGCGGCGACGGCTCTTGCGATCCGGTCCAGGGCTAGTTCTGCTTCAGCTGCCCTCAGGATTGCGGCGACTGCGATCTGTGCGGCGACGGGTTCTGCGATCCCGATACCGGCGAATTCTGCGGCAGCTGCCCCGACGACTGCGGCCCCTGCGATCTGTGCGGCGACGGGCTCTGCAATCCCGAGGCGGGCGAGTTCTGCTTCAACTGCCCGCAGGACTGCGACACCTGCGAGGGCTGCGGCGACGACTTCTGCGACGCGGAGCTGGGCGAGCTCTGCGACACGTGCCCGGAGGACTGCGGGCCCTGTGCGCCGTGCGGCGACGGCGAGTGCGACGCGGGTGCGGGCGAGGCCTGCTTCAACTGCCCGCAGGACTGCGGACCGTGCGGCTTCTGCGGCGACATGTTCTGCGACGGGATCGGCGGCGAGTTCTGCTTCAACTGCCCGACCGACTGCGGCGCGTGCCCGAGCTGCGGCGACGGTGAGTGCGTGCCGGACGAGGGCGAGTTCTGCTTCAGCTGCCCGCTCGACTGCGGCACGTGTCCCGCCTGCGGCGACGGCATCTGCGATCCGATCGCCGGTGAGTCGTGCGTGAGCTGCTCCGAGGACTGCGGCGACTGCAACTCGTGCGGCGACGGCACGTGCGAGCCGGGTGCGGGCGAGTCGTGCGCGACGTGCAGCAGCGACTGCGGGCTGTGCCCGAGCTGCGGCAACATGGTGTGCGAGCCGGGCATCGGCGAGTCGTGCACGAGCTGCGTGCAGGACTGCGGCGCCTGTGCCGGCTGCGGCGACGGGACCTGTGCACCGCTGGCCGGCGAGTCGTGCAACAGCTGCCCGCAGGACTGCGGTCCGTGCGGGCCGCAATGTGGCGACGGCACGTGCAACGCGCTCGTGGGCGAGTCGTGCGCGAGCTGTCCGCAGGACTGCGGCGGCTGCCTCTTCTGCGGCGACGGTGAGTGCAGCAACGGCGAAGATCAGTTCGGCTGCGCGATCGACTGCGGCTGCTCGGCGCCGGGTGCCTGCGGCGGCTTCGCGCCCGGGCAGTGCTGGTGCGACGCCTCGTGCGTGCAGTTCGGCGACTGCTGCCAGGATGCGTGCCCGGCCTGCGGGCAGTGCGGCATGGCCGAGTGCGGCGACGGCCTCTGCAACGGCATCGACGAGGACTGCTTCTCGTGCGCAGAGGACTGCGGCGAGTGCAGCTTCTGCGGCGACGGCGAGTGCGGCATGGACGAGAGCTGCGAGCTCTGCCCCGAGGACTGCGGGGACTGTGGCTTCGACGGCTGCACCGCGGATCCCGGGCCGGGCTGCGACGGCTGCAGCTGCGAGGCGTGCGTGTGCGGGATCCTGCCGTCGTGCTGCACGACGAGCTGGTCCGGCGTGTGCGGGCTCGCTTGCAACTTCTGCGGCGGCTGCGGCTAGCTGCGCGGCGGGAACAGTCGCACGACGTGCCCGCCGCCCTTCGGGCCGGGATCGATCGGCGGCAACGCGGTGACCATGCGCTCGATCGTCGGCAGCGCGCGGATCGCTGCGGCCCCGGCGTGCAGCTCGGACCACGGCCCGCGGAACACCAGCACGAGGCGATAGATCCCCGCGAACCCGCGCGCGAAGAGGCCGAGATCGTCGCTCGCCGTGGGCAGCACCTTCTCGTCCGCGGCCCCGCGACGGGCCAGCGCGATGGCGCGCATCGTCGCGACGAACGCGTGCCACTCGTCCGGCGTGCGGTGCAGGCCTTGGCCGTGCATGCGGCCGACGGCACGGACGATGCGGACGCGATCCTCGGCGCCGAGCCCCGCTGCGACGAGCATCGGCTCGAGCGGCTCGGTGGCGACGAGCAGCGTCGCGAGCTCGAGCCCGCCGCGCGCAGCCGCCTGTGCGGCCGCGGATACCCACGCGGCGACGTCGGCATCCTCGGGCCCGCGCGGCGCGAGCGAGCTGCCCCAGATCACGGGCGAGCGCTCGTCGACGACCACGGCGGCGACCGCCGAGACGCCACGGGCGAGGATCGCCAGCGTCTCGTCGAGCGCGTGCGTGGCCAGCTCGGCGACCGTGCCGAGGTGTGGCGCATGGGTGAGCGCGGCATCGATCGTGGTCGCGAAGGTCTCGGCGAGCGCGGCCAGCCGCTCGCGGCGCTCGGCGAGGTCGGGCGGCGCGGGGTCGAACGTGGCGATGAGCCGGAAGCCGCCGGCCAGCTCGCACCACGCGTCCGACTCGCGGGGTGGCTTGAGCCCGAGCTCGATGCGCACGTCGTCGGCGCGCAGCTCCCGGGCCACCAGCTCGAGCAGTCGGGTCAACGCCTCCACGCGGGTCGGACCATAGACGATTTCCGTCACGGGTCGCAGACCTGGCCGCAGCATCGCGCGTACCAGCGACCTCGATGGGCCGGATGTGCCCGTCGGAGGGGCCTGCCATGTCTCGTCGCGCCTTTGCGATCGCCGTTGCCGCGCTCGTGTGCGGTTGTGCCAACGCCAACGCCGTCGGCCCCGCCGGCGGCGCTCGACCCGGCCCGCTCGCGGCGGCGCCCACCGTGCCCCCCGAGCCCGATGCACCGATCGCAGCGCCCACCCACGAGGCGCCCATCTCCGCCACCTGGGTGGGCGGCGCCGCGGCCAGCGACTTCATGCTCGCGTCGCAGTCCGAGCAGCTGCTCGGCGTGTGGGTCGACGTGCCCAAGCTCGCCGTGCCCCGTGTGCCGCTGGCGATCGCGCTGTCGATCGACACCTCGGGATCGATGCAGGGCGATCCCATCAAGCACGCGCGCGCTGCTGCACGCAAGGTCGTCGAGGAGATGCAGGACGGCGATCTGCTCGCGCTCGTCACGTTCGACAGCCACGCGAGCACCGTGATCGAGCCCACCGTGCTCGGCCCGCAGAGTCGCCGCCGCGCGCTCGCGACGATCGCCGAGCTCGAGGCCTCGGGTGGCACCGCGCTGCACGACGGGGTGAAGACCGCCGAGATGGCGCTCCTGCACGCGCCGCCCGAGTACCTCGTGCGCCGCGTGGTGGTGCTGTCCGACGGGCAGGCCACCGCCGGCCCGACCGATCCCCAGACGCTCGGCAACGTCGCCGAGGTCGGCATGGGCCACGGCATCCAGGTGACGGCGCTCGGCGTCGGGCTCGACTACGACGAGCACACGCTCGACGCGTTCGCCGTGCGCTCGAGCGGCCGGCTCTACCACATCGAGAACAGCAAGGAGCTGCCCGGCATCGTCGATCGCGAGCTGCAGCTGCTCGCGCAGACCTCCGCCGCCCAGGCAGAGCTCGAGCTCGTGCCCGCGCCGGGCGTGATGATCACCGGCGCAGACGCGGTGCGATCGATCGGCAGCGGGTCCAACCTGCGCGTGCCGCTCGGGGTGATGTTCGCGGGCCAGCAGCGCGAGGTGCTGGTGCGCCTGCGCGTCGATCGTCGCGAGGCCGGCAGCCACCCGCTCGCGAGCGTGCGGCTGCGCTTCCGCGATCCCGCGGACGACGGGGTCGAGCGCATGCACGAGTCCGTCGTGCGCACGACGGTGACCGACGATCCGAAGCTCGTCGCGCAGCACGAGCACGATCGCGCGCAGGCGATCATCGCGATGCGCGAGGCCGCGATGCTGGCTGCGAACGCGTCGCGGCTCGCGACGGGTGGCGAGCTGGCCCTCGCGACGCAGGACCTCGACCGCGCCGAGAGCGAGCTGCGCGAGCGCGCGAATCGCTTCACCGACGAGAAGCGCCGCAAGCAGGTGCTGTCGAACGCGGACGAGCTCGGCCGCACGAGCCGCAAGATGAAGGACGCCGCGGCCGCACCCGCGCCCGTGCGTGCGAAGGCCAGCCGCGCTGCGGCGCTCGAGGCCAACGACGCCTCGATGGCGCTCGACGGGTTCTGATTCGTCAGCGTCGCGCGAGACGGCGAGCCTCGCGTCGTTCCTCGCGCGCGAGTCGCTTCTCCTCGCGCGCGATCCGACGCGCGAGCTTCGGATCGATGCGCGGCTTGCCGAGCGGCTCGACCTCGACGTCGACCTCCATGATGCCCACGACGTCGTCGACATCCGGGTCGTCGACCTCGGGGTCGCCGACGGGCGCCTCGACCGCGACGAAGCCGCGTGCCGGGTCGGTCTCGATCGGCTCCACGAAGGGCGAGAGGGGCGGAACGACCCCCGCCTCGGAGGGCTGCACCGCGGGCTCGACGGGCTCGTCCTCGGGGATCACCGCGTCGGCCAGCCGGGGCTTGGGCGGACAGACGACCGCGTAGCCATCGGCGTCGATGCACTCGCTCTGCGCGCTGCGTTCGGCGTCGGGCATGTGACCCGCGCAGCCCGCCAGCGAGACGGCGAGCGCCGCTGGAGCGAAGCGGGGCGCCGGCGCGCGCAGGCGGATCGTCCCGTCGGGCCGCGTCCGGTACGACACGCACAGCCCGGTCTTGCGGTGGCGCGCGAGCAGGGTGACGACCTCGTCCTCGGACAGCCGCGACAGATCGTGCACGGCCTTGTCGCAGTTCGTGCAGAACGCCGGCGCGTCGGCGGTGGCGGGCCGCCCCGCGAATGCCCGACACGGGGAGGCGATGGGGAGCTGTCGCTTCGTGATGCCCACCGGATCCGAACGCACGCGCGCTGCGCCTGCTTACGCGCGTCCGTCCCCGGGCCGCGGCACGGGATCCGGCAACGCACTGTTGCCGAGCGATGCCCTGTGCCCGCGCGCGTTCGGCCCTACGATGGAGCCCATCGCATGGCCCGACCTGCACGTCTCAGTCGCCGCCGCACGCTCACGGGCACACTCGCGGGCGCGGCGACGATCGGCTGTGCACGGCCACGCGAGGAGCCGCGCATGACCACCACGCCTGCCCGCATGCCTGTCGTCTACCTGCCGCACGGCGGCGGTCCGTGGCCGTTCGTCGACATCGGCATGGACAAGGGCGAGCACGATGCGCTCGCCGGCTACCTGCGCGGGCTCGCCCAGCTGCCCCCGCCGAAGGCGCTGCTGGTGATCTCGGCGCACTGGGAGGAGCGCGAGCCCACGCTCATGACCGCCGCGCGCCCACCGATGCTGTACGACTACTACGGCTTCCCCGCCGAGGCCTACACGCTGCAGTGGCCGGCACCCGGCGCACCCGAGCTCGCGACGCGCGTACGCGCGCTCGTCGAAGGCGCGGGCTTCACCGCGCGCGAGGACGCGGAGCGCGGCTTCGATCACGGCACGTTCGTGCCGCTCGCGCTCGCGTGGCCGGACGCGAAGGTGCCGACGCTGCAGCTCTCCCAGATCGCAGGCCTCGATCCGGCGCAGCACCTCGCGCTCGGTCGCGCGCTCGCACCACTGCGCGACGAGGGCGTGCTCGTCGTCGGCAGCGGGATGTCGTATCACAACATGCGCGGCTTCCGTGATCCGCGGGCGCGCGTGCACGCGGAGAGCTTCGACGCCTGGCTGCGCACCACGGCCGAGTCGGCCCCGGCCGATCGCGATCGTGGGCTCGGCGAGTGGGCGCAGGCACCGTCGGCCCGCGCCGCACATCCCCGCGAAGAGCACCTCATGCCGCTCATGGTGATCGCGGGCGCGGCCGGCGAAGACGTCGGACGCACCGCGTGGAACGGCACCGTGTTCGGCATGCGGATCTCGGCGTTCCACTTCGGCTGAGAGCCGAAGGCGAGGACGGTCACAGCGTCAGTGGACCGCTGGAGTAGCCGGCCGAGCCGAAGCTCTGATCGTCGGCACCGAAGAGCTGCAGGAACGTCGTGTAGAGATCGCCGGTGGTGCGGCCGTCTTGGTTCGAGTGACGGCCGGTCTGCAGCTGGCCGCCGACGCGCCCGGCGAGCACGACCGGCAGCTGGTAGGGCGCGTGCGCGGCCGGGTCGCCCATCTCGGCGGTCGAGAACAGCAGCATGTTGTCGAGCAACGTGCCGTCCTGATCCGGCATCGCCGCGAGCTGGTCGATCAAGTACGCGAGCTCGCCCATGTACCAGGTGAACACGGTGCGGGGGATCGACTTGTCCGCCATGTTGGGGATGTCGTGCACCATCGCGTGCCAGCCGGTGTACGGGCCGGGGATCGCGAGGCCGAGCCACGGGAACGTGGGCCCGTCGTAGTTCGTGTACTGCAGGCTGCCGACACGGGTGAGATCGCAGGCCAGCGCCATCACCATCAGGTCGATCAGCATCCGCGAGCTCGCGTCGTCGAACGAGGCGTCCCACGCACTGCCCCACTGGTTCTGATCGTAGCCCTCGGGATACTCGAGCATCGGCTGCGTGCAGCCCACGCCCGCCTCGCCCTCGTTGCCGAGCTGCATCTCGAGCTGGCGGATCTTGTCGGCGTGGTTCTCGAGCGTGATGCGGTCGGCCGCGCTCACCTTCGTCTGCAGGCGGTCGAGCCCGTCGACCACGTTGTCGAGCACGCTCTGCCGGCGCGCATGCAGGCGCTGGATCGTGGTGAGCGGTAGATCCGGATCGACGTCGACGTCGGAGAAGAGCGAGGTGAAGATCGCGGCGGGCTCGCTGTCGACGGGCACCGGATCCGCGGGGCCGGCATAGATCGCCTCGTACTCGCCGAGCCCACCGCCGCCGATGCCGAACTGCAGCGAGCGATGGGGCGTGGGCGCGGCCAGGCGATCGGCGATGACCTGATCGATCGACGGGCCCTCGGGCATCGCGCCGTTGCCGGTGTTGCGCGCGCACGTGAAGATCGAGTGGCCGTTGCTGATGTGGCCGTTCTCGCCGTACTCGGCCCCGGCCGGGTTCGACAGGCCGGAGACGACCACGATGTCGGCCTTGCGCGACTCGAGCGGCGAGAGGATCTGCGAGAGCACCATCGCGTTCGCGGGCCCCGACGGCGCCCACTCGTCCACCAGCGTGCCCTCGACGTGCATGAACTGCAGGTAGCGGAGGATCGGCGCGGCGCCGCCGGCCTTCGCGGTGTGCATGCTCTCGAGGAACGGTAGCGCGACGGCGATGCCACCTGCGCCACGCAGCACCGAGCGACGACTCATGTGATTGCGGCGCATCCCTACTCCTCCACCAGGCGCGTACGGAACGCGTTGCTGAGCGCGAGCGCCATCACGAGCTCGCGCAGGTCGCCGCCGGACTCGACGAAGCGCGTCGCGACCGGCGCGAGCGCGCAGGGCTGCACCTGATCGGGCAGGACGCCGAAGGTGTACTGGTAGAACTGCTCGGCCACGCACTCGGTGACCGCTTCGCTGGCGGCCAGCCGCGCCTGCAGCTCGGGCACGCCGTTGAACGTGCCGTCGGTGCCCTCGGGCCCGCCGATCACCTCGCCGGAGTTGTCGACGGGACTGCCGTCGACGTCGAGCTCGCGCCACGCACCGATCGGATCGTAGTCCTCGAAGCCGAGCCCGATCGGGTTCATCAGCGTGTGGCAGCCACCGCAGTTCATGTGGCCGATGAGGATCTCGGTGCGCTCGCGCTCGGTCGCGTCGGGCGGGTACTCCGGCGTGTTCGCCATCGCGTCGGCGGGCGGTGGCGGCAGCTCCTGGCAGAGCAGCTGCGTGCGCACGAGCTCACCGCGGAAGATCGGGCCGGTGCTGGTCGAGTGCGAGTGCTCGGCGAGCAGGGCCGGACGCGTGAGCAGCCCGCTGCGCGTCGCATCGAGCTCGACCGCCTGCCACTGCCCCGCTGGTGGCGCCGCGATGCCGAACAGCGCGGCGAGCTCGGTATCGACCTCGGTCGATGTCGAGGTCAGCAGTCGTTCGACCGTCGGCGTGTCGCTCGCGAGCACGCCCTGCACGTAGCGCGACAGCTCCTCGTCGACCGAGCTGGCCATCGCCTCGGTGTAGGCCGGGAAGAGCGTGGCATCCTTGTCGTAGGCCGGCACGCCGTCGTAGTGGGTCCACTCGCGCACGAATCGCTCGAGCGCCGGGCCGCTCTTCGTGGTGTCGGCGAGCATGCGCTCGACCTGCGCGGCGATGCCGTCGTCGGTCTGCAGCTCGCCGGCGATCGCGGCGGCGAACAGCGCGTCGTCGGGCATCGAGTCCCACAGCAGATACGACAAGCGCGCGGCGATCTCGTGGTCGGAGAGCCCGACGACGCCCGGCGCGATCTCCCCGGTGCCGCGCTCGACGAGGTAGAGGAAGTCGCCGGACTGCAGCACCGCCGCGACGACGGTGCCGATACCGTCCGCGAAGCCGTCGACGGCCGCCGACTGGTAGAGCGAGAGCAACGCCGCCCGCTCGTCGTCGGTGATCGGCCGTCGATACGCACGCGCCGCGAAGTCGGCGATGAACCCGGTCGCACACGCCTCGTCCTGCGCACCGTCGCAGCCGACCACCGCATCGACGTCGTCGATGACCTGCACCGCGACCTCTTCGGCGGCTTCGAGCAGATCCATCGCGCTCGGCAGCGACACCACGTTGTCGAGCGGGTTGTTGCTGTAGCTCTTGTAGGTCTGCGTGACGGGGAAGCGATCGCTCGGCACGATCGCGCCGTCGAACAGCGCTTCGATCGTGTTGCGGTACTGCACCGCCGTCAGGCGGCGCATCGGAGCGAGCCCCGACTCGAGCTCGCCACACGCGGCGTCGGTGTCCGCACCGCTGTCGCCCGAGCCACCGTCGGCGCCTGTGCTCGCGCCGTCGGTCGCCCCGGTGGCGCCGTCACTGCCCCCGGCCTCGGCGCCGTCCGAGTGGGCATCGACGCCGCGGTAGCAACCCACCGCCACGATCGCGCAGGCCAGGAGCGCGCGGTGACGACGGCGTGGTCGAAGGGGCCCCATCGCCGGAGGAGACCCGGCGGACCGCGGCGTCGGGTGAAAGCTTTTCTCTGGTCGCGCCCTCCGGCGCTCTTCCTGGTGCGCGCGGCCATGCTCGCTGCCGCCGTGGCAGAGCCACCGCGGGCTCGAGAGGCATTCGCGCACGCGAACCAGCAGTCGCGGGCGTGGGGCGCCCCACCGATTCGGCTCACCAGTCGTCGCGCCAGCGCAAGAGCCCGTCGCGGACGCGCTGGTAGACGGCGGTCGTGGCCCGCACGTCGCCCGCGTTGTAGAGCGCGATCTGGGCGAGGTCGCCCTTCGCGTACGCGGTCGCGACCATCGATCCGTCCATCGCTTCCTTGGGGCTCGCGAAGCCGAGCGCCCAGCACACGACGTCGAGCGACGACGGACCGCGCGCGTA
Source organism: uncultured Nannocystaceae bacterium (assembly GCA_964519175.1). GTDB lineage: Bacteria > Myxococcota_A > Polyangia > Nannocystales > Nannocystaceae > Xiheibacterium. Next base: position 39,678 of record CAZFKC010000020.1, read on the forward strand.
GCTGCTGCCGCCCGCGAGCACGTTGAACAGATCGAGGTGCGGCCGTAACGAGTAGGGCGAGCTCATCAGATCGACCTTCACGGGGATCTCGTGGATGAGCGAGCGCCCGATCAGGAACGGCACGTCGAAGCCGCGACCGTTGTACGACACCACCACGTTCGCGTTCGCGGCGAGCGCCCAGAACGCGCGCAAGAGCTCGGGCTCGGTGACGGAGCGGATCCAGCTCGGCGCGTGCGCGGCATCCATCGTGGGCCCGTGCGTGGGCGGCACGGCGAAGACGGTGACGTCCTGCGTGCGCGGATCCTGCTCGCCGTCGCCGACCGCGAGCGAGACGATCTGCCCGAAGTAGGGCGACAGGCTCATCACCTTGCTCTGATCCCACTCGTTGCGCTCGGCGTGCTTGCCGACCGCCTGCGCGATCGTGGGCGGCGCCTTGCGCAGATCGACGGCGGGCACCGTCTCGATGTCGAACACGAGCACGTCGCAGAGCAGATCCGAGACGAGCGCGTGGCCCTCTTCGACGAGCAGCTCGGGATCGTAGGCGGGCTCGCCCGCACGCGCGGCTCGCAAGCCCCGGATCGACAGCTGCAGCGCGCCCTTGTACTCCTCGACCTCGAACAGCACCTTGACGTGATCGCCGACCTTCAGCTCCTCGGCGGCCGCCATCGGGCGCGCGTGGTCGCTCCAGATCTTGCCGGCGAGCGTGCGCGTGCGATCGGCGAGCCGGATCTCGAAGAACGGCTTGCCCTGGCGGGTCTGTCCGCGCCGCGCCATGCGGACGACCGCGAAGGCCGTGTACGAGCCGGCGCCCGTCGTGACCGCCGCGAGCTGGGCGACGTGGGTGTGCTCGGCTTCCATCGCGCGCGTCCAGCATAGCAGGCCCGCCGAGGCCGCCGTTTCCACCGCCCCGGGCGCGATCTCGCCGCCCTCGTCCCGCGCGAGCGCCTGTGTTATCAACGCCGCCTCGGACGACGAGGAGCACGACGATGGCTGATCTCAAGGGAAGCAAGACCCACGGCAACCTCAAGGCGGCATTCGCCGGCGAGTCGCAGGCCAACCGCCGCTATCACTACTTCGCGAAGATCGCGGACATCGAGGGGTACCCCGAGATCGCCGGCAACTTCCGCGAGACCGCCGAGGGCGAGACCGGCCACGCGCACGGCCACCTCGACTACCTCAAGAAGGTCGGCGACCCGGCCACCGACCTGCCGATCGGCGACACCGTGAGCAACCTGCGTGCGTCGGTCGCCGGCGAGACGCACGAGTACACGGACATGTACCCGGGCATGGCGAAGACCGCCCGCGAAGAAGGCTTCGGCGAGATCGCCGACTGGTTCGAGACGCTGGCGAAGGCCGAGAAGTCGCACGCCGGCCGCTTCCAGTCGCTGCTCGATGGCATCAGCTGAGCCCAAGCGGATCTCGTACGCGCCGACCGAGGGGCTCTCCTACGACCCCTCGGACGCGGTGTACTGGGACGAGGATGCCCTCGATGGCGAGCTCGAGCGCGTCTTCGAGATCTGTCACGGCTGTCGCATGTGCTTCAAGTACTGCGACAGCTTCCCGATCCTGTTCAAGTCGATCGACGACGAGTGCGACGGCGACGTCCGCAAGCTGCCGAAGCTGCGCGTCGAGCAGGTGATGGACGCGTGCTTCCAGTGCAAGCTCTGCGAGGTCCAGTGCCCGTACACGCCGCGTGACGGGCATGCGTTCCAGCTCGACTTCCCGAAGCTCGTGCATCGCCACGCGGCGATCCGCAAGAAGCAGCGGCGACCGACGCTGCAGGAGTTCGCGCTGCGCGACCCCGACCTGACCGGTGCGGCCGCGCGTGCGAGCCTCGGCATCGCCAACGCGGCCAACAAGGTCGCGCTGCACCGGTGGTTCCTCGAGAAGGTGCTCGGCATCCATCGCGACAAGCTGCTGCCCGAGTTCGCGGGCACGACGTTCGAGCACTGGGCTGAGCGCGAAGGCCTCTGCGATGCCGGTCCCGGCGGCGAGGCCGTGCTGTTCCAGACCTGCTACGTGCAGCACAACGAGCCCGACATCGGGCGCGACACGGTGTTCGTGCTGCGCAAGAACCAGATCGATCTCCGCTGCGAGCGCGGGCTCGAGTGCTGCGGGATGCCGGCGTGGGAGCGCGGCGATCTGGATCTGGTGCGCGAGAAGGCCCGCACGAACCTCGACCGGCTCATGCCGCACGTCGATGCGGGCAGCAAGGTGGTCGCGATCAACCCCACCTGCTCGATGATGCTGCGCCGCGAGTGGCCCGAGCTCGTCGGTGGCGACGACCGCGAGCGCGCGCGCAAGCTGGCCGCCGCGGTGGTCGACCCCAGCGAGTACCTGTGGTCGATCCGCAACGAGCCGCGCTTCGCCGGCGAGTTCGCCAGCTCGCCGGGCGGCAAGGTCGCCTATCACGCGCCGTGCCACCTGCGGGCCCAGGGCGTGGGCTTCAAGGGCCGAGATCTGCTGCGCAAGCTGCCGGGCGTGCAGCCGGCCACCGTCATGGAATGCTGTGGCCACGATGGCACGCACGCGATGACGGTCGAGGGCTTCGAGTACTCGCAGCGCGTGGGCAAGCGCGCGTTCGAGGGCATGGCCGAAGCGGGCGCGGAGATCTGGGCCACCGACTGCCCGCTCGCGGCGCTGCAGTTCGCGCAGCACGCGGGGCGCAAGCCGATGCACCCGATGTCGATCCTCGCGCGCGCCTACCGAGGCGAGCCGTTCCACGCCGCGAAGACCGGCGAGAAGGTGCCGCCATGAGACCGGTCGATCGCAGCGAGATCCTCGACTGGATGACCTACGACGAGCGCCGCGACGAGCTGCGCCCGGGCGTGCTGGCGATCAAGGCCGCGCGCCGCGTGCAGGTCGGCGACGCGTTCACGTTCCTGTTCGAGAACCGCGACACCGTGCGCTACCAGGTGCAGGAGATGATGCGCACCGAGCGAATCGTGCGCGAGGCCGACGTGCTGCACGAGCTCACGACCTACAACGAGCTGCTCGGCGGTACGGGCGAGCTCGGCTGCACGCTGCTCATCGGCATCGACGACGAGCGCGAGCGGGCCACGAAGCTCGTGGAGTGGATCCGCCTGCCCTACCACGTCTACGCGCGGCTGCCCGACGGCTCGCTGGTGCGCCCGCGCTTCGACCCGCGCCAGGTGGGCGAGGAGCGGCTCTCGTCGGTGCAGTACTTCAAGCTGGCCGTGGGTCAGGCCGCGCCGGTGGCGATCGGCGTGGACCTGCCGGGCTTGTCGGTGGAGTCCGAGCTCGACGCGGTCACGCGCGCGGCGCTCCAGGCCGATCTCGACGACACGTAGCGGCCGCACGCGTCGCAGCAGGGGGTCGCGTGGGCACGGCGATGCGTCTCGGACAGGAGGCACACCCCGCCGAAGAGCAGCACGGGGATGATCCCGATGATCATCGGGCCGATGAGCGACGCGCCGAGCACCGAGAGCCCCGCATAGCCCCAGGCACCGGCATGCGCGACGCGCCAGAGCGGGTTGGGAAGGGTGACGGCGACGGCGTTGCAGTGCGGGCAGCGAGCGGTCATGATCTCGTTTCCTATCGTTCGATAGGCTCTTACCTATCGAGTGATAGGTCGGCAAGAAGCGCGTGCGCCCAGCTCCACTTTCGCGTGTGATTCCAACGACTCCGATGGCCCGCCGCAGCCCCCCTGCCCCGCCGACCCCGGCCCCACGCGCAGCGCCCGCAGATCGCAAGCGCGAGGTCCTCGAAGCCGCGCTCGAGCTCATCGCCGAGCACGGCTACGCCGGCGCGTCGCTGCGCAAGCTCGCGGCGAAGCTCGGCATCGCCCAGCCCAGCCTCTACCACTACTTCCGCAGCAAGGAGGAGCTCGTCGAGCAGGTGATCGAGACCTTCGCCGGCGACATGCTCGCGCTCGGTCCGCGCGTCGTGCCGACGAAGCTCGACGACGTGCCGGCGATGATCCGCGACCTCACCTTCGAGCTGTACGAGCACGACACGCATCCCTTGTTCGTGCGCACGCTCTTCGCGGTCTCGCGCACCCACCCGCGCTGGGGCCGGCTCTTGCGCGAGATCTTCGTGGACCGGGTCGAGACCTCGATGCGGCTGCTCGCGCAACCGTTCGTGCAGCGGGGCGAGATCGACGAGCAAGAGGCGATCTGGCTCGCGCGCATGACCGTCAACGCGCTCGGGCTCAAGCTCATGGAGGAACGCGTGCTCTTCGAGGCGCGCGCGATCGGTCCCGAGGTGCGGGCCTACGGCGACTTCGTGGTGGCGACGATGCGCGACGTCATCGCGACGATGCTGCGGCGACGTCGCGCTCGCGGCTGAGCCACCCGAGCAAGAGCGCTGCACCGAGCACGACGTCGACCGCGATGCCGAGCTCGATCCCGGCGAAGCGCTGCAGCCGGCACCAGGCCGCGACACCGGCGATCACGAGCGCGCCCCAGCGCACCGTGCTCGCCAGCGAGAGCCCCTTGCCGCCGGGCGCACGCGAGCCCGAGCGCGCGTACGCGATGGCCCCGACGACCGCGAAGCCGAAGAGCGGCAGCGCAGCGATCGCACGACCCTCGCGCCACACCACGAACGCGACGAGCAGGAGCTGGCCGTGCACGAGGCCGATCGGCGTGCGCACGATCTCGACCGCGAGCGCGCGCAGCCGTGGGCTGGCGACGATCGCCACCGCGAGGCCGAACAGGAACGGGGAGCCGAACCCGGCCAGCATCATCAGCGCGCTCAAGAACCCGTGCTCGAGCTCGGCGCGCAGCATCGCGAGGAACGAGCGACCGTCGGGTCGCAGCGGCAGCGCGGCGGCCAGTGCGATCACGGCACCACACACGTGGGCGAGTGGACGCAGCGTCTCGGGCTCCGGGTCGCGCGCGGCTGTCGGTGCGTCCTCGTCCATCGCGACATCATCGCATGGACTCTTGCTAAGCTGGTCGGCATGGGCGACGCCGCGCGCGTGGTGCTCGGGCCTGTGCTCGCCGCGATCGTCTGCGCGTCGGCGTGCGCCGCGGGCGGCCGGGGCGGCGGGGGCTCGCTCTCGGGCGCGGTGACGATCGGCGAGGCGAGCAGCAGCGAGACCGGTGCGCCTGCGAGCTCCGAGACCAGCAGCAGCGCGTCCACGGACGCCACCGGCGCGCCCGAGACGAGCGAGGGCGCGACGACGACGGCGGATCCGACCGAGGGTGTCGACACCGACTGCGAGGAGACCGCGTGGTACCTCGACAGCGATGGTGACGGTCGCGGCGATCCGCTCGCCACCACGATCGCCTGCATGCCACCGCCCGGCTACGTGCCGTTCGGGGACGACTGCGACGACGCCGATGCGACGCGCAACCCCAGCGCCGAGGAGATCTGCGATGCGATCGACAACGATTGCGACGCGCTCGTCGACGAGGCCACCGCCGCGAACACGTCGTGCAACGGCTGCGCGCTGTTCGACATCGCCGGGCACAGCTATGCGCTCTGTGCCGCGGGCGCTGCGTTCGATGCGGCCCGCACCACGTGTGCGAGCTTCGGCGGCGACCTGGTGCGGCTCGACGACGAGGCCGAGCTCGCGGCCGTCGTCGCGTTGCCCGAGCCGCCCGCGGGTCCCGGCGGTGGCTGGCTCCTCGGCCTCTCCGACACGGCGAGCGAGGGCACGTTCGTGTGGATCGACGGCGGTGGGCTCGACTTCACGAGCTGGAACGCCGGCGAGCCCAACGATGCGGCCGGCAACGAGGACTGCGCGGAGATGGATATGGCAGCCGGGATCTGGAACGACATCCCGTGCGCCGACCCGCGCGCGTTCATCTGCGAATCACCGGCGCCGTGACGGCGCCGCGGCACGGCGCCGCCAGTCGTCATCGTGGGGCGGCTTACGCCCGGACGCCCGCTCGAAGAGATCGAACTTTTCTCGACCGACGTCCGGAAAAATCTCCGGAGGGGGCGTCTCAGGTTTCAGCTCTCGCCGAAGGGTCGGGAGCCCGGCCGACCGGGGTGGATGCGGAAGGGGGGGATCCCCGGTCGGCCAGGCCACACGCGACGCCCTCCGTATAGCAAACGGGCTGGGGTTGCGGTAGAGCTGCGCACCGTGGCGGCCCTCGCCCGAACGCGCAAACGCCCGCGCTCGGCGACCCGCCGCGGCACAGACGGAGTTCGCACTCCGTGTGCGGATGGGGGGTGCTCGGGCCGCTCGGGCCGCCATCCGCGGGGTGCGCAGGGCGCCCCACGGTGCACGGAGCGTAAGCAGGCCGCGGCTCACGTCGGTTCGCCTACAGGGTTGGCAGCAACGGGCGTTGCATGACCTTGGCGACCCTCGTGGCTTTTGCCGCCCTGGCCTGGGCGGCGCCGGCGACGGGTCCACCCTCCGCCCCGCCGGTCACCGCCGAGCCGAGATCGTACCGGGCGATCCGCGTGGTCGACCCCATCGTGCTCGACGGCAAGGCGAAGGAGCGCACGTGGGCGATCGCCCCCGCGGACGATCGCTTCAGCGAGCGGCAACCCGATCTCGGCGCGACGCCACCGGTCCGCACGACGCTGCGCGTCGCATACGACGACCTCGCGCTCTACGTGCTGCTCGACTGCGAGTCGGATCCCGGCGACGTCATCGTTCGCACGCTGCGTCGCGACAACCCCGGCATCTTCTCCGACGACACCGTCTACGTGAAGGTCGATCCGCAGCACGATCGGCGCTCGGGCTACAGCTTCGGGGTCAACGCCGAGGGTGCGCAGATCGACTCGCTCGGGCTCGAGGACGGCCGCGAGTTCATCACCGAGTGGGACTCGGTGTGGACCGCAGAGGTCGAGCGGCGCCACGACGGCTACACGGTCGAGTATCGCATCCCCTTCGCGATCCTGGGGCTCAAGCGCGCGTACGAGCGCACCATGGGCTTCGAGATCACGCGCGATCAGCCCAGCCGCAACGCGACCTACGACTGGCGCCTCATCGTGCCCCCGCGCAGCCCCATGGCGGCGAGTCAGTTCGGCGAGCTCGAGGGCCTGAAGAACATCTCGGGTCAACGCGCGATCGAGATCACGCCCTACGCGCTCGCGCGCACGAACTTCCTGCGGGAGTTCACGGTCGATCCGGCGCGGCGTCCGAACCTGGCGGCGGGTAGCGACCTGCGCATCCAGATCGGCGCGGGCTCCTACGTCGAGGGCTCGCTGCTCACCGACTTCGCCCAGGTCGAGGCCGACGAGGTGCAGGTCGCTCGCGATCGCTTCCCGCTGTTCTTCCCCGAGCGGCGCCCGTTCTTCATCAACGGGCTCGAGGTGTTCAACTTCGGACGCGGGCGCGAGGCCCAGCTGTTCTTCTCGCGCCGCGTGGGGCTGGTCGGCGGCCAGCAGGTGCCGCTGCTCGGCGGCGCGAAGGTCTACGGCCGCACGCGCCTGGTCTCGTACGGGCTCTTGCACGTGCAGACGCTGGGCTCGCCGTCGGCGCCGCAGCGCAACCTCTCGGCCACCGATCCGACCAACGTCAGCGTCGCGCGCATCCGCCTGCAGGCCACGCGCATGTTCAACATCGGCATGATGATGCTCGGCGAGCACCGCTTCGGCGCGCCGCATGCCGACGACGCGGCGGGCGGCATCGATGCCCAGATCATCAGCCGCGATGGTCGGCTGCAGGCGTACGGCTTCGTCGCGAGCACGTGGGCGCAGAGCCCCGCGATCCCCGAGGAGCTCGACGAGGCGGGCATGGTCGCGCAGCCGAAGCAGCGCGCCCGCGATCCCATCGGCGCGAGCGCCTACTCGGCCCTGGAGTACCGCGGGCTGTTCGTGCGCCCGTCGCTGCTGTGGCTGTGGAGCGACCGCGACTTCACGCCGCGCATGGGTTTCTATCGGCGCACCGGCGCGTCACGCCAGGAAGTCGCGCTGGACTTCGCGCCGCGTCCGGGGGTGCTGGGCCTGCGCGAGATCGTGTTCGGCCCGCGCTACAGCCTCGAGACCACGCCCGAGTACGATCAACGGCTCGGCCAGGAAGCCAGCGCCCACGTCGCGCTCAACTGGAAGAACGGCAGCGAGATCGACTACACGGTGTCGAACTACGTCGACCGCCTGCAGCAGGCGTTCACGCTCTACCTCTACGACGTCGACCCGAAGATCTACCGCGGCTTCCGACAGCGCATCGGGTTCGGCACGCCCGAGCGCCGCGTGGTCGGCTTCAGCGCGGCGTACGAGGCGATCGCGATCTTCGGCGGCTTCGCGCACCAGCCGAGCGCGAGCCTCACGGTGCGCGCGGGCAAGCACTTCACGGCGGCCGCGTCCTACACCCACCTCGTCGGGCGCCTCGAGTCGCGCAGCGATCGCTTCGACTTCGGCTACGCGAACGCGAACATCGACGTCGCGATCAACCGCAACCTCGCGTTCGACACGCTGGGTCGACTCGATCTGTCGCCCGGCAACGGCCACGTCGGCCTGCAGTCGCGCTTCCGCTGGCGCTTCCAGCCCGGCAGCGACATCTTCCTCGTCTATCGCATGGACAACCCGCTCGGCGCCGATCCGCCGAACGGAATCCCGCGCACGCCGTTCCACGAGCTGACGCTCAAGTTCACCTACTACCTGCGCGCCTTCGTGAACCGTTAGGTGCGCCACGACTTCGGGCGTTCGCGGAGCTCGGCCATGTCGGCGCTCTCGCACCACGCCTGCCAGCGCTCGCGATCGGCACCGCGCCAGCGCAGCGCATCGGGCGAGTCGAACAGCGGCACGTCCTCGACGAGTGTCGCCAGCTTCTTGTAGAGCAGCGCGTCGGCGCGCCGCGGCACGAGGTTGCTCGCGAGCCGATCGGCACCGCGCACCGCGACGTCCCACTTGCGGGGGTCGTCGGGAATCGCCTCGATGTGCACCCACCGCGCCAGCAACGCCGCCGAGGTCTTCTCGCCGAAGCCCGGGATGCCGGGGATTCCGTCCGCGGTGTCGCCGGTGAGCGCGAGCAGATCGGCGATGCTCTCGGGGCCCACGCCTCGGCGGGCCCGCAGCGCGGCCTCGTCGATCAGCTTGTTGCGCATGCGATCGATCTGCACGACCCGCTCGCCACGTACGCACTGTCCGAGGTCCTTGTCGGGGGTCAGGATGCGCACCTGCTCGGCCACGTCGCGCAGCTGGGCGGCCCCGCTCGCCAACGCATCGTCCGCTTCCCAGCGATCCATCGACCACACGGTGATCCCCAGCGCAGCGGTCACCGCCTCGGCTTCGTCGAACTGTGCGAGCAGCTCGGGCGGCACCCCCTCTTCGGTCTTGTATCCCTCGAACAGATCGTTGCGAAACGAACGGATCGGGTTGTCGAACGCGACCGCGACGTGCGTCACGGCTTCGTTCGCGTCGTCGAGCAATCCGAGCAACGAGAACGCGATGCCGATGCACGCGGAGAGCGGACGTCCATCACGACCGACGCGAGGCGGTCGCGGCGCGAAGTGGGCGCGGAACAGCTCGTAGGTACCGTCGACGAGATGGACCCGGAACGACACCGCGACATCATGCCAGCTTTGCCCTGCTACAATGCAGAGCGCGTGGAAGAGCAGCGGCCCGACGATCCCCACGTGCCGCCGCCGGAGAGCGCGAGCACGCTGGTGATGGATCCGCCGCCGCTCGGCGACACCGGGCCCTGGTCACCCGAGCGTCTGCACGCGACGCCGCAGGAGCAGCAGGCCGAGACGCTGCCCGACGCGCGTGCGGCCGAGGAGCGCCGCCGCGACGCGGCCGATGCACCGCAACCGTCGCGCCCCGCGGGCCCCGACGATCGCGAGCTCATCGCCGATCGCGACCTCGCGCTCGAACGCCAGGAGCACGCCGCCGCGGTCTCGCGCATGCGACGGCTGATGCCGCTCGCGTGCGCGCTGTGGATGGGCTTCCTGTTCGTCGACTGGGTGCTCGCGACGTTCGTCGTGCCCACACCGCTCGTCGGCTATGTCGTGCTGCGGCTGCTCGGGCTCGTGCCGCTCGCGGGCTGCACGTGGTGGATCCGCCGTGATCCGATGCCGGGGCCGGTCGGGCTGCGCGTCGTCGACGGCATCATGACCGCGAGCTGTGCAGCGGTGCTCACCGACATGTGCCTGCTGTCCGGCGGGCTCACGAGCCCGTACGCGTCGTACATCGCGCTCGTGCTCGTCGGTCGCGCGGCCGCGCTGCCGAACCACTGGAAGGTCGGCGCGGTGCAGCTCGGCGTGCCGGTCGTCGTGTTCCCGCTCGTGCTCGCGCTCGCGGCCCCCTTCGCACCCGAGCTCCAGGCCCAGCTCTCCGACGGCCGCGCGGTGTCGGTCGCGTTCTTCTACTTCATGCTGCTCTGCGGCGCGTGGGGGTTGCTGGTGATCGGTGGGCACAACGTGTGGGCGCTGCGACGGCAGCTGTTCCGCTCGCGCAGCATCGGCCGCTATCGGCTCGAGAAGCGCATCGGTCGCGGCGGCATGGGCGAGGTGTGGGTCGCATTCCACGAGCAGCTCGAGCGCGACGTGGCGCTCAAGATCCTCCGCCCCGACTACGGCACCGATCCGATCGCGATCGCCCGCTTCGAGCGCGAGGTGATGACGACGGCGGCGCTCATGCACCCGAACACGGTGCGCATCTACGAGCACGGCACCACCGACGACGGGCTCTGGTACTACGCGATGGAGCTGCTGGTCGGCGAGGACATCTCGGCGATCGTGCGCCGCGAGGGCCCGATGCCGCCGGCGCGCGCGATCTATCTCGTGCAGCAAGCTGCGCGTGCACTCGCCGAAGCGCATGCGCGCGGCATCGTGCACCGCGACATCAAGCCCGAGAACCTGTTCGTCGCGACGCTCGGGGGTGAGCGCGACGTCGTGAAGGTGCTCGACTTCGGCATCGCGCGCTCGGCCGAGCTCCGCGACTCGCGGCTCACCACGACCGGCTGGGTCGCGGGCACGCCGGCGTACGTGTCGCCCGAGGCCGCGAAGGGCGAGCCGGCGGGCGAGCCGGCCGATGTGTACGGGCTCGGCATGGTGCTGTACTGGGCGGTGACCGGCACGGTGCCGTTCGGCGGCGACTCGCCGATGGAGGTGCTCGCGCGCCACGTCAACGATCCGGTGCCATCGCCGTCGCGCCGGCGCGGCGAGCCGCTGCCGGAGGGGCTCGAGGCGCTGATCCTGCGCTGCCTCGCGAAGGACCCGAAGGCCCGCTACCGCGACGCGGCGCACCTCGCCGTCGCGCTCGAAGAGCTCGCGCGTGCATTGCCCTGGCGCACGATGCCGCGGGGGAGCTCGAGCGATCTGGTGGCGGTGGTTCCGCCCCTCGATCCACGGGGCGCGACACCGCGGGCGACGCGATGACGTAACGCTCCGCCGGGTTCGGGCACGAGTGGTCGTGCGCAAGCTCGTTCCCCTCGCTCCGCTGGTGCTCGGTCTTCTCGCCGCGTCGATCGCCGCGCGCGCCGACGGCCCCAAGCCCTGCACCGCCACGAAGTTCGCCGTGCCCGCCGTCGAAGCCGCCTGCAAGAGCGGCGGTCAGGCCGAGGCGAAGAAGCTGATGAAGCAGGCCGTCGACAAGGCCAAGGCCACCGGCGCCGCGGTCAACTGCAAGTCCTGCCACACCGATCTCGGGACGTTCGCGCTCTCGCCGAACGCGACGACGGACCTGAAGCAGTGGCTGTGATCAGACCGAGCAGAACGCTTCGTAGTCGATCAGCTCGATCTCTTCCGGCTTCTTGCTGCACACGCGGCAGTGCGGGTCCTTGCGCAGCTTGAGCGTGCGGAGCTTCGTGCCGAGCGCGTCGAGCACGAGCAGGCGACCCGAGAGGCTCTCGCCGATGCCGAGGATCAGCTTGATGGCCTCGTTCGCCTGCATCGTGCCGATGAGGCCGGGCAGCACGCCGAGCACTCCGGCTTCCTGGCACGACGGCGCCATGCCGGGCGGCGGCGGATCGGGATACAGGCAGCGGTAGCAGGGCCCCGAGTCGGGCAGGAACGTGGTGAGCTGACCCTCGAAGCGGAAGATCGAGGCGTGGATGACCGGCTTCCTCAGCTTGAGCGCCGCGTCGTTCAGCAGGTACCGCGTGGGGAAGTTGTCCGCGCCGTCGATCACCAGATCGTAGCCGGCGAGGATCTTCATGATGTTCTCGCTGGTGAGCCGCTCCTGGTGCGCGATCACCTTCACGTCGGGGTTCAGCAGCTGCAGCGTCTTGCGGGCGCTCTCGACCTTCGGCATGCCGAGCCGCTCGACGTTGTGGAGGATCTGCCTCTGCAGGTTGCTCTCGTCGACCACGTCGTCGTCGACGATGCCGATCGTGCCGACGCCCGCCGCCGCGACGTAGAGCGCCGACGGTGAGCCGAGCCCACCCGCGCCGAGGAAGAGCACCTTCGCGTCGAGCAGCTTGGCCTGCCCGGCCTCGCCGACCTCGGGCAGCATGATGTGCCGGCTGTAGCGCTTCACCTGCTCGGGCGAGAGCGACCGCGGTCGATCGAACGCGTAGCCGGACTGCTTCCACGCCCGGAAGCCGCCCGCCATCGACGACACCTTCTGGTAGCCGAGCGACTGCAGCGCCTGTGCGGCGAGGGCCGAGCGCGTGCCGCCGGCGCAGTAGAGGATGACCTCGCGATCGCGCTCGGGCACCGCGTCCTCGATCTTCAGCTCGAGGAAGCCACGGGGGATCCACTGCGCGCGTGGGATGAAGCCCTGCTCGTACTCGTCGCGCTCGCGCACGTCGATGAGCACCGGCGCAGCGGCGGCGGGTGCATCCAGGGCCCGCGCCTTGGTCTCCTCGACGGAGATCTCGCGGATCTTGGTCTTGACCTGGGAGAGCAGCTCTTGGAACGTCGGCATCGACCTATTCTCCGGTGGGCGGCCGCACAATCATCGAGGGGGCCTGCCGCGCTGGAACCTTGGACCAGCGCCGCCAGTGGGTCAAACGGCGGGCGCATTTCCCCCGTTCCGGTCGCGAAAAAGCGCCGAGGCGGCGCCCACGCGGGTGGCACGACCCGCCGGTGCCGTTCATATCCGGGTATATCGAGGCCCAGCCCTTGGCCCCACCTTCCGAGAGAGCAGTCCGCAGCGTGCCCGACACCGTGTCCGATGCTCCGATCCCCACGTCGGACGCCGACGCGCTGCGCTCCCTCGCCGAGGCGCGCACGCGACTGCTCGCCGAGATCCATCGCCGCATCGTCGGCCAGGCCCACGTCATCGATCTGTTGCTGACGTGTCTGTTCGCGCGCGGCCACGGGCTCTTCGTCGGCGTGCCCGGCCTCGCGAAGACGTTGCTGGTCAGCTCGCTCGCCGAAGCGCTCGAGCTGTCGTTCTCGCGCATCCAGTTCACGCCCGATCTGATGCCGGCCGACATCACCGGCAGCGACGTGCTCGAGGACGACGCCGAGACCAACCGTCGGCACTTCCGCTTCGTGCCGGGCCCGGTGTTCTGCAACCTGCTGCTCGCCGACGAGATCAACCGCACCCCGCCGAAGACCCAGGCCGCGCTCCTGCAGTCGATGCAAGAGGGCCGCGTCACCGCCGGCGGCAAGACCCATCGCCTGCCGCCGCCCTTCCACGTGTTCGCGACACAGAACCCGATCGAGCAGGAGGGCACCTACGCGCTGCCCGAGGCCCAGCTCGATCGCTTCATGCTGCAGATCCTGGTCGACTATCCCGACCTCGAGTCCGAGCGCCGCATCGTCGCCTACGATCCGAGCGAGGATCATCCGCTCACGCCGGTGCTCTCGCCCACGCAGCTGCTCGCGCACCAGGATCTCGTGCGACGGATCCCCGTACCGGGTGCGGTCGTCGATCACGTCGTCGCGCTCCTGCGTGCGTCGCGGCCGAGCGACGCCGCAGCGCCCACCGCCGTGCGCGAGCTCGTGCGCTGGGGCGCAGGTCCACGCGCAGGCCAGCAGCTGCTCGCCGCCGCCCAAGCCCGCGCCGCACTCGATGGCCGCCCCGCGGTCGCGGTCGACGACGTCCGCACCCTCGCCTCCGCCGTGCTCGAGCACCGCCTCGTGCGCAGCTTCGCCGCCGAAGCGCGCGGCGTGGGCACGGCCGAGATCATGGCCGAGATCCTCGGCGCGGTCCGATCGTGAGGACCGGCCGTGGCGGGAGTCGGCAGCGCGGCACTCGGCGACCTGGTCCCGGCCGAGCTCAGTGAGCTCCTGCGTACGCAGCAGCTGCTGCTGCGTCGCCCGGTGTGGGGACGTCGACACGGACGCCACGCGTCGGCGCGGGCCGGCGTCGGGCTCGACTTCCGTGATCACCGCGCGTACGTGCCCGGCGACGATCCGCGTCAGCTCGACTGGCGCGCGGTCGCACGCCGCGACCGGCTGATCCTGCGCCAGACCGAGGCGGAGGACGAGCTGCCGGTCGTGCTCGTCGTCGATGTCGGCGCGAACATGGGCTACGGCGAAGGCCCGCGGAAGAAGCTCACCTACGCACGCGCGCTCGCCGGTGCGCTCGCGTGGGCGGCGATTCGCCAGGGCGACGCGGTGGGGCTCGTGCTCGCCGGCGACGACCAGCTCGACAGCACGCTGCTACGGCCCGGCTCCGGGCACGATCGGCTCGACGCGATCGCGCGCAAGCTGATGTCGGCACCCTGCCGTGGCCGCGCACCGATGCGCGAGCTGCTGGCCCGCGTCGCGCCGCGGCTGCGCCGACGCTCGCTGGTCGTGCTGCTCTCCGATCTGCTCGATCCGGCGGAGCAGGTCGACGATGCCGGCGAGATCGAGCACGAGCTCCTGCGCGGGCTCTCGCAGCTGCGCGCGCGGAACCACGACGTCGTCGTGCTGCAGATCCTGCACAGCGACGAGCTCGAGTTCCCGTGGAGCGACACGCGGCTCGTTCGCTTCGTCGACCGCCGGGGCCTGCGGGTGCCGGTCGAGGGCACCGGCGCGGGGCTCCGCCAGCGCTATCTCGCCCGCATCGGAGCGCACATGCGCTGGCTCGACGAGACCTGCGAGTCGCACGGCATCCTGCTCGAGCGCATCACCACCGAGCGCGCGCTCGGCCCCGCGTTCATGGGCCTGCTCGGCCGGCTCGCGGGTGCGAACGACGTCGCGTGGACGGCGGGCTCGCCATGAGCCTGCTCGCGCCCGCGCTCCTGCTCGGCCTGCTCGGGCTCGCGATCCCGGTCGCCGCCCACCTGCTCGGCCGCGAGCCGCCTCGCACCATCGAGTTCGCCGCGCTGCGCTTCCTGGTCGTCGACGAGCCCGCCGTCACGCGCCGCCGCTCGCTGCAGGATCGCCTGCTCTTGATCGTGCGCCTGCTGTTGCTCGCGCTCGTCGTGCTCGTGCTCGCCCGCCCGGCGAGCTTCGATCGCACCGGGCTCGCGATCGTCGCCGAGCCCCACGACGCCGTCGTGCTCGTCGACGGATCCGCGAGCATGTCGCTGCGCGTCGCCGACGAGACCGCGATCGAGATCGCGATCGCGCGCACCGACATGCTGCTCGGCTCGCTGCCCGGGGGCACGCGCGTCGGGCTCGCCACCAGCGATCCCGAAGGCCCGGTGCTGGAGCCCACCGCGGATCTCGACCGCGTGCGGGCGAGCCTGCGCGAGTGGATCGATCGCGGCGCACCACGGCCCGGCGCATGGACGATGGCCGACGCGCTGCCGCGTGCGGCCGAGCTGCTGCGCGACACCGAGAGCGACCGCAAGCGCGTCGTCTATGCCGTCGGCGACGCGACCACGGGCGGGCTCGGCTCGCTGCCGCGCAGCGCCGGCGGCAACGTCGTCGTCGTGCCGATCCCGATCGCTGCCGCGGACGCAGCACCGCCGTCGCACGTCGGGATCGCGGAGGTCGACTGGGAGCCCGCGCCCGAGCTCGACCCCCGCGCCGTCCGCATCCGCGCCGTCGTGCATCGCCAGGGCGGCGACGATGCCGTGCTGACCGTGCCCGTGACGCTCGCGATCGACGGTGTCGACGTCGCGCGCGGCGACGTGGACGTGCAGGCCGACGAGCGCGCGCCGATCGAGTTCACGCACACACTGCTCGGCGACGCCGAGTTCGCCGCGGCCACGATCGCGATCGACATCCCCGACGACCCGCTGCCCATCGACGATCGCCGGCACCTGTGGCTGTCGGCCGACGACGCGATCGCGGTGACCGTGGTGAACGGCGACCCCAGCGAGCTGCGTGCACACGACGAGGTCTTCTTCCTCGCGACCGCGGTCTCCGTCACCGATCGCGAGCAACGCCTGCGCGTCACGAGCCTCGCGCCCGACCAGCTCGAGGGCCGCATCCGCGAGAAGGGCGACCGCGCGCTCGCGGACACGGACGTGCTGGTGCTCGCGAACGTGCGCGCGCCGTCGGAGGACGTCGCCCCTGCCCTGCTCGCCGCGATCGAGCGCGGCATGGGCGTGTGGATCACCGTCGGCGATCGCGTCGACCCCGAGGCCTACAACGCGCGGCTCGGCGCTGCGCTCCCGCTGCGGCTGCGCGAGGTCGTGCAGGTCGGCACGGCCCCGGGTCGCACCGCGGCGCGAGTCGAGGGCTTCGCACCGCCCGACCTCGCGCACCCGATGTTCCGCGGGCTCGGCGGCGAGCTCGGGCTGTCGAGCTCGCGCGTGCGCAAGATCGTCCTGTGCGATCCGGATCCGGCGCGCAACGCCGCGATCGCAGTCGCGTACACGAGCGGCGCGCCCGCGCTGCTCACCCGCAGCCACAAGGCCGGCCGCGTCGCGCTGCTCACCACCAGCGTCGACCGCGACTGGTCGGACTTGCCGCTGCGCCCGGGCTTCGTGCCGCTCGCCGCTGCGGTGCTGAGCTGGCTCGGCGATGCGGGCTCGGGCGCACGCGCGTCGCGGATCTTCGTCGGCGAGCCCCGGCCGCTGCGGGGCGACAGCGCGATGGTGATCGTGACGCCCGACGGCCGCGAGCTCACCGCAGCGGTGGGCGACGAGGGTGCGGCCGTCTTCCGCGAGACGTTCACGCCCGGGCACTACACGGTGAAGGACGGCGAGCAGATCTCGACGTTCGTCGTCGAGGTGGATCCGCGCGAGAGCGACACGCACTGGCAGGAGATCGCGACCGAGGAGCCGGACGGCACCAGCGGTCGCGTGGCGGTCGCGGTGCCGCGCTGGCGCACGCTCGTGCTGCTCATCGCGCTGCTCGTCGCCGCCGAGTCGCTGCTCCGCCGTGCGCGGCGGCAGGACGCCGCGCGCGAGGAGTGACGGCGCGAGAAAAGGGCGGTGCAGCGTTGGCCGCACCGCCCTCGTCGGAGCGTCACTCGTGTCTGCGCGTCAGCCGGTGCTGTCGGGATCCGGCGTGCCCGAGCTGCTGCTGCTGCTGTCGGCGCCCGTGTCCGTCGTGGGATCGGTGCCCTCGGAGCTGCTCTCGGCCGGCTCGGTCGTGTTCGGCTCGCCGGTGGTGAGCTCGTCCGTGTTCACGCAGGTGTTGGAGAGGCAGGTGAGCCCGATGTCGCAGCCGTGGCCCTCGGTGCACGGACAGCTCTCGGTGCCGAGCGGACACTGCGGTCCGGGATCGACGCAGAAGTCGGACAGACACACGAGCCCGGGATCGCAGGCGCCCATCGGCGTGCAGACGCAGGTCTCGGTGCCGACCGGACACGCGTCGCTGATGCAGATGTTGAGGTTCGTGTTGCAGAGGAAGCCGGGGTTGCACGAGCCACCGCTCGTGCACTCGCACCCCTCCGAGCCGACGCCGCCGTGACAGCCAGTGCCGCCATCGGTGGTCTCGTACGAATCCTCGTAGCGCTCACCGTCGGTCGTGATGAAGCAGCCCGCGGCCAGTGGCGCGAGGGCGCAGGCGAACAGCAGACGAAGTGGACGCATGCAATCAGCCTAGAGGGACACTGGCACGTCCACAAGTCGGTTGTGATCGATTCTCCCCCAGCGGCCGCACCGCACATGATCTGCGCCACGCTCGGGCGAGCGGTCGCCCTGCCGACATCCGGCGGTCGTCATGCGTCGAAGCTCGGCCGTCGACTGTCCTGCGCGGCGTTCTGACGTGGGCGGACGCGGGTTCGCTGCCGTGGCTGTCCCGCTCGCGTTCGACCGTCACCCACCGCGGTCGCGCCGCGCGACGCCGGGTCGCACCGCGGGTCACGGGATGGCCGAGCCGCGGCGCCTCGTCGGGCGCCGGTCCCGCGGCGCGCGTCGGGTCGGAGCGACACAACGCGACCATGGCAGCCGCGTCACGAGCATCGCTCACGTCGCGCGCGATCGCTCCAGCACCACGAAGCGGAACGCGGTGCCGTCGTCGGTCACGTGCGACTCGCGGCTGCGCTCGTGCCAACGCGAAAGGTCGAGCGCGGGGAAGAACGTGTCGCCCTCGGGCGCGGCGTCCACCTCGGTCAGATAGATGCGGTCGGCACCGGGTAGGGCTTCGCGGTACAGCTCGCCGCCGCCGATGACGAAGAGCTCCGTCTCGTCGGCGCGACGGGCGATCGCGATCGCGTCGTCGAGCGATCGCACGATCGTCGCACCCGGGGTCACGAGCGCCGCATCGCGCGAGAGCACGAGGTTGGTGCGACCGGGCAGCGCGCGGCCGAGCGAGTCCCACGTGCGCCGGCCCATCACGATGTGGTGGCCCATCGTGCGCGCCTTGAACCACTTCATGTCCGCGGGGATCCGCCAGGGCAGCGCGCCGCCGGCTCCGATCACGCCGTTGGTCGCGACGGCGACGATGAGCGCGATCTCCATGGTGGTCGGCATGGCGGTCGGCATGGCGGTCGGCATGGCGGTCGGCTCCGCGGGCGTCACACGGCGACCGGCGCTCGAATCGCAGGGTGCGGGTCGTAGCCGGAGATCTCGAAGTCCTCGTAGCGGAAGTCGAAGATGCTCTGCGGTCGTCGCAGCAACGTGAGCGTCGGCGCAGCCCGCGGCTCGCGCTCGAGCTGCAACCGCACCTGCTCGAGGTGGTTCTTGTAGATGTGCGCGTCGCCGAGCGTGTGCACGAGCTCGCCCGGCTGCAGCTCCGTCACCTTCGCCAGCATCGCGGTGAGCAGCGCGTACGAGGCGATGTTGAACGGCACGCCGAGGAAGAGGTCGGCGCTGCGCTGGTAGAGCTGGCACGAGAGCCGCCCGTCGGCGACGTAGAACTGGAACAGGCAGTGGCACGGCGCCAGCGCCATCTCGTCGAGCTCGGCGACGTTCCACGCCGAGACCACCATGCGCCGCGAGTCGGGGTTTCGCTGGAGCGTCTCGACGATCCCGGCGATCTGGTCGATGCTGCCGCTGCCCTTGCCGGGCCACGAGCGCCACTGGTGGCCGTACACCGGCCCGAGCTCGCCGTTCGCATCGGCCCACTCGTCCCAGATCGTGACGCCGTGCTCGCGCAGGAACGCGACGTTGGTGTCGCCGCGCAGGAACCACAGCAGCTCGACGATGATCGAGCGCAGGTGGACCTTCTTCGTCGTGACGAGCGGGAAGCCCTGCGCGAGATCGAAGCGGAGCTGGCGCCCGAACACCGAGAGCGTGCCGGTGCCCGTGCGATCCGTCTTCTCGGTGCCGTGCTCGAGGACGTCGCGCAGGAGCTCGAGGTAGTTGCGCACCGCGCGAGGGTAGCAGACGGGCTCAGCGCCGGTCGTCGGTCGGCGGCTCGCCCTTCACGAGCCGCTCGGCCAACGCGAGGTGTTCCGGATAGGGCGGTCGCTCCGGCGCAGGGCCGTCGCGCTCGGGCTCGCTCGTCGCGCCCGCGGCGATCGCCGCGAGCCGCTCGCGCTTGAACGTCGCCACGCGCTCGAGCGGGCCCTCGAGCTCGGCGTCCTTGCAGCGCTCGAGCCGTGCGAGCACCTCGTCGGCGAAGTCCTGCCGCTTGCACACGAGCAACGCATCGAGGCCGGCCGCGAGCGCGGCGGGGACCATGTCGCGCGGCTGCCAGTGATCCGCGACGGCCTTCATCTCGAGATCGTCGGAGAACACGAGCCCGCGATAGCCGAGGCGCTCGCGCAGGATCGCCATCACCTCGGGCGAGAACGTGGCGGGCCGCTTGCGATCGATCGCCTCGAAGATCACGTGCGCGCTCATGATGCTCGCGACGCCGGCCTCGATCGCCGCCGCGAACGGCGGCAGCTCGACCTCGAGCAGGCGCTCGAGCGCGTGCGAGAGCTTCGGCAGCGCGAGGTGACTGTCCAGCGAGGTGTCGCCGTGGCCGGGGAAGTGCTTCGCACAGCACGCGACGCCCTCGGCCTGCATCGCGCGGATGAACGCGCTCGCGTGCGCAGCGACCCGCGCCGGCTCGCGCGCGAAGCTGCGATCGCCGATGACCGGGTTCCTGGGATTGCTGTCGACGTCGACCACGGGCGCGAAGTCGAGATCGATGCCGAGCTCGACGAGCTCGCGGGCGAGCGCGCGGGCGAGCTCGGCCGTCCAGTCGAGCTCGTTCAGCTCGCCGAGCCGACGCATGGGCGGCCACTCCGTCCAGGGCGCGCGCAGCCGCTGCACGCGTCCGCCCTCCTGATCGATCGCGACCGTGAGCGGCGCGTCCTCCGGAGCGTGCGTGCGCAGCTCGTGGATCAACCCGCGCAGCTGGGCGGGATCCCGGACGTTGCGGGTGAACAGGATCACACCGCCGACGCGACCCGCACGCACGAGCTCGGCGACGGGACGGGGGCACTCGGTGCCCTCGAAGCCCACGAAGAGGAGCTGACCCGGCTGCCACCTTCCATTCATGTATCTGGAGGCTACTGCGGGCCCTTCGCTCGTGTCGCATTCCTGCGTCGGACCACGGTCCCGCAGCGGTTGACGCCGCCAAGAGGCCGCGGGTACCGTGCAGCGCCCTCGATGCCCCGCGTTCCGCACCGCAGCCACGGATCCGTCGGGTTCTTCGCGTCGTTGCTCGTGCTCGGCACGCTCTCGCTCGCCGCCGGTGATGCGCTCGCGCAGCCCGGCATGGGTGGCGGCGGCATGGGTGGCATGGGCGGCGGCGGCATGGGTCCGATGGGCCCGGGCGGCGGTGGCCCGGGTCAGCGCAAGCAGAAGAAGGAAGGGCCCGGCGAAGCCGCGCCGAAGGACAAGGAAGCACTGCGTCCGATCGAGCCGGTGCCGGCGCAGCCGCAGCGGTATCGACGGATCCAGCTGTTCGATCTCACCGGCTACATGCGGGTGCGCACCGACTACTTCCATCGCCCGCACCTGGGGCTCTCGCAGTTCAACGACGACGCGAACCGACCCAACAAGTTCTTCCGACCGCCCGCGGAGCAGGGTGAGATCGCCTCCGACGGCACGGTGATCGAGAACCAAGCCAGCTGTCAGACGCGACTGAGCCAGAACGGCGTCTCGCAGCTGCGCGTCGGCAATCGCTGCCGTCGTCGTCAGGGCTTCGGCTCCGCGAACATGCGGCTGCGGCTCGAGCCGGTCTTGCACATCACCGACACCGTGTCGGTGCACTCGCAGATCGACGTGCTCGACAACGTCGTGCTCGGCAGCACGCCCGACTCGTACGCGTGGGACAACCCGCTCGCGCCGATGAACCTCTATACGCGCACGCAGATGCCGCCTTCGGCCGGCATCAACTCGTTCCAGGACAGCATCCTGGCCAAGCGCGCATGGGGTCGCATCCGCTTCGGCTGGGGCCTCGACCTCCGCTTCGGCCGCATGCCCTGGCACTGGGGCATGGGCGTCGTCGCCAACCACGGCAATGGCTACCAGCGCGGCGATCAGTCCGACATCATCCGCCAGGTCGACCAGGACTACGGCGACTCGGTGGACTCGATCCGGCTCGCGTTCGACGCGGGCAAGGATCGCCGCAAGACCCACACGATCGCGATTTCGTGGGACTGGGCGTCCTCGGGCGCGACGACGTCGCAGCTGCTCGGGCCGGCGTGGGCCAACGGCGGCATCGTCGGGCAGGACTTCTCCGCGGAGAAGTTCGACAACGTCTACCAGTGGAGCGCGTCGGTCGAGCGGCGCGACGACATGGAGATGCTCAAGCGCAAGATCACGCTGGGCACGCCGGTCGTGAACTACGGGATCATGGCGTGGCTGCGCCACCAGGATCTCGATCGCGAGGTCGGCTCGCCCGGGTTCGGCGACGGGTTGGGCACGAACGCGAGCTACTACGACACGGCGCCGTACGCCGACTCGATCGGCGGCGGCGGGGCCACGCTCGGCAACGGCGATCTCGACCAGCTCGGCCGCACCGGGCTCGACAACTTCGCGTCGACGCTCGTGCATCGCCGCGCACTCCTGTTCACGCCGGATCTCTGGTTCCGGGTCAACTGGCGCACGCTGCGGATCGAGCTCGAGGCCGCGGCCACGGTGGGGCGCTTCTTCGTCCGCGATCTCGCCGAGCTGCCCGACAACACCGACGGCCGCGACTTCTTCGACAACATCGAGCGCAGCGCGCTGCGCAAGCAGCTCGTCGCGAACTTCGGCTACGCGCTCGAGTTCAAGTACGGGTTCTTCCGCGATCGCTTCCACATCGGGTTCGACCAGGGTTTCGCGACCGGCGACGACTCGCCGCCGCTCAACTACAACCCGCAGAGTCCGCTCCTGCAGGACAACAACGGCAGCGTCAACAACTTCCGGTTCAACCCGGCGTACAACATCGACCTGTTGATGTTCCGCGAGATCCTCGGCACGGTCTCGAACGCCGCGTACTTCAAGCCCTGGGCCGCGTTCTACTTCTTCAACCACTTCTCGGCGCGCGTCGACGTCGAGTACGCGCTGGCGATGCGTCGCCAGGGCACGCTCGGCAACAAGTACAGCTACGGCGTCGAGATCGACGGCGCCATGCGCTACCACGACGCGCGCGAGCCGATCTTCGTGCAGTTCCAGTACGGCGTGATGTTCCCGCTGCCCGGCTTCAACCGCCTCCGCGAAGGCGGCGGTCGCGAGGACGCGCGCGCGGTGCAGACCCTGCAGGCGCAGGTCGGTATCAAGTTCTAGCGGGGTACGGAAGAACGCAAAGCGTTCTTCCGAACACCCCGCTCCGTGCCCGTGCCCGCGCCCGTGCCCGTGCGGCGGGGTAGCTTCACAGCTTCGAAGCCACGCTGATCCCCGGCTCCTCCGGCGGCGCCGCGAGCCAAGCGAGCGCATCGGCATCGTCGAGCACATACCCCGCGAAGAACGTCGTGGCCCAGTCGGCCGCGCGCGCCCGCGTCGCGTCGATGTCGACATACGTGAACGGCTCCCCGTTCGTCTGCCGCACCCCCTCCCCGCAGCCGGGCGCGAACGACTCCACGAGCGCGCAGATGTCCGAGAACGACCAGTGTCCGGCGTCGGCGAATTCCACGAGCAGCGCCGGCGTGCCGATCGCGTCGTAGTTGCTGCGGATGAGGTTGTTGCCGACCTCGAGGATGCTGTTGTCCTCCTGCGCGAGCAGCATGAGCACCGGCGTGTCGATGTTCGCGATCGTCACGCCCGGCAACAGCGGATTCTCCATCGGTGCCGCGATCGCCACGGTCGCGCGCACCCGCTCGTCGCGCTCGGTCACCCAGCCCGCCGTCACCGAGCCGAACGAGTGCCCCATGACCCCGAGACGCTCGCCGTCGATCCGGCCGCGCAGCAGCTCCGGCACGTCGTCGGCCGCGATCGCATCGATGACGCGCCCGAGGTCGTCGCCGCGCGTCGCGAGGAACGCCGCGCTCACGCCCACGCTGGTGCCGGCGAGCTCGTCGAAGAGCGTGTTGTCGGTGTGATCCGGCGCCGCGACCACGAAGCCCCAGCTCGCCAGCTGCTCGGCGATGAACGTGCTCGAGTAGCGCGTGCAGTTGCTGCAGTGCGAGAACACGACGACGCCGGCGCTCCCGCTCGCGAGCGGCTCCGCGTCCGGAGTCGACTGCACGAGCTTGCGCGTGCACGGCTCGGGCGCATCGGCGACGAGCCCGACGAGCGTGTCGTGGTGCGGGCCCGCGGGCTCGAGCTCGGCGAGCCCGACGGGCCCGCGACCGACGTCCGCGGTGGGGTACCACCACTGCACGAGCGTCGTGCGATCGTCCACCAGCGCGAGCTCGCTCGTCGTGTGTCCCACACCGTGCGGGCCGCGACCACGCCACGGCTCGAGCTCACCGGTGTCGCTCGTGGTGTCGACGGCGCTCGTCTCCGACGAGCTCGTCACCGCAGCGGACGCGCTCGACTCGCTCGTCGCGGTCGTGCTCGTCGTGTCCGCAGCCGGGCTGTCGGGGTCGGAGCAGCCGATCACGAGCGCAGTGATGCAAGCGAGTCGTCGCATGCTCCGAGCTCTATCAGCTTTCCTCGGGGTGTCGGCGCGGCGCTGGGCCTGGTAGGGTCACACCGTGCAAGCCCCTAGGCTCGCAACGGTGCTCGCGCTCGCGGTCGCCGCCTGTCGGCCCGCACCGACGAGCTCCCCGCCGCCCACCGCGACGCCGAGCGTGGCCCCGCCCGCCGTCGTCGTGCCGGCGGCCGGCCGCGCGCCCGCCACGGTGTCGTCGAGCGCGAAGGCCAAGCCGCCCGAGCCACCGTGGGATCCCGACGACGTCGGGCGCATCAAGGCCGCGCAGCCGCTCATACGTGCCGCTGCGGCCGAGTATGGCGTCGACGCGAACGTGATGAACGCGATCATCTGGCACGAGAGCAAGTTCAACGCGAAGGCGAAGGGCCCGGGCGGCGCGGCGGGGCTGATGCAGCTCATGCCGACGACGTCGAAGTCGCTCGCGAAGCGACTCGGGCTCCCGCACCGGCCCTACGACGCGAAGTTCAACGTCACCGCGGGGGCCTACCTGCTGTCCCGCTTGTTGAAGATCTTCGACGGCGACCAGGATCTCGCGCTCGCCGGCTACGCGCTCGGGCACGTGGCGGTGAAGCGGCGCATCGAGGCCGGCGAGCCGCTGCCCGAGCGCACGCAGAGGTTCATCGCCCACGTGCACGACTGGTCCGCCGCGTTCGCGGCCGCGCCCGAGCTGGCGCCCAGGCACGAGCACGCCTCGCGCGCCACGCCGCCTGCATCAACGCTCGCGCCGTGAGCGAGCTCGCCGTGGTGCGGGCGCGGCCACGCTGCCGGCGCTGAGCCGCGCCGTCGCGGCCTGCTGCCGCCGCGTCGCGCCGTCGAGGAAGCGCAACACGACCTCGAGCTCGTCGTCGGTGAACTCCGCCGCGAGCTCCTGCATCTCGCGCACGAGATCGTCGAACAGGTGCGCGTGTGCGAGCAGCGGCGCGCGGTCGAGCTCGACGAGCACGCGGCGACCGTCGGCAGGATCCTTGATGCGGCGCGCGAAGCCCTTGTCCTCGAGGCGATCGACGAGACCGGTGATCGACGCGGGTGCGAGCCCTGCCCGCTCGCCGAGCTCGCCCGCCGTGAGCGGCCCGAAGCGATCGAGCAGGTCGAGCGCCTTGCCCTCGGAGGGCCCGAGCCCCTGCTTCGCCGCCATCGCGGTGTGGAACATGACCGCCGCGGTGCTCTGCTCACGGCCCGCCATCAGCACGCGACCTACGAGCTCCGCGCGGGCTCGGCCCGCCTCGCCGGTCTTGCGCCGCGCACGGCTCACCAGGCCAGGATAGCCGATGTATTTCGGTCCAACGAAAGATTCCCCTGGCGCCTTCCTTCCGGCGGATCCAGTATTTCGTTCGGACGAACGAAATATCATGCACGCAGTCGTCATCGGTGGAAGTATCGCGGGTCCCCTGGCCGCCATGGGCATCGTTGCGCAGGGAGGATCGGCCACGGTCTACGAGGCCCATCCGGAGCACGCGGGCGCGACGGTCGGCGCGTGGCTCACGGTCGCGGTCAACGGGCTCGCGGCCATGCGCGCGCTCGGTGTGCACCGCGAGATCATGGCCTGCGGCTTCCCGTCGCGGACGATCGAGCTCGTCAGCGGCACCGGCAAGGTGCTCGGCGCCGTGCCGGTCGGCGGCGAGCTGCCGGACGGCACGCTCACGCACACGCTGCGGCGCCCGGATCTGTACCGGACGATCGCGGAGCTCGCCGCGGCGAAGGGCGTGCGGCTCGAGTACGGCAAGCGCTTCGCCTCGGCGACGGTCGAGCACGGGCGCGCCATCGCCCGCTTCGAGGACGGCACGGAGGCCGAGGGCGATCTGCTGATCGGAGCCGATGGCGTGCACTCGCGCGTGCGCAGCGTGATCGATCCGGGCGCACCGCAGCCGCGCTACTGCGGTCTGCTCGGCTTCGGCGGCATCACGCCCGCCGGTCGCATCGAGCTGGCCCCGGGCACCTACCGCATGGTGTTCGGCCACCGCGCGTTCTTCGGCTACACCGTCGCGCCCGACGGTGAGGTGTGGTGGTTCGCCAACGTGCCGCAGCGCGAGCCCTTCGGCCGCGACGAGCTCGCGGCGCGGACACAGGCCGAGTGGCGCGCCTGGCTCGTCGCGCTGTTGCGCCGCGATCGCGGGCCGATGGCCGACATCGCGGCGGCGACCGAGGGCACGATCACGATCACGAACCAGCACGAGCTGCCGACGGTGCCGGTGTGGCACCGCGGACCCCTCGTGATCCTCGGCGACGCCGCGCACGCAGCCGATCCCTCGTCGGGCCAGGGCGTGTCGATGGCGGCCGAGGACGCGGTCGAGCTGGCGAGCTGTCTGCGCGAGCACGCCGAGCTCGCGGCTGCGCTCGCCGCGTTCGAGTCGCGACGCCGCGGTCGGGTCGAGCGCGTGGTCGCCTACGGCGCCTCGATGGGGGCGCGCAAGGCCGCGGGCCCGGTCGGTCGGATCTTCCGCGATCTGATCCTGCCGATCGTGCTGCGTCGGATCGTGCGGAGCACCGGCAAGGGCGCGCTCGACTGGCTGTACCGCTACGACGCCGCATCCGCGGGCATGGCTCTCGCGGACACGTCCCGCGAGGACACCTCCCGCGCGGACACCTCCCGCGCGGACACCTCCCGCGCGGACACCGTCCCGCGTGGCCAGCTCGCGCAGCCCGACCCGCAGCGCTAGCCTCTCGCGACATGGCGAAGGCGACGACGCGCTGGGTGTGCACCGAGTGTCAGGCCACTGCGAGCGGCTGGTTCGGCAAGTGTCCGAGCTGCGGCGCGTGGAACTCGATCGAGCAGAAGAGCGACACGCCGACGCCGACCGATCGCGTCGCGCTCTCGACCGAGGGCGGTGCCCCGATCTCCGCCGATGCGAACATCGAGGAGGCGCCGCGCCGGGACACCGGCGTCGGCGAGGTCGACCGCGTGCTCGGTGGAGGGCTCGTCTCCGGCAGCGTCGTGCTCGTCGGCGGCCCGCCCGGCATCGGCAAGTCGACGCTGCTGCTGCAGGTCGGGGCCGGCATCGCAAAGGCCCACGGCGCGGTGCTCTACGCGAGCGGTGAGGAGTCCATCGCGCAGATCGGTGCGCGTGCGCATCGGCTCGGGGCCGCGGACAAGCGCCTGCTCCTGCTCGCCGAGAACCGCGTCGAGACCATCCTCGCGGCGGCACGCGAGCTCTCGCTCGCCGGCGAGCTCGCGACGATCGTCGTCGACTCGATCCAGACCGTGTACAGCGACGCCGCCGAGGGCCTGCCCGGCAACGTCACGCAGATCCGCGCGAGCGCGGCTCAGCTCGTCAGCTTCGCGAAGCTGCACGGCACGCCGGTCGTGCTCGTCGGCCACGTCACGAAGGACGGTCAGCTCGCCGGCCCGCGCGTGCTCGAGCACCTCGTCGATGCGGTGCTCTCGTTCGACGGCGACGACGAGCGCGCGCTCCGGCTGCTGCGCGCGAGCAAGAACCGCTTCGGCAACACCGCCGAGCTCGGCGTGTTCGAGATGACCGGCACCGGGCTGCGCGAGATCGGCAACCCGTCGGCGGCCTTCCTCGCCGAGCGACCGAAGGGCGCCGCCGGCTCGTGCATCGCCGCGAGCCTCGAGGGCGCGCGTCCGCTGCTGCTCGAGGTGCAGGCGCTGCTCGCCCCCGCGTTCGGCGGCGCGCGCCGCAACTGCGTCGGCGTCGACTCGGCTCGGCTCGCGATGCTGCTGGCGGTGCTCGATCGCCACGGCGAGCTCGCGGTCCTCGACCAGGACGTCTTCATCAACGTCGCCGGCGGCATGCGCCTGTTCGAGCCGGCCGCAGACCTCGCGATCGCGCTCGCGGTCGCGAGCAGCCACCTTCGCAAGCCGCTGGCGGAGGGTGTCGTCGCGATCGGCGAGATCGGTCTCACCGGCGAGGTCCGCCAGGCGCCTCGCGTCGAGCTGCGACTCGCCGAAGCGAAGCGCCTCGGCTTCACGCGCGCGATCGTGGGCGGGGCCAACGCGAAGCTCTCGGCGACCGGCATCGAGGTCGTGCGGACCACGACGATCCGCGCCGCGATCGAGGCCGCCCTCTGATGTCCGCCGGTCGACGCGGATCGCACCGTCGCCGTGCGCGTGCGCCGGTGATCATCCCGTAGGCCGCGGGCGTCTACTCCAGCGTGACGATCGATCGCGTCCTCCGCCGCGTCGTGCTCGCCCTCGGCTGCGCGCTGGCGCCTTCGTGCACCGCGACGACGCCGAGGCCCGAGGCCGGTCGCGACGCGTCGCCTTCGACCGCGCCCGGGGCCCCGTCATCCGAGGCCCCGCCGCCCGAGGTCGCGCCGCCCGCGGCCCCGCCGCCCGCGGCCCCGTCGTCCGCGGCTCCGGACGGCTCGCCGCGGATCGAGCTCGCGATCGATCTCGACGCGATCGGGCTCTCGCCGTCGCTGAATCGCGCGTGGGTGGAGAAGGATCTCGAGCGCATCGAGCAGCTCGCCAACGCCTTCCCGCCACGGTCCCTCACCGAGGCGCTCGCGGCCTTCGACGAGGCGGGCAAGGACTGCACCCCGCACGCACAGGGGCTGGGCATCGAAGATCGCACGTGTCCGATCCCGGGCGGCTACACCACGTGCTGGGTCACCCTCGTCACGTACGAGGGCGAGCTCTTCCGTGCACACGCGGGCTGCCGCGGCAGCGAGGAGTCGTGGTCGGAGATCGCTCCGGTGACCGAGCGGGCGTACGCGGAGGCCCTCGTTCCGCGTGGCTTCCGGGTCGAAGGACGAATGGCGACGGCGACGTGGGTCGACGAGACCAGGCAGCGCCGCATGGACGATGCGCTCGCGTCGAAGCTCGGTCCCCGCGCAGAGGTGGAGGTCCCGCCGGCGTTGCGCGATGCGGTGGAGCTATTGACGTCACCGCACACGCACAACGTGCTCGGCACCGCGTGCGGCTACGCGGGCACGCCCCCGGAGGCCCACCGCGCGATGATCGAGCTCGTCGACGCCGGCCGCGACGACCTGCTCCGCAACGCGATGCGCGGGCTCAATGCCGGCGGACGCGTGTACGGCTACATCGGGTTGCGACTGCTCGGGAAGAACACCCGAGACGACGATGCGACCTACGACACCCTGCGCGCGCTCGACGTTCCGCTCGAAGCCTGCGGTGGATGCAGGACCCAAGCACAGAGCAGCGCGAGGTTGGATCTCGCCCCGTTCGAGCACGCGCGCGAGCGTGCGCGTGCTCGTCGGTGACGACGCGATCGAGCTACGCGCGGGCGCGCGGGCGACCGTTCGGCTTGTCTTCTTCGGCGTGGCGCTTGTCGTCGCGCTCGGCCTTCGGCGCTGCAGGCTCGGGCTTCGTCGGCGCGTCGGGCTTCGCCGCCGCGTCGGGCTTCGCCGCCCCGCCCGCGCCGTCGTTGCTCGCCGGGAGGCGCAGCGTCATGCCGTGCTTGAGCAACAGATCGGCCTCGATCCGCGCCGCGACCTCGGGATGCTCGGTGAGGAAGATCTTCGCGTTGTCGCGGCCCTGCCCGATGCGCTCGCCCTTGTACGAGAGCCACGCGCCCGACTTCTCGACGACGTTGGCCTCGACACCCATGTCGACGAGCAAGCCGACGCGGCTGACGCCCTCGCCGTAGGTGATGTCGAACTCGACCTCGCGGAACGGCGGCGCGAGCTTGTTCTTCACCACCTTGACGCGCGTGCGGTTGCCGACGACCTGCTCGCCGGACTTGATCGCGCCGATGCGGCGGATGTCGAGCCGCATCGAGGCGTAGAACTTGAGCGCGTTGCCGCCGGTGGTGGTCTCCGGGCTGCCGAACATCACGCCGATCTTCATGCGGAGCTGGTTGATGAAGATGACGATGGTGCGGCTGCGCGCGATGGAGCCGGTGAGCTTGCGCAGCGCCTGGCTCATGAGCCGCGCCTGCAGGCCGACGTGGCTGTCGCCCATCTCGCCCTCGAGCTCGGCCTTCGGCGTGAGCGCGGCGACCGAGTCGACCACCACGATGTCGACCGCGCCCGAGCGCACGAGCATGTCGCAGATCTCCAGCGCCTGCTCGCCGTAGTCGGGCTGCGAGACCAGCAGGTCGTCGGTGCGCACGCCGATCTTGCGCGCGTAGCCGATGTCGAGCGCGTGCTCGGCGTCGATGAACGCACACACGCCGCCGAGCCGCTGCGCCTCGGCGACCGCGTGCAGCGCGAGCGTCGTCTTGCCCGACGACTCCGGCCCGTAGATCTCGATGACGCGGCCGCGCGGCAGCCCGCCGATGCCGGTCGCGATGTCGAGCGCGAGGCAGCCGGTGGGCACGACCTGCACGTCGCCCATCGGCAGCTTGCCGTCGACCGACAGCCGCATGATCGAGCCCTTGCCGAACTGCTTCTCGATGGTCGCGAGCGCGAGGCCGATGGCGGCGTCGCGCTGCTTGGCGGGGCTCGCCTTGGGATCGGCCTTGGGATCGGAGTGCTTGGGGTCGGACATCTGGGAAGCTCCGGAAGTGCGTGGTTGAAGGGCGACGGACGAAAATCACTCGAGCGCGAGCGGCTCGTGGGGCTCGATCGCAGCGAGCCCGGCGTCGTGCAGGCGATCCCACACGAGCTTCATGGCCCACAGCGCCGCGGACCGCTGGACGATGCCACGGTCGCCGCGCAGCTGCAGGCGCAGATGCGACGTGCGCTCGGCATCGGCGACCGCGATGTGCACCGTTCCGACCGGCTTTTCGGGCGTGCCACCGCTGGGCCCCGCGATGCCGGTGATGCCGAAGGCGAGATCGCTCCCGAGCGATCTCCTCGCGCCCTCGGCCATCGCGCGCGCGACCGGCTCGGACACCGCGCCGTGCTCGGCGAGCAGCGCCGCATCGACGCCGAGCAGCGCTTGCTTCACGCGGTTCTGGTAGGCGACGACGCCACCTTCGAGGCACTCGGATGCGCCGGGCACCGCCGCGAGCATCGCGGCCGCGAGCCCACCCGTGCACGACTCGGCGCACGCGAGCCGCTGGCCCGCGCGCTGCAGCGCGAGCACGACCCGCGTGGGGAGATCGGCCTCGCCGATGCCGTAGACGCCCGGCGCCATCGCGGGCACGAGCTCGGCGTCGAGCGCCGCGAGCTCGTCGGCCGTCGCCGCGTGGCCGGCCTCGTCGCGCGTGCCCTCGAGGATCACCAGCACCTCGGGCATCGCCGCGCGGTAGTGCAGGAACGTGGCGGCCAGCCCGGGCGAGCGCGTGCGTGCCGCGGCGACGATGGGCTCGACGCGCTCGGCGACCGCCGACTCGCCGATGCCGAGCAAGCGGTACACTCGGCGCGCGATGGGGACGAGCGCGAGCCGACGCGCGAGCCGAGGCTCGATCTGCTCGCGCATCATCCGGCGCATCTCGCGGGGCACGCCCGGCATGACGAACACCAGGCAACGACCGAGCTCGAGCGCGAAGCCCTCGGCGGTGCCGATGGGATTGCTCAGCCACTCGCCGCCCTCGGGGAGCTCGGCCTGCTTGTGGTTCGCCTCGGGCATCGCCCGCGCGAAGCGGCGGAACTTGTCGGCCAGCCGCGCGAGCGCCTCGGGATCGAGCTGGACCTCGACGCCCGCGGCCTCGGCCACCGCGCGCGTCGTGAGATCGTCGGTGGTCGGGCCCAGCCCGCCGCTCACCAGCAGCACGTCACAGCGCGCGGCCGCGGCCCGCACGGCCGCCACGATCTCGCCCACGCGATCGCGCACCGTGGCCACGTGCTGCAGCACCAGCCCGAGCGCACGTGCGCGTTGCCCGAGGAACGTGGCGTTGGTATTGACCGTGTCGCCGGACAGCAGCTCGTCGCCGATGCTGAGCGCTTCGATGACGTGCGCCCCGTTCGGCGCATCGGAGGGGCTGGGCTCGGGGCGGACGGCCATGCGAATCGTCGAGGACACGGTTCTGTCCCGATACTGAGCAAATGTCAAGTGATCGCCGAGGACAGGCGGAAGGCATGGAGCAGCGCCGCAAAGGCCCTGCGGCGGCGCTTGGGCCGAAGGTGGCACTCGGCTACGATGCGTTGCCAGTGCGGATCCGATACGCGGCCAAGACCGACGTCGGCATGAAGAGGACTCACAACGAGGACTACTTCGCGCTGATCGAGGACGAGCAGCTGTTCATGGTCGCCGACGGCATGGGCGGCCACGCATCGGGTGAAGTCGCGAGCAAGTTGGCCGCCGAAGTGATCGGCGAGTTCTACCGCCACAGCAAGGATCAAGACGCGACGTGGCCGTACCGCTACGACGCATCTTTGTCCTATGCGGAGAACCGCATGGTCGCGTCGATCCGACTCGCGAACCAGAAGATCCACGAGTCCGCCGGCAAGAACCCGCACCTGCGCGGCATGGGCACGACGATCGTCGCGTTCATCGTGAAGGGCGATCAAGCCTTCGTCGCGCACGTCGGCGACTCGCGCTGCTACCGGCTGCGCAACGGCTCGATCCACCAGCTCACGCGCGATCACTCGCTGCTCGAGGACTACAAGGAAGCGCGCCCCGACATGACCGAGGAGGAGGCGCGCAACTTCCCCCACAAGAACGTCATCACGCGCGCGCTCGGCATGCGCGACAACGTGGTGGTCGACATCTCCAAGGTCGATCTCGCCGACGGCGATCGCTTCGTGCTGTGCTCCGACGGGCTGTCGGGCATGTTGACCGACGACCAGATCCACGACATCACGCGTCGCCACGAAGACCTCGAGAAGGTGGTCTCGGAGCTCATCGATCGCGCCAACGCGGCCGGCGGCACCGACAACATCACGGCCATGGTCGTGGAGTGCTGCTTCTGACGATGGCGGGCGGGATCCCCGTGGCGGACGCCGGCAACGATCGCAGACGGACGCCCCGCGTCCCGACCCACATCGAGGTCGACTACCGCACCGAGGGCACGTACCTCTTCGCGTCGATCACCGACATCAGCGCGCTCGGGATCTTCGTCCGCACCGACGATCCGCTGCCGCAGGGCTCGCGGCTCGAGCTGCGCTTCGCCCCGCCCGAGCTGCCCGGCGTCGACGCCGGCCCGCCGCTCGTGCTCGCGGGCGAGGTCGTGTGGGTCACGAACGGCGAGCACACCGGCATGGGCGTCCGCTTCCTCGAGGTCGCGTCCGGTGAGCAGGAGCGCTTGCTGCAGCTGGTGCGCGCCATCGCCTACCTCGACGACCGCACGGGCAATTAGCGGCGCCCCGGCGCGGGCGTCCGCGCCCCCGCGTGCTAAAGAGGATGGTCGCGGATGACCTGCCCTCGCCTGCTGCTCGCGCTCGCCCTCGCGACTCCCGCCTGCCAGTCGGTTCCGCCGCCGCCCGATGCGAGCGCGACCGCCGACGCCCTCGGCGACGCCGGTGGCAGCCCGGGCCAGGCCCCCGCGTCGCTGGAGAACCACCGCGAGCTCGAGGCGCGGATGCTCGGACGCAAGCTCGGCGACATCGTCGTCGATCGCGAGCGACTCGCCGACGGCGGCGAGCGCTGGCACACCAAGACCTCGTTCACGCTCGCGCTCGACGACCCCGGCGAGAGCGCGAAGCACACCGAGACCGAAGAGACCAGCGAGTACGGCCCGGATCGCAAGTTCATCCGCGGCACCGAGCGCACGCGCGAAGGCGACGTCGAGGAGTCGACCGAGATCGAGCGCGTCGGCGACGAGCTGGTCGTGCACGTGAAGGGGCCCGCCCACGATCGCGTGCAGCGGTTCCGCGTGCCCGACGACTACGACAGCGACCTGCGCGTCATCGACCGGCTGCGCCGCGAGGTACAAGACGGCGCGAAGCTGCCGCACGGCACCACCTACAGCTCGTTCGACGACGACGCGATGCGCTTCGAGACCGTGCGCGTCACGCTGCTCGGACGCAAACGCGTCGGGCTCGGCACCATCGAGATCGACGCGTGGGAGATCGAGGAGATCGACGGCGAAGGCGAGCGCACGATCGCGATCCTCGACGACGGCGGCATGCCCGTCCGCCTCGAGATGGGCGTCTTCACGGCCGCCCTCGCCGGCACGGATCTCGGCACGTCCGACGCACCGCAGGCGAAGCTGAGCTCCTACCTCGAGGTCGACGGCCACATCGACGCGTCGGCCGACGAGCTGGCGATCACCGTCGAGGTCGCCGACGACGATCCGAAGGCGCGCCCGATCTTCCGCGACAACGCGTACCAGCACGCGACCCGGGGCACGGCCGGGCGCTACGAGCTCGTGCTCCACTCCGTGCGCGGCGACAAGCTGCCGGCGCGCACGCTGCCGCTCGCCGCTCTGCCGGCCGACGTGAAGCCGCACCTCGAGCCCACGCCCACGAGCCAGTCCGACGAAGCGCACATCGTCGAGCGCGCGAAGAGCATCGTCGGCACGCGCACCGACGCACGCGAGACCGCGGTCGCGATCGTGGACTGGGTGCACGAGCACCTGGGCAAGAAGGACGGCACGCGCGGCGCGGCCACGGCGGTCGAGACGCTCGATGCGGGCTTCGGCGATTGCACCGAGCACGCGGCGCTGACCGTCGCGCTCCTGCGCGCGGCGGGCCTGCCCGCCCGCAACGCCGCCGGCATCGTGCTCGTGCCCGGCTTCTTCGGCAGCGAGGCCGGCTATCACGCGTGGGTCGAGGTGTGGCTCGGCGACTGGGTCGTGATGGATCCGGCGCTCGGCCCCACGCGCGCCGGTCCGCACTACATCCTGCTCGGCCACGAGGAGCCGGGCATGAGCTCGGGCGGCGCCGAGCTGGCGCGCCTCATCGGGCGCACGAAGATCCGCGTGCGCAAGTAGTCATCCCGCCGGGAGCCGCACGAGCCGCGGCACCCGGGAGACGTCGATGTTGACCTGCACGCCCGCGGTCGTGGAGTAGCCGACGCCGACCTGCAGCGTGCCGCTCAGCGTGACGCCCTCGGCGTCGGGCAGGAGCGGCAGCTTCGGCGAGCGCGCGTGCAGCTCGGCGACGAGCTTCTCGTGCTGCGCGCGCCGACGCTTGCGCTCCGTCGGGCTCTTCGCGAGCTGCACGAGCCACTGCGCCGCGACGATGCGGCCCTCGTTCGATCCGTCCGCGGCGATCTTCTCCAGCGCAGCGAGATCGGCGAGCGAGCCGGCCAGCGCGTGCAGCTGGATGCGCGCGTACTCGCCCTCGTCGGGCTTCTTCTGCACGAGCAGCGCCCACAGCCGCGCGGCTTCGGCGAGATCGCCGGTGTCGGCGAGAAGCGCGGCGAAGTTGTCCAGCGTGCGCGGGTCGGGCGAGTCGCCCTCGATCGCGAGCAACTCGCGGTACGCCTGCAGCGCCCGGTCCCGCGCTGCGGTGTCGCGCTCCAGCCGGGCACGCACGGCGTCCAGATCGGCCGCCGCCTGCACCCGCAGCTTGCCGTCCATCGTGGTCGGCAAGGCGGCGATCTCGCGCGCGGCGTCGGCGAGTCGCTTGCGATCGCCCCACTGCACCGCGACCGCGATCTGCAGCTGCGCGTGCGCGAGCGCGAGCCCGCCGGTCGCATCCTCCGGCGGCGCACGGTCGGCGAACTGCAGCACGAGGCCGCGATCGGCAGAGAGCAACGCCATGCCGAGCGCCGCGCGATAGGCCTCGCGGCTCTTCGGTGCCGCATCGACGAGCGCGACGCCCTTCGGCAGCATCGCGCGCGCGAGCGCGAGCAGCTCGGCGTCGTGCTTGCCGTCGGCGAGCGGCGCCGCGGCTTCGCCGAGCTCGAGCAACGTGAGCAGCACCTTGCCCAGCTCCGCGCCGTCCTGCTCGTAGGCCACGATGTCGGCGCGGAACTGACCGTACTCCGGCGCGATCGCAGCCAGCATCCCGGCGACGCCACCATCGGCGCGGGGAATCACCTCGTACGCGAAGTGCGTGGCCCGCAGGCCGATCGCCGCCTCGAGGTACGCGCGGTCGCGGTGCGACAGCTTCTCGGGTGCGCGCGCGATCACCTGGTAGGCGCCTTCGAGATCGAAGCTGGTCGTCACCACGTGGCGCGCGGCCAGCGTGACCACGCGCGCGTCGTCGCCGTGGGCCGCGAGCAGCTCGTCGATGGCCTTCTTCGAGTCCGCCTTGCGTCCGAGCTCGACGAGGGCCTGCGCGCGCGCGAGCTGCCCGTCGACGCCCGTTGCCGGCTTGCCGGTCACGAGCACCGCCGCCGTGTGGGCCGTCTCGACCTCGGTGATCCGCTTCGCCAGCGCCGCATCGGAGCCGGCGCCCGCCGCCTTCGCCGCGGCGAGCTGCTCGTCGCCGCAGCGCAGGTCGAGCGCCACGTAGCAGCTGCGGGCGAGCGCGAGCAGCTGGCTGCTCGTCACGTACTTCCCGCGCAGATCGACGCCGGCGCGGCGCAGCTCGACGGCCAATCGCGGATCGTCGCCGGCGACGCCGACCGCCACGCGATCGAGCACGTCGGGGATGTGGCGATCGCCCGGGTGCTCGCGCAGCAGCTTCGCGGCGGTGTGGCGATGCAGTGCGCCGGAGCGCTTCATCACGTCGAACGCGTACTGGACCAGCTCCATCGCGCGCGCCTGATCGGTGGTTCCGCCCTTGCCGCTCGTCGCGACCTTCGCGATCTGCACGAACAGCGTGGAGAAGAACGAGCGATCGTTGGCGAACATCGGCAGGTCGAAGAAGCCGTACAACCGCTCCAGCGCGCGCAAGCGGGCCAGCTCACCGCGCTCGTCGGTCACCTGCGCCGACTCGGCCGCGAGCAGCACCCGCGCGAGCGCCACGACGGCGATCGTGCGCGCTTCCATCGTCGCGCCGGAGGGCAGCGTCTCCCACGCCTCGAGCGGTGCCTCGAGGGCCGACGCGTCGATCTTGCTGCCCGCGCCGAGCAGCTCGGCGACGGCCGGCGGCGCCCCCTTGCCGAGCGGAGGCTGCTCACCGGGATCGATCTCGTCCGCGAATGCAGCGAGTCGTTTCGACATGGTCTGCGCGGCGGACCCCTTCGCGTCGCCGGGCTTCGTGGTCGTCGGGCGGTCGCCGCGGCACGATCCGAGCGCGAGGGCAGCGAACGCGAGCGGGAGACAGAGGGCGGTCCGGGTGACGATACGGCGCAGCATGCGGTCGACTCGAGTTCTGCCACGTTCCAGGGCGGGCCGATCGGATTGCGGCGCTGCGTTTCGCTTTGACCCGCTGCACCGCGATTGTCGGTTTCGTGCAGCGGTAAGGTTCCAGATTCTCGGGCACGGTTTAACGCGAGCCCCTGGGAGGTACCGAAAGATGTCGATGCTCCGCCGTGCAAGTCGATCGCTCGTGCTGTTCAGCGTGCTCGCCGGGTGCGGCGCAACGGTGCACCCCGGCGAAGCCGGCCTGAAGTACCGGGCATTCCGCAACCCCGCGTTCAAGAACGAGGTGCTGACGCCGGGCTATTACCCGCTCCTGGCGTGGAACAAGGTCGTCGTCTACGACACGACCTCGCGCACCCGCGACGAGGAGATCCACACGCTCACCGCGGACAACCTCCACGTGCCGGTGACGATCGCGGTGACCTACCACCCGCTGCGCGAGGAGGTCTACAAGCTCCACACCGAGGTCGGGCCCGCGTTCTACGAGAAGCTGCTCGGACCCGCGCTCATCACCCTGACGCGCGCCGAGTTCTCGAAGCACATGCACAACGATCTCGCCCGCGAGAGCCCGGTGATCGAGCAGGTCGTCCACGACCGCCTGCAAGAGAGCACGAAGGGCTACCACATCATCATCGACCAGGTCGCGATCCGGCACATCGACTACGACGACACGGTCACGCAGGCGATCTCCCGCAAGATCGCAGTGCGCCAGCAGAGCGAGCAGAAGAAGTACGAGGTCGACATCGCGCAGCGCGACGCCGAGATCGCCCGCACCACGGCGCAGGGCCGCAGCGATGCGACGCGCATCCAGGCCGAAGGCGACGCGGCGGCGATCGTGGCCCGCGGCAAGGCCCAGGCCGAGGCCCAGGACGCGGTCACGAAGACGCTGACGCCCGAGTACCTGCAGTACAAGGCGTTCGACAACCACAACGCCTCGTACTTCTTCGTGCCGACCGGCAAGGGCGGCCTGCCGATCATCGTCGACGCGAAGTCACCGGTGAAGTGAGGGCCGCGGCGCGCCGCCGCGCCTCGCCGCTACTGCTCGCGGCGGCGCTTCACCCACGGCATCGGCGCGCGCTTCGGCTTGGGCACCGGCTCGGCATTCAGTGCGGCCGAGAGCAACGCACCCGGGAGCTCGCGCATCAGGTTGAAGCGGATGCGATAGTCGAGCTGCAGGGCGGCGCCGTCGAGCTTGCGCAGCCGACGCTCGAGCATCAGCTCGCGGATCGGATGCTGCAGCTCCGTCTCGCCTTCGCCGAGCACGCGGACGTTGCGGATCACCGGCGCGATCGCTCCGCTTACGGCCCCGTCGTGCGCGTCGAAGTCGGCGGTCAGCGCCATCGTGCCGGTCGAGATGTCGATGCCGAAGCGCCCGTGCAACAGCTCGTTGAGCTGCGCGAGCTCCAACGTCTCGACGCCCAGCCGCACCGCACCGTCGAGCGGCACGGACCCCGGTGAGAACTCGGCCTCGAGCGTCAGGGTGCTGAGATCCATGAACCTCGCGCTGCCGCGCAGGGTCGCGCTGCGCCGGACTTCGCCGTTCCAGCCCCGGCCGAGCCCCACGGCCTTCAGCTGCACGCCGGACGCGAACAAAGCGGTGGGCTCGCGCTTGGTCTCGTCGCGGTACTCGACACGACCGTCGATGATCTCGACCCGATCGGTCACGTACGGCAGGACCGAGAGCTTCTCCTGCCAGTCGGGATCGAAGTTGAGCTGGCTGCGCTCGGGGCTCGTGCCGGTGACGAACACGAGCTTGGGCCGATGGAGCGTGATCGACTTGTAGGTCGGTACGCTGCGGTCCACTGCCGTCTGATCGACGACGATGTCGAGCTGGTCCACCGCCACGAACGGGCTCTCGATCTCGCCGCCCTTGCGCTCGAGCTGCACGTCGAAGAACGACATGCGCCCCGCCGGGAAGTCGACCTCGATGCCCCCGACCGAGGAGACGTAGCCGTCGAGCGAGTCGAGCCGGCGGGTGAATCCCCGCAGCACGACGTTGCTGAGCACCTGCATGCCGTCGATCTCCACGAGCTCGTCGACCGCGGCGTCGCCGGTGAAGCCCGCGGCCTGATCGAGGTCGATCGGGAGATCCGCGCCCGACAGCATCGAAGTGAACAGCGCTTCGGCCATCGGGTGCCGCACGCGTTTCTCGCCGCGCCCGAGCAGCTCGAGCTCTTCGAACCGCGGGTGCACACGCCCGCGCATGCGACCGAGCCCGACGGTGACCTGACCCGCGAGCGAGAACCACCCCTGCTCGACGTCCATCTCGAACACCGACTCGAACACCGGGTTGAGCCGGCGCAGATCGAAGCGCTCGAGCGCGAACTGCAGCGTCCAGCTCGCCGCGGGCGCCACCGGTGCGAACGAGCCCTCGACCGCGAGCGAGCCCCCGTCGCCGGTCTCGGCCTCGATCGTGTAGTGCATCGACATCGCGTCGCTGCGCGCACCGAACGAGGTGTCGTCGAGGCGCGCGCGCAGGCCCGTGAGCGCGACGAACGGCGGGGTGTCGGCGGCCGTGACCATCAGCTCGCCATCGGTCACGTCGAGCGAGCGCAGCAGCCCCGAGCGGGTGCGCTCGCGCTCGGGGCGACCCGGCCACGGCCGTCGCACGTCGAGCGTGATCGCGAGCCCGGACGCGACGACCTCCAGGCTCGGCGCACCGCGCAGCAGGTCGTGCAGGCGGACGTGCACCTCGATCGCCTCGACGTGGACGTGGGAGGCGCTGTCCGACAGCGGCACGACGTGCAGGCCGTGCACCGCGACGTCGCGGCCGAGGAGCCCCAGCTCGAGGTCGTCGATCGCCACCGTGGCACCGATCGCGGTGCCGAGGCGCGCGGCCAGGATCGGCGTGAGCACCCACGGCGCCAGGAGGCGCAGGGCCACGAGCACGCAGATCGCCAGGATGACGCGCCCGAGCCAGCGCCGCTGGTTCGCCGGCTCGACGACGGGCTCGAGCTCGGCGGGCGCCGGAGCTTCGGCGGCCGTCGTCGCAGACACTGGTGCGCGGACGGTCGTCGTGGATCTCCCTCCGCGTGGCCCGGGCGCAGTGTGCTGCATGCAGCGCGCCGCGCAACCCCGCGGCCGTCAGCCTTCGGCCTCGCGGTCCAGCGTGGCGCGGGTACGATCGGCGCTGTGGCGCTGGACCGCCCGCTTCACGGCCGGAAGCGGACGTGGAAGTGGTTCGAGTGGCCGCGCCAGTGGCGGATGATGCCGTGGACGCGACCGCGGCCGCGCGGGTACTGGAACAGCTCGTCGAGCGTGTCCTCGCTGACGCCCTGCTTCTCGGCGTGCTCGTACAGCAGCTTCTGCACCCGATAGTCCATGAAGATGTAGGTGACCTCGTCGGTGTCGACGAAGGCCTTGATGAGCGCCCACGTGCGCGGCACGTCGAGCGTGCGTGCATTCGCGGTGCGGAACTTGGTCTCCTCGGCGTCCTTGCCGACGAGCACGTAGCCGATGTCGACGTCGCGACCGTGCTGATGGGAGATGTGCGGCGGGAACTTGCCACCGCCGCGCTTGCTGATGTCGCCGATGTGGACCTTCGGACCGCTCGGGCTCTTGCGCTTGTAGTCCGCGACCGCCTGCTGGATCGCGCGCACCGTCTTGCCGGTACCCCACGCGCCCGCTTCCCACTTCACGACGTAGTGCTTGCCGGGCGGGAGCTGGGTGCCGTCGGCCAGCCGACCGGTGTCGACGTCCTGCCCGCCGAAGCCGCGCACGATGCGACCGTCGGCCCACACCACCAGCTTCTGGCCCTCGCGGATCGCGTTGCGATCCTTCAGCTTGCCCTGCTGCCACAGGTCGAGCTCGCGCGGGCTCGCGCCGAACTTCTCGGCGATCGTGCCGATGTTCTCGCCGGCGGCGACCGTGTACTCGATCTTGTCGCGGTAGCGCGGAGCGATCTGCGGGCACACGCGGATCTTCGTGCCGACCGAGAGCTTGTCGGGGTTGGCGCGGAGCTTCGCGTTGAGCCGCAACAGGTCCGACTTGCGCACGCCGTAGCGGCCCGCGATCTGGGCGAGGTGCTCGCCGGGCACGACCTCGTGCGTGTAGATCGGGGTCTCGCCGCCGCACTCCTTGGCCTTGACGATCTTGCCGGGCTTGTCGTCGTCGGCATCCTCGACGCACACCGAGACGAGCTGGCCGATCGCGAGCTTGTCGGGGTTCGCGGCGAGCTTGGCGTTGCGATCCTTGATCTCGCGCTCGGTGGTCTCGTACTGCGCGGCGATGCCGGCGAGCGTGTCGCCCGCGGCGACGGCGTGCTTCTCGATGCGACCGTTCTTGCCGCACTTCGC
The DNA here is from genome assembly GCA_964519175.1 of uncultured Nannocystaceae bacterium. Classification (GTDB taxonomy): domain Bacteria; phylum Myxococcota_A; class Polyangia; order Nannocystales; family Nannocystaceae; genus Xiheibacterium. The sequence continues at coordinate 80,955 of CAZFKC010000020.1, forward strand.
CTTCGGCGGCGTCCGCGGAGCGTCGTCCTTCTTCGGCTTGTCGTCGTCGTCGCTGTCGTCGTCGGCGTCGAGCTTCGCCTTCGCGGCGGCAGCCTTGCTGCACACCTTCAGCTTCTGGCCGAGCTTCAGCGCGTTCTTGTCCTCGGCGAGCCGCGGATTGAGCTCGATGAGCTCGCGCTGCGAGATGCCGCGGGCCAGCGCGATCTCGCTGACCGTGTCACCGGAGGCGACGACGTGGACGCACGGATCTTCGCCGTCGGCCGGAGCGACCGCGATCGACCACAGGAGCGATGCGAGGATCCACGCTGACATGCGGGCAAAGGAGTCGCACGGCCGCGCCCGCACGCGCAACCCCTGCAGGACGTGGGCTAGGGCCAACGACGGCCGCTACGCCGCATCGCCGGGGCACACGCCGGTGCCCGCGAGGATCGTCAGCTCGCGCTTGAGCGCGAAGGCGCGATCGACGTCGTTCAAGCTCGCGAGCTGGATCGCGAGCGGCTGGATGAGCTCGCCCAGCTCGTTCCACTCCAGCCGCTCGGGATCGAGCCCGACGCGCCGGCACGCCGACACGACGAACGCCCACGGGAACGCGGTGAACCGCTCGAGCACGCGCAAGAGCACCTGCGTCGTCGGCGACAAGACGGCCGGTGGGATCCAGCTCGACACCCACCGCACGCTTCGTCCGGATCGACGCCGCAATGCAGCCGGATCCCGAACCGATTCGGGCCGGCGCCGCGCCGCGCTCGCGCGCGTCACTCGTACATGATGCGCGACGTGAACGCGATCGCGGCGAGCATCGACTTCAACGACTCGTGGCGGTCGTTCGGATCGACCGCGAGCCCACGCACCACGATGCTGTGCAGCCAGCCCGGGATCCGCGTGCGCGCCGGCAGCGGCCGCCGACGCCCGGCGATGACGTTCGCGGCGATCTCCCGCGCGGTCTGGCCCTCGAACGGACGCTCGCCGTAGAGCCCTTCGTAGAGCGCGACGCAGAACGCGAACTGATCGGTGCGCGCGTCGGCGCCCGCACCCGTGAACAGCTCGGGGGCCATGTACGCCGGCGTGCCGACGAACAGTCCCGTCGCGGTCGCCCGCGCTTCGCCGGTCACCGCATGCGAGCCGTCGAACGTCGCGGCGATGGGCCCGTCGAGCTGCGACACGCTCGCCCCGACGAGCGACGAGCTGCTGGTGATCTCGAGTCGGTCGCGCGAGGCCTCCCACACGCCCGAGATCGAGCCCTGGAACGTGCCCGAGATCGACGGCGCCAGCGAGTCGATCGCGCCGGGCGGCGCGAACACGCCGGACGACGCCGCGTCCCAGCCCGGGCCGTCGCCCACGGTGGTCTGCGCATCGTCGGGATCGCCACGGCGGCCCGATGCGGTCGACAGCGTCTCGGTGTCGGGCACGTGCACCGCGGCCGCGGGCACGGTGCCGTAGTGCGCGAGCCCGAAGTCGACGACGCGCGGCCGTTGATCGTTGCCGATGAGCACGTTCGCGGGCTTGAAGTCGCGGTGCAACAGGCCGACGCCGTGCGCCGAGGCCAGCCCGCGCCCGGCCTGGAAGAACATCGCCAGCACTTCCTTCCAGGGGCGTGCGGTCGAGCGGGCCCACGCGAGCAGCGACGGACCGTCGACCAGCTCCATCGCGAGGTAGACGCGGCCGTCGTGCGTGCCGACGTCGAAGATCGTCACGACGTTCGGGTGCGCGAGCTTGGCCGCCGTCTGCGCCTCGAGCTCGAGCCGCTGGCCGGCGGCCTCCAGGTGCTCGGGCTTGAAGCGGTCGCGGCGCAGCAGCTTCACCGCGACCTCGCGCTGCAGCGCCGGATCGAACGCCGCGAACACGATGCCCATGCCGCCCGTCCCGAGCTGCCGGCGTACCTCGAAGCGGCCGATCCGCGGGGGCACGTCGTGGGGCTGGGAGGCGCTCACGTCGGCCGGATGGTAGCACTGCGGGCGCGGGCCGGCGAGGTGGGTATGCTCGCGGCCGGTGAGCAAGGCGCCCCACTCGCTCGTGCTCGGCACAGCCGGCCACATCGATCACGGCAAGACCACGCTCGTCGCCGCGCTCACCGGAATCGACACCGATCGTCTGCCGGAGGAGAAGCGACGCGGGATCACGATCGAGCTCGGGTTTGCGCCCTGGCGCATCTCGCCCGAGCTCGAAGCCAGCATCGTCGACGTCCCGGGCCACGAGGGCTTCGTGCGCACGATGGTCGCGGGCGCCGGCGGCATCGATGCGGTGATGCTGGTCGTGTCCGCCGAGGACGGCGTGATGCCGCAGACCCGCGAGCACGTGAACGTGTGCCGGTTGCTCGGCGTCGCGGGTGGCGTCGTCGCGCTCACCAAGGTCGATCGCCTCGGCGACGACCCCGACGCGATCGAGCTCGCCGCCGACGACGTGCAGGCCGCGCTCGCCGACACTCCCTTCGCGGGCGCGCCGATCGTGCCGTGCAGCGCGGTCACGGGCGCGGGCCTCGATGCGCTGCGCGACGCGGTGCGCACGCTCGCCGCCGCGCTGCCGCGCCGCGACGCGAGCGGCCCGGTGATCCTCCCGCTCGATCGCGTGTTCACGATCAAGGGCCACGGCACCGTCGTCACCGGCACGCTGCTCTCGGGCTCGATCGATCTGCGGGCCGACGAGGAGCTGGTGCTCGTGCCCGGCGGGGAAGGTCGCGAGCCCCGACCCGTGCGAGCCCGCGCCGCGCAGGTGCGGCTCGAGGGTCGCGAGCGCATCGGGGCCGGCAACCGCGTCGCGCTCAACCTCGCGATCGAGGCCAGTGCAGTGGAGCGCGGCGACGTCGTCGCGCGCGGCAGCATGGTCGCGCGCCAGTCGATCGTGCATGCGCGCGTGCATCACCTCGCGGGGCACGACGCACCGTGGCGCGCCGGCACGACCGTGCAGGTGTGTGCCGGCACTGCCCACGGCATCGGCGTGCTCGATCCGTTGTGGGTCGTGCCCAAGGACGGCGAGCCCGACGACGGCGTCGCGCCGGGTCGCGATGCGCTGGTGCGGATTCGCTTGCAGACCCCGCTGCCGTGCTGGCGCGGTCAACGAATCGTGCTGCGTGCGTTCGACGAGCCGGACGTCCGTACCGGCCGCACCGTGGGCGGCGGTGTCATCGTCGATCCCGAGCCGTCGACGGGCCGCTCGCAACGACCGCGCTGGATCGCGCTCGGCCGCGCGCTCGAGCAGGCCGATCCACTCGCGCGCCTGTCCGCGTTGCTCGACGACGCGGGCGCGGAGGGCATCGCATCCGACGTGCTCGCGCGCCGGGCCGGCGTCCATGATCCGGCCCAGGCGCTGGCGCGCCGCACCGCGAAGGGCGGCGACGTCGTGGCGCTGCCCGGCGGTCGCTTCGTGCTCGAGCCGCTCCTGCGTCCGATCGGCGAGGCCGCGATCGCGATCGTCGATCGCTTCCACGCCGCGAACCCGCTGCAGGCCGGGATGCCGCGGCCCGTGCTCGAGGCGAAGCTCGACGATCCCCGCCGCGCCCGCGTGGCAGCCGACATCGCCTCCGCGGCGATCGAGCGCGCCATCGAGCGTCGCGTGCTCCGGGCCGTCGACGAGCAGGGCACGATCGCGCGCCCCGGCAAGGGCATGCAGGCCGGCGGCGAGCCGAGCGGCCACATGAAGGCGGTGCTCGAGCGCTACCAGCAGGGGGGCATCACGCCGCCGACCCTGCGCGAGATCGGCGACGGCACCGGGCTGCCACCGGCCGACGTGCTCGAGATCGTCGGCGCGCTGCAGCGCGTGGGCCGACTGGTCAAGATCACCGACGAGCTCTCGCTCGCGCGCGACGTCCACGACGAGCTCGTCGCGCGGATCCGCAAGCACCTCGCAGAGGCGGGCACGATCGACGTGCAGGCACTCAAACAGCTCACCGGGCTCACGCGGAAATTCGCGGTGCCCTTGCTCGAGCACATGGACGGGCTGCAGGTCACGCTGCGACGCGGCGATACGCGGATTCCCGGGCCGAAGGCCTAGGCGACTGCCCACGCCGCGCGCTGCCGGGCGCGAGACGTCGCCGCTCGTGCGGCGCCGCACGGGAACCTCGTCGGTGCGCGGGCAACACTGGACGCGCGGTGACAGCCATGGCGAAGCGACGAACCCTCCCCACCACTCTCGCGGACAGGCTCGCCGCCGGGCTCACCGCCGGCCTCGCCGCAGCAGCCGCCGCGTGTGGTGACGACGGCACGAATCCGTTCGACACGCACAGCGGCACGGCGGCCGAGACCAGCAGCGGCGGTGGCAGCAGCACGGCGCCGGCCGAGACCACCGCGCCGGCCGACACCAGCAGCTCGAGCTCCGACGAGAGCGGCCATACGCCGGTGCTCGACGTCGGTGCGTGGGACGTCGGCGGGGGCAGCTACATGTGCACGCAGCCGTCGCCGGCGGACGTCGATCCGGACAGCGTGCAGCCCTGCAACACGCAGGCGCCCCCCGACTCGTTCGACGCGGACGTGCAGTGGAGCTGGGGCACCGGAGAGTCGTACCATACGCCGCTCGTCATCAACCTCACCGACGACAACGGCAACGGCGAGCTCGACGTCTGCGACACCCCGGACGTCATCGTGCTGGTCGGCACCGCGGCGGGCACGCTCACCGTGCTCGACGGCGAGACCGGGATGGAGCACTTCACGCTCGATGCGAACCTCAACCCGAACGTGACGCCGGCGGTCGGCGACATCGACGACGACGGGCTGCCCGAGATCGTCGCGGCGGTCGGCATCTTCGGCGGCACGCTGGTCGCGTTCGAGCACGACGGCACGCCGAAGTGGACCGGCGGCGCGTTCGCGGCCCAGGTCGGCAGCGCGATCGGCATCGGCAACTTCGACAACGAGGGGCCCGCCGAGGTCTACGTCGGGGGGATCGTCGCGCGCGGCGACACGGGCGAGACGATCTTCGCGGCGCCGCCGCAGGGTCTGCTCGCCGATCAGCTCACCGCGCCGGTCGCCGCGGATCTCGACGGCGACGACGACCTCGAGCTCGTGCGCGGCAAGGATGCCTATCACCACGACGGCACCGTGTACTACGACGCTGCGCCCGATCAGGCCGGGGGCTTCCCGCAGATCGGCAACCTCGACGAGGACGACGATCCCGAGATCCTCATCATCTCCGGCGACGGCATCAGCGTGCTCGAGCACGACGGCACCGTGAAGTACGCCGACATGCGGCCGTCGGGCGATCCTGCCGGGTTCTCGTGGTTCCGCCCGGCCACGATCCACGACTTCGACGGCGACGGCGATGCCGAGTACGCGGTGAGCTCGGCGTCGCACTACGCGGCGTACTACGCGGACGCGAGCGTGATGTGGATCGCCGACGTGCAGGACCCGAGCGGCATCGCCGGCGGCACCGCGTTCGACTTCCTCGGCGACGGCACGGCCGAGGCGATGTTCGCCGACGAGTACCACCTGTTCGCGTTCGACATCGACGGTGCGCCGCTGATGGAGGCCGATCGCAGCTCGGGCACGCTCATCGAGTACCCCTCGGTCGCCGACGTCGACAACGACGGTGCCGCCGAGGTGCTGGTGGTCTCGAACCGCAACTTCGAGGGTCAGCAGCTCACGCCGACCTTGCAGGTGATCCGCGACTCGCAGGACCGGTGGATCCAGGCGCGACGGATCTGGAATCAGCACACCTATCACGTGACCAACGTGAACGAGGACGGCACGATCCCCGACGTCGAGCCGAAGTCGTGGAAGCTGCAGAACACCTACCGTGTGAACGCGCAGATCGAGGGTGGCTCGGTCTGTGTGCCCCCGGCGGGCTGACGCGGGCTCATTCCCAGACGCAGCGGACGACGTTGCCGAACAGCTCGACGCACGCCATGCCGTCGGGACACGTCTGTCCGTCGGAGCAGTCGAGCGCGCAGGAGTGACCCGACGGCCCGGCGCAGACCACCTCCGCGTCACCGGTCGCCGGCACCTCGCAGTCGTCGGGCTGGTCGCAATCGTGCGCGCACCACGAGGCGCCGTCGGCGACGTCGATGCACTCGTCCCACCCCGGCGGGCAGTCCTCGTCGCCGTTGGGACACGGCGCGTACGGAAGGTCGCTCGAGCTCTCGGCGCTGCTGCCGTCGCCGGTCGACGAGGAGGAGGACGAGCCATCGGTCGTCGTCGCAGTCGTCGTGGTGGACGCGGTCGTCGTCGTCGTCGTCGTCGTGCTCGTGGAGGTCGTCGTGGTCGTGCCGCCCTCCGAGGTCACGCCCGACTCGGACGACCCCCCGACCCCAGGCATGAACGCGGGGTTCCGCTCGCGACACCCGAGCGCCAGCACGCAACAGAGCACGATCCCCCGCACGCCGACCGATGGTAGCACCGCGCCGCGCGCCGCTGCTGCCCGAGCGCATCGCGCCCCACCGAAGCTGCAGCGACAGAGCCGACGACCCAGCGCAACGCGCCGAGTCCCCACCGTGAGCCAGGCGACAGAGCGTCCGAGCGCACGGCGTGCAATACTCCGCGCATGTCGGTGCGCCTCGCTCGGCTCGCACAGCTCCTCGCGTTTCCGCTCGCGACCTGGGGCTGCACGGCCGATCCCGCAGACGCGGATGCCGGCGACGAGCACGACCACGAGCACGAGCACGACGCCGAGGTCGGCTGCGCCGCGGAGACCCGCGACGACGAGTACCGCCTCGGCATGGAGAAGGTCGGCACGGCACTGACGGTGCGCTTCGTCGACGCGCTGCCGGCCCCGCCCGATCGCGGCGACAACAGCTGGACGATCGAGGTGCTCGACGCCGCGACCGGCACGCCGAGGGGCGACGTGGCGCTCGTGGTCGAGCCGTTCATGGTCGATCACAACCACGGCACGCCGATCGAGTGCACCGTCACTCCCCTCGACGCGCCGGGTCAGCTGAAGCTCGAGCCGATCAACCTGTGGATGCCCGGGCTCTGGGAAGTGCGCCTGCACTTCACGCTGCCCGACGACACGCCGGAGCAGATCAACTTCAGCTTCTGCGTCGATCCGTGATCCGTCAGGGATCGACGCGACACGCGAAGGGCTGCGTGATGTCGTCGGCCGACACGCCCGTGCCGGTCAGGAAGATCCCGCCGTCGCCGATGGCGACGTCGTCGATCGAGTAGCCGTGCGAAGGGTGCGTGCCGAGCTCCGGGAACGGCACGACGTGATGGAGCTGGCCCTCGGCGTCGAAGCTGCGCAGCTCGAGCGCCTGATCGCCCTGCGTCTCGGCTGCGACGATCACCAGCAGGCGCTCGTCGAACGCGATGACGCGCTTCGGATCGATCGCGATCGTCGGGGGCGCGCTCGGTCCGTCCGTACCGACGCCCAGCATGGACAGCTCGCCGTCGAAGCGCGACAGCGAGAGGCCGCTGCCTTCGCCCCGCAGCACCGCCCAGCCGCCCTGCCACGGCACCGCAGGGTGGACGATCGGGGTCTCGTACCCGAGCAGGTGCTGCGCCAGCGGCTCGTCCGTGGCGGAGAACCAGTCGAGCTGCTGCATGCGGTCGATGCCCCCGTCGGCGCGATACTCGGACCACACCGCGGTCTCGTGCGCGCCGCCGATCGCCGCGACGCGCACTTGGTACACGGTCTCGGCGACCGCCCACGACCGCTGCCACTCCAGCTCGCCGTCGGCGGTCCACGCGGCCAGGAACAACGACCACTGGTCGTCGACGCGGTTCTGCCCCGTGACGCGCACGCGGCCGTCGTCGAGCACCGCGAGGTCGTGCGGGAGCCAGAACAGATCGGGATCCGCGGGGTTCTCGGCCTCCCACTCGACCTCGGCCAGATCGCTGGGTCGCAGCTGCAGCCGATAGCCGCCGCCGGCTTCCTCGAACAGGAGCGCGACGCCACCTTCGGGACCGATCGCGAACGTGTATCCGTTCCACGCGGCGTCCGGCACCTCGTACAGCGTGTCGGGCTGCCCGGGCCAGCCGTGCTCGAGGTCGAGCTCCTGCACGATGGGCACACCCGTCGACGCGCCGCTCAGCATGAGCAGTCGGTGCAGCGAGGCGTCCCACTCGATGCCGGCGATCGGATCCTCGATCCCGACGCACCATGCGAAGGTCGGCGCGCAGTCGGAGGTGCACTGCTCGGGTGGAACGTCGGCGGTGTCGCCCGACGTCGTGTCGGACTCGTCGGCGCCCGCGCTGACCGATACCGACGCTGCGTCGGTGCCGTCCTCCTCGCCCGCTTGCCCACCACTGCCATCGCCCGCGCTCTCGCCGATGACGAGGGGCCCGAGCGTACACGCGCACAATGCCAAGGGATGGATCAGGTGTCGCCGCATCATCGTCGCTCCGTGACCTCGTCATCTCCGGACGCGGTCGCGGAGATCGAGAGCGCGTCGAGGTCGCGTACGATCGCCTGGCGGAGCTCGCCGAGCTCACCGAGCTCGCCGAAGCGCTGGACGTGCTCGGCGAGCCGGCGCCGCGCGAGCGCGAGGTCGCCGGCCACCGTTGCAGTGCGCGCCGCGTCGAGCAACGCGAGCTCTTCGGCGAGCCGATCCGCATGCTGGCGCGTCCTCGTCGCGCGGCTCGACGCAATCGCGGGGCCCGGCTCGACCCGCGCCGGTGCAGCGACCACGGCCGGCGGGCTCGCGGGGACGACCGCGGGCGCCAGTGCGGATGTCACGGGTGCCGGCGCGCTCGACTCGCGAACGCGCGGTTGCTCGGAGTGGGCGGACGCGACGGCGGTGGCGACGACCACGATCGCCGCGCCGGCGATCGCGAGCTTCGTCGCAACGCCCGCGATCGCCGTGCGCAACGCCGCCGCCATGCGGCCCAGCAGCGAAGCCGGAGCCGCCGGGCAGAGCGCCGGTGCGATCGCGATCCAGGCGTGCTCGCGTTGCTGCTGCGTGGGCGTCTCGGCCCGCTCCGCGCGCGCGAGCATGCTTGCGCATGCCTCGTCGTCCAGCGCGGCGAAGTGCGCGAAGAAGCGGCGTCGCGCCGACTGCAGCCGCGAGTAGGCGGTGTTGGGGTTGATGCCGAGCACACCGCCGAGCTCGATGCGGCCGAGCTCCTCGAGCTCGCCGAGCACGAACGCCTCGCGACGCTCGCGGTCGAGCTGCGCGAGGAACTCGTCGAGCATGCGCCCGGCCTCGGCGCGTGCGAGCATCTCGTCGGGCGTCGCCACCGGCACGTCGGACCCGCCGAGCGCTGCGTGTCGTCGCGCCCGACGCCTCTCGGTACGGTGGAAGCGCCAGGCGATGCGTCGCACGATGCCGAACAGCCACGCGTGCCTCGGCACCGCGCCGTCGAACGCGTACCAGCGCCGATGCGCCGCGACGAACACTTCCTGCGTCGCGTCTTCGCAGTCCTCCACCGCCACGCCGAGCCGACGCAGCCCACGCCATGCCACCGCGAAGTGCTCGCGATAGAAGCGCTCGAACGCGGGGGGCGCGATGCGATCCATGGCCGTCGCCCCATCATCTCCGGCTCGCCGCCGGTTGATCACGCCGCGGGACGCTTTGCCGAATTCACCGCCTGGCGCGCGATCGCGGGTCGATCTCGCCGGGTCCGAACGCGACCGCGACGCCCAGGGTCGCGCGTATGCCACCTCGGCCCGTGGAGACCGCGGCGTCCGGATCGTCGCGGAGGACGAACGACGGGCGCGCGAGCGCGAGGACGGCATCGACCGCGAGGTGCAGCTGCACGCGGTCGATCGGGCGCCACCGCAGCGCCGGCCCGGCCAGGAGCGCCACCCACGGCGCAGCGCGATCGTTGCCCTTCGCGACGCCGACCGCGTGGCCGACCGCGGCCCCGAGCTCGGGGCCCACGCATGCGCCGAGTCGCACGCGTCGAGGACCGAGCTCCCCGCAGCCGCGCAGGCTGGCGTTCCATGCCGACAGCTCCGCCCTCGCCGGCGCGAGCCCGGGCAGCTCGCGGCCGCGCGCGAACAAGTGGGAGAGCCCCAGCTCCACGCGCCAGCGACCGACGCCGAGTGCGGCTGCGATGCCGACGCCGGCGTCGATGGTCGGCAGCTCCGCCGCGCCGACGATGCCGGCGACGCGGACCCAGCCGCCGAGCGTGCGCCGGGATCGCGGTCGGGAGGTGGCGCGCTCGAGCGCTGGCGGCGATGCGACGGGGGGCGGCGATTCGCTCGTCGGCGCGGGCTCGACGAGCGGCGGCACGGACGGAACGGCCACCACCGGAGGCGAGGCGATCGGCGCAGCCGTGCTCACCGCGACGGGATCGGCCGCCACTGCGATCCAGAGCGCAGCGAGATCGCCGAGCGCCGCGCAGCTCTGCGCCAGCTGGCGGTGCTCGATCGCGCCGTCCTCCTGCTCGATCACCAGCACGAGCTGCCACGCGTTGCCCTGCCGCTCGATCACGCCTCGTGCGGTGAGCTCGGCATCGCTGACGAGCAACAGCCGCTCGGCCCGCGCGACGACCTCGGGCTGCCGAGGACAGCCACTCGGTGCGCTCCACTCGAGCCGCACCCGTGCGGGCTCGACGGACGCGCCACCGAGCGCGAGCCCGAGCACGAGCGCGATCATTCGCTCCGCAGCGACTTCGACATGGTGACGCGCGGCGAGGCCCCGAACCGCGCGCGATCGTAGAGCCTGCGCGCGTCGGGATTGTCGGTGCGGACCTGCAGGTGCACCGCGCCTGCCCCTGCGTTCCGGGCCACGGCTTCGACGCGCGCGAGCAGCCGCGTCGCGACGCCGCGCTTGCGCAGCTCGGGCACGACGAACAGCTCGGTGAGGAAGCCGTCGCGGCCGGCGTACTCGAGATCGAAGCCCCACGTGACGATCGCGTACCCGCAGGCGCCACCCCGGTAGAGCGCGATCGAGACGTTGCCGAGGGCCTCGTCGCCGAGCAGACGCTGCAGTGCGGCGCGCGTCGTGGCCTCGTCCCACGCGATCGATTCGTCACGGAAGAGCTCGCGGATCATCGGCAACAAGGCGTCGACGTCCGCGACGGTCGCGGTGCGGAGCTCCAGCTCGTCCATGCGGGCCAGCATGCCACTGCCCGAGCACGATCACCGGGGGCCGCGCCTACGAGCTCCGCGCGCGGCCCCCAGCCGAGGCTTCCACGCTCAGGTCACGAGGCCGTGCCCGTGACGCCGGCGCGCGACCGCGGCGAAGATCCCCAGGAGCAGCAGTGCGCCGAGGATGCTGCCGATCGTGCCGGCCGTGGTGAAGTCCATCACGCGGTTATGGGTCACGAGGCTGCCGAGGAAGCCGCCGAGGAAGGAGCCGGCCACGCCGAGCCCCATCGTCGCGAAGATGCCCATCTTCTGATCGCCCGGCATGATGGCGCGCGCCAGCAGCCCGATGACGAACCCGAACACGAGGAAGAGTAGAAGGCCCATGGTGTTGCTCCGGTCGATGCGCGCAGCAGTGCTGCGCGGGGGTTGCGACGCGAGGTGATCTGCGCGCCGGCCACGACGTCGTCGTGGTTCCGGGCGATACCGAGCAAGTCACGCGCCAGCGGCGGGTGGCGGAATCCACAACATCGTCGATCTCGCAGCGCGCCGGCGCTCGACCAGGCGACCACACCGAGCGCGGGGGCTCGCCACAGCGCCACGTCTCGCTCAGCTCGGACCGAGCTCGCCGGGCACCACGCGCAGATCGGTCGCAGCCCGCACCCACGCCTGCAGCGCGGCGGGCTCGCTCGGCACCGCCAGCGGCTGCACGCGCACCGGCCCGTCGCCTGCGAACGCGATCGCAGCGCCGGACGGAGCGAAGCTCACCGCGGTCGCGAGCGGCAGCCCCGTCTCGATCTCCACCGCCGCACCGGTGTCCACCGCCCAGATCCAGCCCGTGCCGTCGAGCGCCGCACCTGCGAGCAACCGACCGTCCGGCGAGAACGCGAAGCTCACCACCGCCTGCCCCGGCCCGTGCAGCTCGCGCAGCGCTGCGCCGGTGGCGGCGCGCAGCTGCACGACGCCATCGTGCCCGCCGAGCGCCACCCACGTTCCATCCGGGCTCTGCACGAGCGCCATGCCGCTGCTCGCCATCTCGATGTCGGCGAGCCACTCGTCGTCGGAGGTGGCGAGCTCGAACCGCCGCAGGTGGTTGCGCCAGTCGACGCCGATGACCGCCTCGTCGTCGTCCGTGACGAACAGCGCATGCCACTCTTCGCCTTCGCCGAGCACGCGCCGCGTCCCGCTCGCCGTGATCAGCTCGAACGCGTCGTCCTTGCGTCGCACCGCCGTCTTGCCGCTCGCGGAGTAGACCACGCCGTCCCGCGAGAGCCGCTCGAGCGCCGCCATCCAGCGCATCGACGTCGCGAGCGCGCGATTCTCCTCGGGGAGCGCGACGCCCTGGCTCGGCAGCGGCGTGACCGCGACCGCGGGCCCGCGCGGATCGATCGTGCGCAGCGTGCCGCCATCGAGCAGCGCCACGGACTCGCGGTCCCGCGTGGTCGCGAGCCCGACGATGCCGTGCCCGGCGCTCGCGATCGCAGTCGCGGTGCCGTCGTCACTCCAGCGCCGCAGCACGCCGTCGGTCCCGCCCGACACGAGCCCGTGCTCGGTCCATGCGAGCCCGTCGATCGAGCCCTCGATCGGGGCGAACGTCTGCTGCCACCGCATCGGCCAGCTGCGGATGCCCTCGCCGACGCGCGCCGTCAGGATCTCCCGGCGCTGCCGGTCCCAGGTGATCGAGCCCTGCGGATCGACGGGCACCGTCATCACGCCGCGCGACGCGAGCGCGTGCACCCGCGGCGCACCGACGAGCGGCAGCACCAACGCGAGCTCGCCGTCCGTCACGACCAGCGCAGGTCCGCCGCCGGGCGCCTCGAGCTCGCGCGCCTGTCCGCCCTCGACCAGCGTCACGCCGCCGTCGCCGTCGGCAACGACGGTGCGCCCACCCACGGAGCTGCACTGCTGCGCATTCGCGTACGCGCGGTGCTCCTCGCGGAGCATCGTGCCGCTGGGCTCGTACACGGTGAGGACGCCGTCGGCGATCTCGGCCAGTGCGCGCTCCTCGGTCTTGCAGGTCACCGCGCCCTCGCGGTGCGTACCGAGTCGCGTACGCGTTCCGTCCGGGCGCACCTGCTCGACGACGCCGCCCTCGTCGGCGACCCACACGAGCGTGCCGCCGTCGCCCACCGCGGCGAGTCGGCCCTTGCCGAGCGCGAGCTGGCGCGGCTCGCCGAGCTGCGGCAGCGACCACACCGTGACGCGATCGTTGCGTCCCGGTGCGGCGTCGCGCGCGGTGATCGGCGCGGACGCGAGCACGAGCGTGCCCGCATCCGGCGACAGCACCAGCTCGCGTGCGTCGGCATCGCGGGGCAGCGGCACGGCGACCGTGCCGGCGACCTCGTCGATGACCCACAGTGTCTCTGCGTCGTGCAGCGCGACGCGGTGCCCCGACGCGGACGACACCAGCGCGTGCAGCGTGCGCTCGCCACCGATCGACACCGACGTGCGATCCGCGAGCCCGAGCAGCAGGCACGCGTGCCCGTACCCGCCGTCACCGGGATCGCGCTCGCAGGTCACCGCGACGCGGCCCTCGCCGAGCAGATGGATCGCCCCATGGTGCGGCGGCATCGGCATCACACGCGACGCGACCCCCCGCAGCGCGGCGAGCGTGGCCGTCTGCCACACGGTGCCGTCCCACTGCGGCGCCTCGGGCCGCAGGTTCGCGAGCGTCGCGACGGCGCGCGTCGAGTCGCGCGCCACGAGGTTCGAGGCCTCGAGGGCCGTGAGCGCATCGGCGCGGCGCAGCAGCTGCTCCTCGGCGCTGTCCGCCCGCGTGCGCTCGCCGCTGACCTCGTCCCGCAGCTGCGACGTCGCCTGGTCGTGCTCCGCCTCGCGGCTGCGCCACGTGCTCCACCCGATCGCGAGCGCGGCCGACGACACCAGCACCGCACCGAGGCGGAGGTTGCGACGCGCACGATCACGGGCGAGCTCGGCCACGAGCGCGTCCATCGAGGGGTGTCGCGCGGCCGGATCGACGGCGAGCCCACGCACGAGCACGGCCCGCAGCCAGCCCGGCACTCGCCGCCCACGGCCGAGCGTGCGTCGCCCCGCGATCACGTTGGCCGCGAGCTCGGCGAACGTCGCGCCCGAGAACGGACGCGCGCCGAAGAGCGCCTCCCACAGCGCGACGCAGAACGCGAACTGATCGGTGCGCGCGTCGGACATGCCGCCCGCGAACTGCTCCGGGGCCATGTACGCGGGCGTGCCGGTGATCGCTCCGGTACGCGTCAGCGTGGCGATGCTCTGCACGTCACCCTCGTGCGCGGTCGCGGCGATCGCCTCGGGCTCGCTCGTGCGCGCGAGCCCGAAGTCGAGCAGCCGCGGCCGCAGGATCGCGGCGTTGCGGCGATCGGCGCCGACCACGACGTTGTCGGGCTTGAAGTCGCGGTGCACGAGCCCGGCCGCGTGCGCAGCCGCGAGCGCACGCGCTGCGGCGCCGAACACCGCGAGGATCTGCGCGATGCTCCGCGGCTCGGCCTCGCACCACGTGCGCAGCGTCGGGCCCTCGACGAACTCCATCGCGACGAAGACGTGGCCGTCGTGCTCACCGACCTCGTACACCTGCACGATGCCGGGATCGGACAGCTTCGCGAGCGCCTTGCCCTCGCGACGCAGGCGCTCACCGAGCGTCGCCGCGTCGCGGGCACTGCCGAGCAGCTTGAGCGCGATCTTGCGGTCGAGCTCCGTGTCGTACGCGGCATAGACCACGCCCATGCCGCCGGCGCCGAGCCGCTTGAGGATGCGGTAGCGGCCGATCTGCAGCGGCTCCTCCGGCGCGTCGAACAGGCTACCGAGCACGCGCGCGCGGATCCGCTGGCCGGTGAAGGTGCCGAGCGCATCGGGGAGCGGCGGCGTCGGCGGGATCGCGTCGCCTGCGAGGGTGTCGTCGTGTTCCAGTGGCCCCTCTCGCTCGGCCATGTTCGGCGGGCTCCGGTGGTCGGTCAACGAGCCCAGCCACGAGCGCAGATCGGTCACGATGCTCATGCGCGGCCGTGCGGCGAGCCGCCCGATCGGATCACGGGCCGCGACGATTTCTCGCTAGGCGTCGCGATCGAGCCCCGCGCGCAGCTCTGCGGCCCACTTCGCGAGGTCCGAGCGGGTGGCGCGGGCGAGGTCGGGGGTGGCCGCGAGCTCGCCGATCCGGGCGTCGAGCAGCTCGTGCGCGCGACGCAGCCGGCTCGCGACCGTGCCTGCGGGCAGCCCGAGCGCGGCCGCGATCTCGGTGCGTGACAGCGCCTCGAAGTACGACAGCTCGAGCACGGTCTGGTACTCGAGCGGGATCGCGCGGAGGGCCTCGAGCACGAGTCGCTCTTCGTCCCGCGCCGCGACGACGGAGGGCGGCGACGCGGCCAGATCGCGTAGCGCGCTGGCTTCGAAGTCGATGGGCTCGTGCCGACGCGCTCGCCACTGCTCGCGCAGCACGTTGTAGGCGATGCCGAACAGGTAGGCGCGGAAGCTGCCCTCGCCGCGGAACGCCCCGAGGCTCTTCGCGACCACCTCGAACACGCGGCTCGCCGCGTCCTCGACCTCGCTCTCCTGCACGAGCTTGCTCGCGAAGAAGCGTCCGATGGGTCGCAACCACCGCTCGACGAGTGCGGTGCCGGCCCGCCGATCGCCCGAGGCCCACGCGGCGTAGAGCTGCTCGTCGGTCGTCGCGGGCCCCTCGGTCATCGTGGGCACCACTTTGATCGCCCACGTGCCGGTGCGCCAGTCACTCCCCGAGCTCGGCGTCCGTCGGCGCGCCGCAGGCCAGCCACTCGCCGAGCAGCGTGCGCTCGTCCTGCGCCGGCGCACCGACCGGGGGCATCGTCGCGTTCTGATCGGCCGCGCGCAGCCAGATCCGATCCGCGTGCATGCGCACCTGCTCGACGTTCTCGAAGTCCAGCCCCAGCGGCGCGTTCTGGCGCATGTCGGCCGGCAGCGCGCTGCCGTGGCAGCTCGAGCAGTACGAGCGCACGTAGGGGCCGCCGAAGCTCTCCCACGTCAGCGTCGAGTCCTCGGGGCAGGGCCGCTCGGCGAGCGTCATCCATGACTCGCCGCCGGACTCGCTGCCGCTCTCGCTGCCGCTGCTCCCGCTCTCGCCGTCGTCGCTCGCATCGCCCGGATCGCACGCGCACGCGAGCACGATCGCCACGATCGCGGCCCTGGCTTCACCCGCGCAGCGCATGCAGCGGCTCCGAGTTCGGCAGGTACACGCTCGCGTCGACGCCGACCGCATCGAGCAGGCCGGCCGCGAAGTTGTGGTAGGCGAGCGTCGTGCCCGCATCGCTCGGCAGCCCCGTCGCGAGATCGATGGGCTTGCCCGACAGCGCATCGTCGCTGGCTCCGAGCACCCGCCCACCCGGTAGCCCGCCGCCGAGCACGAACGCGCTCGTCACCGGCCAGTGGTCCTTGCCGAGCGCGTCGTTCAAGAGCGGCGTGCGGCCCATCTCGGAGACGACCGCGATCACCGTCTCGTCGAGCATGCTCGCCCCACCCGCCTTGCCCGGCCGCGACGCGAGCCCCTCGGCCAGCGCGGTGAGCCCGGCGAAGAGCAGCTCGTGCTGCAGGCTCTGCCCGTCGTTCGCGGTGTGGGTGTCGAAGCTGCCGGTCTCGATCTGCACCGCCCACGACAGCTCGCGCTCGAGCGCCGAGATCGCGAGCTGGGCCTGCACGCCGAGGTCGCGCGTGTAGTCGAGATCGCCGAGCGCACCGATGCCGCGCAGATCGTCGCCGCGCCGCAGGCTCGCGATGAAGTCGTCGAGCTTGCCCTGGTTCTTGCCGATCGTGCCGCGCTCGGCCCGGCGACGCTCGGCCCGCGCGAGCACGTGCGCGCGCACGAGCCCCTGCTCCTCGACGTCGAGCCCGAGCGCGGTCACCCCCGTCAACGGATACCCGACGGTGGGCTCGATCAGCGTGCCGAGCTGGTTCGCGGTGCCGGCCCGCGCGGCGATCGACGCGAACGGCCCCGCGTAGGAGGTCTGGCCGAGCACGAAGTACGGCACCGGGCGATCGAAGCCGAGCTCGAACGCCGTGATCGCGCCGATGTCGGGGTTCGTGTCCGACTGCGTGCCGGTGAGCAGGCGCTTGCTGCAGTCCGCGTGCACGAGCGACTGCACCTGCAGCCCGTGCACGAGGGTCGTGCGCTCGCCGAACGCCTCGAAGAACCCGCGCGTGTACGGCCGACTCTCGTGGTCGAAGATCGGCACGCCGAGCTCGACGATGTCGCCCTCGGGCGCGTCGATGCCGGCGATGCCCGGCTTGGGATCCAGCGCATACGTGGTGTCCCAGCCGCCGTAGGCGACCACGAGCACCAGGTTCTTCGCGGGCGCGGGCTCGGCCCACGCGCGCGAGCGCGGCAGCGCGCCGATACCGAGCGCCGCAGCGCCGCCCACCAACATCGATCGTCGCGTGAGTGTCATGGTGATCCTCGGAGCTCAGTAGTAGGCGATGCGCACGTCCTGCAGGAGCGCGACGAGGGTGACCTTCCATGCGCGCACCGGATCGCCGCCGTGCACGAGCGCGCTCGACCACAGCGTCCAGCCGTCGTCGACGTCGACCGAGTCGGGCTCGACGCGCGCACCGAACAGCCGCAGGTGCAGCGCGACCAGCTGCGCGCGGATCGTGGCCTCGTCGACCGTGCCGGGCTCGACGAGCGCGAGCAGCCGCCGCTCGCCGGCCGCCACCGCGAAGTCGGCATCGACCACGACCCCCGCGGAGAGCTGCGCGAGCGTCCGCAGCACGAGGCTCACCGTCGCGCTGTACGTGTGCGACGGCCGCGTCACGTACATCGAGTCGAGCCCGCCCGCGAGCACCGAGTAGCCCAGGAACGAGTCGTCGAGCAGCGAGACCTTGCCGAGCCCGTCGGGGGTGTCCTCGCTGACGAGGACGGAGAGATCCGTGCGCCAGTCGAAGCCGGTGAGGTCGAGGAACAGGCGGCGGAGCTGCATGGGCCGCGCCTTCTTCACGCCGACGACGTCGAGCTCCGGATCGAGCGCCTCGGGGTCCGCGACGTCGAAGCCCTCCGGCAGCTCGACGTGCGACGCCGCGAACTCGTCGGACAGCACGATCGCGCGCGTGAGCGCCTTCGCGTTCATGCCGCTGTCGACGAGCACGCGCTGCAGCTCGGCCTCCGCGTCCGCGGGCACGGCCTCGAGCTCGACCTGGTGGAAGTAGGCGTAGAAGCGGCGCGCGGCGCAGAGCGAGAAGCGCGGATCCTCGGCGATCAGACGCCCGAGCCCCGCGAGCCCCTCGGCCGGCGTGCCGAAGTACGAGGGCTCGCGCATCGGCACGCCGAGGTACATCGGGAACAGATCGGGGTACCACGTGTGCAGCGGGTACGAGAGCTCGTCCTCGGCCTCCGCGACCTCGACGATATCGGCGGGGATGTAGAGCGGATAGTAGTCGGCGAAGAAGCTCGCCAGCGGGTCGAGGCCCTGGTGGCAGCTCGCGCACGCGGGATTCGCCACGACCGCGTCCGCGACCGCATCCGGATCGGCGAGGTCGACGCTCGCGTCGAGATCGATGTCGCGCGCCGCGAAGTCGTAGCAGAGCAACGCGCGCGACATCGCGTTCGCACGGCCGCGGTTCGCGTTGGACGGCGTGCTCGAGTGGCGCTGGAACAGCCAGCCGTCGGAGAGGATGCCGGCGTTGTCGCGGCCGTCCGTCCAGCGCGTCTCCACCCACTCGCCTTCTCCACCGCCCTCGAGCCCCCACACCGCCGCGACCTGGACATCGGCCACCGTGTAGTCCGCGGTGACGATCTCGCCGTACGGGCGATCGTTCATCACCACGTGCTCGACGAGCCGCAGCGGCGCCTCCGTGATCGCGCGGTTCAGATCGTAGGGATCGCGGCCCGCGACCGGCCCGATCGACGGATAGCCGGCGGGATAGATGAAGTAGTCGGACAGCACGAGCAGCGCGTCGTTGTGCAGATCGCGGATCGTCTCGCCGAACGCCGGATCGGCGAGGTAGCCGTCCACGATGGCGGCAAGCGCTTCGGGATCGGCCTCGACCGCGGCGAGCTCGTCGGCGCGCGGTCGGATCCCCCTCAGCGCCATCGAGATCCGCACGAGCCGCTCCCCGGGCGCGAGGATCGCCACCTCGGGCTCGGCCCCGTCGTCGTCGGCCCCGGTGTCTTCGGCCCCGTCCTCGGCGCCGGAGGGGCCGCCGTCATGGGGGCAGCCGCCGAGCGCAATCGGTAGAGCCGCGAGCAATCGGATCGAGCGCGTCATCGTTCGTCCTCGGCGGGGCTCTCCTGGCAATCGCCGGGCCAGCGGAGCAGCGGCGCTGCACGCCGTCCTGCACCGGGTTTTCGGCCGGTGCTCCGCTGCGACCGCGAGCCCGTGGCGGGGCGCAACGTGGTCTTTTGCCACGGGTAGACTGATCCGACGGGCGAGCCAGGGACACCTCGGATCGAACCCCCTCCCGTCGGGGCCTCCCGCGAGGCCCGCGAGGAGGACGGCGCCGACGCGCCCGAGGTCGACGTGCAGCTCGAGCAGACCCTCGCCCACACCCCCTCGCCGCAGCCCGCCGCGCCCGTCACCGACGGCGAGCACGACACGCTGCTCGGGGGCGTCGACACCCACGCGCTGCGCAACGCGATCCATCGCCGCGTGTTCGGTGCGACCGTCGATCCGCTCCGCATCGGTCGCTTCCCGATCCTGCGCCGCGTCGGCCAGGGCGGCATGGGTGTCGTCTACGCCGCGTACGACAACGAGCTCGATCGCAAGGTGGCGATCAAGCTGCTGCGCCCCGGAGCGCACGAGGACGCCGAGGGCCTGCGCGCACGGCTGCTGCGCGAGGCGAAGGCGCTCGCCCGCCTCTCCGATCCCGGCATCGTCGGCGTCTACGAGGTCGGCGAGCACGACGGCCAGATCTTCGTCGCGATGGAGTTCGTCGAGGGCCGCACGCTGCGGCAGACGACGGAAGAAGGCGAGCGCACGCCGCTCGAGCTGCTCGGGCTCTACCTGCAGGCGGCCCGCGGGCTCGCGGCGGCGCACGACGCCGGCATCGTCCACCGCGACTTCAAGCCCGACAACGCGATCGTCGGCAAGGACGGGCGCGTGCGCGTGCTCGACTTCGGGCTCGCGACCGCCAGCGACGCACCGACCGAACCGCCCGGCGCCCCCGCGCTCGAGGCCGCGGTGCACGAGCGGCTGACGCTCACGGGCGCCATGCTGGGCACGCCCGCGTACATGGCCCCCGAGCAGCTGATGGGTGGCGCTGCCGATGCGCGCAGCGATCAGTTCTCGTTCGCGGTCGCGCTGTTCGAGGCGCTCGTGGGCGAGCGGCCCTTCGCGGGCAAGACGCTCGCCGAGCTCGCCCACGCGATCGCCGAAGCTCGCATCACGGTGCCCACCGGCCGCCGGATCCCGGCCCGCACCATGCGGGCGCTGCGGCGCGCGCTGCAGCCCGATCGCGCGCAGCGGTTTCCCGACATGCGGGCGCTCATCGCCGCGCTCGACCCGGGACCGCGGCGCGCGATCGGCTGGATCGCGGGCGTGACCGTCGGCGTGCTGGGCCTCGGGCTCGCGACGCAGCAGCTCGTCGCGACCGCGCGCGAGCGCGAGCGCTCGTCGGCGCTCGAGGTCACCGCCGCTTCGCTCGAGATCACCGCCGCGTCGGAGCGCGACCGCGCCGACGATGCCGAGCTACGCCTGCAAGAGCGCGCCGATGCGCTCACCTTGGCCGAGGCGCGCTTCGAGCTGCAGCGCGATCCCACGCGCGCGGTCGCGTTGCTCGGCAACCTCTCCGAGGGCGCGCAGGAGTGGAGCGACGCCGCGTGGAAGCTCGCCGTCGAAGCGCACGGCCTCGGCGTCGCAGAGCGGGTGATCGCAGCACCGCCGGGCTACGCGATCGGCCGCATCGTGAACGAGCACCGGGTGGTGCTCGACGATCCCTCCACGGAAGTACACCGCGCGCTGTGGGACCCGGTCACCGGGAACATCCGTCCGCTCGGCCCCCACCACGACGGCGGCTTCCTGATGCTGAACCACGACGCGACGATGGTCGCGCTCGGCGGCACGGATGGAATCGAGGTGCTGGAGCTCGCCACCGGTGAGCGACGCCACCTGCTCGAGGGCCGCTGCGTGATGCCGCAGTTCTCGCACACCAGCCGCTTCGTCGCGGTCACCTGCAGCACCGCCGAGGAGACGTTCTGGCTGGTCGATCTGCAGGAGCGCACCGAGCGACGCATCGCCGGCGCGACGCGGGGCATCATGCTGCACGTCGACGAGACCGGCGACACGCTGCTCACCTCCGGTGAGGGCGGCAAGTACCGGCGCTGGGACACGCGCAAGAGCAGTGTCCGCGAATTCGGGCGCTCGCGTCAGCGCACGTTCGCGGTGAGCGACGACGGTCGCTGGCTGGCGGGCATGGACGACGACGCGCTCGAGCTCACCGACAGCGAGACGGGCGCCGTCCGTCGCATCGAGCTCGGCGCCGAGCCGTCGACCGCGGCGTTCTCCCACGACCTGCGTCGCATCGCGATCGGCTCCGCGGACGGCGAGGTCGTGATCGCCGACCTGGCCGGCGACGCACCTCCGCGCGTGCTCGAAGGTCGCCACGCCGAACGCGTCGAGTACATGCAGTGGAGCGAGGACGACGGCACCATCGACTCGGCGGCGAAGGACGGCGAGGTCGCCGTCTGGGCCGTCGTCACCGCCCAGCGCCACGCACGGCTCCGCGGCTTGGGCGGCCGGGTGCGGCTTCATCGCGTCGACGGCGAGCGGTTGATGGCAGCGAGCAACGACGAGCTGCGGGTCTGGACGGTGCCCGGACCACGGCTCGTCGACGCGGACGTGGTCGCGTTCGACGAGCGCGACGGCACGCGTGCGCTCGTACGCGCGGACGGTCGCATCGTGGTCGGTCCGACGGACGGCGAGCTGCGCGAGCTCGGTCGCCACGAAGGGGCCAGCTGGCTGGTGCTCGCCGACGGCGGTCGCGTCGTCACGCGCGACGCCGCGTCGATCCAGATCCGCGACGCCTCGGGACGGCTGGTGCTCGACGAGCCGGCGGCGGATCGCCGACCCTCGCGGCCCGTGACGTCGGCCGACGGGCGCTGGGTCGCGTGGGAGGCCGAAGGTCGCGTCGTGGCGCTCGAGCTCGCCTCGGATCGGCGCATCGCCGTCGGCACGCTCGGCGAGCACGACATGACGCAAGGCGTCGCGTTCGACGGCGATCGGCTGATCGTCACGCAGGCCCGTCTCGAAGGCACCGTGCGCAGCTTCGAGCGCATCATCGAGCTCGCGAGCGGACAGGAGCTGCCGACGATGCCCGAGCCGATCATGTACGAGTTCGATCGCATCGAGTGGCCGGGCCACGGCATGCTGCTCGGGGGCAGTGACGCGCTCGTGCTGTGGAATCCGCGGACGGCCACGCAGCGCCGCGTGTTGGAGTGGAAGCTCAGCGTGCCACGGCTGCGGCTGTCGCCCGACGGCACGAAGGTCGCGGTCGCGCCGATCGACGGACCGACGCAGCTGGTCGATCTGCGCACGGGCGACGCGATCGTCACGCACCTGGGCGAGCTCGCCGGCCGCGGCAATGCGCTCATGATGATCGGCACCGCTGCCGAACGTCAGCCGATCGTGCGCGACGACGGCACGGTGCTCGAGCTGGATCACGGCCGCCTGATGGCCGAGCGCATGGACGTCCCGCGCGAGCCCGCTGCCCTGCGTGCCTGGCTCGCCGCCGCCACCGATCTGCGCGCACGTGCGGGCGAGCTCGGCGACGCGCCGAAGTGAGTCACGGCCACATGCAGATCGACACCGGCGTCATCTGGCCGGGCACGTCGATGCAGAACATCCCGGCCGGGCACTCGCCGAACGGATCGCCGTCGACCTCGCAGACGAGCGCGCAGTGGGTCGGTGACGGGGCTCCGCCCGCACTGATCGCGCAGACCGGCACGGCATCGCCGTCGGGTGGCGGCGTGCAGTCGTCGGCGACCTCGCACTGCGGTGCGCAGTAGGTCTCGAAGCTGCGCAGCCCGTCGACGCCGACGCAGTCGCTGCCCGCCTCGCAGTTGTCGTCGCTGCACGGCTCCCACTCCGAGACGTCGGGCAGCGGTGCTCCGTCGTCCTCCGAGCTCGCGAAGCCGCCGTCGTCGCTGCTGCCTCCCTCGCTGCTCTCCGCCGGCACACCGCTCGACTCCGCGGGGTCCCCGTCCTCGCTGCTCGCAGGCGCACCGTCGTCGGGCAGGCCGGACGACTCGCCCTCGGCCGTGTCCTCGGCCTCCGCCTCCGACTCCGCCGAGCCCTCCTCGCCATCCCCTTCATCCGCAGCCTGCGTGCTCGACGATATCGATGCGACGTACTGCGAAGGACCCACCGATCCGCGCGCGCAGCCGGAGACGAGCAGCACGACGAGCAGGCAAGAGCGGCGATGCATCGCTCCAACGTAGGGAGCCGCGCGCATGCTTTCAATCACCGAAATGCGCGCGAATCGGCGCGAGCGACCGCTCGTCCGTGGGCGTGGAACCTCCGGCACGCGCGAACGAACTACGGCGTGGGCGGACCCAGCCGAGCCGCGTCCGCGCCGAGCCGATCGCGTGGACGCGTCGAGCACCGCCCGGGCTCCGCGTGGCGCGCGGCTCGGCCCGCGGCAACGCTCGCGAAGATGCGCGCGAGCTCGCGCGGTGCTTGACCCGGCGCGCGCACAGCCACGATGCTCGGCCCGCGATGGTCGAGCCGCGCGAGATCGACTGGGCGCGGCTCTTCGAAGGCCTGCTCGCCGCCTGCGCCGAGCGCAGCGTTCGTCCGTCGTCGCCCGCCGAGCTGGCCCGGCTGCGACGCGCGCGTGGCTTCATAGCGGCGCACTGCGGCGACGCGCTCGACCTCGATGCGATGGCCGCGGCTGCGAGGCTGTCGCGCTTCCACTTCCAGCGCCGCTTCAGCGCCGCGTTCGGCGAGACCCCCCACGAGCTGCTCACCCGCTGTCGCATCGAGCGCGCGAAGACGCTGCTGCTCGAGACCGACACCCCGGTCACCGAGATCTGCCTCGACGTGGGCTACGCGAGCCTCGGCTCGTTCAGCAGCATGTTCACCCGCCACGTGGGTCGCTCGCCCGACCGCTTCCGCCGCCGCTGGTTTCCGTCGGCGGCGATCGCCCGCCCGATCCCCGGCTGTTTCCTGGCGATGTTCGGCGCGAGCAACATCGGAGAAGCGGCGGTCGACCCGCGCCGCTAAGGTCCGCTCACCATGATCAAGCGGATGTCCCACACCACGCTCTACGTCGAGGACCAGGACAGGGCGCTCGACTTCTACACGAACAAGCTCGGCTTCGAGGTGCGCACCGACGCGCGCATGGACAACGGCTTCCGCTGGTTGACCGTGGGCCCCAAGGGTCAGCCCGAGCTCGAGATCGCGTTGATGCAGCCGAAGGCCGGCATGATGTTCGATGAGGAGACCGTCGCGATGATGCACGAGCTGCGCAAGCGGGGTGCGTTCGGCGGCGGCGTGTTCCAGACCGACGATTGCCAGAAGACCTACGCGGAGCTGAAGGCGCGCGGGGTCGAGTTCCGCTCGGAGCCCACCGAGAAGCCCTACGGCATCGAGGCGCTGTTCCGCGACGACTCGGGCAACTGGTTCAGCCTCACGCAGCACTGACGCGCGCGTCAGCCCTTGCGGGCCTTGCGTCGACCGGCGGCCGCGCCTGCACGCGCGCCCGCGGCGGCGCCGGCTCGGCCGGCCTCGCCCGTTCCACCCGCGCCGCGGTGCAGCGCTGCACCGCCCGCGTGCGGCGGCAGAGCAGCCGAGCGCTCCCCACCGCGGAGCTGCTTCGCCTCGTCGAGCAGGATCTGATTCGCACGCGCGATGAACGAGCGCACCACCGCGAGCTGCTTCGGGTCGAGCTCCGACATCATCGTGCCCATCGCCATTCCGAGCCCGGAGTACAGCCGGTCGAATTCACCGGAGCGTGTCTGCAGCGTCTCGACGATCACGCGTCGACGATCCGCAGGGTCGGCGACGCGACGCGCGAGCCTGGCCTTCTCGAGCCGGTCGATCACGCCGGTGATCGCACCGGTGGTGAGCCCGGTCAGCTCGGCCAGCGCACCTGCGGTCATCGAGCCGTGCAGATCGAGCAGGCTCGAGCACTTGAGCTCGGTGAGCGTGATGCCGAGCCGCTCCGCGACGGCCTCGTTGAAGAGCACGGTGTAGGCGCTGAGGCGCCGGAGCTCCGCCCCCATCGCAGCCAATTCGGTCGGCTTCGGTCGCGAGTCGCTTGACATGCTTTTGCGCCCGAGTATCTTAGCCGCCAAGATGCTTGGCAGCCAGCACGATTCGGCCGAAGGGCCGGATTCGCCCGCGAAACCGCTGCCGGAGCGCTCCGCCGGGGCGCCGCGCCCGCGAACGCTCGTCTGTGCCGGGTGCTCGGTGGCGATCGGCCTGCTCGCGGTAGGTGGCATCGAGGGCCTCATGCTCGTCACGGCGCTCCTCTTCGTCGCCGCTGCCATACCGCTCGCGCATGTGATGTTCGGGCTCCCGCCCGCCATGCAGCACGAGCCACCGCCGGTGGCCGCACCCCACCGCGTCGGGTAACCTCCGCCACCCTCGCTCTCGACCTCCATCCCGTGCACGTCATGCCGGACCAACTCAGCAACGATCTGGCAGCACTACGCATCTCTCGGGACAGCGGTGCACCGGGATCGCCGTGGCCGAAGCGGCTGCTGATCCTCGCGGTCGTCGCCGCGATCGCGTGGGCGGGCTGGACGTACGCGAAGCCGATGGTCGAGGCCAAGGTGTTCAAGCCCGAGGTCGAGGTCACGCAGATCGTCGTGGTCTCGCCCGCGCAGGCGCAGGCCAAGGTCACCTCCACCGGCTACGTCGTGCCACAGCGCGTGTCGAAGGTCGGTGCGAAGAGCCCGGGTCGCATCCGGGCGATGCACGTGAAGGAAGGCGATCGCGTGAAGGAGGGCCAGCTCCTCGCCGAGC
Organism: uncultured Nannocystaceae bacterium; assembly: GCA_964519175.1. Taxonomy (GTDB): domain Bacteria; phylum Myxococcota_A; class Polyangia; order Nannocystales; family Nannocystaceae; genus Xiheibacterium. Next base: position 106,754 of record CAZFKC010000020.1, read on the forward strand.
TCGAGGGCGCCGATCTCCGCGCGCAGCTGGCCGCGGCGAAGGCCAAGGTGCTCACCGCGAAGGCGCAGGTGCAGACGGCGAAGGCCGACCTCGCCGACGCGCAGCAGAAGGCGAAGCGCGAGCGCAAGCTGGCCACCACGGGCGTGGGCCGCATCGCGGACGCCGAGGATCTCGAGTTCCGCGTGACCACGGTGCAGAAGCAGGTCGGCGCGGCCGAGGCCGCGGTGAAGGCCGCGTTCGCCGACGTCGAGACGATCGAGGCCCAGATCGGCTACCTCGAGATCGTCGCGCCGATGGCGGGCACGGTGGTGAGCAAGCCCGCGCAGGTCGGTGAGCTCGCGGGCATCCAGGCCTCGAGCGTCGTCGAGCTGGCCGACTTCGACTCGCTGATGGTCGAGACCGACGTGCCCGAGGGCCGCCTGCACCTGATCGAGCTCGAGGGTCCGGCCGAGATCGTCCTCGACGCGTTCCCACAGGAGCGCTTCCGCGGGCGCGTGAAGGGCGTGACGCCCAAGGTCAACCGCAGCAAGGCGACGGTGACCGTGAAGGTGGCGTTCGAGGGCCCGGCCGAGCGCGTGCTGCCCGAGATGGCGGCGCGGGTCAGCTTCCTCGGCGAGGAGCTCGACGCCGACGCGATGAAGGAGCCGCCGCGCATCATCGTGCCGGCGGCGGCGATCGCCGAGCGCGACGGGGCACAGATCGTGTTCGTCATCGAGGACGACACGCTCCGGGCCGCACCGGTCTCGCTCGGCGAGGCCTTCGGTAGTGGATTCGAGCTGCTCGACGGGCCCCCGGCCGGCGCCAACGTGGTGCGCGAGCCGGCCAGCTCGCTCGAAGACGGACAGAAGATCAAGCAGAAAGGCGCAGCGACATGAGCGAAGTCAACGCGAGCACCGAGGACGGCGACGTCGACGAAGACAAGGCGAAGCGGACCAAGACCGAGAAGCGTGCGCCGATCATCACGTGCAGAGGCGTGACGCGCACGTTCTGGCGCGCGAAGGAGCGGCTCGACGTGCTCGACGGCCTCGACCTCGACGTCCCCGAGGGCTCGTTCGAGGCGCTGATGGGTCCGTCGGGCTCCGGCAAGACCACGCTGCTCAACCTCATCGCGGGGCTCGATCGCCCGAGCGCGGGCAAGCTGGTCGTCGCGGGCACCGAGGTGAGCGCGATGGGTGACGCCGCGCTCGCACGCTGGCGCTCGCAGACGATCGGGTTCGTGTTCCAGCACTTCAACCTGATCCCCGTGCTCACCGCGCTCGAGAACGTCGAGCTGCCGCTCCTGCTCATGGGACTGTCCTCGTCCGAGCGCAAGAAGCGGGCCCAGATCGCGCTGCGCGTCGTGAACCTCGAGGACCGCATGCACCACCGGCCGCAGCAGCTCTCCGGTGGTCAGGAGCAGCGCGTCGGCATCGCGCGCGCCATCGTGCACGACCCCAAGATCCTGGTCGCCGACGAGCCGACCGGTGAGCTCGACCGCAAGAGCGCCGACGAGGTGCTCAACCTGCTGGAGAAGCTCAACAAGGAATTCGACAAGACCATCCTCATGGTCACGCACGATCCGGCCGCGGCCGAGCGCGCGACCGTGCTGCGCAAGCTGGACAAGGGCAGGCTCACATGACGCTCGCCGGTCTCTCGGTCAAGAACATCGGCCACAACTGGCTGCGCACGGTGCTCACGGTGGTCGCGACCGCGATCGCCGTCCTGTCGTTCGTGCTCATCCGCACCACGCTCTCGTCGTGGGAGGCGTCGGTGCAGAACGCGGCCGTGGATCGGCTCTCGACGATCCATCGCGTCACGTTCGTGATGCCGCTGCCGAAGCACTACTTCCAGCACTTCGACGGCACGAAGGGCAAGATCCCCGGCGTCACGAAGGCGACCTACCTCAACTGGTTCGGCGCCAAGCATCCGCTCTACGAGAGCTCGTTCTTCGCGAACCTCGCGGTCGACACCGACACGTTCTTCGACGTCTACAGCGAGATGGAGGTACCGCCCGCGCAGCTCGCCGCGTGGAAGGAGAACCGCCAGGGTGCGATCATCGGGCAGGCGCTCGCTTCCCAGTTCGGCTGGAAGGTCGGCGACGAGGTCACGCTCGTCGGCACCATCTATCCCGGCGACTGGAAGTTCGAGATCGAGGGCATCTACGAGGCGAAGAAGAAGTCGGTCGATCGCGCGCAGTTCATCCTGCACTGGGACTACGTCAACGACAGCCTGGCCGAGGACCGCAAGGACAAGATCGGCTGGATCGCGAGCATCATCGACCAGCCCAACCGGGCCGCCGAGATCTCGCAGGCCATCGACGCGAAGTTCGACGACCAGGACGTGCAGACCCGGACGATGAGCGAGAAGGCGCTCAACATGGAGTTCCTGGGCAGCGCGTCGGCCATCCTCGACGCGCTCGACATCGTGTCGCTCGTGATCATGGGCATCATGACGCTCATCCTCGGCAACACGATCGCGATGGGGGTCCGCGAGCGAACGCAGGAATACGGCGTGCTGCTGGCGCTCGGGTTCCGGCCCAAGCACATCGCCACGTTCGTGCTCGGCGAGGGCATCACCATCGGCCTGCTCGGCGGCGGGCTCGGTCTGCTGATCTCGTATCCCTTGATCGAGCAGGGGCTCGGACGCTGGATCGAGGACAACATGGGGGCCTGGTTCCCCTACTTCTCGATCCCCACCTCGGTCGCACTGGTCGCGCTCGGCCTCGCCGCTGCGCTCGCCGCAGTCGCTGCGGTCATCCCCGCCTACAACGCGTCGAAGCTCGACGTGATCGATGCGCTGCGCCGCATCGGTTGATCGGAGGAGCCCATGGTCCCGCTGCGCTACAACTTCCGGAACCTGGTGGTGCGCCGCACCACGACCTTCGCCACCGCGTTCGGCGTGGGGCTCGTCGTGTTCGTGCTCGCCGCGTCGATGATGCTCACCGAGGGGCTCGCGCGCACGCTCGACAAGTCGGGCAAGCCCGACGTCGCGATCGTGCTGCGCAAGGGCTCGGACAGCGAGATGCCGAGCTCGATCGAGGACACCACGGTGTCGCTCATCAAGGCGGCCCCGGGCGTGAAGAAGTCCGGTGACGGCACGCCGCTCGTGATCGGCGAGGCCGTCGTCGTCATGTTCCAGGACCTCGCGAACGGCAAGGGCAAGTCCAACGCGCTCCTGCGCGGGGTGCCCTCCGACGTGCTCACGTTCCGGCCCGAGGTGAAGATCGTCGAAGGCGTGATGGCCAAGTCCGGTACCGACGAGGTGATCGTCGGCAAGTCGCTGCAGGGCCGCTTCAAGGGCATGGCGATCGGGCAGTCGATCGAGCTGCGCAAGAACCGTGCGGTGAAGGTGGTCGGTGTCTTCGAGGCCGCAGGTTCGTCGTACGAGTCGGAGATCTGGGGCGACATCGAGTACGTGCGTCAGGCCTTCGGGCGCGACGGCGTGGTGCAGTCGGTGCGGGTCAAGCTCGACTCGCCGGCGGTGTTCGACGGCTTCGCAGCGGCGGTCGAGCAGGACAAGCGGCTCGGCCTCGACGCGATGACCGAGCTCGAGTTCCTCTCCAAGCAGTCCGAGAACACCGCGATGTTCCTCGGCATCATGGGCGGGCTCATCGCGACCTTCTTCTCGATCGGCGCGATGATCGGCGCGATGATCACGATGTACGGCGCGGTCGCGAACCGCCGCCGCGAGATCGGCGTCCTGCGGGCGCTCGGCTTCAGCCGGATGTCGATCATGATGTCGTTCCTGCTCGAGTCGGTGCTGCTGGCGCTGCTCGGCGGCGTGATCGGCATCGTCGCGGCACTCTCGATGCAGTGGGTGAAGTTCTCGATGATGAACTTCCAGACCTTCTCGGACATCGTGTTCACCTTCGATCCGACGCCGGAGATCCTCGTGCGCGCGCTGATCTTCGGCGCGGTGATGGGCGTGCTAGGCGGCTTCCTGCCCGCCGTGCGCGCGGCGAGGACACCCCCGATCGAAGCGATGAAGGGCTGAGCCAGCGTCAGGGCAGCTGCGGGCAGTCGACGTGCGGCTGCTCCGAGGCGACGCACGTCGCCGAGTAGCTCGAGCCGCCGGGCACGCTGTCGAAGTCGCGCCAACGCAGCCCGATCTCGAGGTTCCACCCCTCGTGCGAACACTCCTCGGATATGTCGTCGTGCGTGTCGAGGTCGTCCTCGCGGTTGTCGTCGACGCGCGGGTGCCAGCACTCGTCGACACCGTCGGGTAGCTCGCCCTGCGCGTCGCAGCGGGGCACCGGCGTAGGGCCGGTCACTCCGCCCGTGGGCAGCCCATGTCGTTCGACCGCACAGTTCGGCTCGAGCACCGGTGTCGGCTCGACAGAGACACTCGAGAACATGTCCTCGGCGCATCCGGCCGCGCACAGG
>CAZFKC010000021.1:0-30072 GCA_964519175.1 uncultured Nannocystaceae bacterium
CAGCGGCAACACGTCGTGCTGGAACGATACCTGTGACGGTGCCGGCAGCCATCGCGCCTCGATGAACAGATCGCGGAGCAGCTCATAGAGCGGCCGCACCCCGACGATTCCGGGGCCGTAGTCGGGTGGTCCGGTGACCACCCACGCGCCCTCGACCGGGATCTCGCGCCCTTCGATGCGAACCGTCGCGGTAACCGGCCCGTCGGACACGTCGTCGTACCACCCGTCGGCGTTCCCGAAGCTATTCTCGTCGTCGCTCTCGAAGATCGCCGTGTTCTCCGGCGACCCGGAGGCCCCGAGGCCGCCGAGGAACACCAGACGACCGACCTCGTCGGTCCGCAACTCGCCGAGCCGGACCGGGACCCCGCTGAAAGTGCCGTCGAGCATCGGTCCGACGGTCGACTTCCCGCGGATCTCGTGCGCCCCGGGATCGATCACCAGCGACGCACGCTCGGCGCCGGTGACCTTCGCGTTGCGCCGCGGCACCTTCACCGTCGCGGCGTCGGGGATGTCGAGCGCGATCTGCCAGCGGTACCAGGCGGCCTTGGCGTTCGCGACGTGGACGCGCCACGTGATGTCCGCAGTGTTCGCGGTGAGCTCGGCGACGGCGTCGCCGGCCGCGTTGTATCCGTAGATGCGGAACCGTGCGGCCTGTCGCTTCAACGCACCGGTCTCGTCGCGCCACTCCCCCGGAGCCGCCGCCGCGGGCTCGATCACCTCGGGTCCGTACCGAAACGCCGTCGTGCTGTTCCCGACGCGCGCGATGCCGATCGCCGGGTGGATCGCCGCGCGCACGACCCGACGATCGACGGCGGCCGGATACGGCTCGCCGTCCTGCCACGCGGGCGGTCGCGGCGCGGTCGGCTCGCCGCGCGGCTGGCCATTCACATCGCGACGATTGTCGGCCGAGGCACGGTAGACCACACGGCGCGCCGCGGAGATGGTGCCGACCGGCATGTGCTCCTCGATCGCGTGCCAAGGGTTGAACGATAGCGCCTCGCCGTACGTGGACTGTCCGCGTGCGCCGAGGTCCTGACGCGGCAGCACCAGGGTCGCGACGTGGATCGGGACGCTCTGCGCTTCGGACCAGTCGACGGTCGCCTGATCGAGCGGCATCTCCCCCTGCTGCAGCTGCACGTAGAAGCGTAGCCTCGCCTCGCCGATCGCCAGGCGCCCATGGAGATCGGCACGCAGGTAGGCCGGGTCGTCGTGCGAGACACCGTCGATACTCGGCGCAGCCTCGGGAACGATCTTGTACTTGGCGTGGCGCTCCCCGAACCGGTACGGCAGCACGCTCCAGTAGTCGGTAGCGAGCACGGACTCCACGGTCTTGCGCATGGCGGCGAGGACCTCGCCCGTTCGCGGATGCGCGGCGATCCACTCGTCGCCGTTGCCGTTCAGCGACGCACATGTGAACGCGCACATTTCGGCGGCGTCGTCGACGAAGAAGACCGGGTGGTTCTGCAGAATGAAGTCGTGGGTGGTCGCGGCCTCGTCCGGTTCGAGCAGCTTGGATCCAGGCACCTCGAACAGCTTGATGCCGACGCCGACGGTCCCGCCGAGATCCGGGACGCCCGGCTGAACGTCGCTGGAGAAGCGCACCCAGACTGGATACGACCTCCCCGGCGCGAAGACCCCGATGCGCATCTCCTCCGGCAGATCTTCGCGGATGACGAAGCTGCCGCTGGCCACGCCGTGGAGTCGGAGGAACACTGGCCTCGTCGCCGGGTCCCGTCCCGCAGCGAGCGCACGACTCTGGAAGTGACGCACGAAAAGCTGCTCGAGTGCGGCGATCGGATCTTCGTCGCAGCCACAGGGCTCCGGTGGTGAAAGGGTCGGGTGTGTGGTTTCCATGAACAAGCCTCCCACGCGAACACTCGCACGAGCTGCTCCGCATCAGATGTCCTACGCGAATAAGGACGCACGGTTGTCGCAGGCTTCGACGAGTTCCGTCCAATCCTCGCCCTCAGGACAAGGGCTGCTCGCAGAACGCGACATCATCGTCGGCAACACCAGTGCAGAGCGTGTCGGGCTGTCCATCGCCATCAAGGTCGGGGCACGGCGTGTTCTCGTCGCAAAACCGCACGCAGAACCCGACGTCGTCGATCTGATGGCACTCGAGCCCGGGAACGATGCAGTCCGCTGTTGATGAGCAGCCTCCGTGCTCGCAGTGACCTGTGTCGACGCCCAAGACACAGTCCCAGTTATTCGGGTACACCTTACTCGGGCAGCCAGCGTCGTCCGCCACAAGACCCGTGGTAACGGTAGGCTGCACGCCGACGCAGCAATCGGCCGCGTCTTCGCACTCGGCCGCAACGCACGCCTCCCCGTCGGGTGTGTAGCTCTCCGCGGCCCCCGTGTCGTCCGCAGTAACGCTAGCGGTAGCAGTCGGCGTGGTCGTCGGGTCCGTTCCGCTCGGCTCGGGTTGGAACTCCGGCACGTTTACGATGCAAGCGACGAGCCCCGATGCCACGAACAGCGCGATGAGCGCCCAGGGACCGGCCAGTGTCTCCGACGAGCCCATGCCGGAGATTCGTCCGCGCGCGTTGGCGAGTTTTAGTCGGATGGGCACGAACATAGCTCGGCATCGTCCTTGTTCTGGCACGCGATGACCGTCGCGATGCCGGCAGCAGCAACGAAGGAATCGATCTCAGTCGACGGCAGCTCGGGGTTCACGCCGACCTCGAGCCGATTCCCGAAGTCCGTCCCACTCTCTGCGAGCTCGCGCAACCGCGAGAGCGAAGCGAGGTGCGCTTGTCCGTAGATGAAAAGACCTGCTGTAAACTGAAGCGAGTCCAATCCGTCGATCGCGGGGAGCATCGGGTTACCGCCCGTACCGACTGCCGGGACGCCGGTGCCACTGCTGCTGCATCCGCCGAGCACGATGCCGTTCTCGACTCGTTCCAGCCCTGCGAGGCCGATCGACCCCAGGGCTGCGTTGTCGGAGATCAGTATTCCCTGCACGGAGACGAGTCCGTCGAGGCCGCCGAGAGTCCGCAGCTTGGGGTTGCTCACGATGCGAAGCGTCCCGGTGCCTTCACCCGCCATGTCGCCTGGACGAATCGCAGTCAACCGCTGGATGCCGTTCAGAGTCTCCAGCGTCGAGTTCTGCGAGATTCCGACATCGCCGGTCACCTCATCGAGGCACGCGAGGAAGGACAGGTCCACCGTCTCGACGCCGCTGATCCGGAGGTCACCATTCACCGTCCGCACATGCTCGAGGGTCGTCAGGTCCGTCGTTTCGTCGATGCGCAGGTCACCCTCGTGGGTCGCGTCGCACGGGTCGGTCTCGGCCGTCGTCGATTCGCCGGAACTCCCCGAGGTCGACGTACCGCTCGTCGTCGACCCCGTACCATCCATCGATCCGTCACCGACGGCCGTATCCGAGTGGCACGCCGCCGCCAGGGGGATCAGGACAGTGAGCAGTGCGACCTTGTGAGGCGGACTACTGCGCATCGTTGAAGACTCCGTTCGCCGCGTTCAGCGGGTCGAGGCGATCCTCATATGCGCCGAGGCCGGATCCAGCATCTCCGAGGGTAGTGACCAGGCTCTGCTGCCAGAGACCGAAAGTCGATGACCACTCATGGTTCCTCTGCGCATACGCAACCATGTGCACGACCTCCCAGAACTCAGGTCGGGAGGTCCCCGAGATTGTGGCGGTGTGGAACTGCCATAAGAAGCGGAGCCAGTCAATCTCCGACGTGATCTCGACCAACGTGCCGGGCGGATCCCAGTCCCCCGCGTCGGGGCCGACATCGCACTGCAGCTCGACCCAACGGCTGGGCCCGCCCCACGTGGAAGACGCCGCGCCGCCGTCGAGTTGCACGCGCAAGTCGTCGAGCATCGGATCGACGAAATCCTCGTATGCGGGCACGGCCTCCGTGTTGATGTTCTTGTAGTAGTGGAAGATGCCTTCGGGCGCGCCGGCATCCTCCTGCGGCGTCGTGTTGAACGCAACGCTCGCCACGAAATGGCCGAACCCCTCCGTCATCGCGGCAGAGCTGTGCTCGGCAGAACGGATGCCGTGCTGGTTAGAACCTGCGTTCGGCTCCTCGTGCGGGAACTCCTCGAAATCCTCGACCTGGAACTCGCAGGAGGGCGACTGCACGTCGTAGCCGTAGTTCTTGTTCCAAACCCCGTCGTCCCCGAGCTGCCGCGAGCGAAGCGATTGGAACCAGTGGCCCATCTCGTGCGCGATGAGGAATTTCTCGTTCCCAGAGTCCGCGCCGAGTCGGATTGCGTCTGGCTTGTCGAGCACGCCGTTGAGCACAGAGTCGTTGCGGAACAGGCGGAGCTGCACGCCGGTTTCGAGCGGGGAGCCGGGCAACCAGTGGAGGCGCCGGATCACTGCCGTCGCGATTGCCAGGATAGACGTCAGCTGGTGCAGCCCCGGCTCGACGTGGTGTTGCACTCCCTTGTCGTCCCCGATCGGCGGCACGAGAACGGCGGTCGGCAGATCTTGATCGGCATCGTCCTGATTCGTGTTGTCGAACGTCTTGACCCGTACTGGATAGCTCGTACCCGCCTCGTTGCCGACGACCGCCTCGGGATACCAGATGAAGCTGTGCCCTGCGTTGAACTGCGTCGGGAACTCGACACATCCGTCGTCGTCGAGGTACACGCCCAACGGCGGCTCGGGATGCGGGCGGATGATGGTCACGCGTAGTCCCGCCGCGGGCACCGACGCCGCGAAGGATATGCTCCCATACTCGTCATCGTCGGGCTCGAGACCGAGCGACATGCAGAGGGTCTCCGTTCGACAGGCGCGAGCGGTGGCCGGAGCGGCGAGCGCGGCGGCTCCTACGAGACTACTCGTCATGATCAAGGAGGCACGCGATGTTCTCCGTGTGTTCACCATCTCGTCCTCATGGGGCATCGGCGACGATCGCCGCGGTCTCGACGCGAACGATCGTCGATGGCGGGGTCGATCCCGCGCGCCAAGCGATCAGGTCCCCGCCATAGTAGGTGTCGTCCAGTGCCTTCTCGCGGTAGAAGACAACCGTGTTGCCGTTCTCGATGTGGCCGTATAGACGAGGCGCGGCCGCGTTGCCGGCATACTCCGCGCTGAGCGTCGCGCGCGCGTAGACCAGCAGCGACGCGGACGACGGCAGCTCGAGAAGCGCGGGGTCCACCGTACCGGGCGGCACGATCGTGCCGAGATCGATCCCGACGGTTTCCGTGTCGAGCCCCGCGACCGTGATGCTGCTGACCGGCACCGGGATCGCGTATCCGCGTGCCTGCACGAGCACGCGGAACTCGACGCCAACCACTTCCGGCGTCACGTTCTCGACGGTGAGAGACACGGTGTCGCCGGTCGTGCTCCACACCGAGTCGAGTTCAGGGAGGTTCACCCAGCTCAGCGCAAGCTTCGGTCGGGCGAACGGTCCTTCCTCGAAGGGAAACGGCTCACACGTTCCGGTGCCCTCGGAGATGGTCACGTAGCTCTCGATAGAGGTGAGGACGACGCCGTGCGAAGCGAGCGCGGTGCTGCTCAGGTTGCTCTTCACCGTGTCGGTGCCGGGGCCGCCATCGATGACCTTGCCGGCTACCGCTGCGCATTCGCGGTCGATGACGATGATGTCGTTGCCGGCACCCGCGATCACCGCGTCCTTGCCGGTGCCCGGATCGATGGTGTCGTTGCCCGCGCCCCCGACGATGACGTCGTTGCCGTGCCATCCGAGCACGGTGTCGTTGCCGGCCGCGGCCATGACCGTGTCGTTGCCCGCGAACATCTCGACTACGTCAGCGTTCGCAGAGGCCCAGACGATCGTGCTGTCCGCGGGGCATCCGTAGGCGTTCTCAGCATCGACGATGTTGCAATGGAAGACGTCGCACTCTAGGTGATTTCCCGTAGTGGTGATCCCAGTGCTGGAGCCACGGAAGACATGCCGTCCGACGCCATGACCGGTGTGACAGGAGTCGCCTGGGACGATCACGGCGAGGTCGTCGTAGCTGTCGTCGTTCTCATCGCCCACCAGCAGGCGCTCGCCGAAGCGGTCGCCGCTCTCGCAGTTGTCGACCACGCCGGTCGTGTTCTGATCGAAGGCCAGGTCGCCCGTGGTCGAGAGACCCGTAGTGCCGCCCTTGATCGTGTATACCCAACCCACGTCGGTGAGCGTGCCCGAGTCCTCCGTCGGGCTGCCGACGGCGAGGTCGTAGCAGCCGTGCCCGCTCGCGGCATCCTTGTTGAAGTTCCCGATCGCGAGCGCAGCGCCGAAGCGATCGGTCGACTCGGCCGTGCCGTCGACCCCACCGTTTCCTTGGTAGAACAGGCTGTCGGAGCTGGTCACGCCGCCCGTGGATCCGTAGAGCACCTGGACCGCACCTGCGTCCGTCGTCGCCGAGCCGATGTTCTCGCTGGGGACCCCGACGACGAGCTCGTCGGCGGTGTCGCAGTTGAAGTCCCCGGCAGCCAGTACCTCGCCGAAGAAGTCGTCGACTTCGGCGGTGTCGTCGATGCCGGTGCTGTTCTGATGCCAGAGCTGATCGCCAGACTCGGTCAATCCCGTCGACGAACCGTAGAGGACGTGCACGGCACCGGCTGCAGACACGCCTGCGTCGTCGGCTCCCGGCGCACCGATGGCCAAGTCGTCCTTCCCGTCCTTGTTGAAGTCACCAGCCGCGAGCGCCGCGCCGAAGTAGTCGTCGCACGCGGCAGTACCGAGCACGCCGGTCGTGTCGCGAGTCCACTTGGTGGTCGAGCTGCTCGCGGTGAGGATGTACACGGCGCCCTTGTTGCAGTTGTCCTCGGGCGAGGAGACGGCGCGCTCGAACACACCATTGCCGTCGAAGTCGCCCCAGACGACTGTGCCCGCGACGTTCGACGGCGTCGCCGCCGAGGCGAGCGCGGATCCGGTTACGACGACCGCACCCACGACGATGCTCCCGCATGACCGCAGCATCCTCATCGTTGGACCTCCTGCGTTCTCGGCGAGCTCGGCTCGGTCGAAGACCCCGCGGAGAGCGATTCTACCTCGGCCTCCAACTGTGCGTAGCGTGCCGCACCCGCCTCGTCGTTCATCAGCTCGGCGCGGAGCACCGACAGCGTCGCTTCGGCACGTGCAACGCTCGCACCAGTCGCGCGTCCGTTCCTCGCGTCGCGGATGGAACTCCGGAGGTTGCGCTCGAGGATCTCCCGACGGTCTGAGGGGGCAACATCGTCCCATCGTACGGTATCCGGATCCTCTCTTGGATCGGGCTCGAGCACCGCGGTAGCGAAGCGCGACTCCGCACCCGCTGTCTGCGTCGGCGCTTTGGCTGCCGGTTCGCGCATCGCCGACGGTGTGGGTTCGCGCGCAGGGGAACGTTTGGCCGCCGCCTCCGCGCGGGCTCGGCTGGGCGCGGGCGCGGCGTCACGAGGGGGTTCGCGGAGTAGCGCCCAAGCGCACGCCGCCAGGGATCCGACCGCGAGGACGACGACGATCCGCCTCATGAACGACTCCGTCGCGGCGGCGTGACTTCGTCGTTGCGACTCGATGAACCGGCGCACGCCGAGCCCGTCCGAACCAAAGCTCCGCCGACCAGCTGCACCACGAGGATGGTAGTGACGCGAGGCGGAGTTTCAATCACCTACAATCTCGAAAAAAGATCACGGTCACCCTTACGCCGCCCGATGTGCGCCTGGCTCCGACGCGAGCATGGGCAACGCTGCCTGGCATTCCGATGGCCGATCGATCAGAGAGCGATCGCACGGCTCGAAAACGCAAGGGTTAGAGAGCGACGGCGGCGAGGCTTCACCCGATCGCCAGCATCAGGACCTGAGCTGCGATCTTGCGTCGTCACCGAACGGGAGGCACCGACATCGGGCCGCGTTGCAGCAGACGATTACGTCCCCGCGGTGCCGGGCGCTGCTCCTGGCCTCGCGGAGTCTTGGGTTCGGCCCTCGGCCGGATACGACGCCGTGTTGCTCGACCCTGTCCTCCTCGGCTTCGCTGCCCTACCGCTCGCGGTGTCCCTCGCGCCGACGACTCCGTACTCTCGCAAGCGCCGCCACAAGGTGTTCTCGGAGATGGCCAGAGCTTGCGCGGCGTCGCGCCGGCGACCGTCGAATCGTTCGAGCGTGGCGAGGATGTGCCGCTTCTCGAGCTCGGCGAGGGTTAGACCTTCCTCGCTCGGTGAGCTCGTTGCGCCGGAATCGAAGGCGCCTTCCTGCAGGCTAGAAGGGAGGTCGCGGGTGCAGATGCGTCGCTTGGACGGATCGGCCGTCGTCGTCGCCCAGCCGAGCACCTCCTCCAGCTCGGGGAAGTTGCCGGGCCAGGCGTACCGACGCAGGAGCTCCGATGCGTCCGGCGCGACTCTCATCCGTGCGATGCCGGCGGTGGCGCACTGGTGCTTGAGGATCGCGTGCGCGAGCGACGGAAGGTCCGGGCCTCGTTCCCGCAGCGGTGGGACGACGATCTCGTTCGTGGCTGCTGCCACGACACGTGCGGCCGACGAACAAGACGTCGCGAGCTCGTCGGCGCCGACGGCCGAGGTCGCGAGAAGCTGAAGGTTGGGCGTGCAGAGATAGATGCCGCCCCAGATCGCGCGCTCCAGCGCGTCGAACTGTTCGACCTCGAGATCGTCGAGGCCGATGAGCTGCAGCCGAGTGGGCATGCGCCAGATCGGATGCGTGACAGCAGAGATCTGCTCGAGCGCGCACGAGAACGCGCGCCGCGATCGCCTGCAGTCGATGATCGACTCGGGCCGCGGCGGCGCGTTGGGGCGCATGCTCACCCGGCGAAGTAGTCGACGCTTGCCCGTGCCCGATTCCCCGACGACCAACGCCGATGCACCGAGCTCGGCCACGCGATCTGCGAGCGCGACCGCCCGCGCCATCGCGCGACTGTGCGTCACGAACGACGGCGGACGTGGTTGAGGGGCGGGCTCTGGTTGCGGGGAAGAAGCCATCGCAGCGTGGTCGCGAACAACCACCATCTTGGTGGTTGCGCTGCCCCGCGACAAGAGTTGAGTTGTCGAGGCGCGCTCGAGTTCGGCCAGCTTGACCTGCGTTTCGGCCAAGTTGACCGATTCCCAGCCCAAAGATCGACGTCCTCCAAGATGGTGCAGCGCTCGACGCGACCGACCTGAGTTCTCGCGATCGCCGAAGTTTGTCGAGCCGGCGACCGGACATCTGGCCTTGGCGCTCGTGACCCCTTGCGGCATCCCGCGATGACCTCCGCAATGGTGGCTAACGGCGACGCTGCTACACTTCGGCCATGGACACCAGCCTCAGAGAGCAGCTTCGAACGCTCCGCGAAGGACTCGAAATCAAGCCGCTCGACCCACGCGTCGAGTCGGCCCTCGTCGCTCTCGCCCGCGGCGGCTTGCCGGAGCAACCCCGGGTGTTGCAGCTACGAACCGTGAAGTGGGGCGGGACTTTCGCGCCCGAGGTCGGCACGATCGCGCTCGAGGAGGATGGCGGGCTCCGGTTGGAAGCAACGCCGCCTTCGAGCGCGGCGATCGTTCCGGATCCACGCAAGTGGTCCACCGACTGCTTCGCGGCAGAGATACCAGAGCACGGAATGCTCACGATTGCCGAGGGAGCTTCGAGCATCACGCGCGTCGCGTACGGCGACGATGGCTCGCAAGTGACAGCGGTGCTGCGCGGGTGGAAGTGGTCTGCCGGATCGTCGACCGGCCGCACGTTCTGGGCCGCGCGATTGCTGTTCGCGACTCCTCAGCCGCCTGTCGTCCTCTGGGGGGGCACGGGGAACTTGCTGCTGGCCGTCGAGGATGCGCTCGTTCGTGGCTGGCGTTTCGCCACCCAATCTGGTGCGGTCTACTTGGTGCCCAACGATGACGACTGGTACATCGGCCTCGACTGCGAGGGGTCGCCCGGCGCACAAGCGGTGCACGTGGCGCGCAGCGCCATCGGCTTCGTCTTCGGCCAGCCGCTGAACGTCGGCGTTTTCCGACCGGTGGGCCCGGACGGGACCTTGCCAGGTCTGGTGCAGCTCGGGCTGCTGCGTCACGCGTGGACCCGAAAGAACCGCCAACCCCCGGCGCTTCCCTTCGACTGTCGCTCCGCGCTGAACGCCGAGTTCATCGATCGGATCATCGCCTGCCATGAGTCGGAGATCGGAGCACCGATCTTGCCCGTGGCGCACTTGTACTTCGCAGCTCTCGCGGGCTCCGTAGAGTCGAACTTTCTGCACGCGTGGGTCGCGGCCGAGGCGTTGGCGAAATGGGCGCTGGACTCAGCCCGTCTGCCTGACGGCGGGAGGCGTAGGGTCGCGGAGCACGAAGCGTGGGTCGCGTGGGTCAAGGAGCATCGCGAAGAGATCGAGCGACTCGCGGCGCCCAACATGGGCGCGCGTCTCGTCGACCGTGTCCGCGGCTCGGAGATCGATCGCCCGACGCCGGTGCAGCGCGTGTTCGACGGGTCGGCATTGCCGTGGACGGAGGCGATGGAGGATGTCCAGCTCGCTCGCCATAGCGTCGCGCATGAAGCCGCGTTTCCGGAGAAGGTGCGAGACTGGGACCGCGACAGAGCTCGGGTGGGTCTCGTGAAGACGATTCTCACAGCGCTCGTCGCCAAGGTCGTGGGCTACGCCGGGCCGATCGCCGACAGATCGAAGACCTCGTTCGAGATCACAGCGAAGGACGAACCGGAGTGGTGGTCCGCCGCGGGCGCTCCGCCGGAGGTGCAGTACGAGGGGAGCGGTGTTGAACGTGTGCACGAGCAGCTGCTCGCGAACCTACCCGAGGAGCGGCCTGACTCCGAACCCGACGGCAGCGATCACAGCTAGCGATGGGCGCGCGCGAGTCCATACTCCTCCAAGCGCCGCCGCAACGTGCGCTCGCCGATGCCGAGAGCGCGCGCAGTGACGCCCCGATTCCAGCCGTGCCGCTGGAGCGACGCGATGATGTGCCGGCGCTCGGCCTCGGCGAGCGATTCGTCGAGCGTGGCGAACTCCTCCACTGCCGCCCGCACGTGCTTCGGAAGATCCTCGAGCCCGATGCGCTCGCTGTCGATCACGGTGAGCGCGCGGTAGAGCACCTCTCGCAGTTCGCGGACGTTCGTCGGCCACAGGTATGATTCGAACGCTTCGAGCGCCTGCGACGAGACGCCGCAGCGCTCCGACATTCGGGCTGTGCAGAGCTCTTCGAGGATCTCTTCGATGAGATCCGGCAGGTCCTGCCGGCGCTCGCGTAGAGGTGGAACTGCGATCCGCTCGGCGATGCGGTGGTGCACGAGCGCCCGCGCGAACTCCCCAACGGGTTCATGGACATCATGCGCGTCGGCCACGACGAAGAGGCGCACGCCGCTCGGCCAGCCGTGGGAGGAGCCCGACGCCTCGCGGTACTCGAGCGCACCCGCGATGGATGTCTGCGCGGCGATGGTGAGCTGCTCGGTGTTCGTCAGGACGAGCGTTCCGCGATCGGCGGCGGTGATCGAGCGCTCGACGTCGCTGGTGGCGACCCCGGACGGAGCGCAGTCCACGATCGAGAAGGGGCCGGCAGCCCGCTCTGACTTCGCACAGAGGTACCGCGCCAAGCGGCTGCGCCCCGAGCCGGGCTCGCCGAGGATCACCACGCCGCGGTCGCCCGGGCCAACGAGATCGGCGGCCTGCAGGACGCGGCCCATCGCCGCGCTTCGGCGCACGAACTTCGGCACTCCGCGCGGCTTGGTTCCGATCGCCACGCCGCGATCATGCGCAACTCTTCATCGGCAACCAACCCTCACCTGCCGTGCGCCGCGGCGGACGCGAACCCTATTGCGACGATCGCGGGACGTCACCCGCTCCTGCCCAGGTCATCGCGCTCTCCGGTCCACCGACATCGACCTCACCAGCGCAGTCCTGCGCACGGGGAGACATGGTTCCAGTGAGTGACGATGAGCGATGGACCAGTGGACCGATCGATTCCTAGAACTCCAACCTACCGATGCTGTCCACCGCAGTGCTCGCGTTCACGTTGCCGGCTGTGGCTGCAGCGGTGGCCGTGACGGTGGTGGTGCTGCTGCTGCCGGTGCTGCCGGTGCCGCCATGGTGCCGCGACTGTGCACCTACGGCATCCTGCTGCGCCCGCTCAACGGAACCAGACGGAGGACAGGAATCGAGGGATCACGGTGGGTTGCGGGTCAAGCTCCCGTCGTCATTGTGGTTGTCAGCCACCCACCATGCAGGTTCGATTCCTGTGCGCCTCCGCTGCCTCGCCGCGAAGCCGCGACCGATCTGAACGCGGCGCGTTCAGATCGGTCGAGCGAACCGGCTCGCCTGCGGTTCTTGAACGCCTCGCGGCCGTGCGCTTTTCGTGATCAACACGCGGGGCTCGTCGGTCCGTCCAGCGATGTCGCTACGCCTACGCTCGCCCACCTGCTCCGCCACGGATTCTGCCTCGTGACGCCCCTCGCATCGCTGCTCATGCCGCGCGTCGCGCAGGCCGAGCACTTCGTCGCCTCGCCGGCCACGTCCTCGGTCTACACGCTCGACGACGACATGACGTACATGTCGAGCTTCCAGGTACCGAACAGGCTCGCGAATGCCCTCGCCACCGACGGAACCTGGCTCTTCGTCGGCTTCCAGGACGGAATCGCCGTGTACGATCTCGCGGGCGTCGAACAGAAGTGGTTCGACCTCGGCGCCGACAACATCTCTGGGCTCGAGCTGGTCGGCGACGAGCTCTTTGTCGCCCGGACCACGCAGATCGACGTGCACGATGTTGCCTCCGGCGCCTACGCCAGGGCGATTCCCGTCACGCCGGGCATCGAGCCGGATGGCTTGGGCTTCGACGGCGAGCTGTGTGGGTCGTCGGCGACAGGACGCTGCACGGGGTCGACCCGGACGACGGCACAGTGGTGACCTCGCTGGAGAGCGTCGCACTCGACTGCGTAACCCGCCCCGACGGCGTCGTTGCGCCGGAGCCGGATCAGCTCATGATCGTGTGCAACGGCGGCGACTGGTACGTGATCTCGTCCGTCGACGGCGACGTACTCGACCAGGGCAACAACAGCATCGACATGTTCGGGTCCGCGTATTTCTCCTTCGCCCAGTGCGGCGACGCCGTGGTCGAGGGCGAGGAGGACTGCGACGAGGGCGCGTCCGCCGGATGCGATGTCGACTGCACCTTCGTCCAATGCGGTGATGGAACCACCAACCCACTCGCCGACGAAGAGTGCGACGACGGCAACGTGCAGGACGGCGACGGCTGCAGCGCCGCCTGCCGAGTGGAGCTGCCGAGCACGAGCGACGAAACGGGCGAGAGCACGAGCACGTCCGTCGACATCACAGGAGGCACCAGCGAAGGAACCGGCACGAGCTCCGACGACGGCGGTGAGAGCACCAGCGATGCGTCCGCAGCCGCCGGCTCGGACGCTGGCTGCGGATGCCAGCACACCGCGCCCCGCGGCTGGCTCTGGTCGTCGCTCGCGATCATCGGCCTCCGCCGCGGGCGACCGCGACCACGGACATCATCTAGAAGATGGCCCTGCGGACCAACGACATCGTGATGTCGGTGAACGGCGACCCCCTCAATACCCTCCCGAGGGTGGTGTACGCGATCATCGCGAACGCGAGCGACACCTCGTTCAACGTCAGCGTCAAGCGCAGCGTCAACACGCTCTCGTACCACTACGACTTGATCTGAAGGGCATGCAGCCATGAAGAAGCTCCACCTCGTCCTCATCGCTTGGGCGGCGCTCGGATGCTCCGATCGTCACGTCGAGGACGAGGACGAGGTCGATGCGGAGCGCATCTGCTCCGGCTACTGCGACCTCCGCGAGACGTGCTTGCCCGGGGCGCCAGGGTTCGTGACATCTTGCCCGGGCTACGACATCTATCCGACGTGCCACGACGACTGCCTGAGCAGCGGGGGGCCTGTGAAAGACTCGGATCTCGGGAAGAACTGGCACGGGCCCTGTCGACTCCTCCGCGCCGACTACTACGAGTGCATCAACGCGCTGACGTGCGAGGAGTGGTACGACAACGCACCGTACGCCGTCTGCTCCGACACGCCACCGGATCAGCAGCCGTGTTGGGAAGAAGCCGACGCCTATGGGAACTGCGTCGGCAAGCACTGAGCCCGTGCGACTCCCGTGGGTTGGTCGGTCTTGCTGTCGGCCCTCGCCGGTCGTCGCGTGCACCGCTTCGTTTCGTGAAGATCGCGACGACCGGTGAGCTGCTCTCGCGATGGCAAAGAGCAAGTCGGACGTCGAGAGGAAGTCGTCGAAGGTGTCGACGGCACTGGTAAGGCGTACGTCGAGGTCGTCTGCAACGACATCGGCGAGTTCGTCCGCGTCACGGCGGTGCCTCCTCGGGTGGAGCGAGTGCGCCGGGAGATCGTCGCGGCGCTCGGCGGCTGAGTGTCGTGAGCGTGACGGCCCGCCGATACCGGGGGTGTCCCGAAGATCACAAACACCGATCAGCGACGGGGGCAGAGGCTTCTGCGTGCAGAGGCCTGGGCCCTTGCGCGCCGCTGTGGTCGCGCGATCCTCGGGGCGTGGATGTACTGATGCTAAGCAGGACGATCAACTTAGCCGCTGCGATGGCCATCACCTCGGGTGGCATGCTCTCTCGCAGGCCACGTCATTTATCGTCCAGGTCAAGCGCGGCGTCAACACGCTGAACTACACCTACACGATCATCTGAGGCCGAACGATGCGACACGCCCAGACCATACTGGCCCTCTTCGCGCTCCTGGCCTGCAAGCCGAGGGTCGAGGAGCCCATCGACGAGGAAGCGTACGCGCTTTGCGAAGCGCTGTACGACCATGAAGAAGCGTGCGGCGCCGACATCGAGGACGAAGCCGCGGAGACGTGCGCGCGGAACTCCGTGTGGCAGGGACCGTGCCGTGAACGCAAGACCGCGCAGTTCGAGTGCTACACGAACCTCACCTGCGAGGACACCGACCAGGAGACCGAAGCGTTCGCCGCGTGTGAAGCGAAGCTCCACGAGACCGGAGTCTGCACAGCGGAGCACCGCGACGACTGACCGTTGCCGTCATGTTGCCGCGACTCTGCAACCCGCGGGGGATCTGGGCGGGTCTGGAGGGGTCTCGGGAAGTGGCGAGGGCGACGTGGGAGAGGGGTCTGCGGGCCAAGTCTCGCGACATCGCTGAGGTTTCCGCAGCCCCTCTCGCCCACGTGCGATTCCTGTGCGCCTCCGCCTGCCTCGTGATCGATCGCAGCCGGCAACCCAATCCGGGCCCGTGCGCATACGTCGGGGGATGACCCGTTCCACGACTCGCCTCGCCCTGCTCTGCTCGCTCGCTCTGCCCTGCTGCATGCGCGTCATGCATCGAGACGCGGGGCCACTCGAAATCGGCAACGGCGTCGCGTATGCGGAGCGGCGCGAGCTCGGCGAGTTCTCGGCGGTCGCGTCGAGCGGCGCGATCGATGTCGACGTCACGATCGGCTCGCCGCCGTCGGTCGTCGTGCGGGGAGACGAGAACCTGGTCGGCCTGGTCCGCACGCGCGTGAAGAACGGGACGCTGGTGATCGACACCGAGCGCAGCCACTCGACGCGGGTCGGCCTGCACGTGGAGGTGACCACGCCGCGGCTCCACGCGGTCGCGGTCGCCGGCTCCGGATCGATCGTCGCCCACGGGCTCGACACCGCGCGGCTCGACGTCGCGATCGCGGGCTCCGGCGACATCGCGGTCGCGGGCAGGGCCGACCGCCTCGACATCGACCTGAGCGGCTCGGGCGACGCCGATGCGCTGGGCCTCGCCGCGGTCGACGTCGACGTCGACATCGCCGGCAGCGGCGACGCGAAGGTGAGCGCGAGCAAGAAGCTCGACGTCACGATCGCCGGCTCGGGCTCGGTGCGCTACGCCGGCAATCCCACGACACGCAGCTCGATCGCGGGCTCCGGCGACCTCGAGAAGCTGGCGCTCGAGGTCCGAGCGGCACGCTAGGCTCGAGAGCCGCGCGCAGCCGTGCGATCAGCGACGACGGCGTGCAGGGAGATTCCAACGACTCGCGTCGATGTCCTGCGCCGGCACGGATCCATCGCTGAAGCTCGTGCCGATCGTCGCGTCTGGGATCGCGCCGCCGCGCAGCTGCGGTTCGGGTTCCGGCTGGCTGTAGTAGCCGCCGTACGAGCCGTAGCTCCCGTACGAGCCGTAGCTTCCGTACGAGCCGTACGACCCGTAGCTTCCGTACGAGCCGTACGACCCGTAGCTCCCGTACGAGCCGTACGAGCCGTAGCTTCCGTACGAGCCGTACGACCCGTAGCTCCCGTACGAGCCGTACGAGTCGTCGGTCCCGCCGTACGAGCCGTAGGTCCCGCCGTACGAGTCGTCACTGCCATACGAGCCGTAGGTCCCGCCGTACGAGTCGTCGCTGCCACCGGACGCGGAACCACCCGACGCAGAACCACCCGACGCGGAACCGCCGGACGCAGAGCCTCCCGACGCAGAACCACCCGACGCAGAACCACCCGACGCAGAACCACCCGACGCAGAACCACCCGACGCGGAGCCACCCGACGCCGACGGATCGCCGGTCTCCTCGTTGCCGGTCGGATCGTTGCCGGTCTCCTCGTTGCCACCGGTCGGATCGTTGCCGGTCGCCTCGTTGCTGGTCGGATCGCTCCCGCTCGGATCGTCACCCGACTCCTCGTTGGAGCCATCGGTGCCGTCACCGGAGTCGCCGCCGTTGCTCCCCGCTCCGCTGCCTCCGTTCGTCTGCCCCGCGCTGCTGGGGCCAGTGCCGAACGGATCGCCGGTTTCGGCCCCGTTCGAGCAGCCACCGAGGCCCAGTGCAGTGAAAACTCGGATCGCGATGCTGAGGCGTGGACGGAGCATGAACCCTCTTGGCCCCTGGCACAGGGGAACGTGTGCAACGCCCGAGCGTACCCTTTTCTTCATCGAGGGTGCGCACCGACCCACCTTCGTCGAGGACGATCGACGCGTGTGCGCATCCGCCCTTGCAATCGGTGTGATCGCCGGCCCAAGGTTGGCGGGGCATGAGCGACGACGATGCGGCGCTGCTCCAGGCGTGGCGCTCCGGTGACACCGCGGCAGGCGAGCGATTCACGCGCGCGTACTACGGCAGCATCCTCGGGTTCTTCCGCCTGCGCGCCTCCGAGGCGGCGGACGATCTCACCCAGAAGACGTTCCTCGCCTGTGTCGAGGGCGGCTCGCAGATCGCGGGCGCGAACGTCCGCGCGTTCCTGTTCGGCATCGCGCGCAACGTGCTCTTGCGACACCTCCGCGATCAGCATCGCGTCGCCGAGCTCGATCGCTTCGACGCCGCGCGCCCCCAGAGCGTGCTCAGCCCCAGCGGCGTCGTGGCCAAGCGCCGCGAGCACTGGCTGCTCTTGCGCGCGCTCGAGCGCCTCCCCGACGACACGCAGATCCTGCTGGGGCTGCACTACGTCCAGGGGCTGGCGAGCCGGGAGATCGCCGACGTACTCGGCGTGACCACGACCAACGTCACGACGCGGCTCTCCCGCGCGCGCGACGCCCTGCGCAAGCAGGTCGAGGAGCTGCGCGCCCCCGAGGACACGCGGCGATCGCTCCTGTCCGACTTCGAGGGCTGGGCGCGCTCGCTCGGTCCACTGGTCACGGGCGCGCCGACGGGCTGAAACGGGCGCCTCGGGCCGCGATCGTGCGGCACCCGGAACTCGGGAGCCGCGATCGGCAACGTCACAGGCGGGGTGACGGGGCATGCCACGAGCTTGCGTCCGCAGCGGGGTCTGTGCCCGGGCACTCGGCTCGGGCGCTACGTCGTCGTGCGGCGGATCGGCGGCGGCGGCATGGCCGAGCTGTACCTCGCGCGGCTCGACGGACCGAATCGCTTCGTGAAGCCGGTCGCGCTCAAGCTGATGCACGCGCACCTGCTCGACACGCCGGAGTTCGTCGGGATGTTCATGCGCGAGGCGAGGATCGCGGCCTCGCTGCAGCACCCGCAGATCGTGCAGGTGCTCGACGTCGGCGAGACCGACGGCGAGTACTTCCTGGCGCTCGAGTACGTGCACGGACTCGATCTGCGCCGCGTCCTGTCCGATCGGCGCGGCGCGCCGCTTCCGCTCGGCGCTGCGCTGCGGGTCGTGATCGACATCGCCACTGCGCTCCACCACGCGCACAGCCTGTGCGACGGCAGCGGACGACCGCTCGGCATCGTGCATCGCGACGTGTCGCCCAGCAACATCCTCGTCGCGTACGACGGTGCGGTGAAGCTGACCGACTTCGGCATCGCGCGCATGACCGAGCAGACGCACGTCACGGCGACGGGCTCGATCAAGGGCAAGCCGGGGTACATGTCGCCGGAGCAGTGCCTACAGGAGGACGTCGACGGCCGCAGCGACGTCTTCGCGCTCGGCGCGGTGCTCTACGAGCTGACCACCGGCCGCCCCGCGTTCGCCGGCGACATGATCGCGGCGATGAACCGCGTCATCGAGGGACGCTTCACGCCACCGGGACAGCTCGTGCGCGACTATCCGCCGGCGCTCGCGATGATCGTGCGGCGGGCCCTCGCCGCGCGCGTCGAGCATCGCTATCCGTCGGCAGCGGCGTTCCGCGCCGCGCTCGAGACCTTCGCGCGCGGGCAGCTCGGGCTCGACACGAGCACCGAGGGGCTCGTCCGCGTGCTCGAGGAGCGCTTCGGCACGCCGGCGTTGCCCGAGCTCGATACGCCGATCGCGGCTCGGACGTTGGTGCCGCCGACCGCGTCGGAGGCCGTCACGCGGGTGCGCACCGCAGCGAGCCTCGACATCCGGTCGGCGAAGCGACGCCCGCGGAGTCATCGCGTGACGGTCGGTGCGGTCGGCGTCCTCGCCGGCCTGCTGCTCGGCCAGCAGATCGCACGCACGAGCGCCGCGTCGGCGACCGAGCCTCCCGCAGCGCCACCGCCCGCGGTCGTCGCCGCCGATGCGATCGCCCACGATCGCGAGCCACCGGGCGCCGAGCCCGTGCTGCGACCCACCGCGCTCGCACTGCCGCCCTCGCCTGCGATCGCCGCGCCCGACGGAGTCGCGCTGTCCGACGAGCCCACCGTGATCACGACGGCCATCGTGCGCGCACCGCTCACCGACGACGACGCACCGCGGGCCAAGCGACGTCGCGCCCATCGCCGCACGAAGGCGGCGACGCCCGAAGTCCTCGCACCGCCATCCCGCTCCGCCGACGGGATGCTGCCCCGGTCGGCCCGATGATCGCGCTCGTCCTCGCCCTCGCTCTCGTCGCGCAGCCTGCCGCCGACACCTGGCGCGAGCATCCCGAGTTCCTGCGCGGCGCACGTGCGTTCGACGCCCAGCGCTGGGACGAAGCCGCGGACGCGTTCGCAGCCGCGTACGCCGAGCATCCGCGTCCCGAGCTGCTGTGGGCCCAGGCGCAGGCGCTGCGCTTCGGCGGACGCTGCGAAGCGGCGCTGCCGCTGTACGAGCGATTCCTCGCCAGCGATGCGACCGCCGAAGAGATCGCCGACGCGCAGACGAACATCGCCGCATGCCGCGAGCGCGTGGGCGAAGCGGACGACGCCGCGCCGATCGAGGTCGCACCGCCGCCGGCACCACCTCCGCAGCCGGTGGTGGACGCGTCCCCACCCGCGCCGGCACCCGTCGATCGCGACCGCGTCGCACGCGTGCAACGTCGGCCGGGGCGCGATCCGTGGGGCCACGGACTGCTGTGGTCGGGCGTCGGTGTCGCGGGCATCGGCGCCGGGTTGCTCGCGGCTGGCCATGCGCAGCGCAGCGATGCCGCGGGTGCGAGCACGGAGCTCGAGTACCAACAGCGCTTCGCCGGTGCACCGGCGAAGGGTCGCGCCGGGATCGCGGTGCTCGTGACCGGAGCCGCACTCGTCACCGCGGGCATCGTGCGCTTCGCCGTCGTCGGTGCGCGCGCGCGTGGATCGAGACGCCCGGGTGGCGCGCTCGCCCGCGTGCGCGCCGGGGCGGAGCGGCGCGGGGCGGTGAAGTGGTGAGCACCCGAGCCCGACCATCGCGGTTCGCAGCGTGGGCGCTCTCGTGCGCGAGCTCGCTCGGCTGCGTGGTGGCCGAACCGTTCCAGTGCGAGCAGGACGAGGACTGCGTGTCGTCGGCGGGCATGGGCTGGTGCGAGGCCACCTCGTACTGCAGCTACGCCGAGGAGCGCTGCGCGTCGAACCGGCGCTACAGCGCGCTCGCCGGGCCCTTTGCGGGGGTCTGCGTCGCGCCCGAGGACGTGGAGTCGTCGATCACCGTCGCGGACGACACGGCCGGCGACGACGCTTCGGGCGACGAGGGCTCCGGCGGCGAAGACTCGGACGACGGCGCGGGCGAGGACACCGGCGAGCCGTTGCCGACGGACGGCCACCTCGTGTGGAGCCGGCTCGTGGCGGGCCCCGCCGGTGGCTCCGATCGCTTCCTCGCGGTCGTGCTCGACGACGAACGGATCGTCGCCGCGGGCCAGCAGCACTCCGACCTCTCCTTCGTCGCACTGGATCCCGGCAGCGGCGACGTGCTCGCGAGCCTGCAGCACAACGTCGGCGGCACCGACGACGCGGTGCACTCGCTCGTGCGCGGCGCAGCCGGTGAGCTCGTCGCATGCGGCCGCAACGACGACATCGTGCTCGGCCGGCAGGCGTGGATCGGCACCGTGGACGCCGCGCTCGTGGGCCCGCCGTTCATCCCGTCGCTGTGGAGCGACCACGCGTGCCACGTCGTCACCGAGCTCGACGCCGATCGCATGGTCGCTGCGGGCGACGGCGTGCCGATCGTCCCCGGTCCCGACTACGCGTGGCTCTACGCGTTCGATCGCGGCAATCCGACGCTCGGCGCGGTGCACAGCAACGAGGGCGAGGGCAGCGTCTGGAACGCCGCGACGCACGTCGACGGCGCATTGCTGTTCGGCGGACGGCTCGGCATGACCGCCCAGACCGGCAAGGGCGTCGTCGTCGGCCTCGACGCATCCGACGTGCCCTCGCAGTTCGCCGTCTTCTCGGACGCGCTCTGGGCCGTGCAAGGGCTCGCGCCCGCCGACGGTGGGTTCGTGCTCGGCGGCTTCGAGTCGACCGGCGGCGCGCCGGCGGCGTGGGTCGGTGCGCACGACCTCGCGGGCGCCGAGCGCTGGTCGTGGCGTCCCGGTCACGACGCGTGGCCCGCCGCGCGCATCGAGGACGTCGCGATCGACGGCCAGGGCAACACGCTCGCGGTCGGCTCGGTGAGCGACGGCTCGGATCGGCAGCGCTGGATCGTGCGGCTCGATCCGCAGGGCGTGGCGATCTGGTCCTACGCGTTGCCGACCGAGACGACCGGCGGCGAAGACACCGCGAGTGCGGTGGTGATCCTACCCGGCGACGACATCGTGGTGGTCGGCGAGGCCGAGGTGGCGACCGGCGACACGGATGCCTGGGTCGCACGCTTCGCGCCCGTCGACGGCTGAAGGCATCGCCCGGAGCTCGCTGCATTTCCCCCCGTGACAAAGTCCGGGCTCGTGGAACTGCCTCTTCAAAGGGGACGCGACACGATGGACAACGGCAAATGGCTCGGACTTGGGCTCGCTCTGGGGATGTTCCACGCCGCATGCGGCGGCGAGGACGATGATCGTGCAGACACCGGCGCAGCGACGACCGCAGCACCCGGCGAGGGGTCGGCCGATCCGACCGACGCCGAGGGCGAAGAGTCCGAGTCCGGCGATCCCGGCGACGAGGAGGGCGGCGAGGACTCGACGACCGACGATCCGTCGCCCATGACCAGCGCGAGCGCCGGTGGCGAGGAGTCGTCCGGCGGCGAAGAGGGCGGCGAAGTGGGCGGTGACCCCAGCACCGGCGTGCGTGGAGCCGTGATCCGATCCGTCGCTCCGGCGGCCGGTCAGGACGGAATCGGCACGCTCTACGTCGGCCTGCTCATCGAGTGCACCGCCGACTCTGCGCAGGCGGGCGGCGCCACGCCGGTCGAGGGCGCCGATCTCTCGGCGGAGGGCTCGCAGGTGCTCTACGAGGTGAGCGGCGTCGCGCCCGGCACCTACTACCTCGTCGCGTTCCTCGACGACAACCTGAACGCGGACACCAGCAATCCCTACGCCGACAACGCGGACCTCGTGACCGCGGAAGGCTTCGCGCCCGGCTGCGTCGAGGTCACGATCGTCGACGGGCAGATGGCGACCGCACCCGCGGCGGTCGATCTCAACCTCGTGTACCCGCTCTGAGAAAGGACGAGCCATGGCGATCCTCCATCAAAGACTGCTCGTCGCCGCGTGCGTGCTCGCGTCGGGAGCGATCGCCGGCGATGCGGAGGCGAAGCCCTCCGCACCGCGCGAGTTCTGCACGGTGTACGCCGACGCCCCGGAGTGCCTCGGGCGCACGATCACCTGCACGAAGTGCCACACGTCGACGCAACCGGTCGCGTGGAACAACTACGGGCTCGCGGTGTTCGCCGAGCTCGGCGGCAAGGCCTTCGACGACAACCTCGCGCTCGCGCTCGCGGCGATCGAGGACGCCGACAGTGACGGCGACGGGCTCACCAACCTCGACGAGATCGAGCTCGGCACGAACCCCGGAGATCCGCTGTCGCAGTGGATGCCGCTGCCCGAGCCCACGGGTCCGGGCAACGAGCACTACGACGTCGGGGTCTACGACCCGACGTTCGCGTTCCGCCGCGTGCGACTGCGCTTCTGCGGCAGCTCGCCGTCGTTCGAGGAGGTCGAGGCCTTCGCCGCGCTCGGACACGACGAGCAGCGCGCGGCGCTGCACGAGCACCTCGGCACGTGCCTCGCGTCGGACTACTGGATCGACGAGGCGCTCGTCGAGCTGGCCCACCCCAAGATCCGCCCCGTCACCGCGTACGGGGCCGACACCACGATCTCGGTGATGGGCTTCGTCATCACCGTCGCCGACTACGGGTGGGACTACCGGCTGTGGCAGTGGGCGCTGACCGAGGATCACGACGCCCGCGAGATGCTCACCGCGCAGTACCACGTCGCACGCGACGAGGCCGGCCAGCTCGTGAAGGTCGAGGGCGTCATCGAGGATCCGCCGCAGCGGTTCGCGGGCGGGCAGCCGATCGAGCCCGAGCACCGCGCCGGCCTGCTGACGACGCAGTGGAACCTGTTCCTCAACACGATGTTCTCTGCGGTGCCGCGCGTGACGGCCGGACAGGCCTATCGCGCGTTCCTCGGGCTCGATCTGTCGCTGCAGCAGGGCATCGCGCCCGTGCACGGCGAGCCGCTCGATCTCGACGCGAAGGGCGTCGATGCGCCGGCCTGCGCACAGTGTCACTCGACGCTCGATCCGATCGCCTACGCGTTCGCGGAGTACGAGGGCTTCGACATGACGAATGCGCCGAGCCTCGTCATCGGCACGTATCGACCGGAGCGACCGGCCGCACGCATCCCCGGCTGGGCGGAGGCGAAGCCCGACTTCATCGTGCTCGGGCAGACGGTCGACAACCTGGTGGAGATGGCGCGCGTGATGGCCGACTCGCCGGAGTTCAGCCGCAACCTCGCCAACACGTTCTTCGTGTACGCGGTCGGGCACGACGCCCAACCGGACGAGCTCGCCGAGCTCGAGGCGATCTGGACCGCGCTGCCGGAGGACGGCTACTCCGCCAACCGCATGCTCCACCGTTTGATCGACACCGACGCGTTCGGAACCCCCTGAGGAGACGTCATGACGAAGCTCGACCTCGTGCTCGCAGGGTTCTTGTCGGCGGCGGCCTGCGGCGGTGCGCCCGAGCCGGTCGCAGATGGTGAGCCGCTCACGCCCTCGACCCGCGCACGCCTATTGTGGAAGCGCAACGTGGCGCTCGAGCAGGACATCGGCCGGGCGCTCGAGCTCGCGCCGGACGAGGTGTGCAACGAGCGCGGCACGGACTCGTGCACGCGCGAGGTCCACCACGTCGCGCTCGGTGGGCCGGCTCCGTTCTCGCTCGGGCTGCACAAGGCGCTGCCCAACCCCATGCTCTCCACCGCGGTGGTCGTCGATCGCGTGCTCCTGAGCGCGTGCAGCAACCGTGTCGCGAAGGACGCGGCGGGTCCCGCGGTCGTCTTCACCGCGCTCGAGCTCGACGACGCGCAGGCCCCGGACGCGGCCGACGCAGCGTTCGCCGCGACCGTGACCGCGCTCTACCGCCGCTTCCTGGCCCGCGACCCCACCGACGAGGAGGTCGAGGTCTTCGGCGAGCTGGTCGCCGAGCCGATGACGGCGCAGCAGTTCGCCGTCCTCGCTTGCTACTCCGTCGGCAGCACCACCGAGTTCCTGTTCTACTGAAAGGCCGGATGACGATGAAGCTCCAATCCATGCGACGACGCGAGATGTTGATGGGAATGTCCGGCGCGCTCGGAGCGATGGCCGTCGGATCCACGATGGTGCGGGCGGCGACGGAGCGGCGAGGCAGCACGGCCGACCGCGACCGCAAGCTCATGTTCGTGCTCTGCGGCTATGGCGGTGCCAGCATCGTCGACAGCTTCCTGCCGCTGTCGCGCAGCGAGGTCGACGACGACGCGCTGGCCGACACCCTCAACGTCTTCGACGACGCCGAGATCGTCGTGCCCGAGGGCAGCAACATCCGCTCGCCCGCGTACTCGGGCTCGGCGGGCCTGCTCGCGGGCATCTACGAGGCCAGCTACTACGCCTCGGACTTCCTGACCAAGCACCACCGCGAGATGACGGTGCTGACGCAGGAATGCACGAGCGTGAACCACCAGGTCGCCCAGGCGCGCTCGCTCAACGGCAACGGGATCAACTCGGGTCGTACGTTGATGGAAGCGATGGCGATGCGCCACGGCGAGGATCTGATCCTGCCCAACTGCAACATGGGCGTGGACGGCTACATCCAGCCCGGGTGGGACGCGTCGATCCCCTCGTTCGCGCGCGCGGAGATCGTCTCGGCGCCGATGGGCTTCGCCGCCGCCATGGACGGGATGAAGGGCGTGCTCGGTCTGCCCGAGCGCGAGCTCGTCCAGCACGCACGCGGCGTGCGCGACCGGCTCGACGACGCGTCGCCGTTCGGCAAGACGTTCGTCGACAGCCCGCTGCGCCGGACGTTCCTCGCCGACCGCCGCGAGCGCCTGCCGCGGCTCGAGGCCGCGCAGCTGGTCGATCCGCTGACGATGCTGCCGAGCGAGCTGCTCGATCCGCGCTACGGGATCACCAGCAGCCCGCTCCTGCCGACGCTGCTGGCCCGCCTGCCGAAGCTGCACACCAACACGTGGCAGGCCCAGGCTGCCCTGTCGGTGTTGCTCACCTACTACGGGCTGTCGTGCGCGACGACGATCTCGCTGCAGCAGGAGCCGGTGTTCAGCTCCGGCGACAAGCTGGCCACGGCTCCGGTCGCGTTCGACTTCTCGCACGTCGACCATCGGCTCGCGCAGCAGCTCATGTGGGGCGCGCTGCTCGAGGTGGCCGACGCGCTGATCGAGCTGCTCAAGGAGCTCGACTACCTCGGCGATCCCAGCCTCGGCAAGATGTGGGACCGCTCGCTCGTGTACATCGCGACCGACTTCGGCCGCGAGAAAACGCGCCCGGTCGGTGCGCCGTTCTGGGGCACCGCGCATGCGCTCAACAACGGCACGTTGCTGATGTCGCCGCTGCTGCAGGGCAACCGCGTGTTCGGGGGCATCGACCCCGCCACGTGCACGACCTACGGGTTCGACGGCACCACCGGCGAAGCGGACCCGGCGCTGCGCTGCGACGAGGGCCACATCTACTCGGCGGTCGCGCACGCGCTCGACATCGAGTTCCCCGCGAGGCACGACATGTCCGCGATCCTCGCGTGATCCCGCTCGTGCTGCACCGCGGGCGAACGAGCTAGTCGGCGATCGCCGGGACTTCGGGCGGCTCCACCACGACCTCGGGCGTCGCGGCCTCGAGGTGCTTCATCGAGCCGAACATGCGCGCGTAGATCCAGGTGAACTCGGCACCGACCAGGAAGATCTGCGCCGAGAAGTAGACCCAGAGGAAGACCACGATCAACGAGCCCGCCGCGCCGTAGCCCGAAGCGACGCCGGTGTTGCCGATGTACAGCCCGATCAGGAACTTGCCTCCCGTGAACAGCAGCGCGGTGACGAGTGCCCCGATCCAGACGTCGGGCCACTGCACGCTCGCGCGCGGCATCAGCTTGTAGATCATCGCGAAGACCAGCGTCGTGAGGCCGAACCCGACGACCAGATTCACGATCTGCAGCAGCACTTCCCAGCCGCCGAAGAAGTCGCCCCACCACTTGCCGAGCGCGGCGATGATGGCCCCCATCACCAGCGACACCATCAGCAGGAACGCGATCCCCAGGATCATCCCGAACGAGAGCAGCCGCGCGCGGAGCAGTCGCCAGAGGCCACCGCTGCGCTCGCGTGCGGGTGCACGCCAGATGCGATCCAGCGCGTCCTGCAGCTCGGCGAAGACGGAGGTGGCACCGATGAGCAGCACGACGATCCCGACGAGCGTGCCGGTGATCCCCTGCGCCGGCTCGTTGAGGCTCGTCAGCACGTCCTCGACGGCCTCGGCCGCGGCGGCACCCAAGAGGCCCGCGAGCTGCCCGAAGATCTCACCTCTCGCCGCCTCCTCGCCGAACACGAGCCCCGCGATCGAGACCACGATGAGCAGCAGCGGCGCGAGCGAGAACACGGTGTAG
This sequence comes from uncultured Nannocystaceae bacterium, assembly GCA_964519175.1. Classification (GTDB taxonomy): domain Bacteria; phylum Myxococcota_A; class Polyangia; order Nannocystales; family Nannocystaceae; genus Xiheibacterium. Next base: position 26,469 of record CAZFKC010000021.1, read on the forward strand.
TAGGACAGCGCGGCGCCCATGCTCGGCGCGTAGTCGTCGATCCAAGCCGTGGCCGCGCGCCGGACCAGCGTCCACCACGCCCTCCAGCGCGGGCTCGGCACGGGAGGTGGGGCGCTCACGAACCGGTCTAGCAGCCCGGCGGCCCCGTGCGAGTGCCGCATGTCGATTCAGCGCGACGAAGCAGGGATCGAAATGCCGGCGGCCGACACATCAGCAGCGGGGCCCCGCCCGTTCGCGGGGGAACCGCACGTGCACCGACGCCTCGCGCCTTCGATCTTCACCCTGCTCCTCGCATCCACCGCGTGCAACGGCGGCGGTGGAGCCCTCGCCGACGACGACACCACGGGCGGGCCCGGATCGACCTCGGCGCCCGCACCGGGCACCAGCTCCGAGGGCGAGGTCGACGGCACGACGGGGACCTGCTTCCCGGGCTACGAGACCTGCCCGTGCTTCGAGGGCGGGCTCTGCCTCGACGGGCTGCAGTGCCTCTCGAACCTCTGCGTCGAGATGCCGGCGGCGGGCTCGACGAGCGAGGTCGGCGAGTCGACCGCGGCGCAGGAGGAGGACACCTCGACGGGCGAACCCGCGGAATCGTCCTCCTCGGAGAGCAGCGACGGCGAGTCGAGCACGACCGCGCTCGAGCCGGTGTGCTTCGACGGCGACACGTTCTGTGCCGCGGAGGACACCAACATGCTGACCTGTGTCGACGGCCAGTGGCAGGAAGAGACCTGCACGGAGAATTGCCTCACCACCGGACACACCGGCACCAACTGCGCTGCGAACCAGCAGGAGTGCACCTGCGACGGCTTCAGCGACGCCGACTGCGAGCTCGACGTGGAGGTGCTCTGCGTTTGCTACTTCTCGAACCTCATCGGCCAAGAGTGCAACGACGACCAGCGGGAAGAGTTCTACCAGTGGTGCTACCAGGACACCGATCCCGTGGTGGCGTGCTTCGGGTCCTACTACGATCCGATGGTCGGCCTCGACTGCGACGGCGCGATCAGCAACTGCCTGTGACGATCCGCCGGCGCTTCGGCGTCGGTCAGCGCCGCCGCGGTAGATTCCACGGGCTCGGATCGAGCGGCTCCGTCATCGTGGGCCCGGCGTCGGGCCCCTGCGGGATCGCCTGGTTGGCGCGCAGGTCGAACTCCGGCACGAAGTCGATCTCCTCGCTGCCGTAGTCGTCGCCGTAGCCCTCGTCGCCATAGCCACCACCACCACCACCGCCGCCGTCGCCGTAGCCACCATCGCCGTAGCCACCATCGCCGTAGCCGCCGTCGTCCTCGCCGTAGCCGCCGTCGTCCTCGCCGTAGCCGCCGTCGTCCTCGCCGTATCCACCGTCGTCACCACCTTCGTGGCCGGCCGTCGCGGGCCCGATGTGGTAGCACTGACAACGGCCGTCGGCTTCACACCATCCGTACGTATGTCCCGCGGTCGTGCAGTTCGCGTTGCACGCGATCTGATCACACGACGGAGGCATGCACGCGAGCGCCGCGGCTGCGCCCGCGACGACGCAGCCCAGCGTCGCGGCGGCCTTGGGCCCGGGCGGCACCGGCGGGGTCTGTTGGGCGGCCCAGCACGCGGCGGCCTGCGCTGCGAGTGCGACGGTGCAGCCCAGCGTGTCGCGGAACACGAGCGCGTTCGGATCCGCGTCCTCCATGAAGTGCCGCAAGAGCGCGCCGTCGGCCATCGTGTTCTCGACGATCACGCCGTCTTGCAGCTCGAGCCGTCCGGGCAGCGGCTCGAGCATCGTGACCTCGGTCGAGCTCTGCCCGGTCTCGACGCGGAAGCGCCCGAGCACGAGCTCGTGCACGTCCGTGCCGACGATCTCGTACTCGCCGACGTCCTCCTCGACCACGCTCCACTCGACGACGCCGAGCGCCTCGATCGTCTCGTCGGACGCCGCCACGCGCTGCTCGGCCGGGTTCTCGATGCGACTCGGATCGTCGTCGACCCTACACGCCGCGAATGCAAAGGCGATCGTGCACAGCCCGACGACGCAGCTCGCCGCGGAAACGCTTCGTACGTTCTTCATTCGTTCCTCCGTCTTTCATCCACAGAAGGGATCCCAGCGGTCGCACGGCAGGCACCACAGGCCGATGCAGGGCTCGGGACAGATGCCGCCCGTCGTGCAGGGATCGGGCGGCGGGCACCACAGCCCCGCGCACGGGGGACAGTCGAGCCCCCAGCACGGATCCGGCGGTGGCGGGCACCACAGCGCCTCGGCGAGCTCGCAGATGAACGCGCCGGTCGTGTCGTCGTACCAGCAGATCGGCTCGGGTGGACACGGCGCGTAGGCCTGCGAGACGGGTTCGCCGTCGATCTCGGTCGCGAACACGTCTGCCGGTACGTTCACGGAGCTGCGTGCATCGGCCCGCAGTCGCCCGTCGTCGTCGAGCAACCGATCGCGCCACGCGGCGAGCACGTCCTCCCAGCGCTCCGCGATCGCGGTGGGCATCGGGCCGTCGGCCTGCGTCCACGCGATCGTCTCACCGTCGACCTCGGCGAGCACCGTCAGCTCGCGCGTGGCCGGATCGAGCTCGGCCCGGAACCGATCGCCGTCCAGCTCGAGCTCGACGCGTGCCCGGTCGCGCTCGCGCACGAACAGCGCTCTCGCAGCGGCGGCGTCGTCGGTTCGTCCGGCGAGCGATACCTGGTGTGCGGCCTCGTCACGATCGACGTGCACGAGCTCGAAGCGACGCGGCTGCAGCTCTTCCGTCCCGCAGCCGACGAACAGCGACGCAGGTAGCAGCGTCGCGGCGATCCATGGATGGCGCATCTCGATTGCTCACTCCCGACGCGACTTGCGTCTGGCGCGAACGTGCGCCGAGGGGCGAGTTGGTTCCCGACGAAGATGGCGTCGGCGCGCGGTGCGGGCAGCCGTCTCCGGCGCCACGCCGTCGGTGCTGGGGCCAGTCTTCTGCGCGCGGCGTGTCATGTTCGGCGGCGACTTCACGCCGTAGCGCAGATGGTCGACTGCACACACATCCAACGGCCCTTCCGTGGCGCGCACCGCTCGATCCGTGTCGCTCCGACGCGAATTCTGGGCCACGCCGCCGCGCTCGCAGCGGCAACGGCCTGTTCGTGAATGGCCGTCTCCACGCCCTCGTCGGTCAGAGCATGTCGATGTTCCGCACTGCGATTCGTGGTCTGGTGATGTCGTCGCTCGTGTCGCTCGCGCTCGGTGGCTGCTCCGTCTCGTTCATGGGCACGCCGAACAGCAGCTCTCCGAACGCGTACGGCTACGACTACACCGGCATGGGCAAGCCGGTGGCCGTGAACCATGGTGGTGGTCAGGTCGAGGATCGCGGCAAGCCGATCCCGTCGAAGCCGACGGTCGTGAAGCACGACCCGCCGCAGCGGACGAAGCCGACGGTGGAGGAGCCCGACGCGCCGCAGCGCACGAAGCCGACCAAGCCGCCGTCGCGCACCAAGCCGACCAAGCCTCCGGCGCGCAAGCCGGTGCTGATGCCGAGCGGCACGACGCGTCCCGACCCGGTCGACCCGCCCAAGCCCCGCAAGCCCGACCCGGTCAGCAAGCCCGACCCCGTCGGCAAGCCCGACCCCGTCGGCAAGCCCGACCCCGTCGGCAAGCCCGACCCCG
>CAZFKC010000021.1:30172-76940 GCA_964519175.1 uncultured Nannocystaceae bacterium
GTCGGCAAGCCCGACCCCGTCGGCAAGCCCGACCCCGTCGGCAAGCCCGACCCCGTCGGCAAGCCCGACCCCGGCACCAGGCCGCCGACCCGCAAGCCCACGCTGTCGCCGGCCGCCCTCGACCGCGCCCCGACGAAGCCGGTCGCACCGCAGCGCGCCACGCTCGTGCGACCCGCGCGCTCCGTCGTGCGCACCGCGGCGCGATGATCGAGGGGTCTTCTTCGCAGCGCGCTAGCTCACGTGCAGCGCTGTGATCGAATGGCGCGGAGCATCGCTCGGAAGCAGCGGTGTTCCGTCGCCTTCTCCTTGCAGTGCTGATCGCGTGCGCGTGCTTTTCCGAGCCAGGCGTCGAGCCGCCCGTTTCCGGTTCCTCGACGTCGTCCGACTGCGAGCCGGGCACGACCGGCTGCGCCTGTCGCGACGACGGCAGCTGCGATCCGAGCCTCGAGTGCATCGCGGGCTCGCAGATCTGCGCGCCGCAGGGCTGCACGCCCGGAACCCTCGCCTGCGTCTGCGTCGGCGGCGCGTGTCTCGGAGATCTCGCGTGCGTCGACGGCGTGTGCGACGGCCCGTCGGCCACCGGCAGCACGACGGCCGTCGACCCGGACACCTCGTCCACCGCCGCGTCCTCGAGCGAGTCGAGCGGCAGCACCGATCCGGCGACGACCGACGGCTCCTGCGGGCCGCTCACCTGCGGCATGTGCAACGACTGCGCGGAGTGTCTCACGTGCGCATACGATGGCGGTCCGTGCGAGGACGAGCGCGCCGCGTGCACGGGCGACTGTGCGACCCTGCTCGACTGCGTCGCGCTCTGCCCCCAGGGACCGTCGCAGTGTCCGATGACGTGCTGCTGCCAGACGACCACCGCGTGGGAGCCGTTCAACGCGCTCATGGCGTGCCTGTGGGGTGAGTGCATGGGCTGCGCACCACCGCTCTGCGCGACCGATCGCTGCTGACATGCGCGCACGGATCACGACGTTGTGCTTCGCGATCGCGTTCGGCTGCTACCGCGAGCCCGACACCGTCGCCGGCGAGCCACCGCGCGAGGACACGACCGCGGGCGACTGTGTGCCCGGCGAAGAAGGCTGCGCATGCACGGCGACAGGCACGTGTGTGGCCGGCCTCGTCTGTGCCGATGCACGCTGCGCTCGGCCCGAGCCCGTGACGACGACGGTGTCTTCCGAGACCTCGGGGACGCCGACCACCGGCGAGGCCGACAGCTCGGGCGGTCCGACGGCCACGACGTCGTCCGAAGAGGCGACGACAGCGAGCTCGAGCGGCGAGTCGTCGACCGGATCGGTCTGCGACGGCACCTGCCTCGAGTGTCAGGGCTGCGCGCTCGCAGGTCCGTGCAGCGACGAGTACGCGGCGTGCAGCGACGGCGCCTGCGGCACGGTGCCGTTCTGCCTCATGTCGTGTGCGCAGCAGCAGCACTCGTGCGCCGAGTGCTGCCTCGAGGCGACGCTCGCCCTCGCCGAAGCGCTGGTCGAGTGCGTCGCCCAGCAGTGTGGTCTCGACTGCAGCTTCGAGTGCTGAGCACGTACGTGCTGGCGAGCATCGCGTATGCTCGTGGCCAGTGCTCTCGTGGGCTCGACGCGGTGCGCTCGTCGGGGCGGTCTGGTTCGGCGGGCTGCTCGCGATGCACCTCGCGCAGCACGGCCAGCTCGCGGCGCGCTACGGACCGGTGATCGGCCCCGAGCAGCGCGCGCTCAATCTGTGGGCCACGCTGGTCGAGGCCCTCGCACCGAATCCGTGGGTGCATCCCCAGCGCTTCGGCCCTCCGCCACCGCCCGGCGATCCGGAGCCGCCGACCGATCGCTGGAGCGCGATCGGCTGGCTCGCGACGGGGCTGTTCGGCTACGCGCTCGCGGGCGCGATCGCTGGGCTCGTGCTCGGCCCCATCGTCGGACGCGTGCGGCCGTGAGCGTCAGAACGCGCCGCCGAGCGCGACGCCCATCGTGCGCTGGGCGAGCATCGGTGCTGCGCGCACGAGACGGCGGCGCTCGACGATGCCGTAGCGGAGGCTCGTCGGCCGCGCGAGCGAGTGACGGCACCGCGACCAGCACGATCCCCACGCACGCAGCTCGCATCGCCCCTGCCATCTTCGTCATCGTCAGCCCGGCATGCTCGGCCGCGCAAGCCAATCCGTCCCGGCCGTGAGACCCACGCGCGAGCTCGCGCGTTCGAGGCCGCCGATGGGCTCACCGAAGACCGTACTCGGCGGAAGCGGCCTTGCGATCCTGCTCGCGGTGCTGGCATGCGCGCCACGTCCGGTCGCCCCGACCTCGGTGGCGTCGGCCCCCGATCCGGCCGGCCCAGCGACGCCGGTCGTCGAGGCGACCGCCCCCGCAGCAGCCCCGGCGCGATCCGACGACGCCCGGATCGACGACGCCCGGATCGACGCCGACGTCGCGACGATCACCGGCGGCATGTACTCGGCCGATCACATCGGGCTCGAGGCCCACGCGGCCATCGAGGCGCGGGTCGCCGCTGCACCGGCCCGCTATGCGAGGGCCGTCGCTCGTCGCGTCGAAGCGCTCGCCGGCGATCCCCACCTCGCGGATCTCCACCTCGCTTCGCTGCTCGGTCGGCTGTACTCGGCCGCGCCGGAGGAGACGAGCTTCGCCGCATCGTGGGTGCTGACGCAGCACGGCATGCTCTCGGCGTCGCCGATCGCCGACGAGCGCAAGCAGCGGATGGCCGAGCAGCGTCCGCTGCTCACGTCGCTCGCTGGCGGGATCGACCGCCCCTTTTCGGAGGCGTGGAAGACCGTCGCGCCCGAGCGGCTGTGCAGTGCCGCGACGCCCGACGGCCACGGCCTGCGCGTGGAGCTCGGCTGCACGTGCGGCGAGGTGCCGGTGTGTCGCGCGGAGCTCGATGGCACGCGCCTGCACGTGCGTGTGCGCCTCGACGCGACGACGCCGAAGCGATGCTTCGACTGCTATCCCGGCTTCTCGACCTGTTCGCTGCCGAAGCTCGCGCCGGGGCAACGCCTCGCGATCGACGTCGACGGTCGCGCACGGGGTCGGCTGGTCGCGACCGACAGCGGGTGGCTGCCGCCCGACGTCTGCGTCGAAGCCTGGTGAGTCGGCTCGCTCAGGCCGCGGCGGGCAGCCGCGGGCGTCTCGCGCGACGGACGAGCTTGCCGAGCTCGACCACGGTGACGGGCACGAGCCCCAACGCGAGCGTGGCAGCGAGCTCGAGCAACGTGACCGGCGCGAGCCCGAACCATGCGCGCACGAGCGGCACGGTGTGCAGTGCGAGCTGCAGCGCGCACGACACCGACACGACCACGAGCAGCGAGAGGTTGCGCGACCAGCCCACCTCCCACAGCAGCTTGTCGGGGTGACGCGCCGCGAACGAGCGCAGGAGCACCCCGAACACCAGGGTCGCGAACGCCATCGTGCGTCCGAGCTCCACGCCTCCGCGCGCGATGCCCCACGCGAACGCGGCCATCGCGACCGCGGCCTGGAGCAGCGACACGAACGCGATGTGCCGCCACGCAGCGCCGTCGAGCAGCGGCGCCTGCGGAGGCCGAGGTGGACGTCGCATCACGTCGTCGTCGGCCGCGTCGATCGCCAGCGCGATGCCGGGCAGCGGCTCGCACATGATGTTGAGCCACAGCAGCTGCAGCGGCATGAGCGGCAACGGCCATCCGACCGCCGCTGCGAGCAGCATCATCGCGAGCCCGGCTGCATTGCCCGACAGCAGGTAGATCACCGTCTTGCGGATGTTGTCGTAGACGATGCGGCCCTCGCGGATCGCCGTGATCGCGCCGCCGAGGTCGTCGGTGGTCAGGATCATGTCGGCGGCCTCGCGCGTGACCTCGGTCGCGCCCTGCCCCATCGCGATGCCGACATCGGCCTCGCGGATCGAGGGCGCGTCGTTCACCCCGTCGCCCGTCATCGCGACGACCTCGCCCGCCGCGCGCATGCGTGCGACGATCTCGGTCTTGTCGGCGGCGGTCTTGCGCGCGAACACCAGCCCGTCGACGGCTTCGCCGTCGCGCACGATACCGAGCTCGCGTGCGATGGCTTCGGCGGTCAGCACGTGGTCGCCGGTGATCATCACGATGCGGACCCCGGCCGCACGGGCTGCTGTGATCGCGGCCCGGGCTTCGTCGCGCGGCGCATCGGCCAGCCCGACCAGCCCGAGCAGCTCGAGCTGGCTCTCGTCGTCCTGCGCACCACGGGCGATCGCCAGCACGCGCAGCCCCCGACGCGCGAGCTGCTCGGCCGCCTCGGTCGCCCCCTCGGGTAGCCGGGTGCAGAGCGGCCGCACGGCCTCGACCGCGCCCTTCACATAGCAGCGCCCGCTCGCGCGCCAGATCGCCATGCGCCGACGCTCGGTGTCGAACGGCAGCGTGCGCAGGCGCGGCTCCTCGCGCTCGATCGCTGCACGGGTGATCCCGGCCCGCTTCGCCGCCCGCAAGATGGCGAGCTCGGTCGGATCGCCGACGCCGTCGTCGTCGTCGTCGTGCAGCTCCGCGTCGCAGCACGCCGCGGCCGCATGCAGCAGCTCGCGCTCGTCGGCGCCCCACTGCTCGCGCAGCGTCATGACGCCGGTCGTGAGCGTGCCGGTCTTGTCGGTGCACACCACCGTCGCGCAGCCGAGCGTCTCGACCGCGGACAGTCGTCGCACGAGCACGCGATGCGCCGCGAGCCGCCGCACGCCGAGCGCCATCGCCACCGTGAGCACGGCCGGTAGACCCTCGGGTACCGCCGAGACCGCCAGCGACACGGTGGTCATCACGAGCTCGTACCAGGCGAGCCCGCGCATCCACCCGAGCAGGCCCACGAGCCCGACGAGCGCGACGGTGGCGACGAGCAGCACATGACCGAGCGCATCGAGCCGACGCTGCAACGGCGTGGACGAGGTGTCGGGCTGCGCGAGCAGGTGCGCGATGCGGCCGAGCTCGGTCGACATCGCGGTCTCGGTGACGACGACGCGCGCGGTGCCGGTGGCCACCGTGGTGCCCATGAACACCCGGTCGTGCCGCTCGGCGATCGGCGCATCTGCGATCGAGGGCTCGGTGCGCTTCTCGACCGGCATGCTCTCGCCGGTCAGCACCGACTCGATCAGCGTGAGGGTCGCCGCCTGGTGGACGCGTCCGTCGGCTGCGACGACGTCGCCGGGCTCGAGCAACAGCACGTCGCCGGGCACGACCTCGCGCGCCGCGATCACCCGTGCACTCCCGTCGCGCACCACGGTCGCGCGGGCGGCCGTCAACGAGCGCAGCGCGAGGATGGCTTCCTCCGCGCGCGACTCCTGCACGTAGCCGATGACGGCGTTGATGCCGACGATCACGGCGATCGCGATCGCGTCGGACACCGCACCGATCAATGCCGACACCACCGCGGCGCCCAGCAGGATCAGCACGAGCGGGCTGGTCAGCTGGCCGAGCAACACGCGCCAGCGCGGGGTCGCCTCGCGTCGCGTGATCTCGTTGGGCCCGTGGCGCTCGAGCAGGGCACCAGCCTCGTGGCCCGCGAGACCGACCTGTTCGACGAGGGCGGCTGCTTCCGGCACGGCCACGAGCAGCGGGATCATGGCGCACCGCAGCCGGTGCGCCAGTGGGCCGCAACGTTTGCGCGGAGCGTCAGCGGCGGCGCTTGCCCGACGGCCTGCCGGGCTTCGGTGCCGGCGGCGGAGGGGGCTCCGGGCGCGGCTCGTCGCGTAGCCGCACACCCGCGGGCAGTGCGGCGAAGACGGTGCTGAGATCGCCCGTGCGGACCTCGCTCCGTCCGTCTCTCCCCGCGATCGTGCCGTCGTTGCCGACGACGCCAGGCGCACCCTCGGGGCCGGGCTCGGGCTGCTCGCAGTCGTCGCACGCTTTTTCGGGTGCCGGTCCGCCGGGACCACCATAGCCGCCGTCGCCACCACCGCCCGGACCACCGCCGCTCACGTCGATGCGCACGATGCCGCCGAGCTCGGGATAGCGATCGTCGAGCACGACGATCGCTTCACCGCCGTCACCACCGGCACCACCTTGGCCGCCGGGCCCACCCGGCCCGCCGGGGCCCTGGGGATCCGCGCCTTCGCCTCCGTCGCCACCGCGGCCACCCCAGCCGCCCGTCCCTCCGCGCGCGAGCACGGTGATGCCGGTCTTCAGATCGAACAACGTGAGCTGCTCGTAGTCGCCTTCGACCTTCACGATCCCGACGTGCGAGTGCTTCGGCGTGCGCGCGACGCTGACGTACGCGACGACGCGCGGGCCCGGTCCACCGTTGCCACCCGGGCCGCCCATGCCACCGCCACCGCCGGGGCTCTGGCCGTACGCACCACCCTCGCCGGTCGCCCCTTCCGCACCCGCGCCGCCGACGGAGCCGATACAGCTGTAGACCGGCTCGAAGTGCTTCTCGACCACCTTGGTCTTGTCGTTGCGATACGTCGCGCGGATGTCGAAGCCGAGCAGTGTCTGCCACTGGTCGTAGTCGGTCGTGAGCACGCCGCTTCTCACCTCGCCGCCCTTCGCCTCCATCGCGAACTCGGTGAGGTCCATCTTCCCGCGGACGTCGTGGGCCTTCGCGCCCTCGGCCGCGGTCTCGAGCTGCATGCGCTTGCCCGACTTCTTCTTGGTGGCCTGCGCGGTCACCTTGAACGGGCTGCTGCCGCCGGGGCAGAACGTGCCGTCGTTGCCCTCGAACACGAGATCGATGCTGTCGACCTCGTACTTCTCCATGTCGAGCGCGAACGCAGCTCCATCGCCGCCCCCGCCACCCAGGGCCGCGAAGATGCCGCAGCCGCTGCTCGTGCCGGCGATCGCCAGCGCTACGAGGATGCTCCGATGCGTCATGTCAGCCCTCCGAAGTGCCTTCAACGGGTTCGACGACGCAGACCAGCAGGGCCTCGTCGCAGATCATGGCGGGATAGACGATCTCGGACGACGAGATCGCCGGCGTGGTGCAGCCCTTCTCGAAGTCCTCGGGCACGCACGCGCAGCCGAGCTGCTCGCCGGTCGAGCACGGCACGTCCTTCGCGAGGCAGATGCCCGGGAGCGCGGCTTGTTTCTCCGCGGGCGTACGCGCGCAGTGCTGCGTGTGCCAGCAGTCGTCGTCGACGTCGCACGGCTCGCCCTTCAGCTCGTCGGCCAGGTCGCAGCCGCCGGTGAGCACGAGCAGCAGCAGGATCGAAGGGTGGCAGAGGCGTCGCATCAGAACCGCACCTCCACACCGAGTCCGCCACCTCTGCGGATGGGCATCGGCGCGAACGCGACGGACGTGCGCTTCTCCTCGCGCAGCTTCTTGAACTTGCGCGCTCCGACGGCGGCCATGATCGCACCGACGACGAAGACGCCCGCACCCGCGCCGATGAGCGCCGGCGACACGCGAGCCATCGTGATCGCGCGCTGCCGCTTCGCATCGTCGGGCGGGAGCACGCCGCCGTTGTCGGATTTCAGCTTCTCGAGCTGCGAGCGCGGCAGCGTGTAGAGGACGGCGCCCCCGACGAGCGAGGTCAGCCCGAGCACCGCGATCGCACCGCCGGCGATCGTCGTCGAGCTCGCGCGCCGGATCTTCTTGTTCAGCGCGTGCGGATCGACCGCGCTCTTGTGCGCTGCGGTCCCGCCTTCCGGGCGCCACTGCGGCACCGGAGCCTCGGCGGCCAGCTCGGCGGCGCCGGGGTAGGCCTCGCGCGAGGGAGGGGCGTCGGGCACCGGCGGCGCCGCGGCGAGCTGCAGCGTGAGCAGCAGCGTGACGGTGGGGGTGAGGACGGGCATCGCCCCCCTCGTTCCGAGGCGGGGCGATCGGTTTAACCCGTCAGGCCTTGGCCGGCGGCGGGGCCTCGTTCAGCTGCACCCAGTAGTTGCCGAGCTCCTGGGCCGCCTCGATGAACTTGCCGAAGTCGACCGGCTTCACCACGTAGCCGTTGGCGCCCGCGTCGTAGCCCGAGAGCACGTCGCTCTGGTGCCGCGACGAGGTCAGCACGACGACCGGCAGCAGTCGCGTGAGCGGGTCGGCGCGGATCTGCCGGAGCACCTCGAACCCGCCGACCTTCGGCAGCGAGATGTCGAGCAGCACGAGCAGCGGTTGTTGTTCGACGTCGCGATCTTTCCACTCGCCGAGCGCGAACAGATAGTCGAGTGCCTCCGCGCCGTCGCGTGCCACCACGACGTCGTTGGGGACTCGGCAGCTGGTGAGCGCGCGGCGCACCAGGTTTTCGTCGTCACGGTCGTCCTCGATGAGAAGTATCGGTCGCACCTTCACGCTCCCGGCGTTCATCGTAGTGGGTTGGTTCGACGAAGCGAGTACTTTGTGCGCGGCCGCCGCGCCCGCGTGGACTCCGCGGTCCCCTCACCGGACACGCGCGTTGACGAGCGCGCGCAACTCCTGGGGTTCGAATGGTTTCTCCAGCGCGGCGTTGGCGACGCGCTCGAGGAACGAGCGCGCCTCCTCGGTGAACGCGCCTCCGGTGAAGAACACGACCCGCTCGGCCATGCGGGGTGCGACGCGCTCGAGCGCCGCGAACAGGTCGATGCCGCTCATCACCGGCATCATGAGATCGCACAGGATCACGTCGAAGCGCTCGCCCGCCTCGAGCCACGCGAGCGCGGACGGGCTCTCGGTCGTCATGACGACCTCGTGCTCGGGCGCGAGGGTGCGCCGCACTGCGCTGAGCACCATTTCCTCGTCGTCGACGACGAGCACGCGGCCGCGCCGCACCGCAGCAGCGACCGGCTGCTCGGCAGGCCGCGGATCCGCGACGAGGGCGGAATCGGCCGGCAGGAGCACGCGGAACGTGCTGCCGACGCCGAGCTCGCTCTCCACGACGATCTCGCCGCCGAGCTCCGCGACGATGCGGTGACAGATCGACAGCCCCAACCCCGTGCCGACCCCCACGGGCTTGGTGGTGAAAAACGGCGTGAAGATGTGCTGCCGCACCTCCGCCGGCATGCCACCGCCGGTGTCGCGCACCTCGATGACCGCGCGGCCGTCCGGCGCGGTGTCGGTCGCGACGGTGATCTGGTTCGCGTCGGCGCGGCCGGGGCGGATCGCCTGAGCCGCGTTCACCACGAGGTTGAGGAACACCTGACCGAGCCGCGAGGGATTCGCCACGACGATCGACACCGGGCGGTACGCCCGGCTCACGCGGGCCCGATGGCGGATCTCGTTGTGGGCCATCCGCAGAGCGGCATCGAGCAGCTCGCGCACGTCGACTCGCGACGTCTTCGCGTCGTCGCTGCGCGAGAGCACCTTGAGGTCCTTCACGATGCGGCGCACGCGATCGGCGGCCTCGCGCGCATCCGCGAGCTGGTCCCGCAGCTCGCTCGGCACGCGCTCGGTGGGCGCGGTGCCCGACTCGACCAGCGCTTCGTGCAACAGATCGAGGTTGGCGATCACCGCAGAGAGCGGGTTGTTGATCTCGTGCGCGACGCCGGCCGCGAGCAATCCGATCGAGGCCATGCGATCCGAGACCAGCAGCTGTTCCTGCGCCGCGCGCTCGAGTGTGATGTCGCGCAGGACCGCGACCGCCCCGTGCGTGACACCGTCGTCGCCGCGCAGCGGCCGGGCGTTGGTCGAGATGAGCGCGCCCGGCCGACCGTTGCGGCGCAGGTACGAGACGTTGCCGTCGACGGCCTCGCCGCGGATCGCCCGCACGAGCGCGAGCGTGTCCCACGGATGCGGTGTGACGCGATCCTCGAGGAACACGCCGTACTCCTGCGGCCACTGCTCGGGCGCACGCGAGCTCGGACCACGCCCGATGATGTCGTCGGCCGCCGCGTTCCACACGAGGAAGCGACCGTGCTCGTCGGTGACCAGCACGCCTTCGGGCACCGTCTCGAGGATGGAGCGCAGCAGCGCCTCGGAGCGCGCGAGCTCGCTCTCCGCCGTGCGTCGGCGTCGTCGACCCTCGGCTTCGCGGAGCTCGCGACGGATCGCCGGCACGAGTCGCGCGAGCTGCAGCTTGCTGACGAAGTCGTGCGCGCCCTGCCGCAGCGCGTCGACGGCGTTCTCCTCACCGATGGTCCCCGACAGCACGATGAACGGCAGATCTTGTCCGGACTCCTTCAGCACCGCCAGCGCCTCCATGGCTCCGAACGTCGGCAGCGAGAAATCGGAGATGACGATGTCCCAGCTCCTGCGCTGCAGTGCGTCCCGCATCGCATCGTCGGTCTCGACGCGCTGGTGCACGACATCGAACCCACCTTGCCGGAGCGCGAAGAGGAGCAGCTCCAGATCCTCCTCGCGGTCTTCCACCACCAGAACGCGGATCCGCTCAGACACGAGCGCCACCCCACGGATCGTTCGGGTCATGCGCGCGCGGGTAGGTCCATCCTGGCACCGCTCGAAAGCGTACGACGGCCGACACCGCTGCGACACCAGGCCCTCCGTCGGATCTGCGTGTGAACGACGTGCGGGTCACCCGCGTGGCCGATCGATCGTTGGATCACCACCACGCAACCCGCGCGCTGCGTCCGGATCACGCCGCGTGCTGAACGACGTGCAGCGGATCCCCGCGCGAGAGCGCCTCGATCGCGGGGTCGAGCTCCGACGCTTCGACCGTGGTCATCACGAGCGCACGACCGTCGCGTACAGCCCCCAGATGTGCGCGTGCATCGTCGGGAGGCAAGCTCGCGGCCACGAGGGAGGGCAGCAGCCCACGACGCTGCACGGGCGGTGGTCGTACCTGCCGCCGCCGCGAGCCCGAGCGGGCCGATTGCGAGCGCGACTCCGAGAGGGGATCCCCGAAGCGGCGGCGCGCGCCCCACCTCAGCTCGGCGGACCGATCGTCGAGACCGCCGCGGCGACGGCGTCGAGCAGCGACGCGCGACTCACCGGCTTCTGCAGCACGAGCGATCCGGAGATCGCGAGCTCGTCGTCGAGCTCCGAGTCGAGCGTGCCGCCGGTCACGAACACGATGACCGGGCGCGCGTGCGGATGACGTTCGCGGAGGCGCGCCGCGAACTCGGGCCCCGACATCCCCGGCATCATCACGTCGCAGAGCACGACGTCGAACTCTTCGCCTTGCTCGATGCGGGCGAGCGCATGCACCGGATCGGTCTCGCGCTCGACGTGGTGCGCGGACTGCAGCGCACGCTGCACCGCCCGCCCGACGCGCTCGTCGTCGTCGACCACGAGCACCCGGGCGACCCCGATCTCCCCGGGCACGGGCGCCGGCGCGACGGAGCGCTTGACCGTCGCCTCGGCGCGGGCCGGCGCCGGCGGCAGCACGATGCGGAACACGGTGCCGACGCCGACCTGACTCTCGACGGTCACCTCACCGCCGAGCTCCCCGATCGTACCGTGCACGATCGAGAGCCCGAGCCCCATGCCCTCGCCCACCCGCCGCGTCGTGAAGAACGGCTCGAACACGCGGCCGATGATGGCGGCCGGGATCCCGCGCCCGTTGTCGCGGATCTCGATCGCCGCGCGTCCCTGCTCGTCGGTGCGCGTCGAGACCCGGATCACGTTCTTGCGCGCGTCCGGGATCTCCATCGCCTGGGCCGCGTTGAGCAGCAGTGCGACGAACACCTGCACGAGGCGGCTCTCGTCGGCGAGCACGAAGGGCGTCGTGCCCAGCTCGAGCTCCACCGTGGCGGCGTCGCGGAGGCGATCGATCGCCAGGCGCAGCGCGTCCTCGAGCACCTCGGAGACCTCCAGCACCTCGCGTCCCGAGGCGCCGATCGTGGCGAAGCGACGCAGGCCGTGGAGGATCTGCACGATCGACCCGATCGCCGCCCGCGCGTCGCCGAGGAGCGAGCGCGCGTCCGCGACGATGGCCCGATCGGCCCCCATCGCGTCGAGCCGCGTCAGGCAACCGTCGATGAGCTCGCTGTTCGCCCCGATCGTCATCAGCGGGTTGTTGATCTCGTGCGCCAGCCCGGCGATGAGCTGCCCGAGCGACGCCAACCGTTCCGTCTGTGCAGCGCGACGCTCGAGCCGGCGCGCGTCGGTGACGTCGCGGAACACCAGCACGCCACCCAGCAGCCGTCCGCCGTCGTCGACGATCGGCGCTGCGCTGTCGTCGACCTCGATGGGGCCGGACGAGCGGGTGACGAGCCGGGTCTCCGGCGGCAGGTTGGCGGGCTGCAGCTGATCGAGCGCCTGCGCCATCGGCGAAGGCACACGCGCGCCCTCGCGATCGATCAGCTTGAACACCTCGTCGATCGCGCGCCCTTCGGCGGCGGCCGCCGACCAACCGGTGAGCTGCTCGGCCACCGGGTTGAGGAAGGTGATGCGCTTGTCGCAGTCGACCGCGATGACCGCGTCGCCGAGCGAGTGCAGCGTCGTGGCGAACCAGCGATCGCGTTCCGCCGCGCGCTGTTCGATCTCGTGCTTCGACAGGGCGATCTCGATGGCGGCGCGGAGATCGTGCTCCTCGTAGGGCTTGATGACGTAGCCGTAGGGTGCGGTCTGCTTGGCGCGCGCGAGCGTGGCCTCGTCGGAGTGCGAGGTGAGGTAGACGACCGGGATGCTCCAGCGGCGCTTGAGGATCGCCGCCGTGTCGATCCCGTCGAGCTCGCCGCGGAGCCGGATGTCCATCAGCACGAGCGCCGGACGATTCGCCGCCACGGCCCGCAGCGCCTCCCCCGCGCTCGCGACCGGCTCGGCCACCGCATACCCGAACGAGACGAGCATGCGATGGATGTCGGCGGCAATGATGCTCTCGTCTTCGACGATGAGGATTGGGGCGTTCACGACGGTACACCTCTCTCGAGATCTCGATGGGGAAAGCGCACGGTGCAGCGCGTGCCAGCGTTCGACTCGTAGACGAGCGAGCCGTCGAGCTGACGGACCAGCCCACGGATCAACGAGAGCCCGAGCGAGGGCACCTCGCAGGCATCGAGCTCCTGGACGAGCCCCACGCCATCGTCGACGATCGACAGCTCGACGTCGCTGTCGACGCGGCGCAAGGTGACGACCACCCTGCCCTTCGCACGCCCGACGAAGGCGTGCTTGAACGCGTTGGTGACGGCCTCGTTGACGAAGAGGGCCAGCGGGACCATGGCGTCGAGCGCCAGCGCCAGCGCCTCCGCGTCGACGGCCACGACGATCTCGCGACCGGGCGTTCGCAGCGAGCGCTCGACCTCGGCGACGAGCCCGTGGAGGTACTCGCCGGCGTCGATGCGGTCGAAGGCCCGCACCCGATAGACACGCTCGTGGATCGAGGCGATCGTGCGCACGCGTCCCCGCATCTCGGCGAAGGCGACGCGGGCCTGCGGATCCTGGACGCGTGCGGCCTGCAGCGCGATCAGGCTCGCGATCACCTGCAAGTTGTTCTTGACGCGGTGGTGGACCTCGTTGAGCAAGGTCTCCTTCTCCGCCAGCGAGCGCCGCAGCTCGCACTCGGCGCTGGCGCGCGCGATCGCGTGCCGTTCACGCTCGGTCACGTCGTGCACGACGACGACCCGCGCGGGCTCGCCGTCGAACTCCGCGACGACGCCGCTGCCCTCGACCACGATGTAGCCGCCGTCGCAGCGCCGCATCCGCAGCGCCTCGGGCGCGAGCGTGCCCCCACCGCGCAGCGTGGCGAGCCGCTCGCGCGAGCGCGGGCGATCCTCGGGATGCACCAGCTCGGCGATGTCCCGCCCGACGAGCTCGTCGGCATCGGTGTAGCCGAGCATGCGAACGAACAGCGGGTTCGCGTAGACGATCACGCCGTCGCGATGGACGAACAGCCCCATCGGCGCGCTCTCCACCAGCGCCCGGAAGTCGGCTTCCGCGTGCACTTCGAGGCGCGCCGGCGCGAAAGCTCTGGCTCCGCGTCTCACGGGCAGTCGCTGACGACGTCGCGCCGGAACGTGCGCCCGTCGACGAAGGTGAGCAGGTGCTCGTAGCCGGCGTACGGGCCGTAGGTGAACAGGTTGCTGCCGTCGACGAGCGTCAGGCCCGAGCCCGCGGGGCAACCCCCCATGCAGGTCCAGTTGCCGCCGTCGTAGTCGTAGAACGCCTGCGGCACGGGGAAGTACACCGTCGTGACCGCGCGCGTGCCCGTGCCTTCGGCATCGGCGCCGAGCTCCGCGTCGAGCAGCGCCTCGTACACGTCGCGCACGATGGTGACCGGCTCGCTCGCACCGTCGGGGATCGCCTGCAGCTCCGCTTCACCGCGCCACGATCCGCCGAGATAGGCGCCCGCCTGCACGGTGCGCACGTACGAGGCGCCGAGGTACGGCGCGGTCTCGGTGACGCGCTGCGGGGCTGCGATCGCCAGATATGCGTCCTCGCCGTTGCCCTGCAGCGAGAAGCTCAGGCGCATGCGGAACGGCGGCTCGAACACCTCGCCGAGCACCGCCTCGGTGTCCCACGGCAACGGCCGCTCCCACGTGTCGACGTGCATGACGATCTGCACGCCCTCGACCCAGAGGTAGCCACTCGCCGTCGTCGAGCCCGAGCAATCGGCGCTCGTCTCGCGCCAGACGAATCCACCACCGTCGTCGATCTCGATCACAGAGTCGAAGCCGCTCTCCGGGACCCAGTTCAGTCCCCAGCTCCCGACCAGATCGAGGTCGAGCACGTTGGTGCCGAACGCCGGGGCCTCGGGGAATGCCGCGCCTCCGTCGCCTCCCGTGCTCTCGCTGCCGTCGGTGCTCGAGCCGCCGTCGGTCGTCGTGGTCGTGTCGCTCGAGCTCTCGTCGGGCGTTCCGCTGCTCGAGCTGTCGCCCGGCGTTCCGCTCGACTCGGACTCGCCGGGCGTGCCGCTCGACTCGCTGTCGTCCGGCGTGCCGGTCGTCGTCGTCGTCGGTGTGCCGGTGTCGTCGGTCGTGGTGGCCGGCACGGTCCCGGTCTCCGGCGCCGTGCTCGTCCCGGGCTCGCTGCTCGTCCCGGACTCCGACGTGCCGTCCGTCTCGTCGACGGCGGTCGCGCCGTCCGAGTGGCACGCCGTCATCGCGAACGAGGTGGTGGAGACGACGAAACCGAGCACGGCACTGCGCATGCCCCACGCATCGGTCACCCGGCCGGGTGCCTTGAGGCCGCGGGGCGCCGCCCGGCGTGCGGTCCCGATCGGGGCCCATCCTCCAGTGCCGGCCCGCCTGCGTCGATGTCGGGAGTCGATGTCGCTGCACGCGACCGCGACGCTCTCGGCCCGTGTCCTCTTCTGGATCTGGGTTCCGCTCGCGCTCGCGCTCGGCACGACGCTCCTGGCCACGCACTGGCACAGCTTGCCGGTGCCCGAGGATCGCGACGGTCGTCTCGACGTCGAGCTCGCAGGCCTGCGCACACACGGCGACCAGGATCGCTGGCTCGTCGTCCACGTGCTCTACGCGGCGTGCGGCTGCTCGCGCAACGTGCTCGAGCACCTCGTCCATGATCCACGCCCGAGCGATCTCGCCGAGCGGATCGTGATGGTCGGCACGAACCCGGAGATCGACGCGCTGCTGCTCTCGTCGCCGCTGCCGATCGTGCGCCTCGACGAGCGCGAGCTCGCCGAGCGCTTCGCCATCGAGGCCGCGCCGCTCTTGCTCGTCGTCGATCCCCAGGGCACCTTGCGCTACCGGGGCGGCTACACCGAGCACAAGCAGGGCAAGCTGCTCCGCGACGTCGCGATCATCGACAGACTGCGCGCCGACCACGACGTCGCAGCGCTGCCGCTGTTCGGTTGCGCGGTCACCGATCGGCTCCGCCGGCTGCTCGACCCCTTCGGCCTGCGCGGGGCCACCGCCGACACGGACGGCCCACCGTGAAGAAGATCCTCGCCGCGCTGCTGCTCCCGCCGACCGTGACCGAGTTCGAGGCCCGCTACCTCGCGCGCATGAATCGCGTCGGGCTGGGCTTCTTCGCGTTGCACGTGCCCCTGCTCGCGCTCATCGCCTACTTCAACGACACCGGTGCGGCACTGGCAGCGTTGCTCGCCAGCACGGTGATGGCCGGTCCCGCGCTGGCCTATCGCGCATTCGCGAGCCCCCGCGCGATGTCGCTGGCCTACGGCTTCACCGCGATGCTCATGGGCGGCCTCCTGGTCCACTTCGGCCAGGGCCCCGTGCAGATCGAGATGCACTTCTACTTCTTCGCGCTGCTGGCGATGCTGGTGCTGTTCGGCAATCCGATGGCGATCGTGGTCGCGGCGGCGACCGTGGCCCTGCACCACCTCGTGCTGTGGCTGGTGATGCCGAGCAGCGTCTTCAACTACGACGCCGAAGTCTGGGTGGTCGGGGTCCACGCCGCGTTCGTGGTGGTGGAGTCGATCGCGGCCTGCTTCATCGCGCGCTCGTTCTTCGACAACGTGATCGGCCTCGAGCGCATCGTGCAGGCCCGCACCACCGAGCTCGCCGAACGCAACCATGAGATGCGGCGAGTGCTCGACAACGTCCACCAGGGCCTGCTCATGCTCGATGGCCGCGGCGTCGTCGCCTCGCAGCGCTCGGCGATGGCGGACGAGTGGCTGGGTCCGTTCGGCGAAGGCACCACCACCTTCGTCGACGCGCTCGCGCGCATCGATCCTGCGGTCGCGCGCTGGTTCGAGGTGGGCTGGGCAGAGGTCGTCGAGGGCGTGATGCCACTCGAGCTCACGCTCGCGCAGCTGCCCGCTCGGCTCGACGCCGGCGCACGTCGGCTCGCGTTGACCTACTCTCCGGTCGAGGTGCGGGAAGACGGCGGCCTCGACAAGCTGCTGGTCGTGATCTCCGACGTGACCGCGCTCGTGGAGCGCGCGCGGCTCGAGGCCGCGCAGCGCGAGCTGGCCGAGCTGTTCCACCGCTACACCTCGGATCGTCGCGGTGTCGTCGAGCTCGTCGAGGAGGGCAGCGAGCTCGTCGCTCGCATCACCGCAACGCCGTCCCCCGCGCTCGACGTGATGGCGCGGTCGCTGCACACGCTGAAGGGCAACTGCGGCATCTTCGGGCTGGCCTCGATCGCCGAGATCTGTCACGAGCTCGAGGGCACCATCGTCGAGACCCGCGCCGTCCCACCCCTCCCCGCGTTGCATGCACTCGCCGAGCGCTGGGAGGTCCTGCATTCCGGCCTGCGTCCGTTGCTCGGGGAACGCTCGAGCGCGACGATCGAGATCGATCCCGAGAGCTACCAGGCCGTGGTCGCTGCGACGCGCGAGCTCCGGCCGCACGCCGAGATCCAGCAGACGATCGAAGCGTGGTCGCTCGAGCCGATGGCGCTGCGCCTCGGGCGAATCGCGGACCAGGCCCGGCGCATCGCCGCGCGCGTGGGCAAGCCGGGGCTCGAGGTCGAGGTCCGCCACCACGACGTGCGGCTCGCGGCGGAGGTGTGGAGCGGATTCTGGTCGAGCTTCGTCCACGTCGTGCGCAACGCCGTGGACCACGGCATCGAGCCCGCCGACGCGCGAGCAGAGGCCGGCAAGCCGCTCCACGGTCGCATCGTCCTGGAGAGCGTGCTCCGCGACGACGAGATCGTCATCTCGATCGAAGACGATGGCCGGGGCCTCGATCTCGGCCGCCTCGCGAGCGCCGCCGCGCGATGCGGGGTACAGGCGACGACGCCCGAAGCGGTGCTCGCGGCGATGTTCCACGACGGCGTGACCACCGCGCCCGACGTGGGCGAGCTGTCGGGCCGTGGGATCGGCATGGGTGCGGTGCGGGCGGCGTGTCACGAGCTCGGCGGCCACGTCGTCACGCACACGGACGTCGGTGCCGGCACGCGCTTCGAGTTCCACTTCCCGCGGGCGGTCGCAGCTGCGCCGCAGCTGCGCGCGGCCTGACGGCGCCCTCACGCGGAGCGTCTTCCGAGCTCAGCGATCCGCGGGCTCCGACACCAGCGCGAGCAACCGCTCGACGCGCGCGAGCACCTCGGCCACGACGACCGCATCGACGGCCTGCGTGAGCCGGCACGACGCGCCGTGCTCGATGCGGATCACGGCGTGCCGGTGCAACGAGAGCGCGGGCGACCGATCGCTCGGGCGGTCCTCGGGGCGCTCTTCCCTCGCGGTCACCCGGATCGTGCGAACTCCGGTCTCGCCCCGCGCGAGCAGCTCGCCGGCCGCGCTCCAGCGCAAGAGGCCGCTCTTGCCGAACGGCCGGCTGGTCAGCACGGGTGCTGCCACGCGCACCGTCGGTGAGAGCAACGCGACGACGTCGCCGCGCTCCCCGAACGACGACACCAGCTTGCTCGACTGTCCCCCACTGCGGTCGTCCCGATCCCCGGTCGGTCGCATGCGCTCGCCCTCGCCTCGAGGGAGGTAGTGAGGCGCCAGCGGAAATCAGTCACTGCGCAGCGATCGAAAGTGCGTGCTCGGACTCACTCGCACGCGATGTGGCCAATGGATCGTCGCGCGCAGTCGCGTCTGCCGGGCGAGCTCTCGCGCGACGAGCTCGCGCAGCGCTTCGATGCGAAACGGCTTCTCGAGCAACGGGCGCCCGATCTGCTCGAGGAGCTCGCGGTGCGCAACGTCGAGCACGCCTGCAGACATGAACACGAAGCCGGCCAACAGCCTGGGGCGACGGGCCGCGATTTCGCGCCACAGTGCGGGCCCACTCAGCTCGTCCATCTCGACGTCGCAGATGACGACGTCCGGCGCGACGTCGCGCGTGCTCAGAGCGGCGAGCCCGGCTCGGCCTCCGATTGCCGTGAGCACGTCGTGACGGTCGGCGAGCACGCGCTGCATCGCTCGCAGCACGCACGGCTCGTCGTCGATGAGCAGGACTCGACCGCGCCGCGCAGGGCGGAGGTTCCGATTCGCGCGCATGCCCCCGTTTGTGATCGAATGGCCGCGTGCGCGCAAGCGAGCAATCGGGGGGTTTGCGTCCCTTCGCAGCCCGAGCGCACGCATCCCCGGCCCGAGCTGGGCCGCATCGTGGGTCGGAGAGCAATTCGCAGATCTCCTGCTTCGCCCGCGCGCGGCCGAGCCCGCCATCGACGTCACCGGCCGGGAACGCCACAGATCGTCGCTTGACAACGATCACGGACATTTCAGACCCGTCGCGATCGATCGGCGCTTCATGGACTCGCCTGGGCCAGCAAAACTCGCCGAAGGCTTCGAGCTCGAAGGTCTGATCGGCCAGCTCGTCGCCGATCGCTATCGCGTCGATGCACTCATCGGCAGTGGAGCCATGGGCGCCGTGTTGCGGTGTCGCCACGTCGGGCTCGACCACGACGTCGCGCTGAAGGTGCTGCACCCGACGCTCTGCCACGACCCGGACGTGATGCGTCGCTTCGAGCAGGAAGCGAAGAGCGCGTCGCGGCTCGATCACCCGAACTGCGTCCGCGTGCTCGACTTCGGGGGCTGGCGGGCCGCCGGACTGCCCCCGTCGAAGTACCTGTGCATGGAGCTGGTCTGGGGGGTCGAGCTCTCGCGGCTGCTCGAGCAGCCGCTCGGTGTCGCCTTCGCGCTCGACGTGGTGGGCCAGATGCTCGACGGGCTCGCGCACGCGCATTCGCGGGGGCTCGTGCACCGCGACGTGAAGCCGCAGAACGTGATCGTGGTCGGCGGTGCGGGCGGCAACGTCGTGAAGCTGGTCGACTTCGGGATCGCCAAGGTGCTCGTCGGCGAGGCCTCGAGGTCGCGGATGACCCGCGAGGGCCGGATCTGCGGCACGCCGAACTACATGAGCCCGGAGCAGGTCGTCGGCGGCCCGATCGACGGCCGCGCCGATCTCTATGCGATCGGGGTGCTGCTGCATCGCATGCTCGCGGGTCGGCTCCCGTTCGAGGCCGACGACCCGCGACGCGTGATGGAGATGCACGTCACCGCACAGCCCGCGCGGCTGCCCGACCACGTCCCGCCGGCGCTGCGCAAGTGGATCGCGACGCTGCTGGCGAAGGACTGCGAGCAGCGCCCCGCGAGCGCCTCCATCGCGCGCGCGCAGCTCGATGCGATCCTCGCCGAGACGGTGCGGGGGCCGACCCGCAGCACCGCGACGCCGACGACGGAGGCTGCGACGAACGGACGAGCGCGACGCACGTGGCCGGAGTCGATCGATGCACCCGCCGCCAGCGGTGCATCCGATCGATCGCGACGCAACGGCGCAGCGGTGCGCGGAGCGTACGAGCTGCCCAGCCCGACCGAGCCCGTCATCGCGGAGCTGCGACCGCGAGCGCGCGAGTCCGACCCTCCCCGGCGACGCTGGCTCGCTCCGAGCGCGCTGGGCTCGGCGATGCTCGCAGCGATGCTGGTGGTGGTACTGCTCCCCGAGCCGCGACCGGACGAGCCGCCGCCCTGGCGCCGGGCACCCGAGGTGACCGCGGCCGCGGTCGGCGAAGGGGGCGAGCCCACCACGGTCCGCGACGACGCCGGCTCGCTCGCTCGCGCACGCGAGCTCGCCGGCTCCACGCTGACGCATGCGCGCGCGCTCGATGCCTACGACGAGGCGTTGACGCGCGATCCGTCGCTGCTCGACGACCCGCAGGTGTTCGCGGAGATCGCTGCGCTCACCCGCGATCCCCACCTGCGCGTCGCCGCGCTGGACCTCGTGCTCGAGCACTTCGGTAGCCGGGGTAACGCCCTGCTGGTCGAGCTGCTCAACACCCGCCTCATGCCGCTCGGCTACCACGATCGTCAGCGCGCGCTCGCCGTCGTGGCCCACGATCCGTCACTGGCCGCGCTGGTCGATCGCCGGCACCTCGATGCGCTCGATCTCCGGGACGCCGCGACGACCGACACGCCATGCCTGGTCTTCGCAGCCGCGCTCGCGCGCATCGACGGCGCCGGCGATCCCCTCGACGTTCCGCTGTTGCAGGGCGTGCGTGTGCCGAGCGCACCACCCGGAAGCGACCCGGAGACACGCTCGCTCTGCGAGCGGTTGCCCGGGCTCGTCGAGGCCACCCGCGCACGGCTGGCTCGCGCCGCCGGCACCGATTGAATCGCCGGGCGCGTCACGGCTTGGTATCGTCGCAGCATGCAGTGGCTCGTCTCCCGCGCGTCGGCGGTGCTCCTCGGCCTCGTCGCATGCGGCGGTGGCGACGGCACGATGGCCGCGGAGCTGGTGGGGCCGCGCAACCTGGCCCCGCTGCAGGAGGTCGGACCGCTCGCGGTGCAGCGCACGGTCTACGTGCCGATCTACTCGAGCCTGCACGTCGCCGACCACGTCCAGCCGGTCGATCTCGGTGCGACGCTGAGCCTGCGCAACGTCGACAGCCGCCGACCGGTGGTGATCCTGGCGGTGGACTACTACGACAGCGACGGTGCGCTCGTGCGCAGCTTCCTCGACGAGCCCGCCGAGCTCGGGCCGCTGATGTCGGCCGAGTACTTCGTGGCCCGCGCCGACCGCACGGGCGGCAGCGGTGCGAACTTCCTCGTGCGCTGGGGGCTGCGCGAGCCGGGCCCCGAGCTGCTCGTCGAAGCGGTGATGCTGGGTCGCGACGGCACCGCGGGTATCTCGTTCGTGACGCAGGGCCGCGTCGTCGAGTAATCGCTCAATCGAGTCGATCGTTCGATCGCGCGTGGTCCGGCGCCATGGCCACCGCGGGGTGCGGATCTTCGTCGCCCCCGAGCGGCACCAGCTCGAGCATGCAGGCCTCGAGGATGTTCTGGTACTCGAGCCTGCGCTGCTCGACGAGCGCACGCAGGCGCGCCGAGTCCTGGATGGGCGCTGCAGCCGCTTCGGCCGCCGCGGCCAAGTACTGGCTCAACGCCTCGTAGACGTCTTCGGCTTTCAACATCTGGACCGACCCTCGCCCGTCATCGATCGCGATCGCAGTGTGCGACAGCGCGACGCGTGTGCAATCGGCGACGCGCTCGCGGCCGATCCCAGAGCCTCCGGACGTGCCGAGGCCACGCAGTCTGGCAAACGAAGCGAGCCCCGCAAGGGCACGATCGCAAAAGGTCCATGTGCTTGTTCGCAGGCTCGTACACCCCTGTCACGCCTTGTTTCGAGTAACGGAAGGTGATGCCCTTGTTCGCATGTCGATCGCGGTCGCCACCTCCACCAGCGCAGCTCCCGTCCCCGCTCCGAAATCCGATCTACGCGCACGCATCGTCGACGCCGCGTGGGCGATCGGCAACGAGCACCAGCCGGAAGGGTTGACGATCCGCAACATCGCCGTGCGTGCGGGCGTGAGCCCGGCGCTGCTCTACACGTACTTCAGCGGCAAGGCGGCACTGCTCCGCGAGATGCAACGGCTCGCCGAGCCGCGACTCGAGGCCGCGTTGATCGAGGCGGTCGACGGCGCCGACGCACCGCAGCAGGCGCTCTTCCGCGTCTGCGTCGCGTACGTCGAGTTCGCGCGCCAGCATCGCTGGCTGTACGAGCCGGCGGCGAAGGAGCCCGCGGTGCGCTCCGCGAAGAGCAGCTTGACCGACGCATTCGTCGAGCGCGTCGTCGCACTGCTCGACGCGCGCGGCTGCCAGGACAGCTCGCCCGAGCAGACGGCGCTGCAGCTGCGCATCGCGATCACCGGCTTGATCGCGACCGAGCCGCTCGCGGACCGTGGCGAGCTGGGCCCGGCCTCTCGCGAGTTCATCGAGGGTTACGTGCGCATGCTGCTGCGCGGGCTCTGAGCGAGTGGCGTCAGGGATCGAGTGGCGTCAGGCTCGTCCGCGCTCCGACGCGACGCTGGGCGCGTCGGGGCAGTGACGGCGGACGACCTCGAGCAGGTTGTCGAATTGCACCGGCTTGTTGAGGTAGTCGGCCGCGTCGAGCTCGGTGACGCTCGGGCGATGGCGGTATGCGGAGATGACGACCACGGGGATGGCGGCCAGCGCAGGATCGCTGCGCTGCTGGTGGCGGAACTCCCAACCGTCCATCACCGGCATCATGAGATCGAGCAGGATGACGCAGGGAGGCTCGGTCTGGGCCCGCAGCCGATCGAGGGCGTCGCGGCCGTGGACCGCGCCGACGGCCTCGAAGCCGTGCTCCTGGAACAGCTCGATCAGCGTCACCCGGATGTCCTCGTCGTCGTCGACCACCAGAATCCGATGCGCCGTCGTCATGATGCCTCCTGCGCGTCCGCGACCGTGGCCACTCGTACCATGAATGCCCGTCCGCAGCGTCTGAGCGTGCGCGACGATCTGACGCGCCGCCACGTCCTCGTCACTGGCGACACCGGGCTCGCCCTCGACGAGCGTGTCGCTTCGACGCGATGGACGACCGCACTGCGCGGCCTCGCGCATCGCGACACGGTGCCCGCGACGAGCGCTCGACGATCGGCGTTCACTGCTATGCTCGAAGGGTGCGACGTCTGAGCTTGGTTACATCTCTGTTGCTGGCGGCGTGCCCGGACCCCGAGGACGATGGCTTCGACGCGTTCTCCAGCACGAATCCGACCACCGCCACCACCACCACCACCGCCGGCACGTCGACCGGCGAGAGCACGGGCGGCGAGAGCTCCTCGAGCACGGGCGTGCCCGACGAGAGCAGCTCCACCGCGATCGCCGACGAGACCTCGTCGAGCAGCTCGGCGGGCGAGCTCCCGGTCTGCGGCAACGGCGTGCTCGAGCTCGGCGAGCAGTGCGACGACGGCAACGACAGCGACATGGACGAGTGCACGATCGAGTGCGCCGTGCCGCGCTGCAACGATCGCGCGCTGAACGGCGACGAGACCGACCTCGACTGCGGCGGCTCCTGTCAGGGCTGCGAGCTGTGCCTCGTGTGCGCCGACGACGACGACTGCGCGCAGGGCCTGTCCTGCAGCGATGCGAGCCAGTGCATCGTGCACGAGGTGATGTCGGTGCACTGGAACGCGAACTGCGGCGGCGTCGCGCAGGGCCACACGATCCCGGATCTGCCGCTCGGCGTGTACGTGGCGACCCCGCTCCCGAGTGCGGGCACGCTGTGGCTCCCGCCGTACACGCCGCCCTCCACCGGCTACTTCTACGAGGTGCAGTGCGGCGGCGGCGTGCAGCTCACGCAGATCCGCACCCCCGTGGGGGTGCGCTACTCGAGTGTGGCGGCCGCATTCGCGGCGCTGCAGGCCGACAGCCAGGAATTCAACTTCCTGGGCGGCGACCTCACCTGCTACCGCACCGACGACACGTGCGAGGACAACAGCGGCAGCGTCGACTTCGCGGTCGACTACAGCTGCGACGCGAATTAGCGCCGCGTCGCGAGCTGGCGCCGTGACCCTCACGCCGCCGCGTCGTGGCCGAGCAGCACCGAGAGCGCGTGCAGGGCATCCGTCGTGGTGAACACGCCGAGCACGTGACTCGGGTGATCCGGATCCACGATCACCGCGGAGCCGAAGTGGCGCACCGCCATCTCCGCCGCGACGGCGTGCAGGTGGGCATCGGGGCCGCACGTGAACGTGCACTCGCTCATGGCATCGGCGACCGTGCACTGCGAAGGCGACTCCCCGCGCAGCCGTGCGGAGATCTCCAGCTCGTCGAGGTCACGCGCACTGACGATGCCCACCAGCTCGCCCCCCCGCGTGACGGGGAGGTGGTGCGCAGCGAGCTCGGCCATCCGCAGGCGCGCCTGGCCGACGGTGAGCTCGGGCTCGACGCAGAAGGGCGCCGCGGTCATGAACTCTCGGACTCGGGGCACGTCGTTCATCGGTTCCCTGCTTTTCATGGGTTCGCCGTCGCAGCGGCGGAGTTGTGCACGACCACCTGCGTCGCACCGGCGGTCCCGAGCGGACGCTCCTCGAGCCGCGCGCACGTGCCTGCGTCGCAGACCGGGGTGAAGCTCCATGCGCACGCCATCTTCGTGCACGCAGTGTTCTCGCAGCTGCGCTGCCGGAACGCCTCCATCGCGGCGTCGCTGTACTTCGAGTTGACCGAGACGAGCGCGCCACCGTTGCAGTGATCGCAGCAACCGGTCTCGAGCACGACGCACTCCGAGGACTCGCTGCACGTGAACGCGGCGTCGTCCATGCTCACCGTCGGGGCCGGCGTATCCGTCGCGGTCTCGCGGGGGAGCTCGAAGTCCGGCGTCGGCAGCGGCTTGCTTTCGACGACCTGCACAGTCGGCTGGTCGGGACTCGGATCGTCGGTGGCGGCGGGCCGATTGGCGCACGCAGCGATCGCCGTCGCGGCGGCGAAGAGCGTGGGCACGAGGGCGGAGCCGTATCGGTTGCTCATGTGGGTTTCTCCTCCGTACGTGTGCGGTGTTCGCCAGACCCGCCGAGGTTCAAGCCTCGGCGGCGCGGGTGTGGGCAGCCTTGCGCGCCGCCGCCTTGCGACCCGCGGCGCCCTTCGTGCGTGCGGCCTTGCGCGCCGATGCGGAGCGTTCGCTGGCGGTGCGCTTGCGTGCCGCCGCGGTCGCATGCCGCGACAACGCCGTGTGCGACGCCGCGGCGGTGTCCTCGTGCTCGAGTGCCTCCTTCGCCGCGCGAGCGCGGCGACGCGACGTCGCGGCGGTCGACGTCGAGGTCTCGGAGCTGCGCTTCGCGGTCTCGCGCTTCTTCGCGGTGCGCTTCTTCTTCGGCGCATTCGGGGGATCCGGTAGATCCACGCCGGCGCGACGCGCCTTCGACAGCCCGATGGCGATCGCTTGCTTGGCGGAACGGGCGCCGTGCTTGCCCTCGCGGATGTGATGGATTTCCTCGCGGATGAACTCGCCGGCCTGCGTGCTCGCCGACTTGCCTTCGCGCTTGTCCTTCGCCGCGCGCTCCAGGGTCTCCTTCTCGGGCATGTGCGATGCGCTCCTCCGCTTCGAGGTTGGCCAGCGCGGATTCGTCGGCAAGCGGAAGCGAGTCGAAACGCGGCCGAGATCAGCGGTTTTCTCGCGCACACCTGCGGGCGCGAGCGCACGGCGAGGCGCATCCGCACGCACGCTGGCGCGCGCGTTGCAGGGCCGGCGACGCGTGCCAGCCTCGAGGCATGCAGCTCGTGCACGGAAACGGATTCGTGAACCGCCACAGCTACGGCCGCACGGCGCGAGTGCTCGAGCTCGCCACGGTCGCCGCTCTGTTCGCCGCGTTCCTGATGGTGTTCGGCGCGGTGCTGGCCCAGGTGCTGTGACGATGGCCGACGATCCGGTCGCGCCGCCGGCCGAGCCCACCGCACCGCCGCACGCGAGCCAGAGTGCGGCGACGCTCCGCCGCGTCGTCGTGCAGCGCGATCGCAGACGCGCGTCGGCCCCGGGTGCACGCGGTCCTGCCGTGCTCCCGAGGCCGTACGCACTCGGACTCAGACGCGCGAGCCGTTAGCTCGCCTTCTCCTCGTACTCGGCGTCGATGACGTCGTCGGGCACCGCATCCTCGGTCGGTTGCCCGCCACCTTGCTTCGCGGCCCCGGCCCTCGCGTACATCGCCTGCGCCATGCCGTGCGAGGCCCGCTCGAGCCGTTCGCGCGCCGAGGCGATGCGGCCGTCGTCGCGGCTCTCCAGCGCCTGCTCGGCCTCCGCGAGCGCGCTCTCCACCTCCGTGCGGATCTCGGCGGGCAGCGCCGCCGCCTCTCGCAGGTGCTTCTTGGTGCCGAAGATCATCGCCTCGAGCTGGTTCTTGTTCTCCGCGCTCTTGCGACGCCGCTCGTCCTCGGCCTCGTGCTTGCGCGCATCCTCGACCATCGCGGCGATGTCCTTCTCCGCGAGCCCCGAGGAGGCGGTCACCTTCACCTGCTGCTGCTTGCCGGTGGCCTTGTCGGTCGCCGACACGTGCACGATGCCGTTCGCGTCGATGTCGAACGCGACCTCGATCTGCGGCGTGCCACGGGGTGCCGGGGCGATGCCTTCGAGGCCGAACTTGGCGAGCGTGCGGTTGTCACCCGCCATCTTGCGCTCGCCCTGCAGTACGTGCACCTCGACGCTCGGCTGGTCGTCGGCCGCCGTCGAGAACACCTCCGACTTCCGCGTCGGGATGGTGGTGTTGCGCGGGATCAGCACCGTCATCACGCCGCCGAGCGTCTCGATGCCGAGCGAGAGCGGAGTGACGTCGACGAGCACCATGTCGGAGACCTCGCCGGTGAGCACGCCGGCCTGCACCGCAGCACCGAGCGCGACCACCTCGTCGGGGTTGACGCTCTTGTTCGGGGCCTTGCCGAAGAGCGCCTCGACCTTGCGCTGCACCAGCGGCACGCGCGTCGAGCCGCCGACGAGCAACACCTCGTCGATGTCGCCGACCTTCTTGTTCGCGTCGGCGAGCGCCCGCTTGCACGGTGCGATCGTCTTCTCGACCAGATCCTCGATGAGCGACTCGAACTTCGCGCGCGAGAGCTTGATCTGCAGGTGCTTGGGACCGGTGGCGTCGGCGGTGAGGAACGGGAGGTTGATCTCCGTCTCGGTGCCGAGCGACAGCTCGATCTTCGCCTTCTCGGCCGCATCGCGCAGGCGCTGCAGCACGAGTCGATCCTTCGCGACGTCGAGGCCGCTCTCGCGCTTGAACTCCGCGAGCAGCCACTCGACGATGCGCTGGTCGAAGTCGTCGCCGCCGAGGTGCGTGTCGCCGCCGGTCGAGAGCACCTCGACCACGTCGCTGGCCACCTCGAGCAACGAGATGTCGAACGTACCACCGCCGAGGTCGTAGACCGCCACCACGCGCTCGGGCGCGTCGGACTTGCGACCGTGGGCGTACGCGAGCGCGGCCGCGGTGGGCTCGTTGACGATGCGCAGCACCTCGAGCCCGGCGATGCGTCCGGCGTCCTTCGTGGCCTGCCGCTGCGCGTCGTTGAAGTACGCGGGCACCGTGATCACGGCCTTGCTCACCGCGCCGCCGAGGTAGTCCTCCGCGGCCTTCTTGAGCTTGCCGAGCACGCGCGCGCTGACCTCCTCGGGCGTCCAGGCTCGGTCGCGCAGCTTCAACTGCACGCCGCCGCCCTTGCCCTGCTCGACCCGGAAGCCGACGCGGGCGCGCTCCTGCTCGACCTCTTCGTAGCGACGGCCGATGAAGCGCTTGGCCGAGAACACCGTGTTCTCGGGGTTGGTGATGGACTGGCGGCGCGCCTGCTGGCCGACCAGCACGTTGCCGCTCTGCTCGACCGCGACCACGCTCGGCGTGGTGCGACCGCCTTCCTCGTTCGCGATGACC
Source organism: uncultured Nannocystaceae bacterium (assembly GCA_964519175.1). Classification (GTDB taxonomy): domain Bacteria; phylum Myxococcota_A; class Polyangia; order Nannocystales; family Nannocystaceae; genus Xiheibacterium. Next base: position 57,916 of record CAZFKC010000021.1, read on the forward strand.
TTCGGCTCGCCGTCTTCCATCACGCACACGACGGAGTTGGTGGTGCCGAGATCGATGCCGATGACCTTGGATTGGATGTTGGACATGGTGACGTGCTCCCCCTGCCGCGATGCGCGTCTGCGCCGCGGTCAAAGACCTCTCGCCCCGGACGAGCCTGCAGACGGTGCCTGCAGCGGATGGCTCGCCACGCGGATGCGTGGGCGCGCTCACGCCGTTCGCCGGGTCGAAGCACAAGCTAAGGACCCGAGTGCGGGTGTCAACGGGACCGACGCCGCGTTCGTCGCGCTCGGCGATCGCGACCTGCCGCGCTCGCTTCCCGCCGAGCGTTGACGGCCGTGCGCGCGCGTGTTGCAGTCACTTCCATGTGGATCCCGCTCACTCTTCACCTCGGGCAGCTCGCCAGCGCGCTCGTGCAGGCCGTGCAGACTGCAGCCAAGCTCACGGATGACGGTGGCCGCCGCCGTCGTCGTCGCCGTCGTCGTCGGCCGCCGCGCTGATGCCCGCGGATCGCACCCCGCAGTTCGTCTTCGCGACCTGCTTGCCGGCCTCGATGGCGTGGCTCAAGCGCGAGCTGGCGCGTACGCGGCCGGATCTGCGCTTCGCATGGTCGCGCCCGGGCGTTGCGACCTTCCGCTGTGACGGGCCCACCGACGATCCCGAGCCGCGGGCCGTGTTCGCCCGCGCGCACGGCCGCTCGCTCGGCTTCGCGAAGGACCTCGACGAGGTCGCAAGGCTCGCCGAGCCGCTGGCGCCGCCATTTCGGCTGCACGTGTTCGCCCGTGATCCCGTCGATCCCGACGAGACGCCGATCGACGACGCACCCGTCGAGGGCGTCCGTGCCGAGCTGCTCGCGCGGCTCGGCGACCGCGTGCTGACCGACGAGCGCCCCGAGCCCGGTGACCGCGTGCTCGACGTCGTCGTACCGCCGCCGGGGAGCAACGATGCGATGCTGGTCGGCTGGCACGTGCACGATCACCGTCGCAGCCCCGCGCCCGGTGGAGGTCGGCGCCTGCCGACGCCCGACGACGCGCCGTCGCGCGCGTGGACGAAGCTCGAGGAGGCGCTGGTGTGGTCGGACATGCCGCTCGCCGAAGGCGACGTCGTCGTGGAGATCGGAGCCGCGCCCGGCGGGGCCGCGGGCGCGCTGCTGCAGCGCGGTGCGACCGTCATCGGCATCGATCCCGCGCGCATCGATCCACGCGTGCTCGCTCACCCGCACTTCCGCCACCTCGGGATCCTCGGCGAGCGCGTGCGCACGCGCGACCTGCCCGCGCGCTGCGACTGGCTGTTGCTCGACGCCAACGTCGCACCGCATCGCGCCCTCATCGCGCTCGGTCAGCTCATCTCGCTGCGACGGGCGGAGCTCCGTGGGCTCTTGCTCACGCTCAAGCTCAACGACGACGGCGTGGTCGACGACCTCCCGGAGCTGCTCGCGCGCGTGCAGGAGCTCGCCGGCCCCTCGCTCGTGCGTGCGAGCCAGCTCCCCAGCGCGCATCGGGAAGTGATCGTCTGGGTCGACAGGCGCGCGTCGGGCTAGCTCCGCGGGCCAGCCCGCCAACCGAGTTGGCGCGTCGCATGGCCGCCCTTCCGATGCCGCCCCGCTGGGGCTACCCTACGCGCCGATGATGGATGCGCTCTGGGGCTTCGCCGCCCGCCTGTGGCAACCGTGGCTCGCGATCGCAGTGATCGCCATCGCAGCGATCGTCACGCTCGCGACCGGCTTCGTCCAGCTGCGCGGCCTGCCGGCCGCGGTCCGCGAGGCGCTCGCGGCCCGGCGCGAGCAAGGGATCGGCTCCACCGTCGGCGCCACGATCGCGGCGACGAGCGGCATCGCCAGCCTCGGCACCGGCGCGCTCGCGGTCGACGTCGCGGGCCCGGGCGCGCTCGTGTGGATGTGGATCGTCGTGCTGCTCGCGATGGCGCTGCGCTACGGCGAGGCCGCGCTCTTGCCCCGCACGACCGCCGCCGCGCCCGAGCTCGCCTCGGGTCTGCGGCGTGCGTGGTGGCTCGTCGCGCTCGCGGCCGTCGCCGCCAGCGTCGGCGTGCTGCAGGGCCGCGAGACGAGCGCGCTGCTCGAGCACGGCTGGAGCACCGCGCCGATCACCGGCGCGCTCGTGCTCGGCATCGGAGCGCTCCCGTTCGTGCTCGTGCCGGCGGCGCGCCGACTCTTGCTCGCGATCGTACCGCTCGCGATGCTCACGGCCGTCGTCGCGCTCGGCGTGCTCGTCTTCCAGGACGACATCGTGCTCTCGTTCGCGCTCGGCGACGCCTACAACGGTGCGTTCGGCATCGGCCCCGCGGCCACGGGCGCAGCGGCAGGCGGCGTCGCGATCGCGATGGCCGAGGGCGCGCGTGCGGCCGCCGTCGCAGGCGGCGTGCTGCAAGGGGGCGTGAGCGCCCAGCATCGTCGTGCGAGCATGCTCGCGCCGCTGCTCGGCGCGGGCGTGATCGCCACGCTCGGCGCGCTGGTCACGATGACCGAGCCCGAGCGCGCGAGCATCACCGAGCGCGACATGATGCCGCTCGAGCGACCCCACTCCCGGGGGCTCCGGCCGGCCGCGCCCCCGTTCGGCCAGACCGTCGTGCTGCCCACCGACTCGCCGCTCGCCGAGGGCGAGTACTACGGCTTCGTCGTGCGCGGCAACCCGCGGGGCATCAGCACCGCCAAGCTCGACCTCGAGCGCAACACGGTGGTGCTGCCGGCGTGGGTCGTCACCACCGAGACGCACGAGGTCGTGTTCCGCAGCGCCGACAAGGAGCTGGCGAAGCTGGGCTCGTGGGACGTGCGCGTGCCCTGCAACCGCGAGCTCACGGACACGAAGGGCGGCCAGCTGCTGGTGTTGACCCCGGTCAACCCGGATCTGCAGTTCAAGCAGCTCATCGCGTACTACGAGCTCGACAAGCAGCCGTTCGTCCCTCTCGGCGACTACTCGTTCATCGGCAAGGTCGCGAAGGCCCAGAGCAACGATGCCTCGCTCGGCGAGCACCTCGCGATGTTCGAGGCCCCGAGTGACGACCGCGCGTTCGCCCCCGAGCTCCACGAGTTCTTCCGCTCGGGCTTCCGGGGGCCCTACGCGGACGACGGCTCGGAGCGTCCGCCGTGGGCGTTCATCGGCGCCGCGGGCTTCACGGCGCCGTCCGGTACGCGCCTCGATCTGCGCCTGCCGGCCTCGCCGCGCGGCGAGCCGTTCGTGCGGGTCAATCGCACGGGCGGAGCCGAGACGCCAGCGTGGCCGTTCCTGCTGCGCGCACGCGAGCTCGTCGTGCAACACGAGACCGATCCCGAGCTCGACATCGTGCTACCGATCGACACCGAGCTCGACGGCTTCCGCATCCGCATGCGGCCGCGCGACCCGGAGTGGTCCGACTTCCGGCGGCTGAACGCGATGGCCGGCTACAAGAAGGTGCCGTTCGTCCGCGTGACCGATCAGGACTTCGCCGCCGAGGTGCACGGCGACGCCCGGCTGGAGAAGCGCTTCGCCGGCCGGGTCGCGATCGTGCCGCTCGTCGAGCCGACCGAGCCGCAGGGACCGCACGGCGAGTTCCTGCCCTACACGCCCCATCCCGGCGAGCTGGTCCAGCTCGGCATGCACGGGCCAGTGCTCGCGCGAGACGGTGCCGCGCGCATCGGCGGTCGCCTCGAGGATGGCGCGCTCGGCTGGCCGAGCTGGCTCGGCATCGGCGCCCTCTTGCTGCTCGGCATGGCGAGCGTGGCGGCCTGGCCGATGCTGCTCAGCGCCGATGCGGGCCAACAACGCGTCATCGGCCTCGCGCTCGTCGTCGCCGCCGCGAGCGGCGGAGCGACCACGTGGACCACGGCCCATGGCGTCGCATCGATCGCCGCGGGGCTCGCGATCGTGGTCGGTGGCATCGCCGTGCTCGCACGGCTGGGCGCAGTGCGCCGCGCACCGCCGCCGTGAGCGAGCCTCACTCGGCGAGCAACGCGTCGATCTCCTTCGCGAGCCGATCGCTGTCCACCAGGCCCTGGTGGACGTGGCGCAGCTTGCCGGTCGCGTCGAAGACCGCGGTGTGCGGGATGGGTCCGACCCCGAACGCACGCGCCATCTGACCGCCGTCGATCGCGATCGGGATCTTCATCCCGGTCTGCTCGCGGTACTGCAGCGAGATCGCGCGCGCTTCTTCGTAGCTCGCACCGCCACCCTCGCGGTTGACGGCCAGGAACGCGACCTTGCCGGCGTCGTAGCGCGTCAGCAGTCGTTGATCGATCTGGGCGAGCTCGTTGCGGCAGTACCCGCACCAGCTCGCCCAGAACGAGATGACGTGCACGCGCCCCTGCAGATCGGCGTCGCCGAAGCGGCCGCCGTCGAGCAACGCGACCTCGAAGCCGGGCGTCGCGCGGCCCGGACCGACCGGCGCGAGCCGATCGAAGCCGTCGATGCCGACCAGCAGGTCGCGACCCGACGCGAACGCGACGAGCCCGAGCAGCGCGAGGCCGGCCAGTCGTGCGCTCATGCGGCACCTCGCGAGGGCAGCTCGGGGATCGCCGGCCGCAAGAGGCCCGCGAACAGGATCGCCGGCGCCGCTGCGACGACGCCCGGCAGCCACTGCGACGGCCACACCAACACGCCGAACGAGTCGAGCAAGCGGAGCGCGGCAGCGCCGATCAACATCGGCACGAGACACAAGGCCGCGCGGTGGGCCCGCCCGCGTCCGAGCAGGAGCTCGATCAGGAACATGGTCGCGAACGGCACGACGAGCCCGATCGCGACGTCGACGGCGCTCTGCAGGAGCGCATCGAAGCTGCGCAGCGAGGAGATCCGCGCCACCGCGGCGACCAGATCGCCCGTGTGCGCCGCGAGCAGGTAGACCACGAGCGCCCAGGTGCCGTCGCGTGCCCCCTCGTCGGGATGCAGTCGCGCCAGCGTGCGCCGCGGGGCGACGATCATGCCGCCCTGCCGGTCGATCCATGCGCCGAGTGCGTCGATCACTTGCGTTGATCCAGCCTCCGCCGCGCTGCAGTGGCGAGCGCCGACGGGATGTTCTTCGAGAACGCGACCTTCTTCACGTCGTGGGGATAGAGCCGGTTCAAGAAGCCCATCGCCATCGCCATGGGCGTCTTCGGGTTGAGCACGAGGTTGAGCTGCACCGAGTACAGCTTCGTCCACTCGCGGCGCTTGGCGATGTAGGCGATCACGTCGCGCGCGAGCGTGCGGTTGGCCGCGTAGGCGACGACCTCGTTGTCGTTGACCTTGGGCGACTTGATCGCGCTCATCGCCACGCTCTTGTTGCTGTCGCGGATGAGCAGGAAGCGCTGGAAGATGTCGCCGAGCAGCGCGAGGCGGATCTTCTCCATCGTCTTCAGCTTGTGCACGTTGACGTAGCGTCCGTCGCCGGCCTGTTCGAGCACGGCGCTCACCGCCGCCTGGGCCGCCTCGGCTGCCACCGGATCGTCCGCGTCGAACGAATCGAGCGGCAGCGAGAGATCGTCGGCGGCCGCCTGCGCGAGCAGGCTCTCGATGTCGAGCTCGCCGCTCGCGATGTCGAGCAGGTTGTCGAAGTCGACCACCTCGGCCGCGCCGGCCTGCTTGAGCCGCTCGATCGCCTTCTCGTTGTGCTCGTGCACGGCGTGTCCGGCAGCCTGCTTGAACACCTCGTCGCGCTCCGGATCCGCCGCGTTGCCCTCGAGCAGGGCCTGGCGGATCTCGTCCATGTTCGGCAGCTTGACCTCGACGCCCTCGCGCACCGCCAGCTCGAGCATGCGGTGCACGACGCTCATGCGGCAGTTGGGGTTCTGGTACAGCGCCTCGACGATCGCCGGGTATCGCAGCCAGCGCTCCTGGTTGTCGGCCACGACGTCGCACACCGTCTCGGGGCACACGCGGGCGATGCTCGCGAGCGTCTCGTCGGCGACGTTCTTGTGGCGGACCACCCGCTCGAGCGCGTCGGCGTTCTTCGGCAGGCGGCGCCCGAGCAGATCCAGCACGCCGGGCGGCAGCGTCGGATCGTCGAGCGCGCCGCCGAGCACCGGCGGCGGCAGCCCCTCGATCGTCTTGGCGCTGACCGGCGCGAGGTCGGGATCGTTGCCGACCCAGATCTGGTAGAGCGCGACCAGTAGATCGCGCGGAGGCAGCGGTGCGAGCCCGCGCGCCACCATGCCGCGCAGCGGTGCGGGCGCGTCGGGCCCGATGACTCGCCAGGCGCCGGGGCCAGCCTCGTGTTGCTCGAGCGGACGATGGGCGAAGACCAAGGCGCGCCCTACTTGCCGCGGTTGCGCGCGTGGATGATGCGGAGCCCCTCGAGCACGAGCGCATCGTCGACGACGTCGATGGCCGGCGTCTGCGGTGCGATGACGGACGCGAAGCCGCCGGTCGCCACGACGCGGGTCGGGAAGTCGACCTCGGCCTCGATGCGCGCGATGAGCCCCTCGACGAGCCCGAGATAGCCGTTCACGAGACCGGACTGGATCGCCCCGACGGTGTTGCGACCGATCACGCGATCGGGCTTCGTCGCGTCGACGCGCGGGAGCTTCGCGGCGCGGGCGAACAGCGCGTCCGCACTGATGCCGATGCCCGGCGCGATCGCACCGCCCAGGTACTCCGGTGCGGGCGAGACCACGTCGAAGGTCGTCGCGGTGCCGAAGTCGACGACGATGACGCCGTTCTTCTCGGCGCCGGTGCCACCGTGGCGCTCGTGGGCTGCGACGGCGGTGACGATGCGATCGGCGCCCACGTCCTGCGGCGGGTCGTAGCGGATCGGCATGCCGGTGCGCACGCCGGGCCCGACCACGAGCGGCTCGAAGCCGCCGTAGCGCGTCAGCGCCTCGCGCAGCGGACCGAGGGCCGGTGGGACCACACAGGCGATCACCGCAGCGTCGACGCTGGCGAGCGAGTAGCCGGCCAGCTCGAGCCCCTGCCGCAGCGCGATGGCGACCTCGTCACGCGTCCAGCCGTGACGCGTGGACAGTCGCAGCTCGCAGCGCAATTGCTCGCCGCCCTGTGCTGGGGCCTCTCCGAACAGGCCGAAGGTGGTGTGCGAGTTGCCGACGTCGACTGCGAGCAACATGTTCGCGCCAGGACTTCACGATACCTCGCCCGCGGGGCATCTGCTACCGTCGCCCCCGTGGGTGAACGAGGTCCCCACGAAGGTACCCTTCGCAAGCGCGACGTCGACGACGACGTCGAGCAGCAACGGGTTGCGGCGTCGGCGACGCTGGCCGGGCGCACGATGGGTCTGCTCGTGCAGTTCCGCCGCAGCGCCGGGCTGCCGGGCGCGACCTGGTCGCTGCCGGTGCTCACGATCTCGGGCATCGCGAGCCTCATCTACCTGATCTCGTTCTGGCTCGACTTCGCGACCGCCTCCGGCCACCGCCAGGGCCACGAGGGCGTATCGGTCCTGGCGCTGCTCGACACGATCCTCGATCAGGACGTCGAGCAGGCACGCAACACCCTCGGCGGGCTCGGCGAGGTCATGGCGGCGGTGCTCGGGCTCGCGCTGACGGTCTCGAGCATCATCGTGCAGCTCGCGGCCACCCGCTTCACCCCGCACATCACCTCGCTGTTCTTCCGCGCGCGCACGAACCTCGGCATCCTGGGCTTCTTCGTCACCTCCAGCGTCTACGTGCTGTGGGTGAACTTCTCGGTCGGCGATCACTATCTGCCGCACTGGGGCGTGCTGTTCTCGATGCTGCTGATGACGACGAGCCTGCTGCTGCTCTTCCCCTACTTCGCCTACGTGTTCAACTTCCTCGATCCCGAGAAGATCGTCGGCCGCATCATGCACGACGGCCTCGACGCCGCGACGCCACAGCGCGGCCGCGCCGGGCTGGCCACGGACACCCGGCAGGTACGCTCGGTCGAGGCGGTCGAGCACCTCGCGAACATCGGGCTCAACGCGCTGCAGCAGAAGGACAAGGGCATCGCGTCCGAGGCGGTCGACTCGCTGTGCGAGTACGGCATCCGCTACGGCGAGACCAAGGCGGCGATGCGGCAGGACTGGCACCGCATCGCGGCGTGGAACCGTCAGAGCCCCGACTTCGTCAGCCTCTCGGACGACGCCGTGGAGGATCTGCGCCGGCGCGGCACGTGGCTCGAGTGGAAGATCATGCGGCAGTACCAGATGCTGTTCGGCGAGGGGCTCGGACAGATCAAGGACACCTGCTACCTCATCGCGATCGACACGCGGCGGCTCGGCGAGGCGGCCGGGCGACGCGGCGATCTGCATGCGCTCGACCTGTCGATCAAGTTCTTCAATACGTACCTGCGCGCGACGCTGAACGCGTCGGACATCCGCACCGCGTACAACATCCTGCACCAGTACCGCCAGCTCGCCGAGTTCGTGCTCACGCACAGCCGCGAGATCGCGAGCGACGTCGATCGCCGCGAGGGGCTCGAGCACCGCGCGCTGCAGATCGCCCGCTTCATGCGCTACTACTCCGCGGTCGCGTACCAGCGCGGGCTCACCTTCGTCACCGAGGTCATCGCCCACGACGTGTGTGCGCTGTGCGAGCTCGCGTTCTCGCACCGCTCGCGCGCGCACGACGAGTTCCTCTCGGTGTTCCTCGCGGTCGACGAGCATGCCGAGACCAAGGAGCAGGAGAAGTCGCTCCGCGGCGTGCGGCGGGCCCAGGTGAAGCTCGCGACCACCTACCTCATGCACGACGCCGAGCACTTCGCGCGCCGGATCCAGCGCGACATGGCCGAGGAGCCACTCGAACGCATGCGCAGCATCTGGCAGGAGCTCGAGTCGCTGGAGAGCCGCGAATTCTGGGAGGTCAACGACCGCGGCACCAACTTCGACTACCTGACGCCCGAGCAGAAGAACCGGCTCGAGCGCTTCTTCGGGTGGTTCGAGGGGCTCGAGCCGATCCCGTCGGTGCGCGCGCGCATGACGACGTCGGCGCTGCTGCCCGAGCCCGCCCGACCCGCCGCCGCGAAGTAGCGGCCGTCAGCCCCAGCGCGCGCGACGGCGTGTGCCGGTGTCGGGGCGCTTGAACCAGCCGAACTCGAGGTTCGCGCCGAAGAAGCCGCCCGCGAGACGGAACTCGTTCGGCGGACGCCAGGCTTCGCGGGCGACGAAGCGGTAGCCGCCCGACATGCCGATGCGCATCCAGCTGGTGAGGTTGAAGTTCGCGAAGACGGCCGGCTGCGCGACCATCATCCGCACCGACTCGACGCAGCGCGGGCGATGGGCGTTCGTCTGCACGCACGCGGTGCCGGCACCCAACATCGTCGAGAGCCCGAGCTCGAACGGCCCGCGGCGGATGATCGCGAGCCCGAGATCGACGCCGCCGTAGACCATCGCGAGCTGGTAGCTCGCACCGCTGACGCCCTCGATCGGCGGACCGAAGCGACGGGTCATGCGCGTCAGCGAGGCGCCGATCGAGATGCGCTCACCGAGCAGGATGCCGCCGCGCAGGTGGGAGAACGCGGCCATGCGCCGGGAGACCGCACCGAGCTGGAAGCCGATGCCACCGTAGCCACCCACGAAGAAGCGATCGCGGCGCGGCTGCGACGGCGGAGGGGCTGGCGGCATCGCGACGCGCTCGGTGACGACGACGGTCGTCGTCGTGGTCGTCGTGCCGGGGGTCGCCGTGGTGGTGGTCGTCGTCGTGCCGCTCGGCGCGGGCGCGTCCCAGCCGGAGACGGGCGCGCCCGGGCGGAAGGGATCGCCCATCGGCACGGGGTCGGGCTGGGCGACGGGCGGCGTGGGGGTCAGGCTCGTCGCGCCCGGAGGCGCTGCGGCAGGCGGCGCGGCGACGGGCGCAGCCTCGACGGCCGGCGGTGTCGCAGCCGGCGGTGTCGCGGCCGGCGGTGTCGCGGCCGGAGCTGTCGCAGCCGGAGGCGTCGCGGGTGCAGCCGAAGGTGGCGTCGCCACAGGGCCGACCGGCGTCGCGCTCACGCTCTGCGGTCCCTGCACGGCGGCGGGATCCTGCGCATGCGCGACCGCTGCGATCGTCGAGACCGCGACCCCACACAACACCGATAGCCCGAGCGAGGCGTGCATCTGTCCAGTACGCAGCTTGCCCCTTGGCGGACGGCTCCGCCACCCCTTTTGGGACGGCTGCGCGGCGACGCCGTGGCCCGCATCACCCGGCCGCGCGGCGGCGCCGCCAAAGTGTCGAAGCGACGCACCGAGAACGGGGTGCGAGCGCGTCGGTGCGACACGATCCCCGCACGCGCGCACCGTGTTGTCCCAGGTGGACGACGATCCGCGGGCAGAATTTTCTCGCGGGTGTCCCGGAAGGGCCCAGCGAAGGTGGTGTCTCAGTGCTCGGGACATTGAGGCGAGGCCACGGTCCCGTTCGCACCGGGGGGGCGCGGACGGGGCCGTAGGCCTTCTTTCTTTGGTTCGCGCGCGCGTGCGCAGGACGCGACCGCGTTCGTCACTTCTTCAGGTAGCCGCCGATGCGCAGCCCGAGGAGCAGGGTCTGGGCCGGCAGGCGGTCGGATCGCATGCGGACGTCGTAGTCGATCCCGAACGCGAGTCCCACCTTCTCCGCGACGCGCCACTCGTAGCCGATCCCCGCGAGACCACCGAAGCCCGGCTTCAGCGGATCGCGCGCCAGCTGGACGGTCTGGCTGGCGACCCCGGCCCCGGCGCGCACGAAGAACCCGCGACCGAGGTAGCCGGTCGCGACGATGTCGGACACGAAGCCGACCTTCTTGAAGCCGTGGTTCTTCTGCAGCCCGAGCTCGGCGGTGAGCGTGATGCGATCCGTGATCCCGCCGCCGATGATGTAGCGGAACCGCGTCACGGGGATCACGGTCCGACCGTTTTGCGCGATGCCGGGCGAGAGCGCCATGCCGAGCACGAGCCCCTTGCGCTCGGGCTCGTCGTGGTCGTGCGCGCGCGCGAGCGAGGAAGCGGCGAAGCAGGAGATGGAAAGGGCAAGCGGAAGCAGGCGGCGCATGACGGCCGTCCGAACGCCAGGCCGTCGGCGGCTCTTACAGCCGACGGTCCCAGGCCCTGCGCAGCCTCACTCCTCGCCGGTGAACTCGAGCGCGACGACGACCGCCGCGTAGATGACCTCTTCGTCGCCGATGGCCACCATCTCGTGCTCGCTGCCGTCGTCGCTGACGATCGTGTCGCCGGCCCGGTACTCGTTGCCCGCCGTGTCGCGCACGCGCCCCTGCAGCAGCAGCATGCGCTCGGTGCCGACGTGGCGATGGTTCGGGAACGTCGCCCCCGGCTGCAGGCGGATGAGGCCCGCGTGCGCTTCGCCGAGCGCGGGACCGCCCTCGAAGTCGCGGAACCGGCAGCCGTCGATGAGGTCCTCCCACTCGGCGCTCGGATCGGTGAGCGCATCGATCTCGCGACGCGTGTCGTCCTCGGGGAGATCGAACAGCGTGATCAGGCGATCGAGGAACGGCAGGAAGCGGTCGCGCCCACCGAGGCGGCCGAACAGCCGCGCGCGCAGCCCGGTGGGCGGCGGTGCCTTGGGCTCGAGCGCGCTCGCGAGCGCATCGAGCACCAGTGGATCGAGCTCCTCGTCACGGTCGATCATCGCCGCGACTCCTTCGGCCCGAGCGCGGCCAGTGTGGGTGCGCGCTCCATCAGGCCGCGCAGCTTCGCCAGTGCGGCGGCGGTGCGCGACTTCACGGTACCGAGCGGCGAGCCCATGCGCTCGGCGATCTCGGACGACGTGAGCCCGTGGAAGTAGGCGAGCTCGAGCACCTCGCGTTGCTCGCCCGGCAGCTCCGCCAGTGCGACGCGCACGGCCTTGCGATCGGGCTCGAGCATCGGGTCCTCGTTCTCCTCGGCCGCGACGCCGCCCTTCGGCTCTTGCTCGTCGCCACCGACCTCGCGGCGCGACTTCGCAGAACGGAGGCGGTCGAGCGCTCGGCTGCGCAGCCGGACCAGGATCCAGGTGCGCACGCTCCCCCGCGAGGGGTCGTAGCTCGCGGCGTGTCGCCACACCTCGAGAAACACGTCATGCACCAGGTCTTCCGCCATCGCACGGTCCGTCAGGATCTTCTCGGCCATCGTCATCAGCAGGCCGGCGAAGCGATCGTAGATGCGAGAGATGGCTTCGAGCTGCCCTCGCGCCGCTTCACGCATGAGCTCGACATCGTCGAGGTCTGCAAGTCGCGTGTTCGAAGACACAGTCACCCTTCGCCGGTGACGGTACGTCACCGCTGCTCCGCTGGTCAAACCCACTTGCATCGAGGCCGCGTCGTCCCGTCTCCCTCCGACCACCACGGCCGGTCTCGCTCCGGGTACGCGGTGGGTCGTCCCCTGGATCGGTCGAATCGGCGGTGGAGGGGCCCGGGGGGCGTTCTAGAGCCGACTTCGACGTCGGCTCTCCTACCCGCACGCCGCTCGTCGACCAACGCACGACGTCGACGCTGCGGCGCCCCGGCCGCTCACGCCTCGGGCACGTCGTAGAAGCGGAAGAACGCGCGGTCGTACTTCCGCATGTGGCCGACGTTGCTGACCTTGATTCGGCCCTTCACGAACGCCATCACCGGGTTCTGCTTGCCGGTCTCGATCGACAGGAACGTCGACTCGTCCATCGTGACGGTGCAGGTCGGCTCGCCTTCGTGGCCGGGCTCGACGCGACACGTGCCGTCGTCGATGCGCACCGTCCACTTGGGCGCGCTCGCACCCGTGATGTCGAAGTGGAACACGCCGGCGTAGGTGCCGACTCGGTCGGCGCGCAGGCGACCGGGCAGGCTGCGGATGATCGCCTCGGTTTCCGCAGGCGTGTCACGCATCGAAGGCCGCGTCACGGGAGGCCATCCTATTCGGGCATCCCCGGCGCGTCCATGGGGCGCCGCGCTCGCCCGTGAAAACGGCAGGGACTCCCGCTTCGCCGCACATCCTTTCGATCCGTCACGGCCGCGGTCACGTACCCAGCTCACCCGGCCTCGCGTCGGGCGGAGTCACCGCGACGAGCGGCGCTCCGGTCAGGTCCATCGTCAGCCCGTGCAAGCCGGGCCACGTCCGAGACGGCGTGGCCCGGCCCCTATCCCGATGCTCGTTCGGCGGCGTCGCTATTTTCGGCCGGTGGCGCCGCCGCGGTAGACTCCGTCGCCGATGTCCGGCCCGAGCGCGCTCACCGTTCCCGAGCTCGATCCCGCCGCGGTCGCGCATGTTCGCCGACTCTGCGACGCGATCGTGGAGAGCGCGCGCATCGGGCTCGATCCGGCGATGTTGGTGGAGTCGCTGAACGACTGCACCGCGAACGACTTCACGGCGGACGAGGTGCTCGGCGCGGCTGCCGAGCTCGGCAGCGAGACGCTGGCGTGCCTCGCGATCTCTCCGCCGGCGCCGCGGGTCCGCGCGCCCCTGCACGCGTGGATCGAGCTGGTCGAGCAGATCCGCGACGGTGCGATGACCGGCTTCGCGCGCGCCTGGTCGCTCGAGCTGATCGCACAGGCCTGCGGGCGCGACGACTCCGCACCGCTGGTCCTCGCCCGCGACGGGCGGGCCGCGGGCGAGATCGTCGCGGAGCTGTTCGCCGGCCAGGGCGGCTGAAACGCCGTTGGCGAGGCTTGGCGACGGATCGGTCGATCCGAGCCGCCGACCATGGACACTGCGGACATGGGCGACGCCGAGCCGATGACCACCGACGAGCAACTCTACCAGTCGTGGGCGCTGGGGGATCGGCGCGCGGGCAGTCGCCTGGTCGACCGCTTCGTGCGGCCGATCGCGCGCTTCTTCGCGAACAAGATCGCCGACGTCGCCGACGCCGAGGAGCTCGTGGCCGAGACCTTCGAGATCGTCGCGCGCAAGCTCGGCGACTACTCGGGTCAGGGCAGCTTCCGCAGCTACGTGTTCGGGATCTCGCACAACGTGCTGCGCAACTACCTCAAGAAGAAGCGCCGCGGCGGACGCGAGATCGATCCCGAGACCGACGCGATCGCGGCGCTCGGCCCGTCACCGACCACGGCGATCGGGGCCCGTCGCGAGCATCATCTATTGCTGCGCGCGCTCCGGAGCGTGCCGATCGACGACCAGGTGCTGCTCGAGCTGGGCTACTTCGAGCAGATGTCGCGCACCGAGATCGCGGCTGCGCTCGGCTGGCCCGCCGGCACCGTCGCGAGTCGCTTGCGGCGGGCGCACGAGCGGCTCGAGCAGACGCTCGCGAAGCTGGCCGAGGAGCCTGCGCTCCTGCACTCGACGGTGCACGGGCTGGCCGACTGGGCCGCGCAGCTGCGCGCGCACATCGACGACGAGTACGGGCGCACGCCCGCGCGCAAGAACTGACCTACGCGATCTCGTCGGACAGCGGATCGCGCTGGAAGCACGTCCGCCCTGCGCAGCAGCAGTCGGGCGCGACGACGTCGTCGTCGGGGCCCCACGGCTGCAGCGTCTTGAGGCACGAGTACGGCACCATGTCGCGCGCGAGCGACTCGAACACGGCGCTCGGATCGGCTTCTTCGCGCGAGAAGGTCTTCCAGCGCAGGTGACGACATAGATCCATCACGTACCTCCCGTGGGCTGCGCCGCGCCGACGGGCGGACGCGCGAGCGCACGCTCGATCGCATCGACGATCGAGCCTTGCAGTAGATCGAGCTTGTAGGCGGTCATGGGCGGTGGGGTCGCGCCGTCCTTCGCACGGGCCGCGATGTCGGCGACCGCCTCGGCATCGGCGGGCGCACCGACGAGCGCCGTCTCGATCGCGGGCAGCCGCATCGGCACGGGCGCGACGCCGCCGACGGCGATGCGCGCCCAGGTGATCTTGCCGGCCTCGACCGCGACGCGGGCGAGCACCTCGACGAGCGGCCACTCTGCGCGCGCCCGCGAGATCGCGCGCATGTAGGCCGACTGCTCGCCGGCCCGCGGCGCGGGCAGGACCACCTGCGCGAGCACGGCCCCCTCGGGCAGCAGGTGATCGCGGCTCGCATCGCTGCCGTCGCCGTAGAGCTCGTCCATCGTGCGCGTCGGCGCGCCGACGAGCTCGACCGTCGCCTCGTAGGCCATGAGCGCCATCGCGAGCGTCGACGGGTGCACCGAGATGCAGGGCCCGACATCGAAGCACGCGTGGAAGAGGTGATCGCCCGCGCGGGCGGGACACCCGTTGCCGCCGCTCTTGAAGCAGTTGCTCTCGGGCGCGCGGTAGTACCAGCAGCGCGTGCGCTGCAGCAGGTTGCCGCCGACCGTCGCGACCGCACGGATCTGCGGCGTGGCCAGCCCACCCGCGGCCTCGGCGAGCCCGGGATAGCCGGTGCGCACCCGCTCGTCGTCGGCGAGCTGGGCGATCTTCACGAGGGCACCGACGGCCATACCGGGACCGCGCGGATCGATCGTGCGTTGGCCTCGGACGTCGCGGAGATCGACGAGCCAGCCCTTCGAGCGACCGATGCGACGGCGCTCCTGCAGATCGGTGGCGCCGGCCCGCAGCTCGCCCTTCTCGCCGGCGGCCTGCTCGAGATCCGTGGGAAACACGATCATGTGCGCAGCCCTCCCAGCACGCGGTCGACTCGGATCGGTAGCTCGCGTGGTCGCCACTTCGTCGCGTGGAAGATCGCGTTGCCGATCGCAGCGGCCGGCGTGAGCGTGACGAGCTCGCCGAGCCCGACGTTCTTGCCCGGCACCTTCTCGTAGCCGTGCTCGTCGAAGTGGATGTGGATCGGCCCGATGTCGCCGATGCCGGGGATCCGGTAGTCCTCGAGCCCCGCGGACAGCAGGAAGCCGTGCTTGGGATCGAGGCGGCGCTCCTCGTAGAGCGCGTACCCGATGCCCTGGATGACGCCGCCCTCGGCCTGGCTGCGCGCGAGCGTGGGCTGCACGATGCGACCCGCACCGACGCCGAGCCAGCTCTCCACGACGCGCACGCGACCGAGTCGCGTGTCGACCTCGACCTCCGCGAGCTGGATCGCGCCCGCGACGTAGCGCTCGGTCGCGGTCTCGGCGATGGGCGGCAGGAAGAACCCGCCCTCGTCGCGGCGCCGGCGGCCGACCACCACGGTGTGCGGCGCGATGTGCATGACGTCCTTCCACGGCATGCTGCCGGTCGCGTGCACCACTCCCTTCGGGGATGGCTTCGCGCCGCGCAGTCGCCAGCGGCGCGACGCGATCTCGACCAGCTCCTCCTGCAGCTGATCGCACGCGTCGAGGCACGGCTGCACGATCGACGAGGTCGTGCGGCTGCCCCCGGACATCGGGCCGTGCACGTAGCGCGAGTCGCCGATGCGCACGAACACGTCCTTCGCGGCCAGCCCGAAGCGCTCGGCGATGATCGTCGCGATCGAGGTGCGGACGCCGTTGCCGATGTCCTGCGTGCTCGTCGACGCCACCAGCTTGCCGCCCGAGAGCTCGAGCTGGACGCGGCTGCGCGGCTCGGCGAAGCAGAACCACGAGCCGCACGCGACCCCGATGCCGCGACGGAAGCGACCCTTGTCGGAGCCCGCAGGCGCGCGATCCTTCCACTGCGGCACCGCGGCGGCCCAGCCGTAGAGCGGCTTGCGGGCCGCGTTGGGATCCCAGCGCTTGCGCATCACGAGCGGGTCTTCGCCGCGCAGGTGCGCGAGCTCGTCGACCGCCTGCTCGAGCGCGAAGAAGGCCGGCGGGCCGCCGGGCCCGCGCATCGGCTTGCCGGGGGGCGTGTGCGTGACGACGTCGTAGTCGACGAGGTCGCGCGGCGCGTCGGGATAGATGATGCGGAACAGCACCGTGGTGACGGTGCCCACCGCGACGCCCGCGCTGCTGTGCGTGTGCGCGCGCATGCCGACGAGCTCACCCGCCTTGTCGGTCGCGAGCGCGACGTCGATGTTCGCCCCCGGCCGGTTGCCGCCGATCATCAGCTCGGCGCGGCGCTCGAGCGCGTAGCGGACCGGCGCACCGCAGACCTTGGCGAGGTCGATGGCGACGCGCGCCTCGGTGGTGAGCGTGGCCTTGCCTCCGAAGCCGCCGCCGACGTGGTGCGCGACGACCCGCACGTCGTCCTCGCGCAGGTCCCAGCGCTCGGCGATGTCGCGCGCCAGCGTGCGCACCGACTGCGTCGACAGGTACACCGTGAGCCGCTTGTCGCCGTCCCACGCGGCCACTGCTGCGTGGGGCTCGAGCGGCGTGTGGCACTGCACCGCGGTGCTGTACTTGCCCTCGGCGACGACCCCGACGCTGCGCGCCTCGTCGATCTCGCGGTTGGCCTTGTCGCCGTGCTTCGAGAACAGCCCGAGCGGGCCGCGGCGGTTGCCCTGCCACTTCTCGGGGATGAGCGGGCCTTCGGTCGCGTTGGGCAGGTGCTTGCGATCGCCGCGGGGATAGATCGCCGGAGCGCCCGGGGCGGTCGCGGCCGCGATCGTGAGCAAGGGCGGAAGCACCTCCGCATCGATCACCACGAGCTCGATCGCACGCGCGGCGGTCTGCTCGTCGACCGCCGCGATCGCGAGGATCTCCTGGCCGGCGAAGCGCACGCGCTTCGAGTCGCCGAGCAGATCGACGGCACCGCGCACGCCGGGCAGCGCGAGGGCCTTCGACCAGTCGACCTTGCGGATCTTCGCGTGGGCCCACGGCGCATGCAGGGCCTTCGCGTGCAGCATGCCGGGGATCTGCACGTCGACGGTGTAGATCGCCGCGCCGGTGACCTTCTCGTCGGCCTCGAGGCGCGGCGAGTCGCCGCCCGCCTCGTACTTGCCCGCGCACGCCGCCTGCACGGCGCGATAGATCGAGGCGTACGCGCCGCAACGACACAGATGGCCGGCGAGCGCTGCAGCGACGTCGTCGCGCGTGGGCTCGGCGGTGCCGTGCTGGGCCCGCCACGCGTCGTAGAACGCCACGGCCTCGACGACGAAGCCCGGCGTGCAGTAGCCGCACTGCAGCGCGTCCTCGGCCATGAACGCGCGCTGCACCGGATGCAGTCCGCCGCTGCCGAGCGCCTCGACGGTGCGGAGCTGCCGGCCCTCGAGCGCGGTCGCGGGCAGCATGCACGTCGTGACCGGCGTGCCGTCGAGCTGCATCGTGCACGCACCGCAGGCGCCGTGGCCACAGCCGTGCTTCGTGCCGGTGAGCCCGAGCCCACGGACGACCTCGAGTGCCGCATCGTCGGGGCCGACGTCGAGCTCGTGCGCGGTGCCGTTGATGGTGGTGCCGACGCGCACGCGCTCGGCCGGCGTCGCGCCGGGCGGCGTGGTCTCGGGCGCTCGCTCGCCGGTGATGCCCTCGACGTGGCAGCCGCTGCCGACCACGGCCGCACCCACGCCGCCGCGCAGGAAACCTCGGCGCCCGAACGAGAGCCCGGTTGCGGGCTTCTTGGTGATCGTCATCGGTCAGCGTCCTCGCGCAGGATCATCGAACAGCGCGCCCCTGCTTGGCAACGCATGATATGGAGTCGGCATGGTCGGCATGTCGACGCCGGCGCATGCGATCGTACGGGCTCCGTCCGCATGTTACGCCCGCTGCCTGCGGCACGACCCGCGGCCGATCGACGTCGCGCTCGCGCGGAGCCAGCACGACGGCTACGTGGTGGCGCTGCGCGAGGCGGGGATCGACGTGCAGGTGCTGCCCGAGCTCGACTCGCCCGATGCCGTGTTCGTCGAGGACACGGCCGTGCAACTCGGAGATCGTGCGCTCGTCACCCTGCCCGGCGCGCCGTCGCGGTGGGACGAGCTCGCGACGATCGCCGAGGTGCTCGCGGCCCGGATGACGGTGATCCGCATGACGGAGCCGGCACGGCTCGATGGCGGCGACGTGCTGCGCTGGCGCGACGGGCTGTTGGTCGGGCTCTCGCAGCGCACCAATCCCGAGGGCCTGCGCCAGCTCGCCGCGGTCGCCGGTGCGGTGGGGCTCGCAGTCGTGCCGATCGAGGTGCGCAGTGGGCTGCACCTGAAGTCGGCGTGCTCGCTCGCCGACGAGGGCACGCTGCTCGTGCGCGAAGGTGGCTTCGAGCTCGGCGAGCTCGCGCGCCTGGGGCTCGAGCCGCTCGCGGTGCCCGAGGACGCCGGTGCCAACGTGCTCGCGTTCGCCGATCGCGTCCTCGTCTCGGCCGCAGCCCCGCGCACGGCCGAGCTGCTCGCGAAGCGCGGGCTCTCGCCGCGCGTGCTGGAGCTCTCGGAGATCCACGCGGGCGACGGCGCGCTCTCCTGCATGTCGCTGCGCTTCGCGTCGCCGGGTCAGTGGGT
>CAZFKC010000021.1:77040-84726 GCA_964519175.1 uncultured Nannocystaceae bacterium
CCGCGACCACACGGACCGCACGACGCATCGAGCGACGCCGCCGCCGCAATCGCATCGAGCCCGACCGTGGCGTTCGTGTCGATGCGTGCGGGTGTGCTCGCCTGCGCCACGCGCGTCGACGCGATCACTGACGGCCGCTCGATCCGAGCCACGATGGCAAACGGCCGATCGCATCGCAGACCGTGGGTGGAGGGTCCCGATGACGCTCGGCCTCACGCTCTTCCTGCTCGCCGCCCCGACGCCGGTGGCGCCTGCGAGCTCCGCCACTCGCACCGTCGCGAGCCCCACGAAGGCACCTGCGCCGCGTGCTCGGCTCGACGAGCCCCGTCCGATCACGCGCTCGCCCTACGCGTGCTCGCGGCATGGCGGCAGCAGCCGCGACGCACGGCTGCGCCGCTCTCAGATCGCGTTCGGCGTCATCTGGGCGCTCGGCAGCGCCGCGGTCATCGGTGGCGCCGTCGGCGTGGGCATGACCGCGGGCGATTGCGTCGGCGGCACGTGCAAGGGCACGGTCGCGAGCGCGATCGTGCTCGGCGTCGGCATCCCCGTCGCGACGACGGGCCTCATCGGCTTCGCGGTGTCGACCGGGATCCGCCGCGGCGATCGCAAGAGCTCGGTGAACGTCTCGCTGGCCCCGACGAGCGTGGGCATGCGCTTCTGAGGCGCGACCAGGACTAGTCGTCGACGGTCTCGACGGCCTTCTTCTCGGTGCGCTTGCGCTCGTTGTGATCGAGCAGGCGCTTGCGCAGCCGGAGGCTCTTCGGCGTGATCTCGACCAGCTCGTCGTCCGCGATGAAGGCGAGCGCCTGCTCCAGGCTCAGCACCCGCGGGGGCGTGAGGAACAGCTTCTCGTCGTGGCCCGTGGTGCGAATGTTGGTGAGCTTCTTCGCGATGTTCGGGTTGACGATGATGTCGGTGTCGCGCACGTGGATGCCGACGATCTGCCCCGAGTACACCTTCGTCTGCGGTCCGACGAACAGCGGCCCACGATCCTGCAGTCGGTGCAGCGAGTACGTCGAGGTCTCGCCGCGCTCGAGCACGATCATCACGCC
The DNA here is from genome assembly GCA_964519175.1 of uncultured Nannocystaceae bacterium. Taxonomy (GTDB): domain Bacteria; phylum Myxococcota_A; class Polyangia; order Nannocystales; family Nannocystaceae; genus Xiheibacterium. The sequence goes on from CAZFKC010000021.1 coordinate 78,093, forward strand.
GGTGCTGCGGTTCTTCATCACGCCGCCGAACGGCCCGTAGCTGTCGAACACCGACGAGATCACGCCGGTGCCCTTGGTCTGCGTGAGGAACTCGGAGCGATAGCCGATGAGCGCGCGCGTCGGAGCGCGGAATTCCATGCGCGTGCGCCCCGGCCCGTCCTCTTCCATCGTGAGCAGCTCGCCGTGCTTGCCGATGTGCTCGATCACGGCGCCCGCGAAATCGCTGTCGCACTGCACGAGCACGCGCTCGAACGGCTCGAGCGTGCGGCCGTGCTCCTCGCGGAGGATGACCTTGGGGCGGGCGACGCACATCTCGTAGCCCTCGCGACGCATCGTCTCGATCAGCACCGAGAGGTGGAGCTCGCCGCGCCCGTGCACCTCGAACTCGTCGGGCGAGTCGGTGTCGTAGACGTGCAGCGCCACGTTCGCACGCACCTCGCGATAGAGGCGCTCGCGGAGCTTGCGCGACGTGACCCACTGGCCCTCGAGGCCCGAGAACGGACCGTCGTTCGTGCGCATGCGGATCGACAACGTCGGGGGATCGACCGTGAGCGCCGGGAACACCGTGCGCAGATCCGCCTGCTCGGCGGTGAGCGTGTCGCCGACCTGCAGCGTCTCCATGCCGGCGATCGCGACGATGTCGCCGGCGGTCGCCTCGGGCAGCTCGAAGCGGCGCAGGCCGGAGAAGCCCAGCACCTTCGTGACGCGGAAGATCTCTTCGCACTTCGCGGCCTGCTCGGGCGGCGCATCGGCGGGCGCGGGGCGCATCAACGCGACGCGCTGACCGACGGCGAAGCGACCGCCGGTCACGCGGCCGATCGCGAGGAAGCCGACGTACGCGTCGTGGTGCAGCGTCGAGACCCACATCGCCGGTGGCGCATCGACATCGACCTGCGGCGGGGGCACGTGCTCGATGATCATGTCGAGCACCTGCGCGATGCTGCCGCGCTCGTCGCCCGGATCCTTCATCGCGTAGCGCTCGCGGCCGCTGCCGAACAGCACCGGGAAATCGAGCTGTTCTTCCGACGCACCGAGGGCCACGAGCAGATCGAAGGTGAGATCGACGGCCTTGTGCGGCGACGCAGCGGCGCGGTCGATCTTGTTCACCATCAGCAGCACCGGCAGGCCGCGCTTGACCGCCTTCTCGGTGACGAAGCGCGTCTGCGGCATCGGCCCCTCGACGGCGTCGACCAGGAGCACCACACCGTCGACCATGTTGAGCACGCGCTCGACCTCGCCGCCGAAGTCGGCGTGCCCGGGCGTGTCGACCATGTTGATGCGGATGTCCTTGTAGACGAGCGCGGTCGGCTTGCTGGTGATCGTGATGCCGCGCTCGCGTTCGAGATCGCCGGAGTCCATCGCCTGCTCGCGACCGACCTCGCTGCGCTCGAACGCGCCGGCGAGCTCGAGCAATGCGTCGACCAGCGTGGTCTTGCCGTGGTCGACGTGGGCGATGATCGCCACATTGCGGACGTCGGTGCGGCGCGAGCTCGCCGGGATCGGCGAGTTCGCCACGTTGCTGACGTCGGGCGCGCGAGAAGCCATAGATTGCGGCGGGTCATACCGGCCCGGGTGCCACCGCGCAAGCTCGCTCGCCCGGCGCGACCCGCGGGACGCGCGCGGATGTGTTATGGCTCTCGCCCGATGGTGCTGCGCGAATACGAGGAGCTCGATGCGACCGCGCTGGCCCTGCTGGTGCGCAAGGGCGAGATCAGCCCCAGCGAGCTGCTGCAGGCCGCCATCGCGCGCATCGAGGCCGGGAACCCCGGGCTCAACGCGGTCGTGCGCCCGATGTTCGACGAGGCGCGGCAGGCGATCTCCGCGGGCCTGCCCGACGGGCCGTTCCGCGGCGTGCCGATGGTCATCAAGGACCTCATGGCCGACTACGCCGGGGTGCCGACCAGCTCCGGGTGTCGTCTGCTCGAGCGGCACGTGCCCGATCGCGACGCCGAGATCGTGACGCGCTGGAAGCGGGCCGGGCTCGTCATCGTCGGCAAGACCAACACGCCGGAGCTCGGCATCATCGGAATCACCGAGCCGGCGCTGTGGGGGCCGACGCGGAATCCCTGGAACACCGAGCACACGACCGGCGGGTCGAGCGGTGGCTCGGCGGCCGCAGTCGCGTCGCGCATGGTGCCGCTCGGCGGCGCAGGTGACGGCGGCGGCTCGATCCGCATCCCGGCGTCGTGCTGCGGGCTCGTCGGGTTGAAGCCCACGCGCGGACGCACGCCCAACGGGCCGAGCTTCATCGGGCTGTGGTCGCACATGGTCGTGCAGCACGTGCTCGCGCGTTCGATGCGCGACACCGCGGCGCTGCTCGACGTCGAGCACGGCGACGAGCTCGGTGCGCCCTACGCCGCGCCGGCGCGGGCACGGCCGTTCGTCGAGGAGGTCGCGCAGGCCCCCGGCAAGCTCAAGATCGCGATCCACACGGGCACGCTGTTCGGCGCCGACAACCACCCGGCCTGCGTCGCCGCGGTCGAACGCACCGCCCACTCGCTCGCTTCGCTCGGGCACGAGGTCGAGTACGCGGTGCCCGATCTCGATCGCGAGGGCCTCATCCGCGCCTGGATGTCGCTCGTCGCGGCCGATGTCGCTGCGGAGATCGACTGGGCCGAGCGCACCGCGGGCCGACACGCCAGCGGCGACGATCTCGAGCTGCTCACGCGGCTGACCGCGACGCTCGGCCGATTCCAGCGCGGCGACGTCCTCAAAGGATGTGAACAGCTGGTCCTCGCGCAGGGTCACCTCGTGGCGCGCTTCTTCCAGGACTACGACGTGCTCGTCACCTCGACGCTCGCGCGGCCGCCGGCGAAGATCGGCGAGTTCGCGCTGCCGCCGATGCAGCAGCTGCTGGCCCGCATCGCGATCGCCGTGCCGACGCGCTTCTCGATGAAGACGACGCTCGACATGATGACCACCGACCCGCAGCTGCGCGCCTACCCCAACACGCAGCTCGCGAACCTCACCGGTCAGCCCGCGCTCTCGCTCCCGCTGGCCAGCAGCGACGAAGGGCTACCGCTCGGGATCCAATTCGTGGCGCGATTCGGCGACGAAGCGACGCTCCTACGCCTGGGGGCGCAGCTCGAGCAGGCTGCGCCGTGGGCCCATCGTCGGCCGCCGAAGTAGCTCGACCGCGAAGAGGATCTCAGCCCTCGGGCTCGTACTCGTCGCACGCCGTGTCGACGACGGCGACCGCGGCCTCGAAGAAGTCGGCGTAGTCCGGCGCGCACACGCTGCCCCACGAGCCGCGCGTACCCCACGACTCCGCGAACTCGATCAGCCGTGGCGAGTACTCGCCGCCGTTGCTGCCCGCCACGCTGTCGGGCGGGCACACGGCGCCCGGCAGTCCGGTGTCGCCGACGAGGCCGAGCACGACCACGGCGGTCTCGTTGCCGCCCTTGCGCGCGAGCAGATCGGCGTGCCAAGACGCCGGATCGCCGAGCGACTCGGTGTCGTCCTCCTCGTCGGTGATGAACGTGACGACGAGCACCGCGTCGTCGCGCAGGAAGCCCTCGTTGCAGCCACCCGGACCGACGATCGCCGAGTCGAGCGCGGCCAACATCCCCTCCATCGTCTTCTCGGGGTTGTTGCCGTCGTAGAGGTTGGCCATGCACTCGAACGTGCTCGCTGCGTCGTTCTGTGCGTCGTCGAACCACCGCGCGCCGCTGGCGATGCCGCACGACGCCCGCTCGTTCGTGCCGTCGTGGTCGATGCCGGCCCCGAGCACGCCGTCGCACTCGTCGACCGTGGGCAGCATCCCGCACGGCCAGCCCGACTCGGGCTCGAGGACGCCACAGGGCTCGTCGGGCGCCTCGCCGTCGCAGTCACCCGAGTAGCACTCGGTCAGCTCTTCGTCCCACTTGTCCTCGGGATCGGTGTCGATCACCATCACGTGGTAGTTGTCGACGACGTCGCTCTGGATCGTCGCGATGAACGACGGGAAGCTCGCAGCCGCGTTCTGCTGCTCGTCCGTCATCGAGATCGAGTTGTCGACGATGAACAGGAAGTCGACCTTCTCGCAGCCGCTGCCCGCCGGCCCGTCGTCGGCCGCGGTCATGCCGGTCGGAGTGTCGAACTTGAAGCCCGAGGTGTCGGCGAGCGTGTCCTCGCCTTCGCTCGCATCCCCAGCCTCCGTGCCGCCGGGTCCGGTGCTCGCGCCCTCGGCGGAGCTCGGGCTCCCCGAGCTCGAGGCCGCATCGGTGCCGAAGAACTGACCCACGCTGTGGGGGTCTGCGGCGCAGGCGGGCACGAGGAGCGCGAGCGCGCACAGGTACGGGCGACGATCCGTCACGCGGGGGATTGGCCGCCGCACGCCGGAATCGTTGCACCGCGCCGAGAGAAGGTCACGCGTCGTCGCCGCGGGCGCGCGAGCGCCCCTTCACCTCGGCCGCCGCGAGGTCGTCGGCCTCCTCGCCGTCGGACTCCACGGCACGCTTCGCCTCCTCGGCGGCCTCCTCCACGCGCCCGGACTCCGCGAACTCCTTCGCTTCGCGCTGGTAGCGTTCGGCCGACTCGTAGTCGCCCTCGCCCTTCTTCGTGGAGTGCGTGGCGGCGCCGTCGCTCGACGACGGAGTGGCTCGCGTCGGAGTGGCGCGCGTCGGAGCGGGTGCTTTGCGGCTCATGCCCACGGTCTGCTGCGCGGAGGCGAAATCGCAAGCGCGGGCAGAGCGATGCCCTGCCCGCGCCGGTGCGACGAGCGCCTGGCTCAGTGCTTGTCGCTCTTCTTCATGTCCTTCTTGTCGATGTCCTTGTTGCCGTCGACGGCGCCGTCGTCACGGCTCTTGTCGTCGTCGGCCTTGCCCATCTTCTCGGGGTCGCCTTCCTTCGCCTGCTCGACCACGAGATCGTTCTTCACGTCGCGGACGCCCTCCGCCTCGCGAGCGATGCGCTCGGCCTCCGAGCGCTCGGTCTCGTTGTGCACGACACCGGACAGGGTCACGACGCCATCGACCACGTCGACGTCGATGTTCACGCGCCGGACATCGTCGTCACCGCTGAGCGCCGTCCCCACGCGCGACTTGATCCCGACGTCGCCGTCGGTCGCATCGCCCTCGCGATCGGCGTCGACGATCAGCTCGTTCACCACCTGGCGCACACCGTCGGTGTCGCGGGCGATCCGCTCGGCCGAGGCCTTCATCGTCTGCGAGTCGACCTTGCCGCGCAGGTAGACGACGCCGTCGAGCGTGTCGACGTCGATCGCGTAGCGCTTGACGTCGGCATCGGCGGTCAGCCGACGACCGACGCGACCCGTGATCACGGAGTCGCTGGACTGATCGACGGCGGGCCGCGTCGTTGCACACGCGCTCGCGCCGAGCATCGGGGGGGTGAGCAATGCGAAGGCAGCTGCGATCTGGATGATCTTCATCGTGGTTCTCGTTTCTCCGCGCACTCGGCACCAGCTCGGTGCGACCCGCCGCGGTGGCCGGCGAGTGTGCAACTGGCGTTCCACTGCGCGAGCTCGCGTTGATCGCCGATCGCAGCCGCCGGCGCGCGCGACTGCGCACCCAAGCTGCCACAGGTGTGCGACCACGCCCGGGCTCCCGGCCCGTTCGAGGAAGCTCAGTCCTTCGCGCCCTGGCTCGCGAGTGCCAGGCCGCAGAGCTCGTAGAGGATGCGCGCCCCGACGTTGCCGTCCCATTCATCGGACCCCGACGGCGCGACCTCGACGAGATCGAAGCCGACCACCGTGCGCCCGCGGTGCAGCAGCTGCTCGAGCAAGAGGATCGCCTCCGCGAACGAGAACCCACCCGGCACCGGCGTGCCCGTGCCGGGACAGAGCGCCGGATCCAGGCCGTCGATGTCGAAGCTGACGTAGACGCGCTCGGGGAGCCGCGCGATGGTCTCGTCGCACCACGCGAGGAACGAGCGCCCGCCGGCGAGGCTGCGGCGCATGCTCGGCTCGAAGCTGGTGTGCAAGCGCGGCTCGCTGCGCCCGAGCGCGTGCTCCTCGGAGCTGACGTCGCGGATGCCGACCTGCACGAGCTTCGCGACGCCCGGCACGAGCCGCAGCACGTTGCCCAGCACGCTCGCGTGCGAGCGCTCGAAGCCCTCGTACGCGCGCCGCAGATCCGCGTGCGCATCCACGTGCAGCACGCCCAGGCCGGGATGGCGCGCGGCATGGGCCGCGATCGCCCCGAATGCGACGCTGTGATCGCCCCCGACCACGCCGACGATGCGCCCGGCGTCGAGCAGCTCGCCGACCCGCGTCTCGCACCAGCGATCGAGCGTGCGCGAGAGCTCGTTCACTTCGTCGCGCGCTGCGAGCAACGCGGCATCGCCGTCGATCTCGCCGCCCCTCGCGATGATCGGCTGCGCGCGCTCGCAGGCCCGGCGGTTCCACGCGACGACCTCGGCGGGCTCGGGCAGCATGTGGATGCCGTAGCGCCACGGCTCGGCGAGGCCGTGCTCGGCGAGCCCGACGGCGAACAGATCGAGCTGCTGGCTCGCCGCTCGGATCGCCTCCGGGCCGCCGGCCGTGCCGCGTCCGTAGCTCGTCGTCGCCTCCCACGGCACGGGCAGGAGCACCACGCTGCTGTCGTCGGCAGTGAACGGCAGCCCGAACACGCTGCCGTTCGGGTCGCCGGCGCCGGTGGGATCGAAGCCGCGGAGGTCGGCCTTGTGGAGCATGGCG
>CAZFKC010000021.1:84826-106519 GCA_964519175.1 uncultured Nannocystaceae bacterium
CTGCCGGCGATCGCGACCGGACTGCTCGGCACGGCGGTGTTCCTCGCCGACCGCATGATGCTCGCGCGCTACCACGCCGATGCGCTCGCGAGCATGCAGCTGCAGGGTCCGCTCCTGTGGTCGATCAGCTCGGTGTTCATGGCGGTCTGCGCCGGCACCGTCGCGCTCGTCGCCCGCAGCACCGGCGCCGGCGATCTCGTGCGTGCACGCGCGGTCGCACGCGCGTCGCTGCGGATCGCCGCGGGCCTCGGGGTCGCGGTCGCGCTCCTGGGTGTGCTCGGGCTCGAGCAGCTCGTGGCGTTCTTCGGTCCGCCCGAGCTGGTGCTGCGTCGGCTGTCGAGCGACTACCTCGCGATCACGCTGCCCGCCCTGCCCGCCGCGTTCGTGGCCACGTCGGCGTCGATGATCCTCGCCGGCTCGGGCGACACGCGCACACCGCTGCTCGGTGGGCTGCTCGCGAACGGCACCAACATCGCGCTCAACGCCGTGCTGATCTACGGCAGCGAGCTCGGACCACTGCACGTCGAGCCGATGGGGGTGCGCGGCGCCGCGATCGGCACCGCGACGGCGTTCACGATCGAGGCGCTCGTGCTGCTCGCCGTGCTCCGCCGCGCGAGCCATCCGCTCTGCATCGCCGGGCTCCTGCGGCTCGGCCTCGCGGAGGATCGCGTCGCGGTGCGCGACGTCGTGCGCATCTCCGCGCCCGCGCTGCTCGAGCGCGTGCTCGTGCACGCGGGGTTCCTCGCGTTCGCGAAGGCGATCACGACGCTCGGCCCGACCGCGATGGCCGCGAACCAGGCGCTCATCACGATCGAGGCGATCTGCTTCATGTGCGCCGACGGCTTCGGCGTCGCGGCGGCGACCGTGATGGGGCAGTCACTCGGGCGCCGTGATCCGGAGGGCGCACGCGCAGGTGGGCGCATCGCGATCATGCTCGCCGCGAGCTCGATCACCGGGCTCGGGCTGCTCGTGTGGGCCACCGGGGGCTGGACGTTGCCGTGGTTCGTCGCGCCCGGCGACGATGGAACGGCCCTCGTCGCCACGGCCAGCGCGGTGCTGCCCCTGCTCGCGCTCGCGCAGCCGTTCATGACGACGGGCATCGTGCTCGCCATGGGCCTGCGCGGCGCAGGCGACACGCGCTCGCCGCTCGTCGCGGCGATCCTCGGCGGGCTCGTCGTGCGCGTCGCTCTTGCGTGGGGCCTGGCGGCCGGGCTCGGCTGGGGCTTCGCGGGGATCTGGTGGGCGAGCACGATCGACTGGATCGTGCGCACGATCTGGCTCGTCCGCGTGTTCCGGCGCGGCGCTTGGACGCGACTCGAGCTGTGAAGCTCAACCGGCGGGCACGGTCGCGCAGCCGAACACGATGCCGACACGCGCGAGCGCGAAGCCCTGGATCGCGTCGCAGGTCTGCGGGCACAGCACGATCGTCGTCGGCGCCACCGGGTCGTCGTAGTACCAGCCGTCGCCGACGGCACCGCAGTCGCCCGCGGCCTCGACGTGGCCGATCTCGAGCGTGCCGCCCATGCCGTCGTCGAACTGGACATTGACCTCGTCGTCGTCGAACACCTCGCCGCCCATCGGCGTGGGGATGTCGTACGCGCAGGACAGCGAGGCGCCCATCACCACCGTGTCGGCGAGCGCGTCGAAGATCGGCTGGAACTCGCCGCTGTCGAGATCCCCGACGAGCCCACCGGTCTGGATCGCGAGCTGCTCGTACACGTCGCCGCTGCCGTTGATGATCGCGTGCAGCACGAAGCCGTCGAGCTTCGGGTTCAGCGCCTCGAACTCCGCGGTGAATTGCTCCGGCGTCCAGTCGGAGTCGTCGTCGGTCACCACGACGACGTGCGTCGCGGCGTCGTCGCGCATCGTGGCCGCGTAGTCACCGTAGTGGCTCACCACCCGCGAGAGCGCGCTGTGGCTGCCGACCCAGTCGCCCACGCGCCAGTACACCGGGGGATTGTGGTCGGCCGTCGGGCACATCCCGCTGCCGAGCGGCGCAGGCACGCAGATCCCCGAGTCGCTGTTGTGCTCGAAGCCGGAGACCATCACCACGTGCGGGTCGACGTCGGCGTCGATGATCTGCTGCGAGAACATGTTCATGTTCTCCTGCACCTCGGCGATCTCGTTGCCCATGCTGACCGAGTTGTCGATCACGATGATGATGTCGGCGCCCTGCAGGCCGACGTCGGCCTCCTCGACGACCTCCGCGCACTCCTCCATCCCCGGCGAGTCGTCGGCGGATCCGAGATCGAGCGCCACGGTGCCGCCCTCTTCCAGCTCGCCGACGCCGCTGTCGTCGGCCGCGGTGTCCTCGCTCGCGCCCGTGTCGTCGCCCGTGCTCGCGCCCGGGCTGCTGCTGCCGATCGATCCGGCGATCCCCGCATCACGACGACCGTCGTCGCTGGCGCAAGCGAGCACGAAGATCGCGAACCCGAACCCCCCACGTCGTGCATCCATGTCACCCAATCTGCGGAGCAGATCGTGCGGACGCCAGCCCGAATGCACGCGCGCGCGCAGCAATTCGACGCTGGGCAGACTGCACTGGCAGTTCGCGAAGCGAGCTTGCGCGATGTGTATCGCGGAAGCGCGAGCGCGCTACGATGTGGCGATGAAGCTCGCTCCCGCCACGCGCGCGCTCGGCCTCTCGCTGCTCCTCGGGTGTGCCGGTCCCCAGCCCGAGGCGACGCCGAGCACGGCCGCGCCGAGCGAGTCGGCCAGGTCCGGAGCTGCGCAGCCCGCGAAGGTCGAGCCCGCGAAGGTCGAGCCCGCGAAGGTCGAGCCCGCGAAGGTCGAGCCCGTGAAGGTCGAGCCCACCAAGCCCGAGCCGGCGGCGCTGGGCCGCGATCATCGCTCGTTCGTCGCGTGCACGAGCGATGCGGACTGCGGCTGGGACGACACGTGCAAGCCGACGCGCTGCGTCGAGCCCACGCCGCCCGTCACGTGCAAGGACTCCGCGCCGCCGCCCGGCACCTGCAGCTGCGTCGAGGGTGCGTGCACCACGAAGCCGAAGGTCGCACCGGCCCCGAGCGGCACGTGCGAGCTCCGCGGGTGCATGGTCGATCGCGCCGCGGGCCTCTGCGTCGCGGACACCGGCGGCGTACCCGAGGGCATCCGTGCGACGCCCGGCGTCAACGTGGGCCCGAGCTGCGACTGCGCGAACCCTGCGAAGGGCTGCAGCTTCTCGTGGTTCGACGCGGTCCCGTGCAAGGAGGATCGCGACTGCTGGATCGATCCCGCGCCGCGCCGCCATCCCGTCGCGCGGCCGAAGGCGCTGCGCAAGCGCGACTTCCGGCCGTGCAAGGACGGCGAGGTGGCCCCGAAGTGCGGGCCCGCCGGCACCTGCGTCCTCGGCCCCGGCTACACATGTTGAGGGGCAGCGGAACTTCGCCCGCGCCGCGCTGTCGTGGCGGCATGCGGCGCGCGCTCGTCCTCGCGGCCCTGGGTGTGCTGGCGGCGTGTGCCTCGCAGCTGCCGACCCCCGCGCCCGCGCCCGCGCCCCTGCTCGAGCGCGACCCCGGCCCGACCGCGAGCGCGTCCGCCGACGCGTCGAAGCGGCTGGCCGCACGACTGGACGAGGCGCGGCAGCTCCTCGCCGCTGCCGACCTGATCGATCGCTGGATCACGAAGCACGACGCGCTGCGGCTCCGCGCGCAGGGCATGGACGGCGAGCTGCTCGAGGACGCGCTGCGCGGCTGCGTGCGCGACCCGGCTGCGTGTGCCGCCGCGCAGATCGGCGAGCAGCTCGTCGCGCTCGTCGATCACCTGGGCGACGAGCGCCATCTACCACCGCTCCTGCAGCTCGGTCGCACGGTGTTGCTCGGCGAGCGCTCGATCGAGCGCGTGCTCGCCCGGCGCATGGCCGCCGCGCTGCCTCCCTGCGCACCGCCCACGACCGACGAGGTCGCGGCCCTCCGCGCGACGCTCGACGATCTCGCCGTCGTCGAGCACGGCGCTCGCGGGCTGGTCGCGCGCCCGCCCACCGCACGCGAGCTCGACGACGCGGCGTACTTCCTCGCCGCGGTGCGCGACAACGGGGTGGAGATCGGCACCGAGACGGGCATCGTGCAGTCGGGCGCGACGCCGTCGCCCGCCGCCATCGACGAGCGCGCGGAGCTCCGCACGGCGCTGGAGCACGCGCGCGGCGTGGGCGACATCGCAGCGGCCCAGCGCGCAGCGAAGGCCTATCTGGAGTCGCTGGGCTACCCCGGCGCGATCGATGCGTCGCTCGAGGCCGATCAGACCTGGGGCGGTGCACGCTTCTCGAACGTGATGCGCGAGCTCGCACTGCTCAGCGAGATCGCGGACGAGCCCCAGGTCGCGACCGATCTCTACCGGCGCGCGAATCCTGGCGGCGGCGCGTGCGGGACCTCGGTCGACTACCGCCGCGGCAAGCAGGTGCGCGGCGTGATCCGATCCGCAGAGCGGGCCGGCAAGTGCAGCGCCGTGATCGTCGAGCGCCTGCTCGACTGGGAGAACGAGTACGACCCACCCGGCACCGGCCCGTCGTGGCGCCGCATCGACGTCGACGCGAGCTATGGTCCGGGTCGCCTCGCCGACGCGGGCTTCGAGCTCGCGCGGCTCTACCGAGGCGCGCTCGTGTTCCGCAACCGTGACGCCGACGAGAGCGCGCTCGCCCGCGCGCTCGCGCATGCGCCTGGCACATTGGGAGCCGCAGCGCTGGCGCGGCTCGGCGCGCACGGGCCCGAGGCGTGGGAGCTCCGCGTGCGCGCGACCGAGGGCCTCGCCGACGTCGAGCAGCGCGAGGCGATCACGCCGCTCGTCGCCCAGCTCGACACCGCCGACCCCGCTCTGCGGGCCCGCACGTTGACGGCACTCGGGGCGCTGACGCGGCGCTACACCACCGGACCGTGCCGCGACGACGGCACGTTCGGGCTCGGCTCGATCGGCACGTCGTGGGATCGCACCGTCACGCCGATGGTCGACACCGCGTGCGAGCACAAGCTCGACGATGCCGCGACGGCCCGGCTCGCCCGTCGCGTGCAGCCCTGGCTCGACGATCCGGAGCTGGCCGTGCGGACCGCGGCGATCGAGGCGCTCGGCGAGATGGCGGCGACTTCGATGGTGCGTCGACTCGCGCGTCGCCGCGCCGCGCTCGCGCGCCAGGGCACGGAGTGCGGCGACGACGACAGCCGCTGTGGCGAGCGCCGCTGGGAGCTCGAGACGATCGACCGCGCGCTCGAGTCGATCCGCGCGGCCACCGACCGCGCGGGCTGAGCGCTACATCTTCTTGCAGGCGCCGCCGGCCCGCTCGAGCCCGGCCTTGCGCAGCTCGGCGCCGGTCTTGCCCTCGCCCAGCTTCGCGCGCGCCTCCGCGCCGTGGCCCTTGCCGAGCACGTCGCGCAGGTACGGCACGTAGTCGAACGTGTCGGAGTGCTCGGGCGTGTGGCACTGCCCCGCGCAGAGCTGCTCGGTCGTGGCCAGCGTGATGCGCTTGGGATCCGCGCCACCGTCGTCGACGTGCAGGCTGCCCGGCCCGTGGCACACCTCGCACTGCACGTCGCGCAGGCCCTCGTTCTCGACGAGCTCGCTGCCGCCGGGCTGGCGGAAGCCCGTGACGTGGCAGCCCACGCACGACAGATCGTACTGCTTGTTGCCGTCGACCAGCGTCTGCCACGCGCCCGCGTGCACCGTGGTCTTCCAGAACTCGACCGCTTCTTCGTGGCAGTCGACGCAGGCCGGCGTGCCCACGTAGCCGGCCTTGCCCTTGGCGGGCGGCGGCGGCTTCACACCGGCGAAGCGCTGCTTGTTCGCGCTCGCCACGGCCCCGTCGTAGCCGTCGATGAGCCCCTTCGCGGTCGCGTCGACCGGCAGCTTGCAGGTGATCTTCACCTGCTCGAACACGGCGACCACCGGACCCTCGAGCTTGCCGTCGAGCTGTCCCTCGATGCGCACGCGCTCGTCCTCGAGGCGCTGCATGAACGCCGCGTCGGCCTTCGCGTTGCCGCGGAACCGCTCGATGCGCGCCTCCACGCGGGCGAGCTCCTTCTCGAGGTCCTGGCGCCCGGGCATCAACGTCCACTCTTCGACGCCGGGCAGCTTCTCGAGCCCGGGCTCGATCGACAGCCGCAGCCGCGACACGGTCTGCAGCTGATCGCCGGGCTCGACGATCCAGGTGGTGCCCATGCGGGTGGGCGGCGCGCCGACGCGTTGGCGCTCGACCCCGTCGACGATGCCGACGACGACCAGGTCGACGCCTTCGACCTGGTTCGCGAGCCGCTCGGCGAACTCGCGACGCCCGTGGGCGACGACGACCTGCAGCTGCGTGCCGGCCTCCTCCATCGCCTTCACCTCGCGCTGCGCCGCGGCGATCGGCGGCTCGAGCTTGCCGAGCTTCGTCGACCCGTCGAGCTCCGGATCGATCGCGGTCGTCACCCCGACGCCGACCGTGAAGCCCTCGTCCTTCAGCTCGACGATGCGGTGCTTCGCGAGCTCGACGCCCGCTGGCGCGGTGATGTTGGCGGCGACGCGCGGCAACGCGTGCTTGCCGAGCGCTTCGATCCCCGCCGGCGACACCGCATCGAACGGACCGATGCCCGCGACCAGCTCGCCGCCCTGCGCCGCGAAGCGCTCGGTGAGCAGCTTCGCGCGCGACTCGGCCTGCTGCCAGCCGGCTTCGTCGGGCGGCGCGAACGGGCCCTTGGGATCCGGATAGAGGAAGGAGCCGGGCTCGATCAGCAGACGAGCGCCGGGCTTCGAGGAGCCGTCGAGCCAGCCGAACGCGTACTGCAGACCGCCGAGCGGCTCGGTGGTGCAGCCGCACGGCGCGATCGTCCCGAGCACGCGACCGAACGCGAAGATGTCGAGCTCGGCTCGCTTCGCGACGCGCGGCGGCTCGGGCTGGGCGTCACCGCCTTCGGGTGGGCGGCCCGGGCCGCTGCCTCCGCAGGTCGGGGCCGAGAGCAACACGCCCGCGAGCGCGAGCGGTGCCCATGCGACGAGGGAAAACGTCCAACGCGTGGTCATGCGGCTACTCGCGCCTCGCGACCACGTACGCCGCGAGCGCGGCGATCTGTGCGTCGTCGAGCTTCTCGGCGAACTTCGGCATCTCGGCGGACTTGCCGAACAGATCGGGCGCGCTCGCGTCGCGGATGACGCGCTCGACCCACGCCTGCGATCCGTGCTGCCAGAGGTTCGGGCCTTCGTTGTCCTTGCCGGCCTCGACCTCGTGGCAGTTGTTGCACTCGAGCTCGTCGGCCCAGAGCTGCTTGCCCTTGGCCGCGAGCGCCGGGTCTTGCACGAGCTTCGGGTCCATGAGCTCGACCAGGTACTCGACCACGGCGTCGAGCTGCTCCTCGTTCACCGCGTCGACCGGATACGGCTCCATCGTGTCGTGCTTCGTCTTGCCGAAGAAGCGCTCGTCCTTCGCGTTGCGCACGAGCGCCGACAGCCAGGCCCGGCTGGAGTAGTCGCCGAGATCGGGGGCCTCGCCACCGCCGATGCCGTCGACCGCGTGGCAGTTGCGGCAGTGCTCGATGAACAGCTGCTTCACCTTGTACTCGGGGTCGTTCCACCACACCGCGCCGCCGCCCTCGGGCGCGACGCCTTCCTTCGCGAACTCGCGCGCGCGCCCGGCCATGGTCTCGGCCTCGCCGAGCGCCTTCTGGTAGCTCTCGTCGGCCTTGTCGTCGGCGACGCCGAGCATCGTGAGCGCGCCGGCGCCGAGCATCATCGTCGCGAGCCCGCCGAGCACGATGACGCGCCCGACCTTGCCGGCGATGCGCTCGAGCACCGGTGCGACGACGAGGAAGCCGACCGCGAGGCCGGGGATCACCATCGTGGCGATGGGCTCGAGCGGCCCTTCGAAGTAGTGGCGCAGCTTGTAGAGGAACAGGAAGTACCACTCGGGACGCGCCTGGAAACCGCTCGTGGGATCCGCGGGCGCGAACAGCTCGGTGCCGTGCGAGCGCACCGTCATCGTCACGAGCACCACCGCGCAGATCAGCATCGCGGCGGCATCGAGCACGAGCTGCCCCGGCGCATACCTGGCCCGGCGCGCGCTCTCGCGGGCGGCGAGCCCGTGGCGCCGACGCTGCCGCGCGATGAACCCGAAGAGGAACGCGAGCGCGAGCGGCAGCACGAACGCGTGCAGCACGAACAGGCGCGTGATCGTGAGGTTGCCGGCCTGACTGCCGCCCTGCACGAGCCGACGGATGATCGCGCCGCCCGGCGTCGTCTCGGCGATGCCGAGCTCGACCTGGATCGCCCAGTAGCCCTTCTCGTCCCACGGCAGCGGATTGCCGGTGAGCCCTTCGGCGAGCGCGAGCCCGAACACTGCGATCGTGGCGAGCCACATCAGCTCGCGCGGACGCTGGTAGCCGCGCGCCCATGCGAGCGCGAACAGCCACGCCGCCGCGACGACGACGAACGCCGACGCGCCGTGATCATGCATGCCACGCACGAACCAGCCCATGCGCACCTGGTCGGTGATGAACGCGGTGCTCGCCCACGCGTCGCTCGCCGACGGGCTGTAGTAGGCGGCCAGCACGATGCCGAGCACCGCCTGCTGCACGAACAGGTAGACCAGCGCGGCGAACAGCGCGTGGTGCAGCGCGGGGCCGCCGGGCCACGGACGGTCGGTGATGCTGCGCCACCACGCACCGGCACCGGCGCGCTCCTCGAGGAACTCCCCCATGCCCATCACGCCGGCTCCTTGGCCTCGACGCCCTGCTTGAAGCGCTGGTAGCGGATGGACACCAGCTGCTCGGCCGCCTGCAGCTCGAGCTGATCCATCGCGCGCGGCGACGGCCCGTCCTCGACGGAGCCGTCGAGCCCGAACCACGACTTGTGGCACGCGCAGTAGAACTTGCCGGCGCCGGCGTCGAAGTCGATGCCGCAACCGAGGTGCGGGCAGACGGTCGAGTACGCGACGAGCTCGGTGCCCTTGCGCAGCACCCACGCCGAGCCGACCTTCACCTGCACGACGCGGTTCCACGCGTCGACGCGATCGGCGAAGAGATCGACCTTCACCGGCGCGGCGCCGACGAACAGGCTCGGCGGCCCCGCGGGGATGTACTCGTCGCTGCTGCTCGTGGCATCGCTGCGCAGGGGGTGGCCGAGAAAGATCGCCACCGGTCCGAGCACGGTGGCGGCGGCACCGATCCCGAGCACCCCTGCCACCGCGGTGAGCACCCCGCGGCGGGTGCTCTGCCCTGCGTCGTCGTCGTCGTGCGGATCACTCATGTGGGGGCCGACGGTACCGCGAGGGCCGGTTTTCCGCCAAGCTCGGCGTGCGTGGCCATCGACGCGAGCCTCTTGGATCTCCTGTCCGCGAGCTGGGCCCGGTTGCGCACCGCGATCCCCGAGTCGGCGCGGCTCGGCGCGCGCTGGGACGAGCTCTCGACCGCGTTCGTCGAGCACGTCGACGGAGTGGCCGCGGCCCACGCCGGCGTGCTGTGGATCCCGATGGTGCTCGACGGTCGGGAGGTCGAGGTCGCCGGGATCCACGCCGTGTGCACGGCCGAAGCGCAGCGCAAGCGCGGGCTCGCGCGGCGCGTGCTCGAGCGCGCGATGAGCCACGCGCTCGAGCGCACGCAGACGCTCGTGCTGCACGCGAACGATCCGGCGATCTACGGCCGCTTCGGATTCCGCGCGCTGCCGCAGACGGTATGGTGGCGCGACGTCGCCTTCCCGCGCAGCCCGGCGATGCGCAAGCTGTCGGCGGACGAGCCGAAGGACGTCGCGCGCGTGCACGCGGCCTTCACCGGCCGGCTGCCCGTGTCCACGCGCGTGGGCGTGGGCGAGGCCGCGGGGCTCTTCGTGCTCGACGAGATCCTGGCCTGCGACCGCTTCGAGCGACTCTGGGAGCTGGGCGACCTCGTCGTCGCCGCCGATCTCGACGAGCGCGTGCTGCAGATCTACGACGTCGTCGGTCCGCGCTGGCCCGAGCTCGACGAGATCATCGCGGCAGCCCCCGGTCGCGTCGACCGCGTCGAGGTGTTCTTCGCGCCCGATCGCTGGCCCACGTACGGGTGGCAGACGCGCCCGATGCAATCGCCCGACGTGTTGATGGCGGTCGGTCCGTTCAGCACGGCCGACGCGATCGCGGTGCCACCGCTCGCGCGCTGCTGAGCACCGAGGCCCGAAACCGGACTCTGCAGCGACGCGTGATCAGCCCTCGGGGGTCGTGTCGCTCGTCGCCTTTGCGAGCCCCAGCCAGCGCCGGAGCTTGCGGGCGCTCTGCCGCGACACCGGCACCTTCGCGCCGTTCTTCATGGTCGCCAGCAGGCCGCCGGTCTCCTGCGGCACCAGCAGCACGACCTCGCGCAGGTTGAGCAGCGCGCGTCGGTGCACGCGCTCGAAGCTCTCGGCCGGCAGCCGCGACTCCAGCTCCTGCAGCGACTGCTCGCACAAGAGCGGCTCGCCGCTCGTGCGATGCAGCGTCACCAGCGTGCCGTCGAACTCCGCGTGGCTGATCTCGGCGGGATCGACCAGCAACACGCCTGCGCGCGTCGTGATCGGCAACCGCACGAGCGGCGCAGCCTCGATCACTGCCGCGCCGCGCCGCGTCTGCGCGTGCTTCCGGGCGCGATCGATCGCCTTGGCCAGCCGCGCGGCCTCGATCGGCTTGAGCACGTAGTCGACCGCGCCGAGCTCGAACGCCGCGAGCGCGTGCTCGGGGTGCGCCGTCGCGAAGATCACGAACGGCCCGCCTTCGGGCACGAGCGCGTGGGCCTCGATGCCGGTCATCCCCGGCATCTGCACGTCGAGCACCAGCACGTCGACCGGCTCGCGCGCGAGCTGGGCGAGCACGTCGGCCGCCTGCTCGTGCACGCCGACCACCGTGATGCCCGGCATCGCCTCGAGCAGTCGCACCACCCGCTTGCGTGCGAGCAGCTCGTCGTCGGCGATCGCAACCCTGAGCTCGATCATGCCTCGGCCTCCGGTCTCGCCCGTGGGGGCAGCACGATGCGCGCGCACGTGCGATCGCCCGTCGCCGCGATCTCCAGCCGCGCCTGCCCGGCGTAGGCGTGATCGAGGCGCTGCCGCACGAGCGCGAGCCCCTCGCCGCCCGGGCGCGGCCCGGCGTATCTCCCCGGGTTCTCCACCGACAGCGCGATGCCTTCGGCGCCGAGCTCGGCCCGCAGCTCGACGACGCCGCCCTTGCCCGCGGCCGGCCCGTGCTTCATCGCGTTCTCGCACAAAGGCAGGAAGATCATCGGCGGCACCTCGATGCCGACGAGCTCGACGTCGACGTGCTCGTGCAGCGTGAACGCGCCTGGATCGCGCACACCGTGCAGCTCGAACAGGGTGCGGCAGAGCGCGAGCTCCTGCTCGAGCGGCCACGCGGATCGCCGAGAGCCGACCAGGATCGTGCGCAGCATGTCCGACAGCCGCAGCGTCGCCCGCTCGGCGACCTCGCCGTCCTCGCGGCACCACTCGGCGATCGCGTTGAGCGTGTTGAACAAGAAGTGCGGATCGAGCTGGCTGCGCAGCGCGAGCAGCCGCGCGTGCTCGGCTTCCCGCGCGAGCGATCGCACCTGCGCTCGCGCGTCGCGGAGCCCGAGCTCGAGGTCGATGTCGCGCCCGAGCCCGTAGCCACCGACCCAGAACAGCGCCATCGACACCAGCAGGCTGACGTCGCTCGTCATCATCGTCTCGTGCACGCCGAGCATGCGCGGGATCATCACGCCGACGATCGCGACGGTGCCCGCACCGGTCGTGCCGTACACGACCAGGCGCCCGAACGGCGCCGCGAACGTGGGCGGGCGCGCCTCGCCGACGGGAAAGAGCGCGCGCCAGGACAGAGGTCCGAGCAGCACGAACGCGAGCAGCATCGTCACGCCGATCGGACCGGCGAGCGGATCGGCGGACAGCCGCACCTGCGCGAGCACGAGCGGGATCGCGACCACGGCGATCGCGAGCGCGCGCCGTGGAGCGAGCAGCGCACGCAGGGTGCTGCGGAGCAGGGACGAGGCCGGCACGGCGATCGATCGCGGGACCATCGAAGGCTAGCCCCACCCCGACGCGCGAGCCCACCACCGTCGATTCCGAGCGGTCGCAGCCGGCGCGTGAACGGTCGCGACCATCACTCGGCCGCGCTCGCGCCTCCGCGTTGCCCCAGCATGCCCCGCACCAGCTCGAGGAACGCCGCGGCCAGCGCTTCGGCATCGCCCGGCCACCGCGCGCTGAAGAGCGCGCCGTCTCGCACGACGAACGGTCGCGCGTACGAGGGCAGCAGCGAGCCGCGCTCGAAGCGACCCTCGGGGCCGAGCGCGGCTCGGACCTCGTCCTCCACCCACGCCGGGTAGGTGCGGAAGTGATCGCCCAGCGAGAAGCGCGTCATCCACCAGGCCATGCGCTCCATCGGCTTGGTCAGGCACGTCATCGTGCGCCCGTGGATCGGCGAGCGCCCCGTCGCGGGATCGATCGCGCGCGCGAGCACGATCGGGCCGTGACAGATCGCGGCCGTCGGCCGCCCGGCCGCGACGAACTCGGTGGCGATCCGCTGCACGTCCGTGGACTCGAGGTAGGGCCGCATCGTCTTCGCGTGGCCACCCGGCAGGTGCAGCGCGACGAAGTCGTCCGCGCGCAGGTCGGCCCACGCACGCGGAGCGAGGAACTCCGGATCGCGCTCGAGCTCCGCGTACCAGGCCGCGTGCTCCGGGCGTGCGCCGATCTGTCCGAATGTGCGCCGCTCCAGCGCCAGCGGATCGCAGCGACCCGCGCGCCCGTCGGCCGTCGCGAACACCACCCGCAGGCCCGCGGCGGTGAACACCTTCCACGGTGCGACCACCTCGGTCGGCTCGAAGCCGTCGTTGGGGATCGGGATGAGGAGCGCATCCGCCATGCCGTCCGAGTCTGCAGCATTCCCGCGGCGGCCGCCGCCCTGCTCGGTTGTGGGCGACCGCGCGCGCGTGCGATGCTTGCTCGTTCGGGAGATGACGGGCTCGCACACGCCCACCGGTACGAAGAGCGCGATGGAGGACACCGTGCCGGCGGATGTCGGCGAGGTGCCCAAGCCCACCGTGAGCGCGGAGCTGCTGGTGCGGGGCACCGGCGTCGGGCGCTACACCGTGCTCGAGCGGATCGGCGCCGGCGGGATGGGCGTCGTGTACGCGGCCTTCGATCCGGAGCTCGATCGCCGCATCGCGCTCAAGGTCCTGCATCCCGGCGGCTCGGGCAGCATCGGCACCACCGACGGTCGCAATCGCCTGCTGCGCGAGGCGCAGGCGATGGCGAAGCTGCACCACCCCAACGTCATCACCGTGCACGACGTCGGCACGCTCGGCGACCGCGTGTTCGTGGCGATGGAGTTCGTCGACGGCAGCACCTTGCGCGAGTGGCTGCGGCAGGGCGTGCGCGAGTGGCCCGAGATCATCGAGGTGTTCGTGCGCGCCGGCCGAGGGCTGGCGGCCGCGCACGCCGTCGGCTTGGTGCACCGCGATTTCAAGCCCGACAACGTGCTCGTCGGCAACGACGGTCGCGTGCTCGTGATGGACTTCGGGCTCGCGCGTCAGGCCGGTCCGCCCTCGGTCGTCGAGGGCAGCTCGAGCAACCGCCTCGTCCCGCTGACGTCGGCGCCCGACACGGTGCTCACGCGCACGGGCGCGGTGCTCGGCACGCCGGCGTACATGGCCCCCGAGCAGCACGCCGGCGGTGCGATCGGAGCCGCCGTCGATCAGTTCAGCTTCTGCGTGGCGCTCTACGAGGCGCTCTACGGCGATCGTCCGTTCGCCGGCAACAGCGTCGCGTCGCTCGCGATCGCGGTGCTCGAGGGCAAGCCGCGCCTGCCCCCACGCGACAGCGGCGTGCCGAGCTGGTTGTTCGGGGTCATCTCGCGTGGGCTCTCGGTCGAGCCCAACGATCGCTTCCCGTCGATGGACGTGTTGCTCGCGGAGCTGCAGCGCGATCCGCCGAAGACCGGCCGCCCCGCGCTCGCGGTTGCCGTCGCGCTGGGCGTCGCGGCGACGATCGTCGGGGGATATCTGTGGTCGCGCCCCGATCCCACCGCGAGCTGTCGCGCCGAGCTCGACGGGATCGCACCGATCCTCGACGACACCACCGTCGCGACCCTCGGCACCGCGTTCGGCACGGGCGAGCTCGACTACGCCGCGGCCTCGCTCGACTCCACGATGCGCGAGCTCACCGCGCTGGACGGCCGCTGGCGCGCGTCGTGGCTCACGGTGTGCGAGGCCTCGCGTGCGCGGCCCGGCGTCGCGCCCGAGTATGCGGGGCCACGCGCGTGCCTCGTCGATCAGCGCGCGGCCGCGGTGGCGTTGCTCGATCGACTCGCACAGGCGGGGCCCTGGGAGATCCAGCGCGCGGTCGCGGCGAGCCAGTCGCTCGACGCACCCGAGCGCTGCGCCGGCGCCGGACCGCTGGCGGCGGAGCAGGGCAGCCGCGCGGCGGGTGGACGCAGCGGCCCGGAGCTGCGTGCGTCGCTGCTCGCGGCGCGCACCGATCTCCGCCTCGAGCGCTGGGCCGAGGCCGCCGATCGCGTCGTCGGACTGACCACGCCCAACGTCGAGTTCGACGACGCCACGGATGCGGCCGAGACGCTGCTCGTGTTCGGGATCGCCGAGGCGCGTCGCGGCCACGCTGCCGCCGCGCACGCGAGCCTGCGACGGGCGTTGCTCGCCGCGGCCGCCACCGGCTCCACTCGGCTCGAGCGCGAGGCCTGGCTCGCGCTGCTCGAGGTCACGGCGCGCGGCGCTACAGGTCGCGACGACGGGTGGTCGACGGTCGTCGGCACCGAGGCGGCGCTCGAGCGCGCCGGCGACGACGCGATCGCCCGCGCGCGTTGGCTGCGGGCGCACGGCCACCTGCAGCTCGCGAGCGGGCACTACCGCGACGCGCTCGATCGCTACGAGCGCGCCGACTCGGCGCTGCGCGAGGCGGTCGGCGCCGACGATCTCCGGCTCTCGGAGCTCGCGCTCGAGCGCGGGATGGCGGCCGCTGCGAACGAGGCCCATGCCGACGCGATGGCGGCCTGCGCGACGGCGCTCGAGCACGGCGAGCGCGTGCTGGGCACCGCGCATCCCGGGCTCGCGGATGCGCTCGCGGGGCTGGCGATCGGACAGCTCGCGCTCGACAACGATCAGGCGGCGCGCGCCAGCCTGCAGCGCGCGCACCTGCTGCTCGATCTCGACGGCGAGATCGCGATCGACGGCATGCCGATGCCCGGCGCACTGCCGCCGCAGTGGGGCAGCCAGGAGATCCCGCGCCATGCCGACCTCCTGGCGGTCGTGCTCGATCGCAGTGGGCTGGCCGATCGCGCCGCCCGTCGCTTCGATCGCGCCGCGCGCTGGCATGCCCGCGCCGCGGCACTGCTCGAGCGCGCCCGCGATCCCGAGGATCGTGCGCTCGGCTACCCGCTCCTGAACCTCGGCGTGGCGCTCGGCGAGCTCGGCCGCCCCGGCGAGGCCGTGCCCCACCTGCGGCGCGTGCTCGACATCTGGCAGGCGCAGCTGCCTGCGGATCACCCCGACCTCCCGCTCGCACACATCGATCTCGCCAACGCGCTGGTCGGCACGCGCGAGCTCGCCGAGGCCGGCACGCACTACCAACGCGCGCTCGAGCTGTGGGAGGACCGGCTCCCCGCCGATCATCCGAGGATGGCGTTCGCGTTGACCGGCATCGGCCGCGTGCGGCTCGGGCTCGGCGACATCGCGGGCGCGATCGAGCCGCTCGAGCGCGCGCTCGAGCTGCGCAGCCACGCCCGCGAGGACGAGCTCAACGTCGCGGAGACCTCGTGGTTGCTGGCGCGCGCGCTGTGGATGGGCGCGCAGGACGAGCCGCGCGTGCTCGAGCTCGCGACGCGGGCGCTCGGGGCCGCGCGCTCGGTGGCGCTCGACGATCCGCTCGAGCTCCGTCGCCTGCTCGGTGGCGGCGTCGCCGAGGTCGAGGCGCGGCTCAGCCCGGCGTGGCTGACCGCGATCGACTACGCGTCGGCCAGTCGCAACTGATCAGATCGCCTGCACGGTGAGCGCATAGTCGCCGGCGTCGCCGTCGAAGCCCTCGACCGTGATCACGATGGTCTGACCGGCGCCGAGATCGAGCTCGACGAGCGAGCTCAGGTTCCCGCCGGCATCGTCGTCGCACGCGAGCTCCGCCCCTCCGCAGCCGCCGTCGCGCACCGACAGCACCGTGTCGAACGCCGAGCCGATCGTGTCGATGCGGTAGGTGCCGTCCTGCGGGGCGGTGAAGCGATAGCCGACGTCGCCGCCCTGCGTGGGTGCGCACTGGGCCTGTACGCTCGGCGTCGCGCCGACGAGGTTGCCCGAGGTACCGACCGGCACCGCTGCGCCGAGGTCGAGCTCCGGACACACGTCGGGCTCGATGACGAGATCGAACGCGCCGCCCTGGTGGCCGAGCCCGTCGACCGCGACGACGACGAGCTGGCCCGCGATCATGTCGAGCACGATCGGCGCGCCTTCGCCGTCGCTGAACAGATCGACGCAGCCGAGCTCGCCGCCGCCACACACCGCGTCGTGGACCGCGAGCACCCACGGGAACGATGCGCTCGGCACCGCGAAGCGATACGTGCCGGCGGTGGGTGCGGACCAGACGTACGTGGCATCGGGCGCGAACCATCCGCCGCACGAGCGGCCGCCGCTGTTGCCGAACGCGAAGGTGTCGTCGGAGAGCTCCTGCGGCACGATGCTGCCGAGATCGCCGGCCGGGCACACGCCCGCGAGCTCGTCGATGTTGAGCTGCACGAAGCCCGACGCGCCGAACAGCCCGTCGACGACGACCGTCACGACCTGCCCGGCGGCGAGCGACGTGACGACCCCCGAGATGCCGGAGGTCGGCTCGAACGTGCCGGCGTCGCAGGCGAGCTCGCTGCCATCGCACACGCCGTCGCGCAGATACACCGCGCTGAACAGCTCGCCGCCGTCGCTGTCGAACGTGAACACGCCGGCGTGCGGCGCGGTCCACAGCCAGCTGCGCTCGGGGCCGTCGTCGAGCACGCAGGCGGGCGACAGCACGTCGGCCGCGCCCTGCGTGCTGTCGGCGGCCGACACCGGTAGCTCGCTACCGAGCTCGCCGTCGGGGCACGAGGATTGCGCGACGTCGACGTCGATGTGCCACGCGCCCGAGACGCCCGGCGAGAAGCCGTCGATGACGACCGAGATCGCCTGGCCCTCGAACAGGTGCAGGCTGACGGCCGAGGAGGTGTCGGCGGTGTCGTCGTTGCACGCGAGCTCGGCACCGCCGCACACGCCGTCGAGCACGTAGAGCACCGTGTCGTAGTTCGTGCCGGCGGTCGCGAAGGTGTAGTCGCCGTCCGCGGGCGCGACGAACGAGAGCACCGCATCGACGGCCGCGCCGCCGCAGCTCCCGCTGAACTGGTCGGTCTCGTCGTCGATGACGGAGGACACCGAGTTCGGGACGCTCGAGCCGAGATCGAAGGTCGGACACACCGGATCGCCGGTCGGATCGATCGTCGTGGTCGGCGTGGTGGTGACCGTCGTGGGTCCGACGCTCGTCGTCAGCGTGGGATCGGGCCCGACGCTCGTCGCATCGGTGCCCGAGGAATCGACTGCGCCCGTGTCGTCGTAGGCCACGAGCGGGCCGCAACCGCTCGCCAACGCGCAGACCAGCACCCGTTCGTGCATCCGATGCATCGCAGCCATACCCACGCATCCAGGCTAGCGTGTGCGCTGCGGCACTGGCAACAAACCCGGGATGAAAGCGCGCGAGCGAGCCCGCGGCGGCCGTCGACGCGCGGCACGGCGGCGCGATTCAAGCCCGCGCTCGCGATCGACCCGAATCGCCCGTGCGCTGTGGCGGCGCGCACTCGCGTCCTCGCACGCGCTTGCGAGCACCGGCTCGGTGCTCCTACGCTGGGCCCCGATGGTTGCCGCGACAGCGTCTGCGCTCGCTCTGGTGCTCGCCCTTCATCCGTTCTCGACACCGAGCGCTGCCTTCGCGCAGCGTGCGACGGCGACCGCGACCTCCGCGGAGCCGGGCTCCGATGTGCAGCCCGGCTGGGACGATCCGCCGGCCGAAGAGGCGGCGCCCACGGGCGAGGTGCCACCGCCCGAGGTGACGCCCGCGACCGCACCGCCGCCGTCGAGCGTGCCGACCGTCGCGCTGCCCCCCGGCGGCAACGCGAAGCCGAAGTACACCAAGGGCACCGGGCTCATCATCGGCGCGAGCATCACGGGCGGGCTCGGCTGGATCGCCGCGCTCACGCGCCTGGCGTTCGTGAAGCAGTGCGAGAACGCGATCGAGGATGCCGGCGACATCGAGAGCGGCGCTGCCGCGGGCTGGACCTGCTTCGCGCGCGCGGGCATCGGCAACGTCGCCCTCGCGATCCCGCAGTACACCTTGAACGCGGCGACGTGGGGTCTCGCCGCCGGTGCCGGCGCAGTGCGTGGGCGCTACGACGGCGTCGAGGACGCGTGGAGCGGCAAGCCCAGCCGCAAGACCAACGCGTTCATCGGCGCCGGTGCGGGCCTGCTCGCGCTCGGCATCGTCGGCCGCATCACCGCGGCGGCGACGGTCCGCCTGCCCTTCCGCCACGTCCTCGTCGAGGACCCGGCCGACATCGACGCGAAGGCGTTCGCCCGCGACTATCGCGCCCGCATGATCGGCGTGCAGCTGTCGAGCGCGGTGATCGGACTCGGGGCCGGTCTGCTCGCGTACGGCGTCGCATACAAGAAGCACCACTCGGAGCAGAGCAAGGTGATCCAGCAGGTCCGCGTCACGCCGGACTTCAACCTCGATCCGCGCAGCGGCATGGGCTACGGCGGGCTCGCGCTCAGCGGCCGCTTCTAGCAACCTGCTATCCTGCCCGCGGTGCCGGGCAACTCCTTCGGCGAGCGCTTCCGCGTGACGAGCTTCGGCGAGTCGCACGGCGGCGCCGTGGGTGTCGTCGTCGACGGCTGTCCCGCGGGCCATCCGTTCCCGCACGCGCGCATCGCCGCCCAGCTCGCGCGCCGTCGCCCGGGAGGTCCGCTCGCCTCGCAGCGGCGCGAGGCCGACGCGCTCGAGGTGTGCTCCGGCGTCGAGCCGGGCAGCGGCGTGACGCTGGGCACCCCGATCGCGATGTTCGTGCGCAACACCGATGCGCGCGG
Organism: uncultured Nannocystaceae bacterium; assembly: GCA_964519175.1. Taxonomy (GTDB): domain Bacteria; phylum Myxococcota_A; class Polyangia; order Nannocystales; family Nannocystaceae; genus Xiheibacterium. Next base: position 103,870 of record CAZFKC010000021.1, read on the forward strand.
CAAGGACTACGACGAGCTGCGCGAGCTCTATCGCCCGTCGCACGCGGACTTCACCTACGACGCGCGCTTCGGCGTGCGCTTCGTCGAGGGCGGTGGCCGTGCATCGGCACGCGAGACCGTCGCGCGCGTGGCCGCCGGGACGCTCGCCGAGGATCTGCTCGCCGCCTGGCACGGCGTCGAGATCGTCGCGTGGGTGGCCAGCGTGGACGACGTCGACGCGCCGCTGCCGGACGAGGCCGCGGTCGCGCGCGCCGACGTCGATCGCGATCCGGTGCGCTGTCCCGATCCAGCGGCCGCCGCTGCGATGACCGAGCGCATCGAGCACGCGCGCAAGCAGGGCGACACGGTCGGCGGCATCGTGCGCGCGGTGGTGCGCAACGTCCCGGCTGGCCTCGGTGAGCCGGTGTTCGACAAGCTCACCGCCGCGCTCGCGCACGCGATGATGAGCCTGCCCGCGAGCCGCGGCTTCGAGATCGGCGAGGGCTTCGCGGCGACCCGCATGCGCGGCAGCACGCACAACGACGCGTTCGTGCCGGCGCCCGGCCGCGCGCCCCCCATCGGCACGCGGACGAACGCGAGCGGCGGCATCCAGGGCGGCATCAGCAACGGCGAAACCATTCGCTTCGCGGTGGCGTTCAAGCCCGTGGCGACGATCTTCACGCCGCAGGACACCGTGACCCGCGCAGGCACCCCCACCGTCTACCGTGCGCGCGGCCGCCACGATCCGTGCGTGCTTCCCCGCGCGATCCCGATGGTGGAGGCGATGGCCGCACTGGTGCTCTGCGACCACGCGCTTCGTCGCGCGGGCGCGCGCGCCCAGGAGCTGGCACCGTGACGCTGCAGGTGCTGCAGGGCGGCAAGCCCGAGGGCGAGCCGAACCGTCGCATCCTCGCGCCGGGGGCTCCGCCGTCGCCGAGCGTCGTGCCGCTCGAGCTCGCGCGTCACCTCCAGCTCGGTGAAGCGCTGGTGTGGTGGAACGAGAAGCTGCACATGGAGCGCGCACCCATCGTGCTCGGGGCTGCGCTCGTGGTCATCGCGCTCGTGCTCGTCAGCGTGCTCGCCCCCGCCTTCTGGCTGCAGCCGCTCTCGGATCTGTGGCAGCCGCTGCTCGCCGTGTGCTCGCCGCTCTTGTTCGCGCTCGTGCGCGAGCGGCTGAGCCGTCGTTCGGTGCTCGTCACCGACGACGCGATCATCGAGGTCGACATGTCCGGACACGCGCAGCGACTGGGCTTCGACAACGTGCGCAGCGTCCGTCGCGATCTCCTGCGCGGTGGGCTGCGACTCGAGGGCGCACGCGCGGTCGTGCGCATCCCATCGCTGTTGCTCGAGGACGCCCGCACCGCGATCGAGAGCACACGCCGCGGCCGGGTGCGCACCCGCGAAGGCCTCGACGATCCCATGCGGTGGCTGCCATGAGCGGAGCGCTGCCGGCCCGCGCGTCGCTCGGCGGCGCGCATCGCATCGTGGTGAAGCTGGGCACGCGCGTGGTCACGCACGACGGCATCGAGCTCGCCGCCGGTCGCGTGCACGCGCTCGTCGAAGAGCTCGCGCGCCTGCGCAAGGCGGGGCGCGAGCTCGTGCTCGTGTCGAGCGGTGCGGTGGGCATGGGCATGCGCGTGCTCGGACGCACCGAGCGACCGCGCTCGCTGGGGCTGCGCCAGGCCTGCGCGGCCGTGGGCCAGGGCCACCTCATCGGGCTCTACACGCAGGCGTTCGCGCAGCTCGGCGTCACCGCGGCGCAGGTGCTGCTGACCCAGGAAGACCTGGCCGATCGCGATCGTGCGCTGTGCCTGCGCACCACGCTGATGCGGTTGCTCGAGCTCGGCGCGCTGCCGATCCTCAACGAGAACGACAGCGTGAGCGTGCGCGAGCTGATCGACGTGCGCGTCGCGGACGGCGGCCAGTCGCCGGAGGTGGCGTTCGGCGACAACGACGGGCTGTCGGCCCGGGTCGCGCGGGCGATGGATGCCGATCTGCTGGTGCTGCTCACCGACGTCGACGGGCTGTTCACCGCGAACCCGGGCGACGACCCGCACGCGCAGCGGATCCCCGCGCTGCTCGGGGTCGACGGCGACGACGTGTCGCGCACGCGCGGCACGAGCGACGGCGGTACCGGGGGCATGGCCAGCAAGCTCGCGGCGGCGAAGCTGGTGAACGACGCCGGCGTGCCCGCGGTGATCGCCTCGGGCTCGACGCCGGCCGTGCTGGCGCGCGTGCTCGCCGGCGACGATCTCGGCACGGTCGTGTGGCCGCCGGTGCCACGGCCCGCGCGACGGCGGGTGCTCGCGCAGCGGCAACGGGCAGGTGCGCTGGTCGTGAACGACGGCGCGATCGCGGCGCTCGTGCAGCGCAAGGCCTCGCTCTTGCCGATCGGCGTCGTCGCCGTCGAAGGCGAGTTCGAGCGCGGCGATCTCGTGGAGATCCGCGACCGCTCGGGCCGCGTGCTCGCGCGCGGCCTCGTCAACTACGACGCCGGCGCGTGTCGCAAGCTGCTCGGCCACCACAGCGACGAGATCGACACGATCCTGGGCTTCCGAGGCTACGACGCGGTCGTCACCCGCGACAACCTCGTGGTCTCCAGCGACGCCGAGCGCCAGGGCTAGCAGGGTGCGGAAGAACGCGAAGCGTTCTTCCGGACACCCTGCTCCGT
>CAZFKC010000022.1:0-3503 GCA_964519175.1 uncultured Nannocystaceae bacterium
GACGACGCGCTCGAGCTCGACGTGCTCGCAGTGGTGAGCCTGCCGCTCGCCGCCGACGATGCGCGCGATGCCGGCATGCCGGCCGACGAGGTCGCGGACGTCGTCGATGCTGTCGCCGACGTCGGCGCCTCGCCGGCGGTCGCGACGGATCTGCTGGTGGCCGAGACGGCGCAGGTGCGCAAGCAGGGCGCCAAGCAGCACTTCGCCAGCTGGGTCCGCGGTCAGCTCGCCGCGGGCGCGCAGAACCAGCAGATGCTCGCGACGATCGAGAAGCGCGAGGCCGAGTACATCGCGCTGTCGGCCGCCGAGCGCCAGGCCCTCGATCGCAAGCTGATCGAGCTGCGCAAGGCGGCGGTCGAGGCTCGCAAGGCGGAGTGGATGGAGATCGATCGGCTGCGCAAGGCCGGCAAGAAGCTGCGCGTCGCCGGTAGCGCGAAGCTCGGTGAGCTGCGCACGCGCGTGGTGCAGAGCGTCGAGCGGCAGAAGCGGATCGAGGCGGCGATCGCCGCCGACCCGGCGAAGCGCGCGGCGTTCAATCGCGCGATCGCGAAGATCGAGAAGGCCGTCGATGCCGCCGGCAAGGCCATCGACAAGGCGCAGGACATGCGGAAGCCCGAGCCTGCCGCGGAGAAGAAGGCCGAGCCGGCCACGAAGGGAGGCGCGCAATGAAGAGGATCAAGATCGCCCTGTTGGCCTCGGTGCTCGGCACCGTCGGGCTCGCCTGTGATCGCGACGAGCCGAAGAAGACCGAGCCGGTCGCGAAGACGGCGGCCCCGGCAGCTCCGGCGAAGACCGCGGCGGACAAGCCCGCTGCCGCCGCGCCGACCCCCGAGGTCGCCAAGGCCGAGCCGACGCCGCCCCCGGAGCTCGAACAGCCCGAGCAGCTCGCGATGGACAACGAGCGCGTGATCGAGATCGCCGCGGCCGCGCGCGAGCTGCAGGACACGCCCGAGGACGTCGACGCGGTGCTCCAGCGGCACGGGCTCGACCGCCCGGCCTTCGAGACGGCGGTGACCGAGATCGCGAAGGATCCGTGGATGTCGGATCTGTACATCGCGGCGCTCGGCAAGCCGACGCAGGGCTGATCCGCAGGCCTCCCTCCGTTTCGCGCTACCGTCGCCCTCCCGGTACGTCTGGGAGAGCAGGGAGCGCGACACGGATGGGATTCTTCGACAAGGCCAAGCACTTCATGGGCGGTCACGGCGTCAAGGTCGAGATCGTCAAGATCGAGCGTCAGGCGCCGGGCGAGGCCCGCATGCCGATGACCGACACGGTGGTGAAGGGCACGGCGCGCATCGTCACGGAGAAGGACTGCAACGTCCTGGCGCACAAGTTCTCCTTCGTCGCGAAGTACAAGAACAAAGAGGGCGTCGAGACCGAGACCGTGCTCGCGACCGACGAGCACGACGAGAAGACCGACATCATCGGCGGCAGCATCAAGTGGCCCTACGACCTGCCTGCGAACACGCCGGTCGAGGATCCCTTCCTGGTGATGCTGAAGGAGGACATCCCGACGGTGCTGGTGAGACTCGGCTACTCCAACCCGGCCGCAGCGGTGACCTCCGGCTACGTGACGTTCTGGCTGCGCGCCGTCGCCGACGTGAAGGGCTCGCCGTTCGATCCCAAGGGCGAGGCGCAGCTCACCATCGTGCCCTGAGCGCGGGTACGTAGTCCCGGCAGCCGCGCGACGTCGGGTGCGCGGCTGCGCGCGAGGTCCGGGCTATAGTGCCGACCGTGCGCGCGCTCGTCCGCGAGCCCCTCGTCCACTTCGCGATCCTCGGCGCGCTGCTCTTCGCGGTCGATGCCGCGGTGTCGCACGAGCCCGACGCGCCGGCGTGTGCGGGGCTCACCGTGCCCACGGGGCCGATCGTCGTCGACGACGCCGTGCGCACGGAGCTCGCGCAGAAGTGGGGCAAGACCCATCCCGCGCCGCCCGACGCCGCACAGCTCGATCGCCTCGTGCAGCGGTGGATCGACGAAGAGGTGCTCTACCGCGAAGGGCTCGCGCGCGGGCTCGCCGAGGGCGACGCGATCGTGCACGAGCGCATCGCGTCGCAGCAGGCCTACGTGCTGGAGTCGCAGATCGTGGTGCCGGAGCCGACCGACGACGAGCTGCGCGCGATGTTCGACGCGGAGGCCTCGCGCTGGGCGCAGCCGGGGCGGGTCGACTTCACGCAGGTGTATGTCGAGGGGACGGACGATGCGGCGCAGACCCGCGCGCGCGAGCTGCTGCGGCTGCTGGAAGGCGGGGCCGATCCCGACGGGCTCGGCGACACCTTCGCGGGCGGGCGACGCTTCCGCGGCCGGCGCGTCGCGGAGCTCGCCGAGCGCTTCGGCGACGCGTTCGTCGACGGCATCGAGGACCAGCCCGAGGCCAGCTGGGCGCTGCGTCGCTCGTCGACCGGCATCCATCTCGTGCGCATCGACCGACGCAGCGCCGCAACGACGCCGGAGCTCGACGACGTGCGCGACGCGGTGCGCCACGACTGGCAGGAGGCGTGGCGCAAGGAGGCGCTGCAGCGGGCCGAGGCGGAGCTGCGCAATCGCTGGGAGATCGTCGTCACGCCATGAAGCTCGCCGGTGCCGTGGCCGTGCTCGTCACGCTCGTGTCCGCGAGCGCGGCGGCCCACGGCCTGCGTCCGGGTGTGCTGACGCTGGTCGAGGAGCGCGCGGGCGTGTTCGTGCTCGCGTGGGCCGAGCCGGTCGACACCAGCGAAGCGAGTGCGTCGATCGAGATCGTCCTGCCGGAGCCGTGCCGACCGAACGCGGTCGTGCAACCGACCACGAGCATGCGGGTCGACTGCGGGCCCGAAGGCATGCACGGGGCCATCGAGCTGCGCGGGCTCACCGGTGGCCGCGTCGCCGCGCTGGTGCGCTTCGCCGACGGACGCGTGATCGAGGCGCTCGTCGACGGGGATGCGCCCCGCCTCGAGCTCGCACGCCCGTCCGCGGGCACGGCCGCCGCGTGGGTCCGCTCGGGCGTCGAGCACATCCTCGTCGGCCTCGATCACATCGCGTTCGTGCTCGGGCTGCTGCTGGTGGTCGGCACGCGGAGCGTGCGGCGCCTGGTCGCGACGATCACCGCGTTCACGCTCGCGCACTCGATCACGCTCGCGCTGGCCGCGACCGGCACGCTCGTGCTCGCGAGCGCACCGGTCGAGGCCACGATCGCCGCGAGCGTCGTGCTCGTGGCGCGCGAGTCGACCCACGACCGTCCCACGCTGACGCGGCGCGCTCCGTGGGCGGTCGCGTTCGTGTTCGGGCTCGTGCACGGGCTCGGCTTCGCCGGAGCGCTCGCGTCGTCGGGTCTGCCGCCCGGCTGGGGTCTCGTGGGCTTCAACGTGGGCGTCGAGCTCGGTCAGCTCGCGGTCGTGCTCGCGAGCGTCGGGCTCGTGCGGCTGCTCGGCGAGCGGCGCACGCGGCCGCTGCGGCTGCCGGTCACGTATGCGATCGGCGGCCTCGCGGCGTTCTGGTTGCTGCAGCGCGCGCTGGCGATCGTCTAG
>CAZFKC010000022.1:3603-103496 GCA_964519175.1 uncultured Nannocystaceae bacterium
AGCAGGGTACTCGGAAGAACGCGGAGCGTTCTTCCGCACCCTGCTACGGCGGGGTCGTGAAGCGCTGCACCGGCGTCGAGACCGTGTGTGCGCAGTCGCTGACCGTCGCGTACCACTCGTAGGTGCCACCCGGCGCGAGGCCTTGCACGCTCGCCGCGACGCCGCTGCCCGCCGGGTCGACCTTCGCCACCTGCTCGAACGCTCCGCCGGCGCCCGGCATGTCGATCGCGAGCGTGAACTCGCTCTTGTCGTCGGTGAGCCACATGTCGTGCGCCGGCGAATACGTGCGCACGGTGAGCTCGTCGTTCGCCGGCGAGAACTCCCAGATCCGCAGGTAGCCCGAGCCGCCGTCGCCGTCGCCCTGGAAGTCGGCCAGCATCGTGTGGATCGGATGGCCCTGGAACACGTCGGTGCGCCGCTGCTCGTTCGACACGTGCCCGCAGGTCATCAGGTGCACGTTCTGCGTGTCCTTCAAGGCCTCGTAGATCGCGTGGCCCTGCGGGCCGAACTCGCCGTGATCGTCGAGCAGGAAGTGGCTGTTGAGGATGCCGAACGCATGCGGGTGCGCCTCGAACACCGAGCGCGCCCACGCGAGCACGGCCGGGCTCGGGGTCTCGTCGTACTGCAGGCTGACCACGACGAACTGCAGGCCGCCGGCCCAGAACGTCACCCAGTTCTCGTCGTTGTCCGAGAGATAGTGACCCCCGTAGTAGTGGCGGCCGGCGAAGCGCGCGATGCCGAACCACTCGTTGAACGCGACGGTCTCGTCGGTCTGCTTGAACGTGTCGAAGTCGTGGTTGCCGAGCGTGACGCCGTACGGCAGGCCCTCGGGCAGGCCGTCCTCCGGCGTCTCGAGCCGCGACATGGCCGCGTCCGCGATCACCCACTCTTCGTTGCGCGCCCCGTGGTTCACGATGTCGCCGTTGTGGATGACGCCGACGATGTTGTAGAGCTCGCGATTGTCGCGGATCCACTGGGTCTGGTCGTGGAAGTACTGCGGGTCGCCACCGTTGCCGGAGTCGACGTCGGAGTAGTACTGCGTGTCGGGCAGCACGACGATCGTGAAGTCGTCGGCCGCAGAGACGGCGCGCAGCTCGAAGCTCGCGACGAACTCCTCCTCGTCGGCATCGGCGACCACGAGCTCGAGCTCGACGTCACCGCCGGCGACCTCGTCGGCGTCGATCGGCGCGACGGCGACGACCTGCGGCGGCGCACCCCGATCGAGCACGGCGCCCTGGGCCGCGAACACTGCACCGCTCACCGTGCCCGCGTTGCCGCCGACGCTGTCGAGCACGCCGGCGTCGTCCTCGTCGAGCGCCCAGCGGGCGACGAGCCCTTCGCCGGCGAGCACCGTCGCGCTCGCGGCCTCGGCGATCTCCGCATCGGTGCGCGCGTGGTTCCACACGCGCACCTCGTCGAGCGCGCCCGCGAAGCGACCCTTCGGCATGCCCATCGTGTCCATCGCGGTGCCGAGCGCGAAGTGCTGCAGGCTGTCGCTGCGCGGGGCGGCATTGGCCTCGAGCTGCACGTCGAGCTGGCCGTCGACGTAGAGCCGCCACGTGGTGCCGTCGTACGAGGCCGCGATGTGGTGCCACTCGTTCCAGGGCACCGCGATCGTGCCGACGATCGGGTGGTTGGTGCCGTCGGCCATGTCCTCGAAGTCGGCCGCGAGCACGCCGCCCTGGAAGCCGAAGACGTAGTTGCAGTTGTTGGTGGTCTGGTCGTCCTCGCCACGGCCCTTGCCGACGACGGGCACGAGCGAGAGGCCGCCGACGCCGGTGCTGGCCTCCGTGCCCTCGGCGTCGCGCCGCACCCACGCCTCGAGCGTGAACGTGGACAGCCCGAGCGTCGGAGCGACGCCCATCGTGACGTGATCGTCGACGCCGTCGAAGACGAGCGCGCTCGTCGACGGCAGCGCGTCGGGGGGACACGCCGACGCCGGCTCGCCGCCCGAGCTGCTCTCGTCGGCGGCATCGGACGACGACTCGTCCTCGCCGGTGCTGCCCTCCGAGCTGCCCGACGGATCGCCGATCGAGCCGGCGGTCTCGTCGCCGGTACCCGGCGCGCCGGTGAGGGTGTCGTCGCGTCCCGACGCACCTTGGTAGCACCCGCCGACGAGCCAGAGCCCGGCCAGAATCGATCGTTTCATTGTCGCGCCCACCGTCACGCATCGTAGGGCGAGACGGCGAATCGGAACATTCGCAGTGTGGCGTAGGCAGAACCGCGTAGCCCTCGTCGGGCGTGCGCGACGGCCACGTCGGCTGCAACACGGGATGGGCGGAGCGCGTCACTCGCGGGCCTCGGTCGATTCGGGGAATCGGAAATGCCCGCGCGTGCAACGTAGCGGGCGATGACCTCTTCCTCCTGCCTTCGCGGCCTCCTCGCCACGCTCTTCGTCGCCGCATGCGACCCCACGGAATCGACCTGTGACGTCGTGGTCCGCCCCTTCCGCGGCCTCATGCAGAACGGGATCAGCGTGAACGGGACCAACCTGAACGGGACCAACCTGAACGGGACCAACCTGAACGGGGCCAACCTGAACGGGGCCAACCTGAACGGGGGCCACCTCGACAACGGGACCTCGTTCCAAGGCGTCTCGCTCAACGGAATCGGTCTCCAGGGTGCCGACCTCGACGGCATCGCGCTGGAAGAGGTCGAGCTGGTGGGTACTTCGCTGCGCGCCGTCGATGCGCAGGGGCGGACGATCGAAGGCGCCGACTGGATCGGCGCGCAGCTCGTCGGTCGCGCGGGCGACCAGGCGGTCGAGCTGCGGATCGCCGCAGTCGAGGTCGACCCCGACGATCCGTCGCTGCACTGGTACGAGCTCACGCACGAAGGCCGCTCGGTCTGCAGCGACGGAACACGCGGCCTCTTCGTCCGCGGCGTGTGGGACGAAACCGGAGCACGGCAGGACGGCCTCGCCGACGATGCGACGATCGCCTTCACGTTCTCGTGCGCGTCCGGGGTCATCGCGAAGTGCGTCGGGTGGGGCTACGCGCCCGACGAGGTCGGCGCCGACGTGCACCAGAGCTGCACCCGCCTCGCGCGCGCCGACTACTGCGGCGACGGCCACGCGCACACCGTCGACGGCACGCTCGTCGACGTCTACGATCGCATGGGCGTGATGCAGCCCGAGCCGGGCTCCGAGCTCGAGTTCGAGGCCGGCTGGGGCCCGGACGGTGCGACCTGTGTGTCGCGTCCGCGCTACGTCGAACACGACGCCGACGGCGAGGAGCTCGAGATCCCCTGCTGGGATGCGCTGCCGGTCTGCGACGATGCCGACGCCGCGTTCGCCCTCGGGGCGCAGATCGTCGACCACTCGGCCCCGCAGACGCTGTGTCATGCGCAGTGAGGCCCCCGCGCTGCCCGCCGCGCGCGCGCCCGCCGGCCGCCCGCTGGTCGATCGCGTCGGCGATCGGCTACCGTGGCGGCGTGTCGGACGACGCCTCGCTCCTGGCGGCCTGGCGCGCGGGCGATCGCCGGGCCGGTCGCGCGCTGGTCGACCGACACTTCGCCGCGATCCATCGCTTCTTCCACAACAAGGTGGCGGTCGGCGTGGAGGATCTCGTGCAGCAGACGTTCTTGGCCTGCACCGAGGCGCGCAGCGGCTTCCGCGGTGAGGGCAACTTCCGTGCGTGGCTGTTCGGCATCGCCAACAACGTGCTGCGCATGCACCTGCGGGCGAAGCACGGCGATCCCGATCCGGCCACGCAGTCGATCCACGACCTCGGGCCCTCGCCGAGCGCAGTGGCGCTCGCGCGCTCCGAGCAACGGCTCCTGCTCGAGGCGTTGCGGCGGATTCCGCTCGACTACCAAGTCGCGCTCGAGCTGCACTTCTGGGAGGAGCTCTCGGGCTCGGAGATCGCCGAGACGCTGGGGATCCCCGAGGGCACGGTGCGCACGCGTCTGCGTCGCGGTCGGCTCGCGCTCGCCGAGCAGGTCCGTCGACTCGCCACCGATCCGCTCGAAGCGACCGCCACGCTCGAGGATCTCGATGCGTGGGTGCGAGCGATCCGTGAACAACTCGCGCGCGCACCCGACCCGCGCGCCCAGAGCGATGTCTGAGTCGGGCGACGCGAGCGGTGCGGCCGCGCCCGCGCCGACGCCGTCCACGCCGCTCGGGCCCTACACCGTGCTGCACGAGCTCGGGCGCGGACAGCTCGGCATCGTGCTGGCCTGCTGGGACGCCCGGTTGGAGCGCAAGGTCGCGGTGAAGATCCTGCGCACCGATCGGCGCTCGCCCGCGATCCGCGAGCGCATGCTCCGAGAAGCGCGCGCGATGGCGAAGCTCAGCCATCCCAACGTCGCGCAGGTGTACGAGGTCGGCGAGGCGGACGGCCGCGTCTTCGTCGCGATGGAGTACATCGCCGGCAAGACGCTCGGGCAGTGGGCGCGGGCCCGTGCGCATGCCTGGCCCGAGGTGCTCGCGCTCGCGCTCGCGGCCGCGCGTGGGCTGGCGGCCGCGCACGCGCACGGGCTCGTGCATCGCGACTTCAAGCCCGAGAACGTGATGGTCGACGGTGACGGACGCGCGCGCGTGCTCGACTTCGGGCTCGTGCGCTTCGAAGACCGCACGACCTTCGACGACGATGCCGAGACCGCCGATCACGGCGCCGCACCCACGCTCACGCGACGCGGGGTCGTGCTCGGCACGCCGGCCTACATGGCGCCCGAACAGATCCTCGACGCGCAGAGCGGACCCGCGGCGGATCAGTACGCGTTCTGCGTCTCGCTCTGGGAGTTGCTGTTCGGCGCGCGCCCGTTCGCTGCGCCGTATCTCGAGCCGAGCGGCGAGCCGGTTCGTCGCGGTCGACCCGACCCCGGTGCGAACGCTCGTGCGGTGCCGCGCTGGCTCCGGCGCGCGCTGGAGCGCGGGCTCGCGGAGGCGCCCGGCGATCGCCACGCGTCGATGCACGCGCTCATCCGGGCGCTCGAGCGCGGGCCGTTGCACGCACGTCTGCGCGGGCTCGCGGCCATCGCCGCGGGCGCAGGCGTGGCCGGGCTCGCGTATGGCGGCATCGCGACCTTCGATCGCGAGCGCCGGACGCACGCGTGTCACGAGCGCGCCGAAGCCTGGCTCGCCGGCACGACCTCGATCGACGACGCCACTGCGGGGCTGCGCGCGACGCAGTCACCGGTCGCCGACGCGACGGCCGTGGCCGTGGCGCCGTTCCTCGGTGCGCAGCTCGACGCGCTGCGCACCGCCGCCGCGAGCACCTGCGTCCGCGCGGAGGTCGAGCGCACCGCGAGCCCCGATCTCCACGACCGGGCGACGTGGTGCCTCGACGAGCGCAAGAGCGAGCTCGCCGCGGTGCTCGATGCCTTCGCACGGGCGGACGTCGAGCTGCTCGACATCGCGGTCGCCGAGGCCTCGAATCTCGCGACCGTCGCCGATTGCCTCGACGACGACGCGCTCCTGCGCAGTCCCGCGCCGCCCACCGTCCACCGCGAGTCGGTGCGCGCACTGCAGGCCGAGCTCGCCGGGCACCGCGTCGCGATGCAGGGCGACGTCCGTGGTCGCGCGGCGCAGCTCCTGGCCACGGCCGACGCGGTGGATGCGGCGGGTTGGGACCCCCTGCGCGCGCGCCTGCGGCTCCTGCTCGGCCGCGCGGCCTGGTTCGACGGCGAGCTCGAGCGTGCGCGCCGGGATCTCGCGGACGCGTACTTCATCGCGCTGGAGACGCGCGACTGGAGCACGGCCGCACGCGCCGCGATCGCGCAGATCGAGCTCACCGGACGGTGGTTGCGTCGGCGCGACGAAGCACTCGCGTGGGGCGATCACGCCGGGCTCGCCATCGCCAAGGCGGCGGATCCGCTCGGGCTGCGCGAGGCGATCCGCCTGGTCGCGATCGCGTCGGTCCACGAGATCGAGGGCGAAGTGGTGCTCGCGCGCATGCACGTCGAGCGCGCGCTCGCGATCGAGGAGTCGCAGCTACCCGCCGATCACCCCCGCCTCGCGGCCCGGCTCGACCTGCTCGGGGTCATCGCCGGCCACGCGGGCGACTACGAGACGATGACGGCCGCCTGCTCGCGCGCGCTGGCGATCCGCGAGTCGCTGTTCGGCGAGCACCACGGCGAGACCATGGAGAGCGTCGGCAACGTGGGCGCGGCCCTGCAGAGCACCGGCGAATATGCGCGCGCGCAGGCCTTCCACGAGCGCGCGCTGGCGATCGCGACGCGCACGCAGCCGCCCGGCAGCCTGGTGTTCGGCACGCACCACGCGAACCTCGCGGTGGCCCTGAGCGGGCTCGGCGAGCATGCGCGCGCACGCAGCGAGCTCGAGCTCGCGCTCGCGATCCGCGAGGCGGTGCTCGGTGCGGAACACCCGAGCTCGGGAAAGATCCGACGGATGCTCGGCGAGGCGTTGCTCGCCGCCGGAGATCTCGACGGCGCGCGGGTGCAGCTCGAGCACGCGCTGCGGATCCACGAGGCCGCGCTGGGACCCATGCATGTCGACGTCGCCGAGCACCTGCAGCTGCTCGCACGCGTGCACGCCCTCGCCGGCGCACGCGCGACGGTCGACGGGCTCGAGGAGCGTGCGCTCGCCATCGTCGTGGCCGCGACCGGCGAGGGCTCGCTCGAGCACGCGTCCGCGCTCGAACGCGACGTGTTCGTCCAGCGCGACGTCGGTCAGCTCGAGCGCGCACGGCGGAGCGCCGAGCGGTGCGTCGCGATCCGCGAGCACTTGCTCGGCAGCGAGCACCCGAGCACGGCCTTCACGATCGCGGTGCTCGGCGAGCAGGAGCTCGAGCTCGGCGAGCTCGCGAGCGCACGCCGCCACCTCGAGCGGGCGGCTGCGCTGTTCGAGGGGCACGCGGTCGTCAGTGATGCCGAGCACGAGACCTCGTTCGCGCTCGCACGGATCATCGGGGCGACGAACGGCGACCTTGCGCACGCCCGTGCGCTGGCCGAGCGAGCCCGCGACGCCTGGCGCGAGCTCGGGCGCGGCGGCGCGGACGATGTCGCCCTCGCCGAGGCGTGGCTGCAGGAGCACCCGTTGCCATGACCGACCCGCTCGTACCGCGTCGCCCCGAGCTCGCGCGTGATCCCGAGACCGTGCGCGTGCATGCACGTGTGCTGGCGGGACTGTTCGGCGACGACGAGCCCGGCGCGCGCTTCGGTCGCTACGAGGTCCGCGGCAAGCTCGGGCAAGGCGCCTGCGGCATCGTGTACGAGGCGAAGGACGATGCGCTCGAGCGGCGGGTCGCGATCAAGCTCGTCCGCACCGAGGCGGACACGCCGCTCGTGCGTGCCCGGCTGGTGCGCGAGGGCCAGGTGCTGGCACGGGTCAACCATCCCAACGTCGTGCACGTCTACGAGGTCGGTGAGGACGAGGGCCGTGTGTTCGTGGCGATGGAGCTGGTCGACGGCGCGACGCTGCGCGAGTGGGTGCGCGAGCGTCCACGGCCGTGGGTCGAGGTGCTCGACGCGTGCATCGCCGCGGGCCGCGGCCTCGCGGCCGTGCACGCGCAGGGGCTGACGCACCGCGACTTCAAGCCCGACAACGTGATGGTCGGCGACGCGCATCCGGGCGACGAGCGCGTGGCTGCACGCGTGCGCGTGATGGACTTCGGGCTCGCGCGCCTGTTGGCCGACGGCGCGGCGTCGTCCGAGACGACGATCACCGCCAAGATCGCGGGCACGCCGGCCTACATGGCCCCGGAGCAGCGGCTGGGCGAGGCCGTCGATGCGCGCGCGGATCAGTACTCGTTCTGCGTCACGGTGTGGGAGGCGCTCCACGGCCGGCGGCCGACTTCGTCCGAGCGCGCGCGCACGAGGGGGCCGAGGCGCGGGGTACCGCGCTGGATCCGTGCGGTGCTGCAGCGTGGCCTGCGAGCCGACCCGACGGCACGTTGGCCCGACATGGCCGCGCTGCTCGATGCGCTCGAGCGTGGTCGCGCGGGCACGCTGCGGCGGCGTCGGGTCGCGGCGGCGGCGGTGCTCGCCTGCACGCTGGGTGCGGTGGGTGTCGCGTACGCGAGCGACCGCGTCCAACGCGAGCGCGAGTGTGCGCGGGCGGGCGACGCGATCGACGACGGCACCGCGACAGAGGCGTCCGCGCAGACCTGGCGCGCCGCGAGCCGCGAGGCCTGCCGTCGCACGGTCATCGACGAGGTGTGGGATACGAACGATCGCGCGCGCGCCGACTGGTGCCTCGAGCGCGATCGCCTGCGCATCGTCGCCGGCGAGCCGTCTGCGGCGGACGAGTGCCTGGAGCCCGGGGTGCTCGCGCGGATCTCCGCGCCGCCGGCCCAGCATCGGGGCGAGGCGCGTGCACTCGCGGCCGCACTGATGCGCGAGCGCAGTGCAGGCGCGAGCGACCTCGCTGCGCTCGCCGAGCTCGTCGCACGTGCGGACGCGATCGGCTTCGCGGCGCTGCAGTCCGAGACGCGCACGCTGCATGCCGAAGCGCTCGCGCGTGGGGGAGAGCTGACGGCCGCGGAGGCCGGCGCGAACGCGGCGTACTTCGTCGCCGCGCGCGGCGATGCCTGGGCCGAGGCCGCCGGCGCGGCGGCGCTGCTCGCCGGGATCGTCGGTGGCGCATCCGAGCGCGCCGGCGAGGCCGAGGCGTGGGCACGCCACGCCTCGGTCGCCGACGTGCTGGCCGCCGTCAGAGTCGACCGATGACGCGGACGATTCCGACGACGAGATCACGCGTGCGCATCGCGGGCACCGGACCGTCGGGGACGATGTTGCTGGGGATCTCGCTCTGCGCGAGCACGCGGAGCACCGGCTGGGACTGCGGCGCGGGCACGGACGAGGACGAGGCAGAGGTGGGCGAGGACGGGATCCGTTCGTTCATCGCTGTCCCAGTTGCACGAGGGGCCGGGATCGATTCCGCCGGCGGAGCCGAGGCGTGGGCACGCCACGCCTCGGTCGCCGGCGCGCCGATCGACCTCAGAGTCGGCCGATGATCCGGATGATCCCGACGTAGAGATCACGCGTGCGCATCGCGGGCACCGGACCGTCGGGGACGACGTTGGTCGGGATCTCGGTCTGCGCGAGCACGCGGAGCGCGGGCCCGGGCTCCCCTTCGGTCAACGGACGAGGACGACACGGGCTCCGGCTGGGACGGGACAGATTGTTTCATGATGAGCTCCTCCGCCGTCCCAGTTGCACGCGCCGTCGCGATCGATTCCTCAGGCGGCACGCAGCACGCCGGCCTCGACCATGAGCGCGACGAGACTCTCGACCTCGCCCTTGCCGAGCTCCGGGACGCGGGCGCACAGCTCGTCGGTGGTGACCTCGCCCTTCCACAACATGCGACACGCGGCGAGGTGCGGGCGCGACATCTCGACCGAGGTGATGCGATCGGTACCGTAGCCGAGCACGCTGAACGTCACGCGGGCCATACCGTCGGCGGCATGTTCCCGCTCGACGACGAAGCCCGCGCGTGCGCGTGGCACCCAGCGACGCGTGTCGTCCGTGGCGGCGGGGGGCGTCGTGACGAGCACGTCCTCGGGGGCGAGCCGGCGTACCGCGTCCTCGAGCGACGCGAGCAGGCCGGCGGCGGCCTGCGCGTTGGCCTCGTGTGCCTGCGGATCCCACAGCGCATCGGCGCCGCGACGCCAGGCCGGATCGCGCAGTAGCAACGCGCGCAGCGACACCAGCACGGCGTCGAGCCAGGGCAGGGGCGCGTGGTGGATGTGCAGCGACACGGAGTCCTCGCCGGATTCGGTCGAGTGCCAGTGCCCGCGCGGCACGCTGAGCAGCGCGCCGGGCTCGAGCAGGATCTCCTCGGCCGCAGGCGGCTGCGCAGGGAGCTCGTCGTGCGCGTAGGTCCACAGCTCGGCGTCACCCTCGGTGCCGTCGCCGAGCGCCCAGCCCGAGGTGGGCTGCACGACGAGCCGGTTCGGCGCGAGTCGCCAGCGCTTGTGGCCGACGAGCTGCATCGTGATCGTGTCGACCGGATCGAAGTGCGCGGGCGTATGCGCCTGCGGGCGGTTGCAGAACAGCGCGCACTGGATGCGGTGGCGCGGTACGCCGAGCTCGCGCGCGATCGCGTCGCCGATCGGCACGCACGGCGCGGCCTCGAGCAGGTAGAGCGTGGTGCCGGCGGAATGCAGCCGCGCCGCCGCCTTCGGCGACACCTCGGCGGTCAGGTGCCGCCCGTCGGTCCCGTGGAACCACGCGAGCGGCTTGATCCCGGGCAGATCGAGCAGCTCCTCGACGCACCAGGTCGACGAGGACGCGATCGTCGCCAGCCGCTCGGCCGAAGGCGGACGGAACAGCACCCGCCGCGACAGGTAGTCGTGCACGAAGTCCGGCAGTGCGAGTGGCGCGAGCCAGCGTTGCAGGAGACGGTCGAGTGGCATCGTGGCTGCACAGTTGCACGAGCAGGCCGAGTCGATTCCCGGGGCAGGACGAGGCCGGACATCGGCCGGCGAGCGTGGCTACGTCGCCGCCCCGTGTCGCAGCTCGTGGGCCCAGCGACGCAGATCGGTGAGCGTCGTCCGCACGGGGGCGCTGCCGCTCGTGAGCAGCTCGAGGTTCACGCGCAGCTGCTCGATCGCGCGGCGGATGCGGCTGCGCACCGTGCCGACGGGGATCCCCAGCACCTCGGCGATCTCGGCCGCCTGCAGGCGCTGCACGTAGTAGAGCTCGATCGCGATCTGCAGCTCGATCGGCAGCCGCCGCAGCGCGTGCACGAGCAACCGATTCTGCTCGCGGAAGATCAAGGCGCCGCTCAGCGACGGATCGAGCGCGACCAGCGAGGTCAGCGCGAAGTCCGGGTCGTGGTCGCGGTTGGCCTTCTTGCGCACGTACGAGTAGAGGCAGTTGCGGGCGACGATGAACAGGTAGATGCGGAACGTAGTCACGCCGCGGAAGCGATCGCGGGACTCCACACAGTTGAGGAACGTCTGCTGCGTGAGGTCCTCGGCGACGTGCTCGAGCTTGCTGCGGAAGAACGCGAACACGTCGGTGAAGTGCCGGGCGAACAGCGCCGACGCAGCTGCGCGATCGCCCGCTCGCCACGCATCCAGGAGCTCGAAGTCGTCCACGGGTCAGCCTCCGGCGATCGTGGGTAGCGAGTGATCGAGCAGCGCCCGCGCGAGTGCGATGCGTCGCGCATTCGGGGGCCTCGCGACGCGCGTGGTGTCGGCGAGCAGCCGCTGCAATGCGCCCTCGATGAGCGCATCTGCACCGGCCTTGCCCGTCCTCCGCCACGCGCGACCGAGCGCAAGCTCGGCCTCGGCCACGAACATCTCCTCCCACCACGTGCGCTTCTGCGTCGAGGTGCGTTTCGCGAGCTCGGCCTCGAGCAGCTTCGTCGCCATTGCGGCATCACCGTAGCGCAGCTCGGCCATGCCAGCGGCGAAGCTCGCGGACTCGGGGTACCCGACCGCCACCCATCGCCGAGTGGCCTCGTTCGCCGCCTCCACGTCGCCGCGCAGCTCGTGGATGGCGGCCGTCGTTTCCTCGCAGTCGGCGCGCTCGGCGAGCGCGCGAGGGTGGTAGCGGCGATAGTCGGTACAGATCTGTTCGAGCTCGCGGGCGGCGACGTCGAGATCCGCGATTCCCACTGCTTGCGTCGTGCGTGCGGTGAGGCTGCGGGGGTGCAGGGGGCCGGCGATCACGGTCCACAGCCCGACCGCCTCCGCGTTCAGCTGTGCCCGACGCTCCGGATCCGGCTCGCCGAACGCGAGCGCGGACAACACCGTGGCTTCGGTGCGCGCAGCCGAGGGCCCGATGTGCCGCGCGATCGTCAGCGCGCGCTCCAGCATCCGTCGCCACTCCTTCGGATCGCTCGCGTACGGCTCCGTGGCCGCGAGGTTGTTGTAGAGCGACATGGTGCTCGCGCTGAACGGGCGGCGCTCTGCGAGCTGCAAGATGATCGAGCGCCCGTCGAGCGGGCGCTCCCGCAACACCGCTTCGCCCCGCGCGGTGATCCACTCGAGCTGGCCCCACGCCTCGACGGCGAGCTCGTCCGCGCCGCTGGCGATCGCGACGTCGACCGCCTCCCGCAGTGCACGGGCGGCGGCGACACCGTCGTTCGCGTCGATGAAGACGACGCCCTGCATGAGCAGCGCTTCCGCCAGCACCGGTCCGTGGCCGAGCGCGCGCGCACGCGCGACGATGTCGGCGAGCTCCGCGGTCCGATCGACGCCCGCGCTGGCGCTGCGCTCCACCGCGAGCATCGTGATCCCCTGTGCGATCACGTCGGCCTCCGGCGGCGCGTCGCCGGCGATCTCGTTCACGTGCACCGCTGCACAACGGTCCGGATCGGGCAGCCCGGCGACGAGCAGCTGCAGTGGCACGACGCCTTCGGGCGCGAGCGTCGGCATCACGCCGGCCATGGCGCGTAGCGCCGCGCGACCGCGGTCGAGGCACGCCATGCGGCGCTCCCCCGACGCGGAGGACTGCTCGCCCTCGCGCTGCGCTTCGCAGGCGGCGCGATGCGCCGTCGCCCACCGGTCCATCCAGCCTTCGACGGACGCGCTCGCGCGCGGTGCGACCTCGGCCCCGAAGCCCGCGCCCAGCGTGGCCACGTGTGCGAATGCGGCCTCGCGATCGGCGGTCGGCCACGTCTGTTCGAGGAGCTCGCGACCTCCGCCGCACGCATCCGGCACGGTGCTCGGCGCGAGCGTGCCGCCCATCGCGAACGCGATGCCCATGCCAGCCACGGCGGCGGCGATGCCGACCCGCTTCGCCCACACCTTGGCGGGATCGCGCTCGAGCGCCGCGAGCAATCGATCGAGCGACGCGAAGCGATCGCGCTCGGAGAGCCCGCGCCGGAGCACGCGCTCGATCCACCGCGGCATCCGATCCGCCGGCGGACGCTCGGGCGCGGCCTCGACGTGACCGCCGTACGAGGCCCCGTTGCGTCGCTCGGGGAACGGCAGCGCGCCCGACAGCCCTTCCCACAGCGTCGCGCAGAAGGCGAACTGGTCGCTCGCCGCATCGGCCCGCTCGCCGCGCAGCTGCTCGGGGGCCATGTAGGCCGGCGTGCCCGCCCGCGGTGTGGTCAGCGTCGTCGTGATCGGCGACGCGAGCGACACGACGTTCGCCGCATCGTCGTGCGTCGGCGCGTGGATCGGCCGTGCGAGCCCGAAGTCGAGCACGCGCACGCGCCCGTCGTCACCGACGATGACGTTGTCGGGCTTGAAGTCGCGGTGGACGATGCCCGCTGCATGGGCCGCGGCGAGCCCACGTCCGGCCGCGATGCAGGCGGCGAGCAGCTCTCGCCACGTCCGCGGCGTCGCCCACCACGCGCGCAGCGTCGGGCCGGCGACGAGCTCCATGGCGACGAACAGCTGCCCCGCGTGCTCACCGACTTCGTAGACGTGGACCACGTGGGGGTGGGCGAGCTTCGCCATCGCGCGGGCCTCGCGGACCAGGCGGGCCTGCTCGTCGGCCGTGCCGCGCGCGCGGGCGAGCAGCTTGATCGCGACCTTGCGGTCGAGCTCGGGATCGAAGGCCGCATAGACGACGCCCATGCCACCGGCGCCGAGCCGCTCGAGCACGACGAACCGGCCGATGCGGATGGGCTGCACCGGGCCTCCGCCGAGCAGCCGCGCCTCGATCGCGGTACGGGCGCGCTCGACCTCGGGGTCGTGCGCCACCGCCCCCAGCGCGGACGCGAGGAAGGGGAGCTCGTCGAGCGAGTCGTCGTCGGACATGTCGCGGGGGGCCCTCGATGCTACGTCGTTCGACGCGGGGCCAGTCGGCCCGCCCACGGACGGACGCGCGACGGCGGCCGACGATCACGGAGATCGCACGTCGGGTCCGCCGGAGTGTCCGGGCGATCCGCCGGGTGCGCCGACCGCGAACGATTGTCCGCGGACGTCGGCGATCGGATCGACCTCGTCGGGGTCTGAGCCGGCGATGGCACAGGCCGGCCAGGTGGGCTCGGCGGTGAAGAACGGCATCTACGTGCAGAGCACGGCGATGAGCTTCGCGGACTACGTCGAGGACTGCGGCGACCTCGACGACGTCGAGGAGATCGAGTACGGCTGGGCGATCGTCGGGCGCGACTTCGCGGGCAACGAGACCTTCGCTCCGCGTGGGCGCGTCGTCTTCACGCCTTGACGCCGCTTCTCTCGTCCGCACGACGGCGACGGGTACCGCATCCTCGATCCCACCCTCGGGATCCGGAACCTGGAGCTCCGAGCGCGGACGCGAACGACGTGCGTCGCGAGTCGCGCGTGCGCGCACGGCCGAACGCGCGTCGACGCGGCGGCGTCGGGCGAGCTGCGCAGCCGTGGCGCTGGTTCGGCCGTGTCGCCACGTCGACGCGGTGATGCGTCGATCGAACTGCCTGGGCAGTTTGCGCGACGCACTCGACGCTCGTCGGGCTGCGCATGCGGCCGTAGCTTGACGAGCGTGGGGACGCGCGCGGCAGGAGCGATCATTGGTTGGGGCCTCGCGCTCGCGGCGTGCTCGATGGGCGCGAGCGAGCTCGATGGCTCCACGTCGCCGCTGACGTTCGGTCCGGGCACTGCGACCCCGGCCGAGGACAGCGGTGGCGTCGACTCCGGCACGCTCGAGCCAGGCACGAGCGGCAGCGAGAGCGGCCTGCCCGAGAGCGAGACGGGCACGAGCGGTGGCAAGGCGGAAACCGGCGAGGCCGACGACGGCACCAGCGAATCGGACAGCGGCGACGCGCCGCCGGCCGAGCCGGTGTGCGGCGACGGCATCGTCGCGGGCAGCGAGGTGTGCGACGACGGCAACCTCGTCGACACCGACGCGTGCCTCGGCGACTGCACGCTCGCGAGCTGCGGCGACGGGTTCGTGCAGCAGGGCGTCGAGCTGTGCGACGACGGCAACACCGGCGACAGCGACGGGTGCACGTCGACGTGCACGCTCGAGAGCTGCGGCGACGCCGTGGTGCAGAACGGCGAAGAGTGCGACGACGGCAACGCGGCGAACACCGATGCGTGCCTCGCCACCTGCGTCGCGGCGAGCTGCGGCGACGGCTTCGTGCGCGCCGGCGCGGAGCAGTGCGACGACGGCAACGCGGCGAGCACCGACGCATGTCTGCCTGGGTGCATCGCGGCGAGCTGCGGCGACGGCTTCGTGTACGCGGGCGTCGAGGACTGCGACGGCGGCGGCGACCCGATGGTCTACAGCTGCAGCGCCGCGTGCCAGCACCAGCAGGTCTGGTACCAGTGGAGCTTCTCGTACGGGTACTGGCCGAGCCCGATGGCGTGCTCGGACTTCAACCTGTGGCGCAGCGCGCTCGCCGACGACCACACGTCGATCCACATCGCGGGCACCTACGACGTGCCTGGGCGCACCTGCACCGGGCCGGCCGCGACGACGCTGTGCAACACGCTGAGAGACGGCGGCAGCACGTCGATCGCCTGCGACGGATCGACGTGGCACGTGGGCGCGAGCTGCGAAGGCGCGATGGAGGTCACCGTCGACGGCACGGACTGCAGCTGCGCGTACCCGGGCGTGGCGCTGCGCCCGTGCGTGAGCCTCGTCGACTGGGGCGGCGTGGGCACGAGCACCTGCTCGGGGCCGAGCCAGGAGATCTACATCGAGTGCGGCTACGACTGATCGGCCCGCGCGCTCGCGCAGCAGCGCGACGAATGCACCGCTGGCCGCGCGAGTCGTTCGTCGAGGCCGCGCGCGCGAGCCGGCCGGAGCGGTGACCCGCACGTTTTTTCCATCGGCGAGTGTCACACCGCGGTTCGTCGGGATCCTTCGAGGGCGAGGCTCGCATGCGCCGACGAACCTGGATCCTCTCCGCCCTGCTCATCGCGTGCGTCACCGCGCCCGACGTCACGTACGGGAGTGCGGGTGCCTCCAAGCCCGTGGCGAGCCGGGCCGATGCCATCGAACATGCGTTCTCGAGAGCGACCGCGCCCGCCGACGTCCGCGCGGCGAACCTCTACCGCGACGTGCTGCTGCGCAAGACCGCGGCGGCCCCGGCCTACGACGCGCTGCTCGCGGACCCCGATGCGAGCTGGCGCGCGGCCTCGAGTGCGCTCGATGATCTCTCCGGTACCGCCCACGCGATGGACCGCGTGGCGATCCTGGGGAGTGCGCTCCGGCAGCCAGGCACCCGCAGCCGCGCCATCAAGCGCGTCCGCGCCGAGATCAGCGCGCTCACCGGCGCCGCCGCGACGACCGAGTCGGTCGATGCCGCGCGACTGCTGTTCATCGTCGCAGCGGAGCACGGCGGGTTCACGAAAGCCGACCGCGCGAAGATCGACCGCAGCTTGGCGGCCGCCCGCAAGCGCACCGACGCTGCGGACGAAGCAGCCGCGCCGACGCGCTTGCGCCACGCCGAAGCGCTGGCGATCGCCGCGCGCACGCGGCTGCAGAAATCCGCGCCCAAGACCAAGCTCGGCGGTGCCATCGTCGAAGCGGCCGCGTTGCTCGAGCTCGGCGATTCGTTGGGCGAGCGTACGACCACGCAGCTGCTCGCGCCGCTACGCAAGCGCCCGAAGGACACGCTCGCGGACGTCGATGCGATGTTGGCCGACCTGCCGCTCTCGGCCCAGCGCGAGCGCAGGCTGTTGGTCGCGTTGGTGTCGCTCGTGGGCTCGGGCGCGGCGGTCGAGAGCGTGCTCGAGCAGGAGCTCGGCCGCCTGTCCGCGCGCGAGGATGGTGTCCGCGCCGAGTTGCTCGACATCGCGAGCGCGCTCGGACGCAACGGCACCGCGCGCGATCGCTTCGAGAAGCTCACCGATCGCTACGTCGGCAAGGCGTACGGGCATGCGGTGCGCAAGTCGTTCGAGCGGGTGTTCGAGGCGACCCAGGGCCTGCCAGAAGGAACGACGCAGCAGTTCGAGGCCGGCTGCGACGCAGAAGGCTGCCGCTGGTCGGTGCCGATCTACGATCAGAACGACCCGGCCATCGGCGCCTCGTGGTTCCCGAACGGTCCCGACAAGAGCATGTTGTGCAGCGCCGCGTCGTCGGCGATGGCGCTCGCGGCCGCACTGTCGAGGAACCCGCCCGACACCCGCTCGGTCTTCGTGACCAACTTCCAGGCCAGCGCGCCGCCGCAACGCATCGCAATGCTGGCGGACGCGCTCGACACCGATCCGATCGAGGGCGGGAGCGTCGTCGACCTCGAGCCGCTGATCGAGAGCGGCATCGCCTACGGCGGCGTCGCGCCGAACGTGCTCGTCGAGAACGACAACTCGGATCTCTCGCCGAGCTTCATCCAGGGCGAGCTCACCCGCTCACCCGGCGTCATCGTCCACTACGGCAAGTACACGAAGAAGGCCCAGGTGATCGAAGGCCCCGGGTTCACGGTGCGCTACGTGACGTACGAGCGCCATGGCGGTCACTACGTCGTGGTGCGCGGCAACTCCCACGACGACTTCTTCATCAACAATCCCTCGCACGCGCAGCTCGACGTCGACAGCCTGGGCACGCTGCATGCCGCGTCGAGCACGGGCGACGACGGCACCAAGTACGTCACCATCTTGCCGAACGAGGACTCCGTCTCGTACCACTGGGAGGACCTCCAGCACGACGACGAGTACCGCATCCTCAATCGCGTGCTCTCGATCCGCAACCTCGCCCTGTAGTCCCGGCAGACTCTGGAGGGGGGCTGACGACTGTCGATGGTCCGCCGGCAAGGGCCTCTGCACACGCGCCGCGGACGACGGGAGATGTCGAGTGTCGCCGCTGGCACGCGACGTGCTCGTGCGCAGTCATGGCGACCGCTCGATCCCTCCTCTTGCTCGCGCTCGCGAGCGCCGCGTGTGCCCAGCCCGCCGAAGGCGGCGGCTCCAGCGGTGACGGATCGACCGGCGCAGACGCGTCGGACGCCGGCGTCGGCACGAGCAGCTCGAGCGCGGACGAGCTCGGCGACGATGCGCCCGGCGCGAGCTCGTCGACCTCCGCCGACACGTCCGCGTCGAACACCGGGAGCGACGACGGCGACTCCGACTGTGCGGAGCAAGAGCAGCAGCTGCTCGATCAGATCGCGGCCGACTTCGATGCCGCCGCCGTCGATCCGGGCATCACGATGGATCCCGACGCGACGCTGCTCGTGCGCGCCGACGACGGTCGCATGTTCGTCCACGTTCACGGCGACTCCGCGGCCGATCGCGTGTACGAGTCGGCCTCGACCTCGAAGTGGGTGACCTCGGCGATCCTGCTCGACCTCGTCGATCAGGGCGTGCTCTCGCTCGACACCACGACGAGCGAGCTGCTCTCCTTCTGGCCCGCGCCGGGCGTCTCGCTGCGCCACCTGCTCGCGTTCACCTCGGGCTTCGACGACGAAGCCCCGTGCATCAACCTGCCCGGCTCCGACTTCGCCGCGTGCGTCGAAGCGATGTACGAAGCGGGCCTGGTCGACGCGCCGCCGCCGGGCACCGTGTTCCACTACTCCGGATCGCACATGCAGTTCGCCGGGCTCATGGCGATCGAGGCCACCGGCGCAGCGAGCTGGACCGAGATCTTCGACGACTGGCGCTCACGCACCGGCATGTTCCCGACCGGCGCCTACGATCTGCCCTCGGCGACGAACCCGCGCCTCGCCGGCGGCATGCACTGGCGCGGTGACGAGTACCTCGAGTTCCTGCGTGCGTTGCACGAGGGCGAGCTGCTCTCCGAAGATCTGCGCGACGAGATGCTCTCCAACCAACGCGGCCGTGCGACGGTCGAGGCCTCGCCCGCGCTCGGCTTCGGCGAGGACTGGGCGTACGGGCTCGGCAACTGGCTCGAGTGCTCGACCGCGACCTCGGGCCCCGGCAGCTACGACTGCGGGGAGGCCGGCGAGCGCAACTCGAGCGCCGGGGCCTACGGCGCGTATCCTCTGATCGACGCCGAGGCCGGCTTCGTCGCGATGCTCGCCCGCCAGGGCGGGCTCGCCTCCGGCGGCGAGGGCGTCGCGCTGTTCCGGTCGGTCGCGCCGCTCGTCGGGCAGTGGGCCGCGCTCGACTGCGGCTGATCACTGCTCGGCGCCGTCCTCGCGGGCGGCCGCGAGCCGTGGGCCTGCTCGGCGCCCAGACCCCCGGGATCCCCCCGTTTCTCGCCACGTGCGGGCGCCTCCACCCGGTCCAGACCCCTGCGCGCCGGGCCCGGCCCCCCGTGACCTTCCGGCACGTTGCAGGCCGGCACCCCTCTTGCTATACGCTGCCCTCCCTCGCGCCCTGGTAGCCGTGGGACCCGTACCGGGCGGGTCCCATCGGTCGGCAGCGCCCGAGGACCCGAGCGAGGAAACCAAGGCCCCATGCGCGACATCTTCAGTTTCTTCGAGAAGCCCAAAGAGACCGCCCAGTTCAACGCGCTGCGCATCAGCATCGCGTCGCCGAAGACCATCCGCGACTGGTCCTACGGCGAGGTCAAGAACCCCGAGACGATCAACTACCGCACGTTCAAGCCCGAGCGCGATGGGCTGTTCTGCGCGAAGATCTTCGGACCCATCAAGGACTACGAGTGCCTCTGCGGCAAGTACAAGCGCATGAAGCACCGCGGGGTGGTCTGCGAGAAGTGCGGCGTCGAGGTCATCCACTCGAAGGTCCGCCGCGAGCGCGCCGGTCACATCGATCTCGCGACGCCCGTCGCCCACATCTGGTTCCTCAAGAGCCTGCCGTCGCGCATCGGCAACGTGCTCGACATCCCGCTCACCAAGCTCGAAAAGGTCCTCTACTGCGAGGCCTACATCGTCATCGACTCGAAGGACTCGGGCCTCGACGAGCGCGAGCTGCTGTCCGAGGAGCGCTACGACCAGCTCGTCGACGAGCTCGGCCCCGACGCGTTCACGGCGGGCATGGGCGCCGAGGCGATCAAGGAGCTGCTCGGTCGCATCGACCCGGTCGTCGAGGCCCGTAGCCTCCGCACCGAGATCGCCACCGCCGGCAGCGAGGCGCGCCGCAAGAAGGCCGCCAAGCGCCTGCGCGTCATCGAGGCGTTCCGCAACTCCGGCAACAAGCCCGAGTGGATGATGCTCGACGTCATCCCGGTGCTGCCGCCGGATCTGCGCCCGCTCGTGCCGCTCGACGGTGGCCGCTTCGCGAGCTCGGATCTCAACGATCTGTACCGCCGCGTCATCAACCGCAACAACCGTCTCAAGCGCCTGCAGGAGCTCGCGGCGCCCGAGATCATCATCCGCAACGAGAAGCGGATGCTGCAGGAGGCCGTCGACGCGCTGTTCGACAACGGCCGCCGCTCCAAGGCCATCCGCGGCCGCGGCAAGCGCCCGCTCAAGTCCCTGAGCGACATGCTCAAGGGCAAGCAGGGCCGCTTCCGGCAGAACCTGCTCGGCAAGCGCGTCGACTACTCGGGCCGCTCGGTCATCGTGGTCGGCCCCGAGCTCAAGCTCCATCAGGTGGGTCTGCCCAAGAAGATGGCGCTCGAGCTGTTCAAGCCGTTCATCTACAACAAGCTCGAGACGCGCGGCCTGGTCACCACGATCAAGTCCGCGAAGCGCATGGTCGAGCGCGAGGCCGAGGAGGTCTGGGACATCCTCGACGAGGTGATCAAGGAGCACCCGGTGCTGCTCAACCGCGCGCCCACGCTCCACCGCCTCGGCATCCAGGCGTTCGAGCCGGTGCTGATCGAGGGCAAGGCGATCCAGCTGCACCCGCTGGTCTGCACGGCCTACAACGCCGACTTCGACGGCGACCAGATGGCGGTGCACGTGCCGCTCTGCATCGAGGCGCAGATGGAAGCGCGCGTCTTGATGATGTCGACGAACAACATCCTCAGCCCCGCGCACGGCAAGCCGATCATCGTCCCCACGCAGGACATCGTGCTCGGCCTCTACTACATGACGCGCGAGCGCGCGTACGCGAAGGGCAGCATGAACGATCCGGCCAAGGATCGTTACATCGCCGGCCACTACGGCTCGCCCAAGGAAGTGCGCATGGCGTACGACCACGGCGCGCTGCACCTGCAGGCCCGCATCAAGTGCCGCATCAAGTCCGGCGAAGAGGACATGGTCGAGACCACCTGCGGGCGCGTGCTGCTCTACGAAGGCGGCATCCCGCAGCAGATTCCGTTCAGCCTGGTCAACCGCTCGCTGGGCAAGAAGGAGCTCAACGAGCTCATCGACGTCTGCTACCGGCTCTGTGGACAGAAGTCCACGGTGCTCATGGCCGACTACCTGCGCTCGACCGGGTACACCGAGGCCACCAAGGCCGGCATCTCGGTGTGCATGGACGACATGATCATCCCGGACATCAAGGAGAAGATGCTGGGTGAGGCGTTCGAAGAGGTGAAGCGCATCTCGTCGCAGTACGCCGACGGTCTCATCACCTCGGGCGAGCGCTACAACAAGGTCATCGACATCTGGGCGAACGTCAGCGAGCAGATCGCCAACGTCATGATGGAGAAGATCTCGACCGAGATCATGACCGACGAGCGCACCGGCGAGTCCAAGCGCACGCCGTCGTTCAACTCGATCTTCATCATGGCCGACTCGGGCGCCCGTGGCTCGCGTCAGCAGATGCGCCAGCTCTCCGGCATGCGCGGCCTCATGGCCAAGCCGTCGGGCGAGATCATCGACCAGCCGATCACCACGAACTTCCGTGAGGGTCTGACGGTTCTGCAGTACTTCATCTCCACGCACGGCGCCCGCAAGGGTCTGGCCGACACCGCGCTCAAGACCGCGAACTCCGGCTACCTGACGCGGCGTCTCGTCGACGTCGCCCAGGAAGCCGTGGTCACCGAGGTCGACTGCGGCACGATCCAGGGGCTCGCGCTCGAGGCGTTGGTCGAGGCCGGCGAGGTCATCGAGCGGCTCGGCGATCGCATCCTGGGACGCACGGTGCTCGAGAACATCTATCGCCCGGGGACCGACGAGCAGCTCGCCGCCGAAGGCGAGCAGCTCGACGAGACCATGGTGAAGCTCATCGAGGAGGCGGGCATCCAGAAGGTCCGCATCCGCTCGGTGCTCACCTGCGAGGCCCTTCGCGGCATCTGTGCGAAGTGCTACGGCCGCGACCTCGCACGTGGTGGTCTGGTCGACGTCGGCGAAGCGGTCGGCATCATCGCCGCCCAGTCCATCGGCGAGCCCGGTACGCAGCTCACCATGCGTACGTTCCACATCGGTGGCGTCGGCAACGTGACCTCCGAGCAGACGACGCTCGAGGCGCGCTTCGGCGGCAAGGTGGTGTTCGAGGACTTCAAGGCGGTCCCCCGCGGCGAGCAGCTCATCGTGATGAACCGCTACTCGCGGATCATCCTGCTCGACGAGAAGGACCGTCCCCGCGAGCAGTACGACCTGGTGTACGGCGCGAAGCTGCCGGTGAAGGCCGGAGACATCGTCAAGCCGGGCCAGCTGCTCTCCGAGTGGGACCCGTTCTCGATCCCGATCCTCTCCGAGGTCGGCGGCACCGTCGAGTACGGCGACATCATCGAAGGCGTCACCATGACGGTGCGCGTCGACGAGCTCACCGGTCACTCGAGCATGGTCGTGCAGGAGAGCCGCGATCCCGACGCCCGTCCGCGCATCGTCATTCGTGACGACGCGGGGAACGTCGCGACCTTCGAGGGCAAGCACGAGGCGCGCTACTTCCTGCCGGTGGGCGCTTCGTTCACCGTGCACGAGGGCCAGAAGATCGAGGCCGGCGACATCATCGCTCGCCTGCCGCGCGAGACGGTGAAGACCAAGGACATCACCGGCGGTCTGCCCCGCGTCGTCGAGCTCTTCGAGGCGCGCACCCCGAAGGACCACGCGATCATCGCGGAGACCGACGGCGTCGTCAGCTTCGGCAAGGACAAGGGCGGCAAGCGCCGCATCATCGTCACGCCCGAGCACGGCGACCCGAAGGAGTACCTGGTGCCCAAGGGTCGTCACGTGCAGATCCGCGAAGGCGATCGCGTGCGTGCCGGCGAGAAGCTGATGGACGGCCCCGCCAACCCGCACGACATCCTCGCGGTGCTCGGCGAGAAGGCGCTGGCCGGCTACCTGCTCGACGAGATCCAGGAGGTCTATCGTCTGCAGGGCGTCAAGATCAACGACAAGCACATCGAGACGATCATCCGCCAGATGATGCGTCGCGTGCGGGTCGCGGATCCGGGCGACACCAACTTCCTCACCGAGGATCACGTCGAGCGTCAGGTCTTCCAGTACGAGAACGCGCGCGTGCAGTCGCTCGGCGGCCAGCCGGCGACCGGTCAGGCGCTCCTGCTCGGCATCACGAAGGCCTCGCTCTCGACCGAGTCGTTCATCTCGGCGTCGTCGTTCCAGGAGACCACGAAGGTGCTCACCGAAGCGGCGCTGCAGGGCAAGATCGACTACCTGCGCGGCTTGAAGGAGAACGTCATCATGGGCCGGCTGATCCCGGCAGGCACCGGCCTCGGTGTCTACGATCGCCTGACGCTCGAGTCGGACGATCTGACCGCGGAGGATCTGGCGGCGGAGCCGGTGGCCCGTCGACAGACCGAGCGGGATCTGATGAACATTCCCGACTGAGTCAGTCCCGAGGGGACTGACTCAGTCCCCGTGCCCGTGCCCGTGCCCGTGCCCGTCCCCGAAAAAGGGGAGGGGAACGGGCACGGCCAATTCGAGGCCGAGCGAGGACGGCGACGGCCTGCTCGATCGGCGCGCTCTGCTTCAGCTCGATGCTCGGCAGCTGCTCGCTGCCCATGCGATCGCGGTCACCACGAAGGCCGCCGCCTTCGATCCGATCCGCATGCCGAGCCCGTAGCGCAGCGATCCCACGGCGGGGATCCGCGGATTTACATGCATCCGAACGACGATCGTGCTCGCCCGATCGCAGCGCGGGCGTCGGCCGGCACTGGACCGCGATTCGAGGTGATCCCGCCTCCGCCACGATCGAGTACCTTGGTCGGGGCCGATGTCGAACCAGCCGCAGCCGCTGCAGGTCCCATCGCACGCCGATGCGCTGCTGCGCCGCATCGCGGGGCCCTCGGGGCTGCTGGCGGGGCGCTACCGGCCGCTCGAGGTGCTGGGGCAGGGCGGCATGGGCGTGGTGTTCCACGCGATCGACGAGCGGCTCGGGCGCGACGTGGCGATCAAGTCGCTGCGCTCCGATCTCGCGAACGCCGAGTTCATCGCGCGCTTCGCCGCCGAAGCCACCGCGCTCGCGCGCATCCACCATCCCAACGTCGTGCAGATCCTCGACGTCGCCGAGCCGGGCTCCGGTGTCGGCTACTACGTGATGGAGCTGGTGCGCGGTACGCCGCTGTCGCAGCTGATCCGCGAGCGCGGCCGCCTGCCCTGGGCCCAGGCCTACGACGTGCTGGCACAGGTCGCATCGGCGCTCGCGACGGTGCACAAATCCGGCGTCGTGCACCGCGACCTCAAGCCCTCGAACCTGCTCTGCGCCGAGATCGGGCGCGACACGTGGCATGTGAAGCTGATCGACTTCGGCATCGCCCTCAGCCCCGGGGCACCGCGGCTCACCCGGCCGGGCGAGGTGCTCGGCACGCTGCCGTACATGGCGCCGGAGCAGTTCGCCGGTGTCGGCATCGATCGCCGCACCGACGTCTACGGCTGGGGCGTGCTCGCGCTCGAGCTGCTCGGCGGCATGTCGCCGGCCGAGCTGTTCGGTAACGAGTCGCTCGCGGGCGCGCCACTGCGCGATGCAGCTCCGGCCGTGCTCGAGCGTGCGCGCGTGCGGCCCGACATCGTCGCGATCGTGCGGCGTTGCCTGTGCACGCAGCCCGACGATCGCTGGCCCGACATGGACGCGGTCTACGGCGAGCTGCGCGAGCGCGACGACGGTGGAACGCCCACGCTCATCTACCAGCGCGCGGTGCCGGTGCCGAAGGGCGCCACCATGGTGCCGTTCGCGGCGGGTCCCGAGCTCGACGCGACCCGTGCGACGCACGGCGACGAGACCGTGGCGGGCGCCCACGAAGAGCTCGCCACGCGCGTGCGGGTCGTGCCCGACGCAGCGGGCAGCGGCAGCGGCGTGCGTCCGAACGCGCTCGGGCCCAGCAGCGACGATGCGCCCGCCGTGGCCGCGCGTTCGACGGTCGCGAAGGCGCCCGCGCGATCGCAGGTCCCCACGGTGCTCGCTGCGATCGCCTTGGGCGTCTCGATCGTCG
Organism: uncultured Nannocystaceae bacterium; assembly: GCA_964519175.1. Taxonomy (GTDB): domain Bacteria; phylum Myxococcota_A; class Polyangia; order Nannocystales; family Nannocystaceae; genus Xiheibacterium. The sequence continues at coordinate 28,534 of CAZFKC010000022.1, forward strand.
GCGCCGCGGCCTGGGTCGGGCACGCCTACGGCTGGCTGTAGACCGCCGCGGCGCGGTCCCGGCGGGTCAACGCACCGGTGGGCGCAGGATCCGGCTCAGCGTCACCGCGACCGCGCTCTGCAGCTCGGCCAGCTCGTGGTCCAGCTGGCGATCGTCGAGCCGCAGCTGCGCACGCATGCGCTCGCGTACCTGCTGCGTCAGTCGATCGCGCACCTCCGTGAGCCGCCGGCGCGCCGTCGAGCGGCTGACGCGGTAGATGCCGGCGATCTCGTCGATGGCCAGCTTGTGCACGTAGTGGTAGCGCAACATGTTGCGCTCGCGCGGCTGCAAGGCGGACGCCGCGTCCTCGAGCGCGCGCCGGAACACGTCGCTGGTGCCGCCGCGCAACATCGCGAGCTCGGGATCACCGTACGCCGCGACCATCGCGGCATCGTCGAGCGCCGAGGTCGGCGCATCGGCACCGCGCATGCGATCGATCGCGAGCCTTCGCGTCACCACGCTGATCCAGCGCCCGAGGTTGCCGCGTCCGCCGTACTCCGCAATCCGCGGCGCGCGCTCGGGCGTGCGCACGAGCAGGTGCAGCAGCACGTCCTGCAGCATGCCTTCGGGCGCATCGCCGGCCGGCAGACCCCGCCGCACGTCGGTGCCGTGCTTGCGCTCGAACGCTGTGTGGGCCCCCGCGACGTCGTGCAGGCACGCGCACGCGAGCCAGAGATCGCCGATACACAGCGCCTCGATCCCGCCCACCGACACGTCGTCGGGCAGGCGAGCACCGACGTGGGCGGCGAACAGCGCCGGATCCAGCGCGAGCTCCGGCCAGGCACCTTGCCCACGCCGGATCGCATGGACGAGCGCCTCTCCGATCACGGGCTGCGTCTCGATCGCCGCGGCCACCGTCGCCGGCGCGGCCTCGATCAGCGCAGCGAGCCAGGCGGGCGGAGCGTCCACTCGGGCACCCAGCGTACCAGGACTCGCGGGCGGGTCGTAACTCGGGCCGGCGTTGCTACGATCGTGTCGCTCGAGGGCGATGCCGATGAAGATCCCCGGTCCGGACCACCCGATCACGATCGAGCCCGCGGCGCAGCGGGTGCGCGTCACGTTCGCGGGGCGCGTCGTCGCCGACACGACGCGCGCACTCGCACTGCGCGAGGCGAGCTACCCGCCGGTCTATTACATCCCCCGCGAGGACGCCGACCCTGCGCTCTTGCAGCGCACCGAGCACAGCACGCACTGCCCGTACAAGGGCGATGCGGCCTACTACAGCATCGCGGCCGACGGGAGCACGAGCACGAACGCGATCTGGAGCTACGAGCAACCGTTCGGCGCCGTCGAGGCCATCCGCGGCCACCTCGCGTTCTATCCCGATCGCGTCGACGCGATCGAGGTACTGCCCCGCTGAGCCGGCCCCGCTGAGCCGGCCCGCTGAGCCGGGCGGGCCGAGCCCGACGCGCCACGGCGTCAGTACGCGATGCAGAAGCCGAACTGTGCGGACGCGGCCGGTGCGATGCTCGCGTTGTAGTCGACGCCGACGAACACCGTGTCGTCACCGTCGGGCGTCGCGACCGCGTTCCACACGTTCGTGATCGCGCCGTCCAGCACGAGCCGCACCTCCCACTCGAGCTGCGCGTCGGAGATGTTCGTGACGGTCACGTCGTTGCACTCACCCTCGGGCCAGGTGCCGGTCTGCGTCACCGTCACCTCGACGTCGGGCTCGGGCGCCGGGCCGCTGCTGCTGCCGCCGGTCTCCGGCGTGCCGGTGTCCTCGCCGGGCCCACCGGTGTCGTTCGGCATGTCGCCGGTGGTGTCGTCCGGCGGCAGCGCGTCGTCCGAGCGGCGACGCGCGAACCCCGGCGCGGACACCAGTGCAGACACGGCGGCGTCGAGCCGCAGATCCGCGGCCGCCAGACCCGTCGCGACCTGCTCGCTCAGGCACGCGAGCCCTTGATCCTGCACGAGCCCGCCGAGCACGAACGTCGACCACTGCCGCGCGTAGCAGCGCTGCGCCTCCGGGCTGTCGACGAGCAGCGTGGCGAGCTCGACCACGCCGTCGAACTCGACGTCGCCCTGCGCGCTGCCGACGATCGTGCCGCTCGCGTCGATCTCCACGCCGTCGTCGTCGGCGCGCCGGCGTCCGATCGCGTCGTAGTGCTCGAACCCGAAGCCGAGCGGATCGAGCAGTCGGTGGCAGCCGGCGCATGCCGGATCGGCGCTGTGCATCGCGTAGCGCTCGCGCGTCGAGACGCCCGGCTCGATCTGCGGCGGCTCGTTGGCGACGCCGGGCGGCGGCGGGGGTAGGTCGTTGCAGAGCAGGCGCTCGCGCACGAGCAGGCCGCGATGGATCGGCGAGGACGACTGCGGCAGCGCGTGTGTCGCGAGCACGCTGCCGTGGGTGAGCACGCCGCGGTAGTGCGCGGACACGTCGGTCGCGCGGTAGCCCTCGGCATCCGCCTCGCCGCCGCCGGGCGCCACGCCGTAGAAGGTCGCGAGCTCGTCGGTGAGGAACGACTGCTCGGACAGCAGCAGGTCGCGCAGGCTCCCGCCGCCGCGCCAGGTGGCGTCGACGAGCCGATGGGTCTCGCCGCGCATCGCGATGCGAATGTCCTCGGTGAGCGCGCCGTAGCGCTCGGGATCGCGGGTCACGTGCTCGAGCAGACCCGTGCGCAGCCAGGCGTCGACGAAGCTGCGCATCGGCACGACCGCGTCCTCGCGCGCACCGAGCCGCACCGCATGGCCGAGCAGCACCTCGGGATCGCGCAGCAGATCGGCGTCGGCGTCGGCGTCGAGCGCAGCGTCGGGCATCGTGCCGACCACGAGGTAGGAGAGGGCGCTCGCGAGCTCGTGCGAGTCCAGCAGGAACGTGCCGTCGTCCTGCGGCTCGCCGAGCTCGGTGCGGTAGAGGAACGCCGGCGCCTGCAGCATGCCGGCGATGACCCAGCGCATCGACTCGTCGAAGCCGTCCTCGGCGACGAGCTCGTCGAAGAGGCCGACCCAGCGCGCGCGCTCGGCCTCCGTGACGGGGCGGCGGAACGCCCGGCGCCCGAACGCGAGCACGAACGCCTCGGCGCACTCGTGCTCGGCCGCCGCGGGATCGCAGGGCAGCTGCGCGTCGAGATCGGCCAGCATCGCCTCGGCCACCGCCTCGGCGGCGCCGCGGTACTGATCCGCGAGCAGGCCGGAGACGGTGAGCGCCTCCGCGTCGTTCGCGTAGCCGTCGACGACGTTGTCGGGCGCGAACGCGGCGGCGAGCCCGAGCTCCTTGCCGGTGAGATCGCGGATCGTGCGGTCGTACTCCGCGTGCGACAGCCGGCGCACACGTCGGGCGGGCAGGGCATCGGCGCAGTCGACCGGACCGCCGTCGTCGCCGGCGGTCGTGCCCCCGCTGCCGTCGCTCCCGCCGCTGCCTCCACCATCGGCCGCCGCGCCGCCGCCTTCGCAGCTGCAGCCCGCGAGCACGAGCGCCAGCAGTCCAGCGCGCCGGATCACGCGAGCCCCTCCAGCACGCCTTCGCCGAGCGCTGGGTCGCCGAACGTCTCGTTGGCGAGCCCCATCGCCCGACAGATCGACACCAGCAGGTGGTTGTGCGCCGTGCCGCCGAAGTCGAGGTAGCGCCCGGGCGTGAAGCACTGCGGCGCGCCGGCGATCACGAACGGCACCGACTTGCACTCGTGCAGCCGCGAGTCGCCGAGCTCCTTCGCCCACAACACGATCGTGTTGTCGAGCATCGAGCCCTCGCCGGCGGGCTCGGGCAGCGCATCGAGCTGCAGCAGCAGATCGCGGAAGCGCTCGGCGAACCACCGCTCGCACGCGACGAATTGCGCGACCCCGGCGACGTTGCTGTCGTCGATGTGCGAGAGCGAGTGGTGCTGCTCGGTGACGTCGACCCACGAGCACACGACCGGGCTGACGGTGTGCGACCACTGCAGCGAGGCGACGCGGGTCATGTCGCAGGCGAGCGCGGTGACGAGCAGGTCGCTCATCGCCTGCCCCACCGCGGGGAAGCTCGCGTTCGCGAGGTGATCGCCGACCGCGGGCGCGGTCGTGGGATCGCACGACACCGCCTGCAGGCCCTGCTCGAGCTGGGCGAGCGCCTCGAGGTGCGCATCGAGCTTCACGCGCTGCGCCGCGCCCAGGCGTCCGCGCAGCGCAGTCGCGTCGTCGACCAGCAGATCCACCACGCGCTCGCGACGGGCACGCAGCCGCGCGGCCGCCTCGTCGCCGCCCACGACGTCGGCGAACATCCGGTCGAACACGTGCACCGGGTCGTCGTCGGGCGTGACGAACGTCCCCGGCGCCGAGTAGCTCATCCGCGTCTGCACGCCGCCGCCCCAGGGCGAGGTGAGCACGCCGAGATCGAGCGACGCGAACTTCGTCGAGCTCGCGAGCTCGGTCGCGACGTACTGATCGAGGGACTTGCCCGCGGTGGCGGTGCTCGCATCACCCTGGCCGGTGAGCATCGCGGCCATGCCACCTTCGTGGTTCGTGGCCGCGATGAAGTCGATGCCGTCGAGGACGACCAGACGATCGCGCAGCTCGCCGAGCGGCTCGAGGATGCTGCCCGCCGCGAACGTGAAGTCGGTCTCGCCGCCTTGCGGGCGCCAGTGCTGGTGCACCGTGCCGTTCGGCGAGAAGAACACGACGAGCCGTTGCGCGACGCCGTCGGCAGGAGCGGCGCGCGTGCGTGCGCCGAGCCCCCCGAGCACCGGCAGCGCCGCGAGCCCACAGCCGAGGCCTTGCGCGAAGCGACGTCGGCCGGTGCGAAGTGTTGCCACGCGACCCCGAGGATCGGTCGCGAGGTCGCTCCGCGGCAAGTGCCGAGTCTGCAATCTCCCACGCGCGAGATGCAGCCCGCGCGCGCCGCGGTGCCCCGCGTGGCTGCGGTGTGGGCTCGCGCCCCACCGATCACGCGATCACGCGAGCGGATCGAAGTCGTCGTCCAGCGCGATCGGGAACAGGTCGTCGACCGCCGTCCCGGTCAGCCCCAGCGCGCGCCGCAGTCCGCGGTGCACGTGGGCCGGCGACACGCGGATGCCGCTCGCCGGGTCCGCCGCCGCCATGCCGGTCGCGGGATCGAGCGGGATCGCGTTGTGGCCCTCGTCGGTGAGCCCGACCATGCGGTTGCCGGTGATGCCCGCGCCCATCGCGATCATGCTCGTGATCGACCAGTGATCCTTGCCCGCGTTGCCGTTGTACTGCGGCGTGCGCCCGAAGTCGGAGCACATGAGCACCACGAGCTTCTCGGCCACGCCCTGACGCTCGGCCTCGTCCCACAGGAACTTCACGAGCTGCACCGCCTCGGTCATGCGCGGGCGATGGTTGGCGTCGTGATCCGAGTGGGTGTCGAAGCCCTGCAGGAACAGGTTGCCCGCGACGCCCACGCGCGCCTTGTAGGCCGCGACGACGAGCTGCGCCTGGCGGAACATCCCGTTGTCGTCCGGCGGCGGCAGTGCGGCCTCGAGTCGCTGCAGCCCGTCGGATCCGCGGCGCGCAGTGGCGAGGGTCTCGAGCGCGTGGCGGAAGCGCGGCAGGCGTTGCTCCGCGATTGCGCGCTCGGTCCGAGCCTCGCGCGCGAGCCGGATCATCGCGTGCGCCGTCTCGCCGTGATAGGTCGGGCTCGCCGGATCCGCCGCGGTCACGCGATCGGGATGCGAGAGCTCCGCGAGCCGATCCGCGTTGCCGTTGCGCGTGGGCGCGACGAGCCCCTGCGTGCGGTCGTACTGCCCGAACGAGATGAACGACATCGGTCGCTGCGGCGCACCGTTGCCCGCGACCATCGCCGCGAGCGACGGATAGCCCTCGCCGAGCCGACCGCTCGCGCAGTGCCGCTGCCCGGCATCATGCGCGTTCGTGGAGGTGTCGACCCCGTTGATCACGACCGTGCGCGAGTAGTGGGCGTCGAACAGCGCCGCCGCGCCGGGGATCGGCGCATAGCGGATGTTGCCCGCGGTGAGGATGTCGCCCTCGTCGTAGCTGTTGTTGAGGTTGCCCTTCGGATCGCACAAGAGCGTCGGCTCCCAGCCGCCGTTGGCCTGCACCATCACGAACAAGGGGCCGTCGTAGTCGTCCTCGCCGTCGGCGCCCATGCTGCGCGGCGATGCGGCGAGCCCGGCGTGGTCGTCGGCGCGGCCGAGCAGAGGGGCACCGGCGAGCGCGATGCCGGACAGAGAAGCGAGCTCGAGGAATCGTCGGCGGTCCATGGTCTGCCTCCTCACTCGTAGAGGAACTTCGCGTCGCCCAGGAGGTAGGTCACCACCGCCATCCACGCGCGCACGGTGTAGCCCGGGTCTTCGGTGACCGGCACGGCGACCGGCATGGCGGTGAGCGGATCCATCGTCGGCTGGCACATCGCGGGCAACGACGTCGAGATCGGGGCCACCGGATCCACGAGCCGCGCGCGCCCGTCGTTCAGCACGGCCTCGAACAGCGCGACGGTGCGGTCGATCTCCGGGTCGCCGTCGTCGAGCGACTCACCCAGCAGCTGCTCGTGCAGGTGCACCGCGTTCGCGCGGATGGCCGCGTCGCTCTCCGGCGTGCCCGGCAGATCCTCGATGTCGACCAGCGGCATCAGCAGTCGGTCGGCCGGTGCGCGGCTGAAGTCGAGCGGAGTGGCGAGGCACGACACCTCGTTCGCCATGCGGTCGGCGACGTTGGCCATGACGCCGTTCATCTCGGTGAGCCTCGTCGTCACCGAGACCGAGTCGATGCCGCCGTAGAAGAACTTGAAGTAGGTGGTCGAGAGCAGCACGTTCGTGTCGTCGCGCTTCCACGCCACGCTCGTGGTCGCGATGATGCGGCGGTGCAGGAGCTCGGGAGAGAGGAGGTGCGCGCTGCCCATGTCGAGCAGCTCGCTCTGCCGATCGTCGGCCAGCGGCACGTCGCTGTCGATCGCGCGGAACCACGGCGTCTTCACGAGCTCGCGGATCACGACGCGCAGCTCCTGATTGCGCTCCATGAACATGTCGGCGATGTCGCCGAAGGCCTTGTCCTGGGCCTCGTAGGCCTTGATGCGCTGCAGGTAGTCGGGCGCGTCGGGATCGATCGGCTCGGTGAGCGGCTCCTGGCCGGTGAGCCCGGTGTACATCGCGTACACCACCGAGAGCGCGAACTTGCGGTCGGCGACGAGCTGCGGCATCAGCCACTGCAGCGCACGCGGACCCTCCTCGAACGGCACCTGCACGTCGCCCCAGCCCGGCGGGCGCATGTCGGCGAACCAGCCCTCGGCCGGCGGACGATAGCGGCCGGTCTCGTCCCAGCCCTGGAAGATGCCGGCGATCGGATCCACGTTGTCGTGGCAGACCGTGCAGTTCGCGTTGTAGAGCGTGGGGTTGAAGTCGTCGACGCCGGTGATGTCGATCGGACGCACCGCGAGCCGCAAGACGTCGGTCGCGAGGAAGAACTTGTAGAGCACGCGCGAGCGCGCGCGGTTGCGGTTCGTCGGCGTCGTCGGGTAGCGATTGAGGAACACCGACGTGGTGAGCAGCCCCGCGTGCGGGAAGTCCTCGAACGTCGCCTGCACCCACTCGTTCGGGTCGTTCGGATCGGTGAACTGGTCGAGCGACAGCCCGTAGCTGCGGGCCGACCACGGGTTCACCATCGTGAAGTTCCCGGTGAGCACCTCGGAGAACGGCCGGTCGTTGCGCACGACCCACTCGATGATCTTCAGCGGCTCGCGGGCGATCGCATCGTTCGTCGCGTTGCGGGCGTCGGGGATCTGGTCCTCGGGGAGCTGGTCGTACCAGCGCGCCATCGCGAACTTCTCGGCATCGACCGTATCGACCGCGTCGTCGCTGATCAGATACGCGTCCGTGTGCATGATGTCGTTGTAGATCTCGATGAGGCGGCCGTAGAACGCCTCCTCGTGCATCACGGCGTCGAGCACCGGGTCGAGCGCAGCGAAGCCCTTGCCGTCGACCGCGACGAGCTCGTCCTCGGTCGGCAGACGACCGGCGAGCAGGAACGTGGCCTTGCGCAGCGTCTGCGCCTCGTCGAGCGTGGTGAGATCGGCGTAGAAGGCCTTGATGTCGCCGTCGTCGACGCAGTGGATCGGCTCGGCCATGCGCGCGAGCAGCTCCTCGAGCGCCGCGTACTCGTCGCTGTCGTCCTTGATCTGCGGGCCGCCGCCGTGCTCGACCTGCGCGCTCGGCTTCAGCAACAAGAGCGACGTGCCGTCGATCTCGAGCCGCGCGATGTTCTGCACGGTCTGCAGGTTCACATCGAGGTAGCCGGGGTAGTCCGGGCCCTGCAGCACGAGGTCGCTGTTCTTGGCCTGGCCGGCGGGGTTGTGGCAGGCAAAGCACTTCTCCTTCAGCAGCGGCGCCCACACCTGCTCGCGGAAGTAGTTCTCGACGTCGGTGCACTCGCCGGAGCCCGCGAGCCCGGCACCTTCGTCGCTGCTGCTACCGCTCGCGCCGTCGTCACCGGCATCGTCGCCGTGTGCATGATCGGAGGCGCCCGAGTAGCAGGCGGCCGACAACGAGCCAGCGAGTGCGAGCACGACACGACGTCGCGCACGCCACGATCTTGCGTGGTGCGGCATGGCCAACCTCCCCGCGCGAGGGATCGCGGGGTCCTCCCACCCGCATGGACGCCGCGGTCGGCGTCGCACCGCAGCCGCCTCGCCGAGGATCGCGAAGATCGATCGCAGCACCCCGCTCGTGCCGCGAATCCGCGGCGGCGTCATTGCCGCAACCGTCGCGCTTGGCCGAAGGTGCGCGTTCCGTCTAGGCTCGCGGCCGCATGAGAACCCGATCGATTCGTACGCTCGCGCTCGCGATCAGCTCGACCCTTCTCCTCGGCGGGCTCGCCTGCACGCCGACCAAGAGCGACACGGCAGTGCCCGACTCGAAGGGAGATCCGACGCCGCCGGCCGCAGCCGCGCCGACGCCCGCGGACTTCGCTGCCGTGCTCGCGGCCCCGCATCGCACGGCCGAGAACAAGAGCCGCGACGCGTCGCGCCACCCGGCCGAGACGCTCGCGTTCTTCGGCGTCACGCCGTCGTCGAAGGTCGTCGAGCTCTGGCCCGGCGGCGGCTGGTACACCGAGATCCTCGGACCCTACGTGCGCGAAAAGGGTGCGCTGACGGTCACGATCTTCGATCCCGCCGGACCCGAGGCGTACTACGGCACGGGCCAGGCCAAGAAGATGCTCGAGCGCATCGCCGCCGAGAAGGCGATCCTCGGCGACGTCAAGACCGTGATCGTGCCGCAGAAGGTCGAGCTCGGCCCCGACGGCAAGGTCGCCAAGACCACACTGCAGCCGTTCGAGCTCGGGCCCGAGGGCAGCGCCGACGTGGTGCTCACGTTCCGCAACAGCCACGGCTGGTACCGCAACGACGCGATCGAGCTGGTCTACGGCGCGGCCTTCCGCGTGCTCGCGCCCGGCGGCACGTTCGGCGTCGAGCAGCATCGCGCGGCCGAAGGCGCCGACCCGAACGTCACCGCCGAGAAGGGCTACCTGCCCGAGGAGACCGTGATCGCGGCCGCGAAGGCCGTCGGCTTCGAGCTGGTCGAGCGCTCGGAGATCAACGCGAACCCGAAGGACACGCGCGACCATCCGAACGGCGTGTGGAGCCTGCCGCCGTCGCTCGACGGTGGCGAGGTCGACAAGGCGAAGTACGAGGCGATCGGCGAGAGCGACCGCATGACGCTCAAGTTCCGCAAGCCCGGCGCCTGACGCCAAGGGCGCGCACGACCCCGGCCCGCCGAGCGCCCCGCAGCGCCGGCGGGCCGCGTCATTTTCCGCGTGGGCGCAGACGCTCGCTCAGCACGATCAGCGCGGGCAACACCAGCACCGCGGTGACGAACACCAGCGCCACGCCGATCACCGAGACCCAGGCGAGCGACTGCAGGCCGCGATGGTTCGCGGAGAGGATCGCCCCGAAGCCGCAGATCGTGGTCCACGCGGTCATGAAGATCGCGCCGCCGGTCTCGCGGACGGCGAGCGCGAGCTTGCCGCGGCCCTCCTCGCGGTAGCGCGCGATGACGTGCAGCGCCGAGTCCTCGCCCATGCCGACCAGGAGCGGCAGGGCGATCACGTTGAAGAAGTCGAGCTTCCAGCCGAGCGTGTACATGATGCCCAGCAGCGCGGCGATGGAGAACGGCACCATCACCGCCGCCGCGACGCCGGCCGCGAGCGCGCGGAACGTGGCGATCGAGGTCAGCAGCATCACCCCGAACGACAGCATCATCACACGCGGGCCGTCGGCCTGGATCGCCTCGTAGACCTCGGGGATGACGAAGAAGTCCGCGGCCAGCAGCACCTCGCCGGTCGGCGTGTTCAGTGAGGCATAGGCGTCGTGGATGTTCTTGACGTTGCGGTAGTCGGTCTTGCTGCCGCGCGTCCACACCACCACGAAGTGCCCGACGCCGCCGTGGGCGTCGGTGAACTGGTCGAGCACCCACTTCGGTAGATCCGTGATGCCGATCGGGCGATCGACCTTCAGGTACTCGTACCACTCGTCGATCTCGGCGAGCGTCTTCTTGCTGAGCCCGCCGCGCTTCTCGTCGATGCGACGACGGATGTCGGCGATGATCGCGAGCTTGTCCTCCTGCTGCTCGGGCACGAACGCGAACAGCGACGTGACATCGTGGAGGCGATCGGCGAGCAGGTCGAGCCGCGCGGGCTCGTAGCTGCGCAGGAGCTCGAGCGTCTCCGGGGCCACCCGAGGGCGCACGAGCACGGCGTTCTCCATCGCGACGAAGCGCGGGTCGTCGAGATCGGAGTCGCCGAACTCGTCGAGCTCCTCGTCGAAGTCCTCCTCGTCGGACGCAGCGTCGTCGGGCGCCGGCGTGCCCTTCGGCTTCGGCGGCGGCGCGTCCTCGTCCTCCTCGGACGGATCCTCGTCCCAGTCGTCGTCGTCCGCCGACGGTTTCGCCGGCGCGGCGTCCTCCTCTGCGGGCGCACCCTTCGGTGCGGGGGCGACGTCCTCGGGCTCGTCCTCGGCTTCGTCGGGCGGCGTGGGCCACGGCGCGCGCGGCTGCGGCTGCGCGAGCGCGTCGAGATCGACGTGGGTCTTGCCCGGATCGCTCGGCACCCACTTCCGCAGCGCGGCGAGCTGCCGGTACATCGCCTCGGCCTGGTCGAGCTCGGCGAACGCGACCGCGGGTGCGACCGTGCGCGTGCGGCCGACGGCATCGCGATAGCCGATGTCCTCGGGCCCTGCGGCCTTCTGCGGCCCGAGCTTGTCGAAGTCGTACTCGAACTCGATGTCCGGTGCGTGGATCACCGAGTAGGTCCCCCAGCCGACCGCGCCCGCGAGCACGAGCATCGCGAGCGCGAACCATCGCGGATGCGCGCCGTCGATGTGGACGCGTGCGCTCCGGCGGTGGCGCATGCGCGGGTTCCACGGCCGCACGCGATCGAGCAGCACGAGCATCGCCGGCATCACGATCATGGCGGACGCGAGCGCCGCGAACACGCCGACGGTCGCGACCACGCCGAATTGCGCGAAGCCCTGGAAGTCCGCGATCGCGAGCACGCCGAAGCCGAGCGCCGTGCTCGCGCCGCCGAACAGCGACGCGGGGGCGGTGGTCGACAGCATCACCTCGAGCGCCTCGCGGCGATCGAGCCCGCGCACGCGCTCGTCGCGGTAGCGCGACAGCAGCACGATCGCGAAGTCGATGCCGAGCCCGAGCAGGATCGCGAAGATGAACGCGCTGACGAGGTTGAGCACGCCGTAGGTCACGGCCGCGAACGCGAGCGAGCCGATGACCGAGCCGATGAGCGGCACGAACACGACGAGCACCGAGCGCGCGCTGCGGAAGTAGAGCCCGAGGCTGATGACGAGCACCGCGAGCGAGCCGAGGCTGCCGCCCACGACCTCCTTCTGGAAGCTGCGCACGCGCTTGTCGATCTGCGCGTACGAGCCGTCGAGCCCCACGGTCATCTGCGGGTGGAGCTTGGTCGGCCCGATCTCGTCGATCGTCGCGCGCAGCTTCGCCTGCAGCGCGCGCGAGAACTCGACGTCGGTCGGGGGACGGTTGGGCCGCAGGCGCGCTACCACGACCTGGCCCTCGTCGGCTTCGTAGTACTCCTTGAAGTCCTCGACCGCGCCGTACTTCTCCTCGATCTCCGACTTGTCGAGGCCGAGCTCCTCGCCGGGCTTCGCCGACTTGCCACGCTCGTCCTCGCCGAGCAGCGAGAGCCCGCCGAACGCCTCTTTGCGCACCTCCTCGCGGATCCGCAGGATCACCTTGCGGCGCAGCTCGAGCAGATCGCCGGTGTCGGCGTAGAGCAGGGCATGGCGATCGAAGAAGGTGCGCTCGCGGTGGAAGAGCACGAAGCGCAGATCGGGATGGCCGTCGAGCTTGGCCGCGAGTGCCTCGCCGAACGCGATGTTCGCGTCACGCGAAGGGCTCTTGATCGTGACGTACAGATCGGACTGGTTGCCGATCTCGCGGCCGAGCCGGTCGATGCCGACGACGCTGGGATAGTCGTCGGGCAACAGCCGCCGCAGCTCCTGATCGATGCGCAGGCGGGACGCGAGCACGCCGAACCCGGCGACCGCGGCGAGGAACACCAGCACGATGAGCCCCGCGCGCCGCTCGACGAACGCGGTGGTGCGCGCCGCGAGCCTTCGTGCGAACTGGGGCGTTGTGTCGGTCGAAGGGCGCTCGTCGGACATCGAGGGCGTGACGGACAGTAGCACCGCGGCGGCTCGACGTGTGTGCGCGTCACCGCAGCGCCCGCGTGCCGTGACACCGGCCGCGGCGCGACGTGGACATGGATCCGAAGGGCCCGTCGCGCGACCAACGGAAGGTCCTCCCCACGCGAAGCGCTCCCCTTGAAGATCGTCGACGTCAGCGACTCGTTCTCGGAAAAAGGCGGTGGCGTGCGCTCCTACGTGCTGCACAAGCTCGCCGCCGCGGCGCACGCCGGGCACGAGCTGGTGGTCGTGGCGCCCGGCGAACGCGCGGCGACGGAGCACGTCGCGGGTGGGCGTGTGATCTGGATCCCCGGCCCACGCTCGCCGGTCGATCGCGCCTATGGCTTCTTCGCCGACGAGTCGGCGCTGCACCGCGTGCTCGACCGCGAGCGCCCCGATGTGGTCGAGGCCTCGTCGCCGTGGGCCGGCGCGCGGTTCGTGTCGAGCTGGGCCGGTGAGGCCGTCCGCGTGCTCGTGTTCCACACCGATCCGGTCGCGGTCTGGGGGCACACGCTGCTCTCGCCCCGGGTCCCGTTCGACGTCGTCGATCGGCTCTGTGCGCCGTGGTGGCGCCGCTTCGCGCGGCTGTCGGAGCGCTTCGACGCCACCATCGCGAGCGGGCCGTGGCTCGTCGATCGCCTGGTGCGACACGGCGTGCAGCGAGCGGAGACGGTCGCGTTCGGGATCGACAAGCGCCGCTTCGTGCCGGCCGCGGTCGACCGCGCGCTGCGGTCGTCGCTGCTCGCACGCTGCGGCGCGCCGGATCACGCGAAGCTGCTCGTCGCCGTCGGTCGGCTCGATCCCGAGAAGCGCATCGGCACGGTGCTCGACGGCTTCGCACGGGCGGCCCAGCGGCAGCCGCTCGCGCTCGTGGTCTGCGGACGAGGCGCATTGCAGCGATGGTGGAGCCGCCGCATCGCTGGCCTCCGCGGTGCGTGCTGGCTGGGGCGCATCGACGGCGCGACCGAGCTGCCGCGCGTGCTCGCCTCGGCCGACGCGTTCGTGCACGGCTCGGCGGCCGAGACCTACGGGCTCGCCGTCGGCGAAGCGCTGTGCGCGGGGCTACCGGTCGTGGTGCCCGATCGTGGCGGCGCAGCGGCGCTGGTCCGCGGCGGGGCGGGCGAGCGTTATGCCGCCGGCGATGCGGTCGCGTGCGCGACCGCGATCGAGCGCGTGCTCGAACGGGATCGCGAGTGGTCGCGCGCCGCTTGTCGCCGGGCCGCGAGCACCATCGCGAGCCTCGACGATCACTTCGCCGCGCTGTTCGAGCGCTACCGCGTCCTCGCCTCCGCGCGCGAGCGTCTGCGCGCCTGAAGGGGCTCGTCCATGTCCGGCGCCCGCATCCATCTCTACGTCCACGGCCGCGGTCGTGGCCACGCCAGCCGCGCGGTGCGGGTGATCCCCGCGCTGCGCGGCGCGGGCCATCGCGTGCGCGTGTTCGCCGGCGGCGATGCGATCGACTGGCTCGCGCCGCACGGTGCGGTCGAGATCGTCGAGCCGATGCCAACGCGGGTGTCGCCGCGCTCCCTGCTGCTCTTCGCGCGCCGGATCCGAGCGGCCTCGCGCGCGCTCGTCGACGACGCTGCCGATCTCGTGATCTCCGACGGCGACGTGCCCGGGCTGTGGGCCGCCGCGCTGGCCGGCCGCCCGCGCATCGCGCTCGGGCACGGGCTGCTCTTCGATCGCTTCCATCGCCCGCGTGGCGTGAGCGCGTGGCCGTGGCGGCGCGAGCAGGCGAAGGCGTGGCTGTCCGCCGCCCTCGCGACGCGCTGCATCGCGGTCTCGTTCTGCCCGCTCGATCGCCGCGACGACACGACCGTGCTCGCACGCTCGTGGGACGCGTCGGCGCCGACCCGCGGCGCGCGTGGTCCGGTGCTGTGCTACTTCCGCGATGGCGCCGACCCGCAGGTGCTCACCGCGATCGCGGCCGAGGCCCCGGTGGAGCTGTTCGCCCCCCGTGATCCACGTCTACCCGGCGTGCGCTGGCAGCCGCTCGATCGCGGCAGCTTCGTGCACGCGCTCGCCTGGGCACGGTGCGTGGTCGGCAGCGCCGGCAGCCAGCTCATCGGCGAGTGCCTCGCGCTCGGGATCCCGCTCTGGGCGATCCACGGCGACCACGACGACGAGCAGCGCATCAACGTCGAGCTGCTGCGTCGCGCCGGTGCCGGGCAGGGCGGGGCCCACGGCGAGCTCGAGCTCGCCCGGCTCGCGGCCTTCGTGCGCGCTCCGCCGTCGGTCCGCGCGCCGCAGTGGAGCGCACCCGATGTCGTGGCCGCGACGCTGTCGGTCACCCGCGAGCTCGTCCCGGAGTCCCGTCCGTGCGCATCGTGATCGCGTCGCAGGACTTCCCGCCCTCCACGGGTGGGGTGCAGACCTGGGCAGCGGCGCTGGCGGAAGCGCTCGCCGTCGATCACCAGGTCGTCGTCGCCGCACCGCGCCACGACGACGACGCGGCCTTCGATCGCGGCTACGCGGTCCCGGTCGTGCGCGTCCCGGGCACGAGCGACTCGATGTTCGCACGCGGCGCGCCGGCCCTCGTCGCGCTCGTGCGCAGGGAGCGGCCCGATCTATTGCTGCACGCGCAGTGGACCAGCGCCGCGATCGCGCCGCTCCTGCGCGCCCGCGGCTGGTGTGGCGCGCTCGCCATCGCCGCGCACGGGCGCGAGCTGCTCATGCGGCTGCCGATCGGGCTCGCGCCGCTGCGTCGCGAGCTGCTGCGCAGCGCCGACACCGTGCTCGCGGTCAGCCGGTACACCGCCGAACGCGTGCGAGCGCTCGGCGTCGAGCGGATCGCGGTGGTGCGCGGCGGGGTCGACCTCGCGCGCTTCGAGCCCCGGCGCTGGCGCAGCGCGGCGATCCGCTTCCGCGCACGGCACGGCCTCGGCGAGCGCCCGCTCGTGGTCAGCGTCGCGCGGCTGCTGCCGCACAAGGGCATCGACACCACGATCGCCGCGCTGGCCTCCCTGCGCGCGCGGGTCCCCGATGCGATCTACGCGATCGTCGGCGACGGCCCCGACCGCGAGCGGCTCGCGTCGCTCGCGGCCGCGGCCGGCTGCCGCGACGCCGTGCGCTTCCTCGGTCGCGTGGACGACGACGAGCGCTGCGCAGCGATCGCCGCGGGCGATGCGTTCGCGATGCTCTCCCGTGACGCTGCGCCGGCGGTCGAGGGCTTCGGGCTCGTCGCGCTCGAGGCCGCTGCGCTCGGCGTGCCGGTCGTCGGTGGCGACTCGGGCGGTGTGCGCGATGCACTGCTCGACGGTGCGCTCGGCACCCTCGTGTCACCGAGCGACGTGGGCGCGGCCGCAGCGGCGCTCGGCGAGCTGCTCGCCGATCGCACGCGCGCCCGTGCGAAGGCGGAGCGCACGCGCCAGCTCGTCGCGGCGACGTCGAGCTGGCGACACACCGCCGCGGCGATCGTGACGCACATGCAACCCGTGATCGAACGCAGCCGACGCAACCAATCGACCGGTCGCGTCGACTACCACGGTTGATGGAACCGGAACAGCGAGTCGACCTGCACGTGCACTCGCGGCACTCGGGTCGTTTCAACCTCTACGTGCTGCGCTCGCTCGAAGTCGAGGAGTGCTACACGGAGCCGCGCGCGCTGCACGACGCCTGTCTCGCCCGCGGCATGACGATGGTCACGATCACCGACCACGACACGATCGACGGCGGTCTCGAGATCGCCCACCTCGGCGATCACGTGTTCCTCTCCGAGGAGGTCTCGGCGCGCTTCCCCGAGAACGGCTGCATCGTGCACGTGCTGGTCTACGGCATCGACGAGGGCCACCACCGCGAGATCCAGCGCCTGCGCACGAACATCTACGAGCTGGTCGCGTACCTGCGCCGCGAGCAGATCCTGCACAGCCTCGCGCATCCGTTCTCGGTGGTGAACCAGCGGCTCGGTCGCGAGCTGCTGCAGAAGTGCCTCGTCCTGTTCGACACGCTCGAGGTCGTCAACGGACAGAAGGACCCGCACCAGGAACGACTGGTGCGCGACGTCATCGCGAAGGTCGACGATCGCGTGCTCGCGCGCTGGGCCGAGCGGCACGCGCTCGAGCACCTGCCGGGGCGATGGTGGCGCACCACGGCCGGCTCCGACGATCACTCGGGCCTCACGATGACGCGGGCGCACGTCGGCTTCGACGGCCCGCCCACCTTCGCTGCGCTCGCGCGCGCGGTGCGGGGCGGCGACGTGCGCATCGCGGCGATGCCGGAGACCAACGTCAGCTATGCCCACACCGCGGTCGCGGGCACCGTCGGCTACTTCCGCAACCGCCGCGGCGGCGCGGCCGACCAGACCTTCATGCGCCTCGTCGACACCGTGCGCGCGGGCACGCTGCCCGACGATCCGAGCCTGCTGCCGCCGGTGCTGCAGCGGCTGTTGCCCGCCGCGTTGCAGACGCTGGCCGAGGCCCCCCGCATCCCCGACGTCACGGAGCTCGCCAGCCGCGGCCACGACGCTGCGCTGCACGACGAGCTCTACGGGCTCGCCGAGCGCTCGCTGCTCCGGGCGTTCCGCGACTCGTTCGCGCGCGTGCAGCAGGCGATCGAGCGCAACGATCCCGAGCCGATCATCGACGAGCTCCCGACCGTCATCCGGCTCGCGCTGTTCAACCTTCCTTATTACTTCGGGTTCCGCTTCTTCTACGGCGAGCGCCGGCGTGCACGCGCGCTGCACCAGGGCCTCGCGCTCGGCGGGCACGAGCCCGCGCCACGGCGTGCGGCGGTGTTCTGCGACACGCTCGACAACGTCGACGGCGTCGGACTCGGGTTGCGTCGCGTGGTCGCGCAGATGCAGGCGGCCGGCCACGAGGTGTCGCTGTGCGGCGTCGACCCGGGCGAGGCGACGATGACCCACGAGGCCGACGGCATCGTGCGCTTCCCGGCGCTCGCGAGCTTCCCGTTGCCGGGCTACGGCGAGTACACGCTCGGCTGGCCGAGCCTGCTCGAGACGATGCGCTGGCTCGACGAGCGCGAGGTCGAGCTCGTCGTGCTCACCACACCGGGACCCGTCGGGATCGTGGCGATGCTGGCGGCGCGCATCCTCGGCATCCCCGCGATCGGGCAGTACCACACGAACCTCGCCGAGTACGCCGCGCGCATCATCGGCGATCGCTCCATCGCGCGGCTCGTCGCGGGCTACACGGGGTGGTTCTACGGTGCGCTCGCCGAGGTGATCGCCCCGACGCATGCGGCGGCGCGTGTCATCGTGGAGCAGGGCGTGCGCCCCGATCGCATCGCGGTCATCGAGCGCGGCGTCGACACCGAGCTGTTCCATCCCCGGCGCGCCGACCCGAGCTTCTGGCCGCGCCACGGTCTGACCGGCGAGCACACGCTGCTCTACGTCGGCCGGATCTCGCGCGAGAAGAACGTCGGCTTCCTCGCGGAGATCGCCCGCGAGCTCCAGCGTCGCGGTCGCGTCCCGTTCGAGCTCGCGATCGTCGGCGATGGTCCGCACGCCGACGTCCTGCGCACGAGCCTGGCGGGCGTGCCGGCGGCGTTCACCGGCGTGCTCGAGGGCGAGGCACTCGCCACCGCGTTCGCTTCGTCGGCGCTCTTCGTCTTCCCGTCGACGACCGACACGTTCGGCAACGTGGTGCTCGAGTCGCTCGCCTGCGGCACGCCGGCCTGCGTGAGCGACGTCGGTGGGCCGGCGGAGATCGTCCACCAGCGCGAGACCGGGCTCGTGCTCTCCGCGGGCGATCTGCAGCGCTGGTGCGACGCGATCGAGCTGCTCTTGCTCGACCAGGCGAGGCGTCGCCGCATGGCCGCGAACGCGCGCACCTACGCCGAGACCCGCGGCTTCGCGGGGATCCGCGAACAGCAATGGCAGCGCTACGCCCGGCACATCGACGAGCACCGCGCGTCGCTGCAGCACGACCTGCGCTGAGCTCGACGACCGTCGGAACGTCGACCCGCCCGGCCGTACGGCGAAATCGTCCTGTGCGCACGAGCGCCGCACGATGTCACCGCTCGGCGGCCAATGACGTGCTCGGAGGTCTCCCATGCGCATCGCTCAGCTACTCCCGGACGCCGCGGTCGCGTGCGGGCTCGCGGTCGCGCTCACGGCCTGCGGCGACTCGCGCGAGAGCGTGGGGTTGTTCGGCGAGGGCGGCTCCGAGGGGGCCGAGGGCGCACCGACGGGCGCGGCCGAGAGCACGGGTGGCACCGCGGGCTCGGGCGAGGGCGCGGACGCGCAGGAGGGCGACAGCGGCGGTGACGAGCCGAAGTTCGACACGCCCGACGGCGTGAGCGTCGGTGACGACGGTGGTCCGGGCGATTGCGCGTGTGGCAACAGCGACTGGAGCTACGTGTTCATCGCGAACAGCCAGGAGAGCACGGTCGCGAAGATCAACACGCGCACGCTCGAGGAAGAGGGCCGCTATCTCACCCGCGCCGACGGCAACGGCAACCCTTCGCGCACCAGCGTGAGCATCGACGGCAAGGCGGTCGTCGTCGCGAATCGCCATGTCGGGCTCACGAAGATCTGGGCGCGCCCCGAGCTGTGCGTCGAGAGCAACGGCATGGCCGGCATCCAGACCTCGACCGGCAAGGACGACGTGCTGCCGTTCGGCCAGGACGAGTGCGTCGCGTGGTTCACCGACTTCGACGACATGACGGTGCAGCGCCCGGTGCAGTGGACGCCCGGTGAAGGCGAGTGCCACGAGAACCAGAAGATCTGGACGGTCACCGGCACGAACGGCCAGAGCCCCGGCTTCTGTGGGCCGGGCGGCGTATGGATCCATCGCGTCGACGGTGACACCGGTGTCGTCGAGGACACGCTGCACCTCGAAGAGAGCGACTTCCCCTGCACGCAGGCGATCCTGCCCGACGGTACGGGCATCGGCGTCGGCATCTACGGCGGCGCCGTGGACTTCGAGGGCAACTTCTACACGCACGGCTTCGACAACGGGAAGTTCGCCCGCGTCGACTTCGACACGCTCGAGGTCGAGATCTTCTCGGGCGGCGGCTACGGCATCACGGTCGACACCGAGGGGCGCGCGTGGTGGAACGGCGTGTCGCGCTTCGACTACGCGACCGGCACGTACGAGAGCGCGGGCGTCTCGGGCGGCAGCGGCGGCATCGCGCAGGATCTGCAGGGCCGCATGTGGTTCGCGAACGACACGAAGGGCGTCTCGTGGGTCGACATGGAGACGCTCGCGCTGGGTGACACCGTCGATCTGCCCGACGGCCCCGGCTGGACCGTGAAGGGGGTCAGCGTCGACATCGACGGCTACATCTGGGCCGTGCGACAGGACGAGACCCGGGCGTACAAGATCGATCCCGACGACTACGGCATCACGTCGTACGACGGGCTGAACGGTCCCTACACCTACTCGGACATGACCGGCGGCGCACTCAACAACGTGACGTGCAATCCGCCGGAGGGGTGAGCTCGCGTCACGACAGCGCGCGCGCAATCCAGCGGCCCACCCAGCCCAGGAACGCGAACGTCGCCTGCGCTTCGATGTCGGCGGTGCCGTAGCTCGCGTTGCTGTGGATCCGCGCGGTCACGGCCGCGGACTCGGCGTTGCGGGCGACGCGGGTGCGCTCTTCTTCGGCGCGCTTGCGCGAGAGCTGCAGGCCGCCGCTCTTCACGAACGCGAGCACGTCCTCGAGCTCGCCCGCATCGAAGAACGTGCCGCAGCTGCACTCGTCGACGAGCACGCCCGAGCAGCCGCCGAAGTTCTTGCGGTTCATGCGTTGCCGGCAGTCGGGACACCGCCGGTACACGACCGCCGCGCTCAGGCTGCCCGGCGGCAGCTGGCGACGCACCACGTCGTTCATCACCACGTCGCCGCGTCCCGCCGCGAGCCTCGCGGCGTCGTCGACCAACGCGGTGCGCGTCGCGGCCGGCAGCCACACGCCGCCGCAGTCGCGACACGCCGCGATCGGATGCCCGCTCGGCCGTGCGGCCGTCGGCGCGAGACCCCAGCCGTCGAGCGGCTTGCTGCAGGCGGGGCAGGGGCCCGGCGCGGGCAGGCCGTCCGTCTGCGCGAGCACGAACCCGCAGTCGCAGCAGAAGGTCGCGCCCCCGGGCATCGCGGCGCTGCACGCCGAGCACCGCACCGTGTCGCGCGGATCGGGCAGCCCCAGGCCCATGAGCGCTCCATCACAGAAGCGGCACGCGGTGCGGGTCGGGTCGGGGTTGGGCCCGCCGCAGGTCGGGCAGTAGCGCGGGCGCGCGGGCTTGTGCATCGGGGTTCCAACAGGATAGCCGGCGGGGGCATGCCCGGCCGGCCGTGGGCGCCCGTGGCGCAAATGCCCGTCGGATCGCCCCGGCGCCCGCTTCGGCCCAGGGTTGATCCCCGGGCCGATCTGTCTATACTCGCCGCCCGCTCGCCCCGAGAAGTGAAGCGCGGGAGCTCTCCCGCTCGCAGATGCCGTCGGCGCAGACCAGAGAATTCATGCCTACGATCCAGCAGCTCGTCCGCAAGGGACGAACCCAGCAGTTCGCGAAGAAGACCGCGCCGGCGCTCAAGGAGTGCCCGCAGCGTCGCGGCGTCTGCACCCGCGTCTACACCGTGACGCCGAAGAAGCCGAACTCGGCGCTGCGCAAGGTCGCGCGCGTGCGGCTCACCAACGGCATGGAAGTGACGAGCTACATCCCCGGTGAAGGGCACAACCTGCAGGAGCACTCGATGGTGCTCATCCGTGGCGGTCGCGTGAAGGACCTCCCCGGCGTCCGCTACCACATCGTGCGCGGCACCCTCGACACGACCGGCGTCTCCGGCCGTCGTCAGCGGCGCTCGAAGTACGGCACCAAGCGGCCCAAGTAGCGGAAGCAAGGAAGAACGCCATGTCGCGCAAGAAGGTCAATCGCAAGCCCCGTCCCGCCCAGGACGTCAAGTACACGGACCACCCGACCGACGTGAACCGTCAGGTCGCGAAGTTCATCAACGGCGTGATGTACGAGGGCAAGAAGTCGATCGCCGAGAAGATCGTGTTCGGCGCGTTCGAGATCATCAGCGAGCGCACCAAGGACGATCCGATCAAGGTGTTCGAGAAGGCGGTCGCGAACACGCGCCCCCGGCTCGAGGTGCGAGCGCGCCGCGTCGGTGGCTCGAACTACCAGGTGCCGATCGAGGTCCGTCCCGAGCGCAGCCAGGCGCTCGCGTACCGCTGGCTGATCCACAGCTCGCGCGCGCGTCCGGAGAAGACGATGCGCGAGCGGCTCGCGAACGAGATGCTCGACGCAGCGCAGAACCGCGGCACCGCGGTGAAGAAGCGCGAAGACATCCACAAGATGGCCGAGGCCAACAAGGCCTTCGCCCACTATCGCTGGTAGCCCTCGGCCGTGGCGTCGCGCTGCCCGTCAGGGCGAGCGCGGCACCTCGATCCAGCCTCGCGTGTTGGACATGACCTCGATCGCCTCGCCCGGGTGGTCGAGGTCTGCGAGCATCATGCGTTCGGGGCCGAAGACGTCGTTGCGCTCGATGTACGCGACGTGGCGGTCGTCGCGGAGCACGTCGCCGAACTGCGCCCAGTAGTCGCGCGGTGGCGGCGCATTGAGGATGGTCGGTTGCGTGGGAAACGGGCCGCCGAGATCGAACACGAGCTGCGACGGCGCATCGTCGGCGTAGCCGGACGTGAGCAGCGTGCTCGCGTCGCTCGTGATCCCGCGGAGCTCGCCGATCTGGACGACGCCGTCGTTCGCCGCGACGAGCTCGCGCGCACCGAGCCCACCTTCGAGCGGGTAGCGCGAGATGCTACCGCCGCCCGGCTCGTCGTGCGCGAAGAACAGCCACTGCGAGTCGCGCGAGAACATGGCGACGCCCGGCGCCTCGAGCTCGAGCTCGTGGAGCTCGGGCGCGGCCAGGTCGTCGACGTCGAGCACGTAGGCCCGCTCGACGCCGCCGACCTGCACGTGGAAGGCCATCCAGCGCCCGTCGGCCGACGTCCACATCCACCAGTACGTGCCCTCGACCTCGTCGAGCAGCAACGTCGGCGGCGCGACGCTGCCATCGTCGGACGCATGCGTCGACCACAGCGACGACTCCCAGACACCGGATGCCGCGACCGAGTAGACGAGGCCTGCGTCGCCCGCCGCGAACGCATAGTCCGCGCTCTCGTCGGTCCAGACTTCGACGACGTCGGTGTCGCCGGGAGTGTCGTCCCGGAGATCGACGTGGCGCAGCTCGTTCATGCCGGTCCCGTCGCGGTAGGTATAGAAGAGGCCGTTGCCGTCACCGGTGAACACTTCGCCACCGCCGAACGCGTCGCCCGTCGCCGACGTCAGGCGCACCATGCCGTCTGCGTCGGGCACGTCGAGGCGTGCAACGGCGAGATCGATCGCGCCGGGCTCGACGGCTTCGACGTGATCCACCAGCCATCGTCCGGTGGGATCGACGAGCGGTGCCAGCTCCTCTGCGTTCCGCACGCCCCGCATCACCGCGACGGGCGCCTGCGGAGCGCCTCCCGGGAAGTCGACCCGGAAGATCGTGGCGGTCTCCTGCTCGCCGAACACGACCGCTTCCACACCACCCGGGACGGGCGTCGGGAAGCCGAGGTCACCGGTACCGACCGGCGGCACGTCGAGTGCGACTTGCATTTCGTCGCTGTCGACTGCACCGAGCACGATCTCGTCGCCACCGTCGACGCGGTGCCCGCGATAGGCCGCGCGGCGTCCGGGCACCATCGCGACCACGTCCCAGGTGATGTCGCCCGGCTCGGTGATCTGGATCGGTCCGACGGTGCCGCCGTCGCCAAGGGCGGCATAGTAGAAGTACTGGGTCCATCCGCCGGCCGTGATGGCGCCGACGACGAGCTCGACATCGGGATGGAGCGACTCGCCGGTCTCACCGCTGCTGCTCGACTCGTCACCGCTGCTCGACGACGTCGTCGTGGTGTCGTCGGCGGCGCTGCTGCCCGAGGCCGCGTCGTCCGAGGTCGGCGAGGGCTCGCCGCTGTCGCTCCCGGAGCTCGACCCGTCCGTCGCCGGGGTCGGTGGGTCGCTGCACGCGATCGGCAGTGCGAGGGCGAGGATCGACAGTGGACGGACGACACATTCCATACCGCGACCCCTGGTCGCCCTGGAGCCCGGCGATGACGGGCGAGGGGCGCGGGAATCGACACGGTCCCCGCGGGCGGGCACGACGATGGTCGGCCGCCAAAGCGCGCGGGAACGAAGGTAGGGTCTACCGATGCGCGCCCGCGTGCGACGTCGGCTCGATGCCCTCGTGGCGCGCGGCTTCGTCGCGTCGTGTCCGAGCGCGTGGCAGCTCGGGGTCGGCTGGCTCGCGATGCTGCCGGCCTATCTGTCGGAGACCGAGGCCGAGCGCGCGGTGAGCCGCCGCAGCGTGCTCGGCCAGGTGCCGGTGCGCGTGCCGCTGCAGGTGCTCTACAACCCGTGGCAGGCGTGGCTGGGCACCGGGCTCGGCACGCCGACCGCCGCGATCGTGAAGCACCTGTGCTCGGTGTTCCACGAGGACGCGTTCCTCGGCTACGACCTGCAGCTGCTCGCGTCCGAGCCGGACGGGCTCGAGCGGCTGGCCGAGGGCGCCGGTGCGATCGCGGCGGGCACGGGCGTGATCGCCCGCGGGCTGCGAACGCTCGTCGGCGATGATCGATATCACCGTCGGCTTGTCTTCCATGCCGATGCGGCGACACGGGGAGTCTGGCCCAGCTCGAGCCTGGACCCGCGCGCGGCGACGCTCGCCGGCTTCCTCGAGTACTGCGGCTCGCTCCCCGACTGGCCGCCCGCGTCCTTCTATCTGCGGCGAGGGCCGGGTGCCTAGCGACGACACGATCGTGCGCGATCCGGAGCTCGTCGCCAGGGTCGCGCCGGTGGTGCGTCGCGCGCTGGGCCGCTACTTCCGGGCGCGCACCGAAGGCCTCGACGCGCTGCCCACGACGGCGTTCCTCGGCGTCGGCACGCACAACGGCGGCGTGCTCATGCCCGACATGTTCCTGTGGGTCGCGAGCTACGCGTGCGCGCGACCCGAGGGGCCGCCGATGGTGATCCTCGCGCACGACTGGCTCGCGCGCTCGTTCACCTGGCCCACGCTGGCGAAGCTCGGCGCGATCCGTGCGGAGCCGGACGCCGCGCTCGCGGCGTTGCAGCGCGGCTTCGCGGTGCAGACGTATCCCGGCGGCAGCGTCGATGCCGAGAAGCCGTTCGCCAGGCGCCATCAGGTCGAGTTCGCCGGCCGGCTCGGGTGGGCGCGGCTCGCCGTCGCCGCGAACGTGCCGGTCGTGCCGATCGTCAGCGTGGGCGCGCACGAGACCTACGTCGTGCTCTCCGATGGCCGTCGCATCGCCGAGCGACTCGGGCTGCGTCGACGGCTGCGCATGCCGGTGTGGCCGATCGCGCTGTCGATCCCCTGGGGGCTGACGATCGGCGTGCTGCCGATCTACCTGCCGCTGCCGACGCAGATCACCTTGCGCGTCCTCGATCCGATCGAGCCGCGCAGCGGTGAGCACGACGACGAGGAGGCCTGCGTGCGTGCGCTCGATCGCCGCGTCCGCACGCGCATGCAGGCCGCACTCGACGAGCTGGCGCGTGGGCGGATCCCGGTGCTGGGGGGACGCAGATGAGCTTCGCCCACGCCGACGCGCTGCCGTCCGCGCTCGCGCGCTGGCTCGAGGCCACGCGCGGGTGCAACCTCGGCGCCGCGCCCGAGCTCGTCGCCGCGCAGGCCAAGGGCGGCGCGGTCACGCCGGGCGACGCCTGCGGCTGGGTGGTCGCCTGCGAGGCTCGCGCGCCGATCGCCGCGGTGCCGGTCGTGTGCACGGCAGATCCGTTGTTCGAGCTGCTCGCCGATCATCGTCCGCTCGCAGCCGTGCGCGCGCTCCTCGAACGCACCGGTCGACGCATGCGCGCCCTCGTCGTCGGCACGCCGCTCGGCCATCGCGCGGAGCCGTTGGCCGACGGCCGGCTCGCGCCCGCGACCGCAGCGACGTTGCTGCTGCCGGAGCTCGCCCGCACCGCGCGCGCGCTCGGAGCGATGTCGATCGTGTGGAAGGACGTGCGCCCCGGCGATGCGCTGCACGCTGCGCTCGCGCGCGCCGGGTTCCATCCCTTCGTCACGCTCGCGTCGGCGCGCGTGCGGACGCAGGGACTGTCGAGCCTGCACGACGTGCTCGCCCGCATCGGTGCCGCCGCGAGCCTCGGCGACCTCCACCGCAAGATGCGCGACGCCGGCTACGAGACCGCGGGCGCGCTCGACCACCTCGCGCGGGTGCACGGGCCCGCACTGGACGACGTGCTCGCGCGCCACCGCGAGCGCCGACGACGGCTCCACGGCGACGCGCAGCCGCTGCGCATCGGGCTCGAGCGCGCGCCATCGCCGGCGCTGCTCGGCGAGCTGCACCGCCTCTACCGCGCGCGTCTGGCCACCGCGCAGTTTCGCTGGGAGTCGCTCGCGCCGTCGTTCTTCGCCGCGCTCGTCCGCAGCCCGCGTACCCGCCTCGCAGTCGCGCGGCTCGGCGACGCGCCCGTCGCGTTCTCGCTGTCGCTCGCGGACGGCGACGAGCAGATCTGCCTGCGTTCGGGGATCGAGCCCGCGCTCGCACGCTCGCGCTCGCTCACCGTGCTCATGATGCTGCACGACGTCGAGCTCGCGATCGCCGAGGGCCGCCGCACGGTCGAGCTCGGCCCCACCGGCTACGGCATCAAGTCGCGGCTCGCCGCCGAGTTCGAGCCGACCTGCGCGATGATGCGGCTGCTCTCCCCGCTCTCGGCGCTCACCGGCGTGGTCGTGCGCAGCATCGACGACAACCATCGCCGCGCGGGCATCCATCGCCTGCACCACGTCACGCCGCGCCAGTCGTGGCTCCCCACCCATCGCGAGGCCCCATGAGCAACGACTCCGCGTCCAGTGCAGCCGAGTTCGCCACGTTCGCGCAGCGCTGCGAGGACATCTTCGCGGGCGCGCCCGAGCTGCGCATCGACCCGCAGCTGCACGACTACCAGCTCACCTATCCGCCGGCGGTCGCGATCGAGCAGGGCGGTGAGGCGCGTGCGCCCGACGACGACGAGTACCGCAAGGACGTCATCGGCGAGCTCACCGACACGGGCTACTACTTCCACTTCGGGTTCTGCGCCTACCGCTGCAGCTACTGCCACCACTACGAGCTGCAGGTGAAGCAGGACGCCGAGCAGGTGCGTCGCTACATCGCGGCGATGCTCGGCGATCTCCGGCGACATCGCGCGCTGGTGCAGCCTCGCCACGTGGTGACGTTCCTCGGCGGCGGCACGCCCACGGCGATCCCCGAGGCGGCGATCGCCGCGTTCCTCGACGGCTACCTCGCGATCCTCGGCGACGCCGCTTCGGCGCTGTCGACGTTCGAGGCCAAGCCGGTCACGGCGACGACGGCCAAGCTCGCGCTCTTCCGCCAGGCCGGGTTCGAGCGCTGCAGCATGGGTGCGCAGACGCTCGACCCCGAGCTGTACGCTCGCCACCACCACGGCGAGGACGTCGCCGAGGTGCGTGCTGCGCTCGGGCGCGCACGCGAGGTCGGCATCCCGTGGCTCAACCTCGATCTGATGGTCGGCATCGAGGGCGAGACCCCCGACGCGATCGCGCGCACCATCGCTGCCGTGCGTGCGCTCGTCGACGACGGGTTGCTCGACAGCCTGTTCGTCTATCCGTACCACGACGATCCGCGCGCCCGCACCTACGTGCGCCACGATCGCTGCCCGACGCAGACGGAGAGCATGTTCGCCGAGAGCCGCATCCGCGCGCTCTTCGACGAGCTCGGCTGGGTCGAGTTCGGGCCTCGCTTCTTCCGCTCGCCCGCGCACATCCGGCGCGAGCTCGAGGAGATCATGCGGCTGAAGGTCGCCGTCGCGTACGGCGAGACCGCCTGGCTCGGCTTCGGCAACTCCGCGTACTCCGTCGGCGATCGGGCGAGCTACCTCGCGACGCGCTCGCTCGCCGGCTACATCGAGGCGGTCGAGGCGGGCCGATCGCCGATCTCGCACTTCACGGTGCTCGACGACGTGCAGCGCGCCGCCCGTGACCTCACGTTCGCGGTGCTGTACTCGCCTTGGACCGAGCACGGGCGCATCGCCGAGAAGTACGCCGTCGATCTGTCGCCGCAGCTCGCAGCCTTCGAGCGGTGGAGCGAGCTCGGGCTCGGTCACATCGATCGCCGTCTGCACAACTTCACGCTCACGCACGACGGCAAGCTCGTGCACCAGGCGATGTTGCCGGCGCTCTACCCCGGGGCGGATCGCTCGCGCTTCGACGCTGCGATGCAGCGGCGGCGCGCGCTCGGCCGCGGCTACCGCGGCTACTGACCCCGCCATTGCGATGGGCCGGGCGCCCGGATATAAGCCAGACGTCGAAAACGCTGCGCCATGGCTTCGCCCACCGACATAGCTTCGATTCGTGACATCGGCATCATGGCCCACATCGATGCGGGCAAGACCACGACCACGGAGCGGATCCTCTACTACACGGGCATCACGCATCGCATGGGCGAGGTCCACGACGGCGCGGCCGTGATGGACTACATGCCGCAGGAGCAGGAACGCGGGATCACGATCACCGCGGCCGCGACCACCTGCCACTGGCGAGACCATCGCATCAACATCATCGACACGCCCGGGCACGTCGACTTCACGGTCGAGGTCGAGCGATCGCTGCGCGTGCTCGACGGCGCGATCGCGGTGTTCGACGCCGTGTCGGGCGTCGAGCCGCAGTCCGAGACGGTGTGGCGGCAGGCCGATCGCTATCGCGTGCCCCGCATCGCGTTCGTGAACAAGCTCGACCGCGTCGGCGCGACGCTCGAGCTCACCGTCGCGATGCTCCGCGATCGGCTCGGCGCGCATCCGCTGGTCGCCCAGATCCCGATCGGGCTCGAGGGGGCGTTCGAGGGCGTCGTCGATCTGCTGACGATGGAGACGGTGCACTTCGAGGGGGCGAGCGGCGAGAAGCCGGTGCGCGCGAAGCTCGAAGAGGGCGCGCCGATGTACGACGAGGCGATCGCCGCGCGCACGCTGCTCGTCGAGGCGGTGGGCGAGGTCGACGACGAAGTCATGGCGGCCTACCTCGACGTCGGCGCTGCGGTCGACGCCGAGCTGCTGCGCGCCGCGATGCGCCGCGCGACGCTGGCCAATCGCGGCAACGTGGTGCTCTGCGGCAGCTCGCTCAAGAACAAGGGCGTACAGCCGCTGCTCGACGCGGTGATCGACTACCTCCCGGCGCCGAACGACCTGCCGCCGGTGGAGGCCCATCGCGAAGGCGACGGCGCCACGGTGCTGCGCAAGCCGAGCCCCGACGAGCCGTTCCTCGCGCTCGCGTTCAAGGTGCTGCACGACTCGCACCGCGGACCGCTGGTGTTCTTCCGCGTATACTCCGGCAAGCTCAAGCTCAAGGACGCGCTGCAGAACACCACGCGTTCGCGCAAGGAGAAGCCGCAGCGGCTGCTGCAGATCCACGCGAACAAGACCACCGAGGTCGACGAGGTCGGCGTGGGCAACATCGCCGCTGCGGTCGGGCTGAAGTGGACGGGCACCGGCGACACGCTGGTGCTCGCCGACGACAAGGAGCGCGTCGTGCTCGCGGGCATGCAGATCCCCGAGCCGGTCATCTTCCGAGCCGTCGAGGCCAAGACCGCCGCCGATCAGCCGGCGCTCGACGAGGCGCTCGCCCGCTTCGTGCGCGAGGATCCCAGCTTCCGCGTGCGGCAGGACAGCGACAGTGGGCAGACGCTCATCTGCGGGCAAGGCGAGCTGCACCTCGAGATCATCGTCGACCGCATGCTCCGCGAGCACCGCCTCGAGGTGCACGTGGGCAAGCCGCAGGTCGCCTACCGCGAGACGATCGCGAAGGCCGTCACCAAGACGCTGGAGTACGAGCGCGAGGCCGGTGGCAAGCGCCAGTACGCCAAGGTGACGCTCGAGCTGCTGCCGCGCGAGCGCGGCAGCGGCAACGCCTTCGAGAACGCGTTGCCGCCGATCCCGAAGGGCACGAAGGGCGAGCAGCCACTGCACCCGGTGTTCATCCAGTCCACGAAGACCGGCAGCGAGGACGCGTTGACCCGCGGACCGCTGCTCGGCTATGCGGTCGTCGACGTCGGCGTGCGGCTCGTGGGCGCGGCGTTCCGCGAGGGCGACTCCAGCGACGCGAGCTTCCAGGCGGCCGCGGCGATGGGGACGATGCAGGCGCTCGAGGAGGGCGCACCGGTGTTGCTCGAGCCGCTGATGGCCGTCGAGGTCGTCGTGCCCGACGAGTTCACCGGCAACGTGGTGTCCGATCTCAACGGCCGACGCGGTCGCATCATGGGCATGGAGCCCGCGCGCGCGGCGTTCGACGGCGGTCGCAGCACCGCGCAGATCGTGAAGGCCGAGGTGCCGCTCGCCGAGATGGTCGGCTACGCCACCGCGATCCGCTCCGCGACGCAGGGCCGCGCGAGCTACACGATGCAGTTCAGCCACTACGCCGAAGTGCCCCGCGACACGCAGGCCGCGATCATCACGCAGATGCGCGGGTACTAGTTTTGGTCGCGCCGTCCGGCGCTCTTCCTGGTGCGCGCAGCCGTGCTCGCTGTCCGCCGTGGCGAAGCCACGTCGGGCTCGATGGCCGGAGCGATCGGGGCTGTCGCGCTCTGGCTTGGTCGCGGTCGTCGCCCCGTGCGGACGCGCCACAGCTCGGCCCGCTCCTCGCGGCGTTGCGCCGACTTTCGGAGCGGCATGCGGATTGCGTTACCGCGGCTCCACGATGGGGCAACGGGCGATGGCGCTGGTCGCGGGCGAGGCACTGACGAGCGCAGAGGTGCTGGGTGCGTGCACGACGGACGCGCGGACACGGGCGCTCGGTGATGCGCTGGGCGACGGGGAGGCGACTGCGGCCGCGGCGTCGCTGCGCTACGTCGATCCGGCCGAGCCGGGGTATCTACGCCGCCGCCACGGCCGCGGACATCGGGTGCTCGACGAGCACGGCAAGCCGGTCCGCGATCGTCGTGTGCTCGCCCGGATCCGCAGCCTCGCGATCCCGCCGGCCTGGCAGGACGTGTGGATCTGCAAGGATCCCGACGGCCACATCCAGGCGATCGGTCGCGATGCACGAGGTCGCAAGCAGTACCGCTACCACGCGCGCTGGCGTGCCGTGCGGGACGCGGCGAACTACGGCCGCCTGCGCGACTTCTATCGCGCACTGCCGCGACTGCGCGCCGCGATCGATCACGATCTCGCGCGTCGCGACAACGGCAAGGCCAAGGTGACCGCCGCGGTGCTCGCATTGATCGAGCGCGGGCACCTGCGCGTCGGCAGCGACGAGTACACGCGCAGCAACGGCTCCTACGGGGCCACGACGTTGCTCGCACGGCACGCGCAGGTGCACGGGGCCACGGTGAAGCTCGACTACCGCGGCAAGGGCGGCAAGCAGCGGGCGATCCGTTTCCGCGACCGTCGCATCGCCCGCGTCATCCGGCAGCTCAAGGCGCAGCGCGGCGCGCGGCTGTTCCAGTACATGGACGGCAAGCGCCGGCGTGCGATCACCTCGCGCGACGTGAACGAGTACCTGCACCGCGTCGCCGGCGTGAGTTGTTCGGCGAAGGTGTTCCGCACCTGGGCGGCGACGATCGCCGCCGCCACGGCGCTCGCCGGAGCTCCGCCTGCCGCGAGCACCACGGCGCGCAAGCGTGCGGCCGATGCCGCGGTGCGCAGCGTCGCGGAACGGCTCGGCAACACGCCGGCGGTCTGCCGCAAGAGCTACATCCACCCGCTCTTGCTGACGCGCTTCGTCACCGGCGAGCTCGACGCGCCGCTGGCCCGACTCCGTCGCCTCGGCAGTGCGCGCATCGAGGCCGCGGTGGTCGAGCTGCTCGCCGCCTGAGCGGGGCGTGACGCTGCCCGCGTCGGCGAGGTTGCCCCGCTGGCTCGCCCGCATCGCCGCCGTCGTGGCGCCCCGTCGGTCCAGCCGACCCACGGGACATCACGGATCGACGACGACACGGACGAGAGCGGGACAAGTGTGGCGGTGCAGAGGGACCCCGGGCGAGGGAGCTGCACCCACCACGGCTCTTCCGACCGCGCCGACGCGGCCGATTCCAAAGCGCCGAATCCGAGATCAGCCCTGCGGATCGAAGCCGACGTCGCAGCCGTAGCGGACGTCGAGCTGGGCGCTGCCGTCGCCCTGCACGATCGCGCAGGCCTCCGGGCAGAGGAAGATCGTCGCCGAGTCGATGTAGAAGGCGTCCGCGGCGCAGTCCCCCGGGCCCAGCACCTGGTGGAACGCCTCGGCCGGACCGACGCCGCCCGGCAGGTAGTCGATCTCGATCGTGTCGGGGTCGATCGTCTCGCCCTCCGGCGGCTCGGGGATCGGGAACGAGCACTCGACCGGGGTGCCCTCGACGACGCCGGTCGCGATCTCCTGGAAGATCACGTCGAAGTCGTCGACCTGCGTGAACGGGAAGCGCAGGCCGCCGGTCAGCACCGCGACCTGCTGGATCGACTGACCTTCGCCCTGCAGCGGATCGGCCGGACCCCACGGCATTGCCGGCGGCGTGTTCACCGGCATCGAGGTGAACAGGTGGAACACGTACTGGCGATCGCCGGCGGTGCCGAACGGGTTGCCCGGCAGCGCGAGCAGGGCCGCGTCGAAGGCGTCGCCGTCCGCGGTGGAATTCGACGCGGACTCGCCGTCCGTCATCGCCATGATCGTCTTCACGGCATCGGGGCGCAGCGCGGGCGCGTAGCCCGTCGGCATGTAGCCGCCCGGATCCGCCGTCGTCGCCCAGAGCACCACGTTGTCGAGGAACGAGCCCGAGCCGGTCGACGCGTCGTAGTGCAGGTAGTGCACGGTCGTCGCCGGCACGGCCGGCGGGGGCATGCAGTCGGTGCCGGACAGCGGCATCGAGATGCACACCGAGAGCTGGGCCGCGGGCGGGTAGTCGGCCGCGACGATGACCTGGTAGTCGAGCCCGCTCTGCTCGAGGATGGCGGCGAAATCGCCGTTGATGCTGGCCTCGAGCGCCGCGATCGCGTCGTTCATCGAGTTGCTGGTGTCCACCACGAGCAGCACGTCGACCGGCTTCAGGTGGAGATCGGCCTCGAGCGACTGCGCGACGCACTCGGCGTCGGTGTCCCGGGCGATGTCGCCGGCCGCCCCCAGGTCGAGCTTGTCGCCCGGGCCCGTGTCCGCCCCGTCGGTGCCGGTCGCCGACGACGTGCCGATCGCGGTGAGGCTACCGATGCTGCCGACGCTGGTGCTCGTGCTCTCGCCGTCGTCGCCGTTGCACGCCGCGAGGCTGCACGCGAGCACGAGCGCGACGAGGCCGTCCGAGACGCGCTGCGCCCGGCGTTGAACAGACTCTGGCCAGCGGGACCAGCGAGACCTTCGAGTGTGGTTCGCGAGGTCCATGCGTTCGCTTCCGCGCTGCGCCCTGCATGCGGCTGTCGAGGAGTTCCCCCCGGTGACAGCAGATCCGACGGAGAGTACCGTGATGACTTCCAAGAAGTCCGCGGGGGGCGGTCTGATCATGCGATTGAACGACACGGTCGAGTGGGTGGCGACGCCGATCTTGCTCGCCGCGAGCCTCGTGCTCGCGTGCGGCACCGATCCGAGCGGCGATGGTGGTGGCGGTTCGCAGACGACGGGGAGCTCGCTCACCGGCGGTGCGCCGGAGACCGGCGACGGCACGACCGGCGCCGGCCCGGGCGAGACCGGAAACGTGAGCACGGTGAGCGCGGACGACACCACGGCGACGGAGACCGGCCAGGCGAGTGGCCCGCTGTTCGACGTCGGTCAGCTCGAAACTTCCGGCACCGGTGTCGGCGAGACCGAGGGACCCAGCGGACCGGGCTCGTGCCGCGCGTCGGAGATCTACGGCGCCGCCGGTGGCTTCCCGACGTTCATGGACCCCGCGTACGACGACTTCGACGGCAGCGTGCTCATCATGACGAGCCACGATCGCCTCGGCCCCGGCGATCCCACGCTGCGCGTCTTCGACATCTCCGGGCCTCCGCCGGTGCCCAACCTCAACTACGCCGCGCCGATGTACGTGCACCCGACGTGGACGTCCGCGAGCTTCGGCGGCGGCACCTTCGGCATCACGCTCGACTCCTACGGCAACATCTACGTCGCCGCGACGTCGCTGTGGTCCGGCAACACCACGCCCGGCACGATCTACAAGGTCGACAAGGACACCGCGGCGGTGTCGGCGTTCGCGACGATCCCGAACAGCGGCCCCGCGCTCGGCAACCTCAACTACGACTGCGTGAGCCAGACGATCTACGTCAGCAGCCACGAGGACTGCCGCATCTGGCAGATCGAGATGGACGGCGACGTGCGCAGCACGTACCACCACGGCACGCAGGACGTGACCAACGGTCCCGCGGCGGATGCCGGCGAGCCCGATGGACAATTCTGTCCGCTCGGCGATCGCGTGTGGGCGGTGCAGTCGCACTACGGTCGGCTCTACTACAGCGTGTGGTGGGAGGACGCGGGGCGGCCGAACGGTACGCAGTCGAACGAGATCTGGTCGGTGGGCTACATCGACGACAGCGGTGTCTTCGACGGCAACGATCGCGAGCTCGAGGCCACGATCCCCGGCCTCGACGGCTCGAGCACGTCGTCGCCGGTCTCCGATCTCAGCTTCGCGGCGAGCGGCTGGATGCTCGCCGCCGAGCGCACGATGTTCAGCGACAACGGCACGAGCGCGCACCAGTCGACGACGTACGAGCTGCAGCAGATCGCCGGCGAGTGGACGGTCATCGGCGAGACCTACGTGGTCGGCGAGCTGCCGAACTCGAGCGCCGGCGGTGTCGATCACGACTTCGCGGCCGACGGCTACGTGTGGATGACGGGCGACGCGCTCGACTTCTACACGCCCGACGTGGTGTACGGCGTGCAGGGCACCCCGTACGGCGGCGGCGACATCACGATCAGCACGCTCATCGATCACGACGGCGACATCGTGAACCAGTACAAGACCGACCTCGGCGACGTCGAGCTGCCGATCCCCGGCGACGCGACCCCGCCTCCGCCTCCGCCTGCGGGCTGACCCGGATGGCTCCAGCGTGGCGCGGTGACGCGTCGCGTTGCGATACGCCGCGCCGGCGAGCCGCTCGCCAGCGCGGCGTCGCTGCGCCATCCTTCGCGGGGTGGGGCAGCGCTCGCTCATCGCCGTGCTCGTGCTCGCGTCGTGCTCGTTCGACTGGCGCGGCGAGGTGTCGCTGACCCCGAACGTGAAGATGGAGCGCTGGGACGTCTCGACGATCGCGGTCGCGCTCCGCAGTGACCGCGCCGGGATCTGCCCACGCAAGCCGATCCAGATCGCGATCTTCGCCGAGGCCGATCATCGCAAGCGCGACAAGCACAAGCGGCTCGAGACGTGGGCAGGCGAGCGCGGCGGCGGGCTCGGGCGCATGGGCTTCGACGAGTTCGCGTTCCGCACGAGCGGCGGGCAGATCGATCCGCGCACGGGTTGGTTCACGCCGAACCCGGACATGCTCGCGACCGCGGCGAGCGGCTTCGGGATCGAGGTGCAGTACAAGCGCGAGCCCGACGTCGCGAAGGCGGGGATGCGCGTCACGCCGCTGTACGACTGCATCGACTCGCTCGGCGGCTGGGGGCCCCGCGGGGCCGACGGGATGATGGGCGCTGCGGGCGACGATGGCAGCGCGGGCGCGAGCGGCAGCGAGTCGGCATCGGGCGGCAACGGTGGCAGTGCCGGCAACGCCGGCGACGGCAGCCCTGCCGGCGACGGCGGCACCGGGCCCAGCATCGTCGCGCGCGCGATGCTGGTGCGCACACCGTTCCATCGCCACGCCGTGCTCGTCGCGATCGAAGGCGACGTCCGCGATCGGATCCTCTTCGATCCTGCGCGTCCGCTGCGACTGGTCGCGGACGGTGGCGCAGGCGGACAGGGCGGGCAGGGTGGACAGGGCGGGCAGGGTGGCAACGGCGGCGACGGTCACCCCGGCGGTGCGGGTGGCAGCGGTGGCAACGGCGGCAACGGAGCGGCGGGCGGCAGAGGTGGTGCGGGCGGATCGATCGTGCTCGTCGTCGATGCGCAGCATCCCGAGCTCGAGCGCGGCTTCGTGCTCTCCGTGCAAGGTGGGCTCGCGGGCGCCGGAGGTTGGCCGGGCGGCGCGGGTGGTGGCGGTGCCGGTGGCAACGCGCTCGGCGAGGGCAGCTCGGCGGGTCCGAGCGGAGCCGCAGGCACGTCGGGGCGCGCGGGCATCGAGGGGCAGTCCGGTCCGATCGGCACGGCGCGCATCGAGGTGGGCGAGGTCGCGGAGTGGTTCGGCCCGCTGCCCGACGGCGTCGAGCGGATCTGAGGGCGAGATCGCGGACGGCTGCTCGCGCGCGTCGGTTCGTCGCGGCAGTGCTACGCTGCCGCGCACGTGGGCAAGCGCGGCGACACCTCGACGATCAACGCACGCATCGCACGCACGTGGCTCGCCGCCATGGGCGGCTGGAAGTTCGTCGGCGAGATCCCGGCGCCGCGGCGCGCGGTGTGCCTCGCGGTGCCGCACACCGCGACGAAGGACGGATTGCTGCTCGTGCTGCTCGCCCAGTCGGTGGGGATGAAGATCGCGTGGATGGTCAAGGACGCGTGGGGCAAGGGCCTCACGGGTCCGCTCGTGCGCGCGGTCGGTGGCGTGCCGATCGATCGCTCCGCACGGCACGGCATGGTCGAGCAGATGATCGAGGAGATGGGCAAGCGCGAGGACTTCCACCTCGTGATCCCACCCGAGGGCACGCGCTCGCGCGCCGAGTACTGGAAGTCGGGCTTCTATCGGATCGCACTCGGTGCCGGCGTGCCGGTGGTGCCCGGCTTCCTCGACTACGAGAAGAAGGTGGGTGGCTTCGGCCCGCCGATCGATCTCACCGGCGACGTGCGCGTCGACATGCAGAAGCTGCGCGACTTCTACGGCCCGGACGCCGCGAAGATGGCGAGGCACCCCGAGCTCTTCGGGCCGATCCGGCTGCGCGAGGAGGACGCGTAGTGCGGTCGGCCCCCGCCGATCACCGCGGCGGCCTTGGATTCGCCGCACGTCGAGCGGCGAAGCGGCCTCGGATGGCGCGACGCGGGCCCCGCCAGATCTGCTGGATTCGGGCTCCAGCACCCGCTCCACGGCGATCCATGCGTCAGCTCACGGCAGGCCGCGCTCGAGGCTCACGATCCTCCGAGCGCCCCGCTTGCGATCGTCCGTGGTGCTCGGCTATAGAACCGCGCCCCTGACCGAACGAGTGTCGGCGAGGGTTTCGAGGAGCACGAGGGCACCGTCACGACGAGCGAATGATTGATGCGCCGAGCGCTGCACCGAACCAGGTCGACTGGAGGTGCGGAAGAAGGTGCCCCGACCGACGAGCCGCGAGGCGCTCGTCGGCACCGGCCCCGACCGAGCGACACCCACTCCCTTCGTGGAGATGGATCCCCCGGTTCGCGGGCCCTGCTTCGTCCCCCGAGCCCAGCACGCTCCAACCAGCTCCCAACCCACGGCAACCCAACACCTGCGTAGAGGAACGAGACATGGCGAAGGAAAAGTTCGTCCGCGACAAGCCCCACGTGAACATCGGCACCATCGGGCACGTGGATCACGGCAAGACCACGCTCACCGCCGCGATCACGAAGGTGCTCGCTTCGCGTGGATGGGCCGCCGCGATCCCGTTCGACCAGATCGACAAGGCGCCGGAGGAGAAGGCGCGCGGCATCACCATCTCCACCGCGCACGTCGAGTACAACTCGGAGAAGCGCCACTACGCGCACGTCGACTGCCCCGGGCACGCCGACTACATCAAGAACATGATCACCGGCGCCGCGCAGATGGACGGCGCGATCCTGGTGGTGGCCGCGACCGACGGTGCCATGCCGCAGACCCGCGAGCACGTGTTGCTCGGCAAGCAGGTCGGCATCCCGAAGATCGTCGTGTTCCTGAACAAGTGCGACATGGTCGACGACGACGAGATGCTCGAGCTCGTCGAGGTGGAGCTCCGCGATCTGCTGAGCAAGTACGACTTCGACGGCGACAACGCCCCGATCGTGCGTGGCTCGGCACTCAAGGCCCTCAACGCGCCGAACTGGGAGCACGCGGACGCCAAGTGCGTCTTCGACCTCATGGAGGCGTGTGACAGCTTCATCCCGGAGCCCAAGCGCGACCTCGAGAAGCCGTTCCTCATGCCCGTCGAAGACGTGTTCACGATCTCCGGTCGTGGCACCGTGGCGACCGGTCGCATCGAGCGCGGCATCGTGAAGGTCAGCGAAGAGGTCGAGATCGTCGGCATCAAGCCGACCGTCAAGACCACCATCACGGGCGTCGAGATGTTCCGCAAGCTGCTCGATCAGGGGCAGGCGGGCGACAACGTGGGGCTCCTGCTCCGCGGTGTGAAGCGCGAGGACGTCGAGCGTGGCCAGGTGCTCTGCAAGCCGGGCTCGATCACGCCGCACAGCCGCTTCAAGGCCACCGTGTACGTGCTGAAGAAGGAAGAGGGCGGCCGTCACACGCCGTTCTTCAAGGGCTACCGCCCGCAGTTCTACTTCCGCACCACGGACGTCACCGGCAACATCCACCTGCCCGAGGGCGTGGAGATGGTCATGCCCGGCGACAACATCGAGCTCGAGGTCGAGCTGATCAGCACGATCGCCTGCGAAGAAGGTGTGAAGTTCGCGATCCGCGAGGGTGGCCGCACCGTCGGCGCCGGCGTGGTGACGAAGATCATCCAGTAAGAGGAGGAAGGCCCGCGAAAGCGGGCCTTTCCTTTTCAGGGCACCGCCCACGGAGACTCCGATGGAGAACCTCAAGATCCGCATCCGGCTCAAGGCCTACGACCACAAGCTGCTCGATCAGTCGGCGCGTGAAATCGCCGACACCGCGCGGCGTACGGGTGCAACGGTCGCGGGACCGATCCCGCTGCCGACCAAGATCAACAAGTACACGGTTCTCCGCGGGCCGTTCATCGACAAGAAGTCGCGCGAGCAGTTCGAGATCCGCACGCACAAGCGGCTGCTCGACATCCTCGAGCCCAACAAGCAGACGCTCGACGCGCTGATGAAGCTCGATCTGTCGGCCGGTGTCGACGTCGAGATCAAGACCTGAGGTCACCATGGCGAAGCTTTCGGTCATCGATCTGACGGGCAAGCAAGTCGGCGACATCGAGGTCGACGACGGAGTGTTCGGCGCCGAGGTGAAGGAGCACCTGCTGTGGGAGGTGGTCCGTTCGCAGCGCGCGGCGAAGCGCCGTGGCACCGCGAAGGTGAAGGGCCGCTCCGAGGTCAACCTGACCAAGGACAAGGTCGTGAAGCAGAAGGGCTCCGGCGGCGCACGCCACGGTAGCCGCCGCACGAACCTCTACCCCAAGGGCGGTCGCGTGCACGGGCCCGTGCCGCACCTCTACATCCTGCACGTGAACAAGAAGGCGATGGCGGGCGCGATGCGCTCGGTGCTCTCGCTGCGTGCGAAGTCGGGCGATCTCATCGTGGTCAAGGAGCTCACCGCTGCCGAGCCCAAGACCAAGCTGCTCGCGCAGGGCCTGCTGGCCATCAACGCCGAGCGGGCGCTCATCGTCGACGAGGGCAGCAACGAGTGGCTGCGCCGCACCTCGCGGAACCTGGCCAAGGCCGACTTCCTCGATGTCCGCGGCATCAATGTCTACGACGTCATGCGCTACCCCAAGCTGGTGATCGCCGAGAGCGCGCTCCGCCTGGTCGAAGCGCACCTGCAGAAGACGCTGCCGAAGCGCGCCGCGGGAGCCGCATGATCACGCCGCATCAAGTCATCGTCCGTCCGATCGTCACGGAGAAGAGCAACGACCTCGTTGCCGCCAAGAACCAGTACGTGTTCGAGGTCGACAAGCACGCGAACAAGATCGAGATCCGCGCTGCGGTCGAGATGGTGTTCGGCGTGCGCGTGACCAACGTGCGTACGCAGGTGGTCCGCGCGGACATGCGCCGCGTCGGCCGCTACTACGGTCGCAAGCCCGCGTGGAAGAAGGCGATCGTCACGCTCCACGACGAGGACTCCATCGACCTCTACGGCGAGGAGAGCTGACGCCATGGCCCTCAAGAAGTTCAGGCCCACGTCCCCGGGTCGCCGCACCATGACGGTGAGCGACAAGGCCGACGTCACCGCAGAGAAGCCCCACAAGCCGCTCGTCGGCTTCCGTCACCGCAGCCAGGGCCGCAACAACGGCGGGCGCATCACCTCGCGCTTCCGCGGCGGCGGCCACAAGCGGCTCTACCGTACGATCGACTTCAAGCGCGACAAGTTCGGCGTGCCGGGCAAGATCGCCACGATCGAGTACGACCCGAACCGCACGGCCCACATCGCGCTCGTGAACTACGCCGACGGCGAGAAGCGCTACATCCTCGCGCCCGCCGGGCTCGAGGTCGGGCACACCGTGGTGGCCTCGTCGCGCGCCGACATCACGCCGGGCAACAACCTGCCGCTGCGCGCCGTGCCGGCCGGCACCGAGATCCACAACGTGGAGCTCAAGAAGGGCCGCGGCGGCCAGCTCGCCCGCGCCGCCGGTGGCGTCGCTCGCCTGATGGCGCGCGAGGGCGACTGGGCGCTCGTGCGACTGCCCTCCGGCGAGCTCCGCAAGGTGCACGCGGACTGCCGCGCGACCATCGGCACGCTCGGCAACGGCGAGCACAGCAACCTGACCATCGGCAAGGCCGGCCGCACGCGCTGGCTCGGTCGTCGCCCGCACAACCGCGGCGTCACGATGAACCCGGTCGACCACCCGATGGGCGGCGGCGAAGGCCGTACCTCCGGTGGCGGCCATCCGCGCTCCCCGTGGGGCAAGCAGACCAAGGGTCTGCGCACCCGCAACAACAAGCGTACCGAAGTCTACCGCGTCTCGCGGCGCGCCAAGTAAGGCCCTAGGAGTAGCACCATGCCCCGCAGCGTCCGCAAAGGCCCGTTCGTCGACGAGTCCCTGCAGCTGAAGATCGACGCGACCGCCGGCGACAAGCAGCGCCGCGCGATCAAGACCTGGTCGCGCCGCTCGACCATCCTGCCGACCTTCGTCGGCGCCAACCTGATGGTCCACAACGGCAACAAGTTCATCCCGGTCTACGTGACCGAGAACATGGTCGGCCACAAGCTCGGCGAGTTCGCGCCCACGCGCACCTTCCGAGGCCACGCCGCCGACCGCAAGGCCAAGAAGGGAGCGTAGGCGATGTCCACCGCCAAGCTCAGCCACTGCCGCATCGCGCCTCGCAAGCTGCGCACGCTCGCGAAGATGCTGCGCGGCATGCCCGTGACGCGCGCGATCAACTCGCTGCGTTTCATGAACAAGTCGGGCTCCCGCGAGTTCTTCAAGCTGCTCGTCTCGGCCGTCGCGAACGCCGAGGACAAGGGCGACGTCGACGTCGACAAGCTGGTCATCCAGACCGTCCTCGTCGATCAGGGCCCCACGCTCAAGCGCTGGCGCCCGCGCGCGATGGGCCGCGCCAACCGCATCAACAAGAAGACGAGCCACGTGTTCGTCGCGCTGGCTGAAGCTCCGGCCGCCGCTCCGTCCGCCGCCTGAAGTAAGGACCGCACATGGGTCAGAAAACACATCCGATCGGCTTCCGCCTCGGCATCGTCAAGACCTGGAACAGCAAGTGGTTCGAGTCGCAGCGCTACCGCCAGTGGCTGCACGAGGACCTCAAGCTGCGCCGCTTCCTGAAGGGCAAGCTCGGCGGCGCCAGCATCAGCGAGATCACGATCGAGCGCGCGGCGAACAAGGTGAAGATCAACATCTTCAGCGCTCGCCCCGGGATCATCATCGGCAAGCGCGGCGCGGGCGTCGAGCAGCTCAAGAAGGACGTCCAGAAGATGACGGCCTCCGAGGTGTTCATCAACATCCAGGAGGTGCGCAAGGCCGAGGTCAACGCGCAGCTCGTCGCCGAGAACATCGCGCAGCAGCTCGAGCGCCGCATCGCCTTCCGTCGTGCGCTCAAGCGCGCGATGCAGACCGCGATCAAGTTCGGCGCGAAGGGCATCCGCGTGAACGCGGCCGGTCGCCTCGGCGGCGCCGAGATGTGCCGTCGCGAGTGGTACCGCGAGGGCCGCATCCCGCTGCACACGCTGCGCGCCGACATCGACTACGGCTTCACCGAGGCCCGCACCACGCAGGGCTCGATCGGTGTGAAGTGTTGGATCTTCAAGGGTGAGGTCTACGACCACCGCCAGGGCGGCGTGGGTCAGCAGGACCGCTTCCCGCATCCCGCCCAGCAGCGCGGCGAGAGGTAGACAGCCATGCTCGCACCAGCACGCGTCAAGTTCCGCAAGGTCCACAAGGGCCGCATGGCCGGTCGCGCCAAGGGCGGCAATGCCGTCGACTTCGGCGACTTCGGGCTGCAGGCGACCACCTGTGGCTGGATCACGGCACGGCAGCTCGAGGCCGCCCGCGTCGCGATCAACCGCCACATCAAGCGCGGCGGCAAGCTCTACGTCCGCATCTACCCGGACAAGCCGGTCAGCAAGAAGCCCGCCGAGACTCGAATGGGCAAGGGCAAGGGCGGTCCCGAGTACTGGGTCGCCGTCGTGCGCCCGGGCCGTGTGCTCTACGAGCTCGAGGGCATCGACGAGAAGCTCGCGCGCGAGGCGTTCCACCGCGCGCACCACAAGCTGCCCGTCAACACCCGCGTCATCAAGAGGGAGGCGTCGCTGTGAAACCCTCCGAGATCCGCGACAAGAACGACGAAGAGCTCGTGACGCTCGAGAAGGAGCTGCGCGATCAGCTGGTGAAGCTGGGCATCGCCCGCGCGACCCAGCGGCTGCGCAACAGCGCCCAGCTCGGCGGCATCAAGCGTGACATCGCCCGCATCAAGACCATCCAGCGCGAGCGCTCCCTCGGGCTCCACGCGGCAGAAGGGTGACCGACATGGCCGAAGCAAATCCAGAGAGCACCCCAGCGAGCACGCACGCCGAGCGACGCAAACGCCACCTCGTCGGCACGGTCGTGTCCAACAAGATGGACAAGACCTGCGTCGTGCAGGTGACGCGCCGCTACCGGCACCCCAAGTACAAGAAGTACGTCAACGAGCGCACGCGCTACAAGGCGCACGACGAGAAGAACGTCGCCCAGATCGGCGACAAGGTCGAGATCGTCGAAGCCCGTCCGTTGTCCCGTGACAAGCGCTGGCGCCTGCAAGCGGTGCTGGTGAAAGCCGAGGCGGTATGATCCAGGTCCACTCGGTCCTCGACGTCGCCGACAACTCCGGCGCGCGCAAGGTCTTCTGCATCAAGGTGCTCGGCGGCTCCAAGCGCCGTTACGCCTCGGTCGGCGACGTCATCGTGGTCTCGATCCGCGATGCGCTGCCCAACAGCAAGGTGAAGAAGGGCTCGGTCATGAAGGCCGTGGTCGTGCGCAGCAAGAAGGCGCTGCGCCGCCCCGACGGCAGCGTGATCCGCTTCGACACCAACTCCGCGGTGCTGATCGACGCGCAGAAGCAGCCGATCGGTACGCGCATCTTCGGACCCGTCGCGCGCGAGCTGCGGGCCCGCAAGTTCCTCAAGATCATCAGCCTCGCGCCGGAGGTGCTGTAATGCAGCGCGTACGGCAGGGCGACACCGTGGTGGTGATCGCCGGCAAGCAGAAGGGTACGAAGGGTCGCGTGCTGCGGGTGATCCCCGCCGACGACCGTGCCGTGATCGAGGGCGTCAACGTCCGCACGAAGCACATCAAGCCCACCCAGGCCAACCCCCAGGGCGGTCGCGTCAAGCGCGAGTACCCGATTCACCTGTCGAACGTCATGCTCGCCGATCCGAAGACCGGCGAACCCACCCGCGTTCGCATCTCGACACTCACCGACGGCCGCCGCGTTCGCATCGCGGTGAAGTCGGGTGAGCAGATCGACAAGTAGGAGCCA
The DNA here is from genome assembly GCA_964519175.1 of uncultured Nannocystaceae bacterium. Lineage (GTDB taxonomy): Bacteria > Myxococcota_A > Polyangia > Nannocystales > Nannocystaceae > Xiheibacterium. Next base: position 71,939 of record CAZFKC010000022.1, read on the forward strand.
CGGTCATGGCCGAAGCAAAAGGCGCCGCAGCCCAACAGAAGAAGAAGAAGGAACACGGCTTCGCCTTCAAGTTCCGCAACCCGATGGACGAGCCCAACCGGCGCTCGGCCGCCGAGAAGCCGCGGCTCTTGATCCGCTACGAGGAGAGCGTGCGCGCGAGCATGGCCAAGGAGTTCTCCTACGGGAACTCCATGGAGATCCCCAAGCTCAAGAAGATCACGCTCAACATCGGGCTCGGCGAGGCGCTGCGCATCCCGAAGCTGCTCGAGCAGGCCTTCGAGGCGCTGGGCAACATCACCGGCCAGCGGCCCGTGGTCACCCGTGCGCGCAAGTCGATCGCCACGTTCAAGCTGCGCGAAGGGCAGAAGATCGGTTGCATGGTCACGCTGCGTGGGCCGCGGATGTGGGAGTTCTTCGACCGCTTCATCTCGGTCGCGCTCCCTCGTACCCGCGACTTCCGTGGGCTGTCGCGCAAGGGGTTCGACGGCCGGGGCAACTACACGCTCGGCATCAAGGAGCTGCTCATCTTCCCCGAGGTCGACATCGACAAGCTCGAGAAGGTGCCCGGCATGAACCTCTGCATCCACACCACCGCGCGGACCGACGACGAGGGTCGCGCGCTGCTCTCCCACCTCGGCGTGCCATTCCGCGCCGTCCCGGGCGCCAACTGAGCCGGAGGATCGCCCCATGTCCATGACCGATCCCATCTCCGACATGCTCGCGCGGATCCGCAACGCGGTGTCCGCCAACCACCGGACGCTCACGATGCCCGGCAGCAAGGTGAAGCTGCGCATCGCCGAGATCCTCAAGCAAGAGGGCTACATCGAGGACACCGCCTGGAAGGCCGAGGGGCCGCAGGGCGCGATCGAGATCAAGCTGCGCTGGCACGAAGGCCAGTCGGCGATCGAGGGCCTCGAGCGCGTGTCCCGTCCGGGCCAGCGCCGCTACGCGCGGCACGACCAGATCCCCAAGGTCCGCAACGGCCTCGGCATCCTCATCGTCTCGACGAGCCGCGGCATGATGACCGATCGCGCCGCGCGTCGTGCCGGCGTCGGCGGCGAGCTCGTCTGCAGCATCTGGTGAGCACCAGAATCGAGATCATCGCCATGAGTCGCATCGGCAACGCACCCATCACGATCCCCAAGGGCGTGACCATCACGCAGACGGGGCGCACGCTCTCGGCCAAGGGGCCCAAGGGCACGCTCTCGTTCGACATGCCCGAGGGCATCACGCTCGAGCAGGGCGACGGTCGCCTCGTGTTCAAGCGCGGCGGCGAAGATCGTCGCACGCGTGCGATGCACGGCATGGCGCGCGCGCGCGTGGCCAACCTCGTGACCGGGGTCGCCGCCGGCTACACCCGCGAGCTCGAGATCGTCGGCGTCGGCTACCGCGCGGCGGTCAAGGGCCAGACGCTGGAGCTGACGCTCGGCTACAGCCACCCCATCAGCTACCAGCTGCCCGAGGGCGTGAAGGCCGAGGTCACCAAGGACGGCAAGGTCATCCTCACCGGCATCGACCGCGTGAGCCTGGGCCAGACCGCCTCCGACATCCGCGACTTCCGTCCGCCGGAGCCGTACAAGGGCAAGGGCATCAAGTACTCCGACGAGACGATCCTTCGCAAAGAAGGCAAGCGGGGAAAGAAGTAGGGCGCCATGGCCAACAAGAGCATCGAGCAGAGGGCCCGTCGCAAGCAGCGCATTCGCGTGCGCGTGAGTGGGACGAGCGAGCGGCCGCGCCTGACCGTGTTCCGCAGCAACAAGCACATCTATGCCCAGGTGATCGACGACACCACGTCGACCTCCCTGGCGGCCGTGTCGACGCTCTCCAAGGACGTCGCCGCCAAGCTCGAGGGCGCCGACAAGACCGGGCGCGCGAAGGTCATCGGCGCTGCGATCGCCGAGGTCTGCAAGGGCAAGGGCATCGCGAAGGTCGTGTTCGACCGCAACGGGTACGCATACCATGGCCGCGTGAGTGCGCTGGCCGAAGCCGCGCGTGAAGCCGGCCTGGAGTTCTGACATGGGCAATCCGCGACGAGAAGCCAGTCATCGAGACCGCGACAAGGAAGAGGACGGCGCAGGCGATCTCGTCGATCGCGTCGTCTACATCAACCGCGTCGCCAAGGTCGTCAAGGGCGGCCGCAACTTCTCGTTCACCGCCGTGGTGGTGGTGGGCGACGAGCACGGCAAGGTCGGCATGGGCTACGGCAAGGCGCGCGAGGTGCCGGAGGCGATCCGCAAGGCCACCGACTACGCGCGTCGCAACCTGTTCGAGGTGCCGCTCGTCGGCACCACGATCCCGCACGAGGTGCTCGGCTACCACGGCGCCGGGCAGGTGCTGCTGCGTCCCGCCAGCCCTGGTACGGGCGTGATCGCGGGCGGTCCGGTGCGCGCGGTCGTCGAGTGCGCGGGCATCCACGACGTGCTCTCCAAGTGCATCGGCACCAACAACCCGCTCAACGTCATCCACGCGACGATGGTCGCGCTCAAGCAGCTGCGCTCGCGCGAGCAGGTCGCGGTCAAGCGCGGCATGACCGTCGAGGCGCTCTCCGAGGGGATGTAGTCGTCATGGCGCTCAAGCTGAAGGTCACGCTCGTCCGCAGCCCGATCGATCGGGCGCAGACGCAGAAGCTCACCGTGAAGGGCCTCGGGCTGAACAAGCTCAACAGCTCGAAGGTGCACCCGGACAACGAAGGCATCCGCGGCATGATCCGCAAGGTGCAGCACCTCGTCGTCGTCGAGGCCGTGGAGTAGGACCATGGGAACCACACTGCATACGCTCAAGCCCCCGGCGGGCGCGCGCCACAAGATGAAGCGCGTCGGTCGCGGTGTCGGCTCCGGCAAGGGCAAGACCTCGGGTCGCGGCATGAAGGGCCAGATGGCGCGGCGTCAGCCGACCCGTCCCGGCTTCGAGGGCGGTCAGAACCCGATCCATCGCCGCGTGCCCAAGCGCGGCTTCGTGAACAACTTCCGCGTCGAGTACCAGGCGGTGAACCTGGCGCTCATCGAGGGCAAGTTCGCGAAGGACGAAGAGGTCAACCTCGAGTCGCTGCGCGCGAAGGGGCTCGTCCCCAAGAAGAGCAAGCTCATCAAGCTGCTCGGCACCGGCGAGATCAAGAGCGCGGTGAAGGTGAAGTGCCACGCCGCGAGCGAGAGCGCGAAGAGCAAGGTCGAGGCCGCCGGCGGCTCGGTCGAGATCATCGAGGCGTGAGCCCGGTGCCCCGGCCGTGGCGGAGGCCGCCGCCGCTGCGACTTCCCCATGCGGCGGTGCTGGTCAGGAACTGACCAGCTCCGGCGCAGGCTTCGCGCGGGTTGGGTCGAGTTGGACATGGTAGGTTGAGCTGCCCACGGACTGTGGGGAGGTCGGCCGCCATGTTGGATTCCAAGTCGTCGCGTCATCGCTCGCTGCTCCGGATTCTCGCGATCGGAGGCGCGGCGATGCCCGCCAGCGCATCCGCGCTCGAGCCGTTCACCGATGCCAGCGATGCGCTGAACGGCAACGACGTGTCGAGCGGTGCGCCGATGGCCATCGCCGACATGAACGCCGACGGGCTCGACGACATCGTGCGGCTCGACGACGGCGAGGATCTGGAGATCGAGTACCAGCAGGCCGACGGCACGTTCACCCGCCTGCAGTGGGGCACGCTGCCGGGCAGCGGCGCGTGGGGCATGGCGATCGCCGACGTCGACAACAACGGCTATCCCGACATCTTCGCGGGCGGCGCGTACGACGGGCTGAAGCTGCTCATCGCGAGCGACGACGGCACCGACTACGACACGACGATGCTGGCGGGTCCCGACATCTTCGTGCAGTGCGTCAGCTTCGCGGACATCAACACCGACGGCGCGGTCGACCTTTTCGTGTGCCACGACGACGGCCTGTCGTCGGCGTACGTCGGCGACGGCTCCGGCGGGTTCATGTACGACCTCGATCTCATCCGCGCCGAGACCACGGTGCCGTCGGACGACTCGGGCAACTACGGCACCACGTGGACCGACTACGACCTCGACGGCGATCTCGATCTGTACATCGCGAAGTGCCGGCTGTTCTCGAACAACCCCGCCGACGGCCGGCGGCTCAACCTGCTCTTCGAGAACGACGGCGACAACAACTTCACCGACGTCGCGCTGAGCCGCGGCCTGCGTCCACCGGCGCAGTCGTGGTCGGCCGACTTCGCCGACATCGACAACGACGGCGACATGGATGCGTATCTCAACACGCACGTCAGCGCGCCGATCGCCGACCACCAGCGCAGCACGCTCTACGAGAACGACGGCACCAACGACTTCGTGGACATCACGGACGCGTCGGGGATGCTCGACGACATCGAGGCGATCGACATCGGCATCCAGACCCACTTCGAGGACTTCGACAACGACGGCTTCGTCGACCTGCTGGTCACCGGCACCTCGGGCGAGCACCGGTTGTTCATGAACAACCAGGACAACACGTTCACGGCCGAGAGCGATCCGTTCCCGACCGGTGGGCCGGGGGTGCAGAGCGCGGTCGTGGGTGACCTGAACTCCGACGGCTTCCCCGACGTCGTGGCCGGCTTTGCCAACGGCTACAACCAGCCGAGCGGGATGGCCGACCGGCTCTTCATCAACCCCGGCAACGACAACAACTGGATCGACGTGCGGCTCACCGGCGTCGAGAGCAACGCCTCGGCGGTCGGCGCGATGGTCGAGCTGCACGGAGCGTGGGGCGTGCAGCGTCGCGAGGTGCGGGCCGGCGAGTCCTACGGCATCGTCAACGGATTCACGCGGCACTTCGGGATCGGCACCGAGAGCGAGATCGACAGCATCGTCATCAACTGGCCCTCGGGGCAGGTCGACACGGTGCCGACGCCCGGCATCAACCAGCGCATCCACGTGACCGAGGGCTGTCCGCTGACCTTCTACGCGGACACGGACGGCGACGGCTTCGGCGACGCGAACGCGGGGATGGGCGCCTGCATCCCGCCCGAGGGTTACGTCGAGGACTCCACCGACTGCGACGACTCCGAGGGCGCCGCGTTCCCCGGCGGCGAAGAGATCTGCGACGGCATCGACAACGACTGCGACACCGATGTCGACGAGGACATCGGCGACTGCGTCGGCACCGATAGCGGCGGCACCGCGTCCGAGGGCGGCACGACGATGTCCGCGGACGAGTCGACGACCGCGCCGAGCGACACCACGGGCGACAGCGCGACGACGGCCGCGCCGACCACCACGCTCACCACCACCACGGACGGAGACTCCGCCGAGGGCGGCAGCGACAGCAGCGGCGGCGAGACGGCGGGCGAGACCGACTCGAGCGGCTGCGGCTGCAGCACCGACCCGCGCTACGATGCGGCCGGATGGCTCGCCTTGCTCGTCGTTCCCGCGCTTCGGCGTCGCCGGCGATGAGCCGCACACGCACCTCCGCCGTCGCGATGCTCGCGGCCCTGCTCGCGGCGCCGACGGTTGCCGCTGCGCCCACGCAGCCGAACGAGCTGGTGAACGCGCTGTTCGAGCCGCAGAGCTGCGAGCTCTGCCACCTCTTCGACAACCCGGCCGCCGCCGCGGCCGAGCCCGACTACGCGCCGATGCGCACGTGGCAGGGCACGATGATGGCGAACAGCGCCCGCGACCCGGTGTTCTGGTCCGCGCTCGCGGTCGCGGCCGAGGACGTGCCCGGCGAGACCGCGCTGTGCGTGCGCTGCCATGCACCGCGGGCGTTCCTCGAGGGCAACACCGAGGTGACCTCGTTCGAGCAGCTCACCAACGATCAGCGGCAGGGCGTCGAGTGCGAGCTCTGCCATCGCATCGTCGAGGATCCGCTGCAGCCACCCGGCAACGCGCAGTACCAGGTCGACGACGTGTTCGTGGACACCAACGTGCCGCGGCGAGGTCCGTGGGACTTCAGCGACGGCGTCCCGCCGCCGCCGCACACGTGGATCCACGACCCGTACATCGGCACGTCGCGGCTGTGCGGCACGTGTCACGACGTGACGACGCCGGTCGAGCGCGTCGACGATGCGGGCGTCGGGCTCGGCATCGACTTCAACGAGCAGCGCACGTACAGCGAGTGGCTCGGCAGCGCGTACGCGGTCCCCGGGGCCGGTTTCGCGAGCTGCCAGGACTGCCACATGCCGGCGGTCTCGGACATGACCGGCTGCACGTCGCACCTGAACCAGTACACGCACGAGACGGGCGGACGCCGCCACGATCTCGTCGGCGCCAATCGCTTCATGGTGCAGCTCCTGCAGCAGGAGTATGGCTCGATGGGCGCGAACCTGATCTCCGACGAGCTCTTCGATCTCACGATCGCGCGCATGGACGAGCTGCTGACCACCGCGGCGACGCTCGACGTCGAGGCCCCGGACGAGGTCGACCTGAACGTGGGGCTCGGCGAGCTCGCGGTGCGCGTCACGAACAACACCGGGCACAAGCTGCCGTCGGGGTACTCCGAGGGCCGCATCATGTGGCTCGAGGTGGTGGCGGAGTACGCCGGCGAGACGGTGTGGAGCTCCGGACGCTGGGACCAGGCCGCGGGGACGATCGCGCAAGACGATCAGCTGCGCACCTACGAAGCGGTCGGCGAGCAGCTCGCGACCGGCACGACGTTCCATCTGCTGCTCAACGATCACTGGCGGCACGACACGCGGATTCCTCCGCTCGGGCTCGTCCCCGATCTGCAGACCGACCCCGTCGGCGATCGCTACACGCTCACCGACGACGGGGTGTGGCCGAACTACGACGACCACAGCTATGCGTTCGCGGCCGCGCCCGCGATCGCCGACGTCACGCCCGACGATCTGCGCGACGACGAGCTCGCGATCACGGTGCGGCTGCGCTACCTCATCAACACGCCCGAGTACGTCGAGTTCCTCGGGGGACAGTCCGAGGCGGGCGCCGATCTGGCGACCCTGTTCGAGACGGCCGGTGGCGCGGTGCCGGTGGTGCTGGCCGAGTCGACGACGACGATCCCGATCGTGGGCTTCGGGCCCGTGGCGAGCACGTCGTCGGGTGGCTCGAGCAGCTCCGAGAGCAGCACAGAGGCGAGCGCGACGGCGGCGGACACGTCGGGTAGCTCGAGCAGCTCGACCACGACGAGCGCGACGACGGAGTCGAGCGCGACGCTCTCGACGACCACCGCGGACACCACGGGCGGCACCAGCGAGAGCACCGGCGCAGGCGCTACCGACGGCGGTGGCTGCGGCTGCAGCGGGGGCGGCGACCCACGTGCGACGTGGATGCTGCTCGCGCTCGTCGGCTTGGCGTGTCGACGACGGCAGCGATGAGTCAGCGTCCGCGCGCGCATCCGCCGGGGGACGCGGTGGCAGGAACCGCGGCGCTCGTCGCCGCTCCCGTGCCGAGCTCGAGCCGCAGGAAGACGTTCGGCACGAGGCGCTCGAGCGGCCAGATCGTGGTCGTCTCGCGGTCGATGCTGTCGAGCTGACTCGTCGCGACGTAGACCAGCGCGTCGTCGACGATGACACCGGTGGTCGGCACCGCGAAGCGCGGGTGGGCCTCTTCGAGGATCTCGACCTTCGTGATCGATGCGCCGTCGTCCGCGAGCGTCGCGCGAACGATGCGGGCGACCTTCGTGCCGTTCTGCACGCCGATGAACGCACCTTCGTGGAGGTAGAGGCCGTCGATGCCCATCACGTGGGGCTCGCCCTCGGGCACCGGCAACACGCGCGGCGTGCGGGCCACCATGTCGATCGCGACGATGCCCCGATCGTGCACGGCGAGGTAGACGGTCGCGCCGTCGTCGGAGAGCGCGATGCCGTTGCCGAACAACCCGTCGGCGGCGGTGAAGCGCTCGATCTCGGTGCCGCCGGGCGCGATGCGCCAGACCCCCGATGGTCCCGACGACAGGAACACGTTGCCGTCTCTGCCGAGCACGATGTCGTTGAAGCACAGCGGCGTCGGCGGATCACGGACCTCGTAGCGGCGCACGAGCGCGCCGGTCCGCAGATCGTAGCGATGCACCGCGGCACGGCCGACCGCCGCCGGGTCGGGCTCGACGAGGGGCGGGCGATCGGTCGGGCTCGGATGGCACGTGTTCGCCCACAGCTCGCGGCGTCGCGGGTCGATCTTCATGCCGAGCACGGCCCACAGACCGTCGCGCTTGCTGGGCACGAAGTCGGTGGTGCTGCCGTCTGCTGCGACCTTCACGATCTTCCGCTTCGTCATGCTGCCGACGTAGTACGCACCCTCCTTCGCGTCGTACGCGATGCTCTCCGGGAAGAGGTCGCGCTCGGCGAGCTCGAACGCGACGGTGCTGCGATGCGGCGGCGACGGCTCGACCGCGAAGCCGAGCCCGAGGGCGAGCGCGAAGCCCAGCGTGCGCACGGCTCAGGATAGCGCAGGGCGATCACCGCTGCAGTCGCAGCTCGATCTCCGCCAGCACGTCGCGCCTACGCCGTGACCACGTCGCGATGTCGACGTGCATCACGTCCCAGCCGCGCAGCTCGAGCGCGTTCGGACGGTGCACGTGGCGCTCGAATGCACTCGCACCCGAGCCCTCTTCGGTGAGCACCGCGAGTCGGAGCCCGGGCTCGTCGGCGCGGCCGATCGCGAGCGGGATCCGGAAGTGCGAGCTGCCGAGCCCCAGCTCGCAGCGCAACCCCGTGCCCTCGAGCGCGAGCGCGATCTGGGTCGGCAGTGGCAGGTGACCTTCCGCCACGGCGCGGACGCCCGTGTCGCGCCATTGCAGCGCGTGGCCGCGGACCTCGTCGAGGATGCGCTGGGCCTCGAGCCCGCGTCCGTGCGCGTGTGCGTGCGCGAACTCGAGGAAGCCCTTGAAGAGCCGCGGACCGTCGTGCATCGCATCGCCGGTGTGCAGGTCCTTCGGATCGAACGAGGCGACCACCCAGCACTCGCTCTTCGCGCGCGAGATCGCGACATTGAGCCGCCGCTCGCCGCCGCGCTGACCGAGCGGACCGAAGCGTGCCGGCACGTGGATCTCGCTCGCGCCGCCCTTGCGCTTGCGCTCGACCGGGGCATGCCCGAGCGAGAACACCACGACGTCGCGTTCGTCGCCCTGCACCGACTCGAGGTTCTTCACGAACGGGCGCTCGTCGATCGCATCGACCTCGTTCGCCGCGTGCCAGTGCTCCGCGAACGTGGTGTCGCTCGCGACGCGGGCCTCGATCGCTTCGAGCACGGTCTGACGCTGGCGGAGGTTGAACGTCACCACGCCGACGGTGGGCCGCGGGCTGCGGGCGAGCAGCTCGGCGAGCAACCCGACCACGCGCTCGGCCTCCGGGCGGTTGAGCCCCGCGTCGTAGACCCCGTCCGGGACGTGCAGCCAACGCAGCGCGGAGCCGTTCGCGTCTCCGCCGGGCGTCGGGATCGTCAGCAGCTCGCCGTCGTAGAGCGCGTGGTTCGAGAACGCGATGAGCGACTCGTCGCGGCAGCGGTAGTGCCACGTCAGTCCCACGTGGGGGCAGCGGGCGCGTGCGAGCGCCAGCAGCGACTCGCTCGAGAAGGCGTCGCGCGCCGCGAGCTCGTCTTCGCGACGATCCTCGTCCTCCGTCGACGAGCCGCCGAGCTCGAAGAACGAGGTCGGCGGCATCTGTTTCTCGTCGCCCACCACCACCGCCCGGCGAGCACGCAGCATCGCAGGCAGCCCGGCTTCCACCGTGCACTGCGAAGCCTCGTCGAACACGACGAGATCGAAGAGCGGCGCGCGCGGGAAGAGCACCGCCATCGTCTCGGGCGAGAGCAGCCAGCAGGGCAGCACGTCGAGCAGGCCGTCGTCGGCGAACTCGCGCACGAGCGTGCGCAGCGGCATGAGCCGCGACTTCTTGCCCACCTCCTTCAGCAGCTGCTCCTTGCGCTTCTGCGGGTCGGTGCGGCGCGCTCTATAGGCGGCGTTCGGCGTGCGGACCAGCTCGACGTCGTCCAGCGCCGCCGCGATCGCGGCGACCTCGAGATCGCGCAGCTCGGCGTCGAGCTCGCGCATCGTCGCGGCGCCTCGCTGGGCCCGCTGATCGGCGGCGAGCGTGCCGAGCTCGGCGAGGCGCGGCACGACGGTCTGCGCGCGGTCGAGGTGGGCCTGCGCCCATGCGCGCGCGATGGCTTCGCGCCACTCGGGGATCGCACCCTCCGGCGACGCCGTCGCGGTCGCATCGAGCAGCGCACGGCCGCGCGGCGAGAGCTCGTCCATCAGCTGCAGCCAGCCGTCGAGCTCGCGCACGCGGTGTCCGTCGGCGCGCAGGCGCTCGAGCAGCGCGCGCAGCTCGGCGGCGCCCGCGGAGTCGAGCCACGGGAAGAGTGGCGCGAGCGCGGTCGTCTCGCTGCGCAGCGCATCGCGGGCCTGCAGCTGTGCGCGCAGCTCGGCGATGCGGCGATCGAAGGCGACGAGCGCCGCCGCGTCATTCGGCACCGGTGCGCCCGCCTGCGCGAGCGCACCGGCCGAGCCCGCGACGGTGCGTGCGGTCGCCACCAGCGTGCCGAGCATCGCGAACGCAGCGGGCGCGGCGTCGGCGTGCTGCGGCGCGAGCTCGGGCACGCCGAGGCGGGCGAAGAGCTCGGTGGCCTGCGCCCACGCGCGCGCGGCCTCGATGCGGGCATGCAGCTCGTCGAGGAAGGCCTCGTCGAAGGCCGCCGCCGCGTGCTCGGGCCACACGCGCGCGAGCGCGTCGCGGACCGCACCTCGCGTGCGCCACCACAGCGGCGCGAACACTCGCCCGGCCTTGCCCGCGAAGCTGCGCAGCACCGCCACCTGGGCGACGAACGCATCGTCGACCGCGAGCCGGAGCGGCACGTTCCAGCGCGCGAGCGCTGCGCTGCGCTCCGACCACGCGCGCGCCACCGCGTCGACCCCGGGATCGCCGTAGACGAGCAGTGCGAGCCACAGCCGCTGCTCGGTCGGGCCCGCGCGATCGCGCTGGGACTGCTCGACGGCGGCGATGCCGGCCTGCGCCGCCACCAGCACGGGCTCGGCGACCGGAAGCTGCGCGTGCAGTCGCGCGTAGGCGTCGGCGCGCTCGATCGCAGCCCGCACGCGCTCGCCGACGGCGAAGAGCGCGTTGTCGTCGAGCACGTGCAGCGAGCCGCGCGCGCCGTGGCTGCGCCACCACGACGGCGGTGTCCACAGCTCGCGATGCGCGTGCAGACGCTCGACGAGCTCGAGCAGCTTCGGCAGCGCTGCGACGTCGAGCAGCGCGAGCCCGGGCTCCTGCACGAGCGCTGGACCGCTCGAGGCCAGCGCGAGCAGCTGCCCGTGCGACAGGCCTGCAGGCACGCATCGCATCGTCAACAGTCCCGCGTCGCCGTCGAGCGAGCGCTCGGCTTGCTCGTACTCGGTGCGCAGCAGCTCGCGTCGCGCATCCGCAGTGGCCGGGGCCGGCGCCGTCTCGAGCCGGGCACGGATGCGCTCGAACAACGGCTTGCGGTCCTCGTTGACGTCGTGCACGAGCGACACGAAGCGCCCGAGCCCGCGGCCGTGCAGGCGCTGGGCGACGACGTCGAGCGCGGCACGCTTCTCGGCGACCACCGCGATCCGTTCGCCGCGGCGCAGCGCATCGGCGACGAGGTTCACGATGAGCTGGCTCTTGCCGGTGCCCGGCGGACCGTCGACGACGGTGACCCGGTTGCCGCGGATGCTGGCCGCGACTGCGCGCTGGCTCGGATCCGCGGCGACCACCGGCCAGCCGATCGCCGCGTCGGTCGGGGTCGGCATCGGCGTCGCGGCCTCACCCGCGAGCCCCGCGGGCAACAGCGCCGCGGCGGCCGAGAGCAGCTCGCCGAGCGCGGCCTCGGGCGCGGCGAGCTCGCGCAGCAGCCCGTCGAAGTCGTGCAGCAGATCGGAGCTCGACTGCGCGAAGAGCCCGAGCAGCGCGCACTCCTCCACCGCGAGGAAGGGCGGCGCGACGTCGAGCTCGCGATCGCGTTCGCGGAACGGCGCGAGCGCGTTGCCCTCGGCGACGATCGTGACCCCGACCTCGCGGAGCTTCGCGAGCAGGTCCGCGGTCCCCTGGGCGGGGTCGGCCGCGATCTCGTCGAGCTCGGTGCTGAGCCGATCGGGCAGGGCGAGCCCGGCCTTGTTGAAGACGAGCCGCACGAGCGACTGGTTCGCGATCGGCTCCTCACCCGCACGCGGCACGAGCGAGAACCCGCGCGCGCCCCGACCATCGCGGCGCAGCTCGACCGGATGGAGCACGAGCGGCGCACGCACGCCGTATCCGGTCGCCGTCTCGCCGCGCGGCGCGACGTTGCCCACGACGATCGGGTAGCCGAGGTAGAGATCGTTCGCGCCGGTCTCTTCCTGGCGATCGCGCTGCGCCCGATCGAGCAAGCGCAGCTCCTCGGCGCACTCCGCCGCGGCCTCGTGGTTGCCGGCGTCCTCGGGCGTCACGAGCAGCGCGCGCTGGCCCTGATCGACGAGCTGCAGCACGCGCTCGGCGGTGCCCGGCCGCACGCGATCGAGTCGCGTGAGGTCGAACGCGCGTCCGGACACGAGCCGACGCAGCCGTACCGACGGGCTGCGGCCGTCGCCGGAGATCAGCTCGTCGCGCAGGCGCGCGAGCGCGGCCAGCAGCGACTGCCGCGTGGCCGACAGCTCGGGTTGCTCACGCACCGGCACCGCCTGCCAGTGGGTCGCGACCAGCGTCACCGGCTGGTCGATCGCGGCCTCGCCGAGCGGCGGTCGGGACTCGATGCCGTGCGCCTGCAGCGACGCGCTCACGCGCGCGAGCGCGGCGGCATCGCCCACGGTCGCGCCGGCGAGCCGCAGCAGTCGCCGCGGAGCGATCACCGACTCGCCGCGGCGCTGCACGGAGCTGCAGAGCGCCGCGAGTGCGTCTTGCACCTCGCCCTTGCGCACGGGCAGCGGCATCGGCGGCACCTCGAGCAGATCGACCTGCACCGGCGCACCGATCGCGGCGATCGCCGGGCGGATCCAGCGACGGAACTCGCCGCCGTGCCCGAGCGCCTCGCCGATGGCGAAGATCATCTGCACCTCGCGGGCATCGACGACGTCGTCCGCACCCATGACGTGCGTGATCAACAGGAACAGCCGGCGCACGAGGTCCGTGCCGCCGGCGCGCACCATCGCGCCGGTCTCGTGGAAGCGCGCGAGCGCGACCTCGGGGTCGAGCAGCTCGGCCCACCCGGGCACCGAACGCGCGAACGCGTCCTCGATCGCGTCGCGCTCCTGCGCGCTGATCTCCTCGTCCGCGGCCGCGACCAGCACGGCGCAGGCGAGCGCACACTCGGTGAGGAATCCCGGCACGTCGTCGCGTGCGTCGTAGCTGGTGTCCAGCTCCGCGCTGCCGAGTGCACGCGCGACCAGCTCGTCGACCTCCGCGAGCTTGCGCGCGCCGCTGCCCTGGCCGGTGAGCGCACGGTAGCCGTCGCTCTCCGAGTACAGCCACAGCGCCCACGCGCGCAGGCTGTGCTCGGGATGCGTGCTCGCCATCGCCGTCTCGCCGCGCGCGAGCAGGCTCTCCATCAGCTCGCGCGACTGCGCGAGGTAGGCCGCGGTGTCCCAGGTGAGCGACTCGGCGGAGAGCCCGGTCGTCGCGATCATCTCCAGCCGCAGCGCGGCCTCGAGCGACTGCGCGGCGAGCAGGCCGAAGCGATCCGCGGTGATCTCCCGCGCGACCACGAGCCGGCGCGCGGCGTCGGCCTCGACCGGCGCGAGCAACCCCGACTCCGCGAGCTGGATCGCGGTCCAGCCGATCGCGCCGTGCTCGGTCCACGGACCGTGCGCGAGGTAGTGCCCGAGCTCGTGGCCGAAGAGCGCGACGCCGGCGTCGTGATCGACGAGCGCGAGCAGGCGGCCCTGGATCTCCAGCAGGATCGGGGACTCCACGAGGTGGAGGCCCGCGTTCTCGCGGCCGGCGGACTGGTGGATCTCCAGCTCGCCCGCGATGCCGAGCACGCGCCGCGCGTCCTCGGCCTGCGCGTACGTCGTGGGTGCCATCGACGGCGTGAGCCGCAGTGCATCGGCGAGCAACCGGCGCCGGATCAGCGCGGGATCCCGCGGCACCAGCGAGCGGCGATGCTGCTCGAACCCGACCGCGGCCGTGAGCACGGCGCCGAGCGAGAGCTCCAGCGAGAACCGCACGGCCGCGACGTCGAGGCCCGGGAGAACGATGCGCTCGGTCATGCGGTGCTCGCGGCCCGTCGGTCGTGGGGCCTCGCCCGCGGCCGCCGGCACGCCGGCAGTGTCGACCAGGTCGACCGCCGTGTGCACGCCGCGGCCGCCGGAACCGGCACGAGACCTCGCGCACGCGGGCCGCGCCGGGCCCTTCGATCGGTGCTGCGGCGGGGTCGGCCCGTCAGATGCGCCGCCCTGCCGCCTAAGGTATGGTCTCCGCCCGCCGCGGTCCCCCGCGGCGAGCCAGCGCCTTCTCCATGAGCGTCATCGTCAACATCTTCAAGCTGCCCGAGCTGCGCAAGCGGCTGGGCTTCACGCTGGCGATGCTGGCGGTCTATCGCCTGGGCGTCTTCATCGCGGTGCCCGGCGTCGACCGCAAGGTCATGTCCGAGATCGTCAACCAAGGCGACGGCGGCTTCCTCAGCTACTTCAACATGTTCTCGGGCGGCGCGCTCGAGCAGCTGTCGGTGTTCGCGCTCGGCATCATGCCGTACATCAGCTCGAGCATCATCATGCAGCTGATGACCGTCGTCATCCCTCGGCTCGAGCAGCTGAGCAAGGAAGGCGAGACGGGCCGGCGCAAGATCAACCAGTACAGCCGCTACGGCACGGTCGGTCTCGCGTTCGTGCAGGGCTACTTCATGGCGAGCTGGCTCGAGTCGCAGAACAGCGCCGGCCAGCAGCTCGTGCTCGATCCGGGGCTCGGCTTCGAGATCCTCACGGTGCTCACGCTCACCGGCGGCACGATCTTCCTGATGTGGCTCGGCGAGCAGATCACCGAGCGCGGCATCGGCAACGGCATCTCGCTCATCATCTTCGCCGGCATCATCGCGAACCTGCCCATCGCGCTCTACCAGCTCATCCAGAAGACCCAGGACGATCCCGAGAACTTCGGGCCCATGACCCTCGCGATCCTGTTCGCGATGGCGATCGCGGTCATCGGGTTCATCATCGTCATGGAGCGCGGGCAGCGACGCATCCAGGTGCAGTACGCGAAGCGGGTGGTCGGCCGGCGCATGTTCGGCGGCAACGCGAACTACCTGCCGCTGCGCATCAACTCGGCCGGCGTCATCCCGCCGATCTTCGCATCCTCCATCTTGATGTTCCCCAACCAGATCGCGGGGATGACCCAGAACGAGTGGCTGCAGCGCTTCTCCGGTGCGCTGCGCTACGACGGCTGGCTGTACATCACGCTCTACGTCGGGCTCATCGTCTTCTTCTGCTACTTCTACACGGCGATCCAGTTCAACCCCACGGACGTCGCCGACAGCCTGAAGAAGCAGAACGCCTCGATCCCGGGCATCCGGCCCGGCAAGCGCACGGCCGAGTACATCGACTTCGTGCTCGGGCGGCTGACCTTCGTCGGCGCCTGGTACATCTCGGCGGTGTGCATCCTGCCGCAGCTCTTGCAGACCAAGTTCGACGTGCCGTTCTACTACGGCGGTACGTCGTTGCTCATCGTGGTCGGCGTCGCGCTCGACACCGCCCAGCAGATCGAGAGCCACTTGGTGACGCGATCGTACGAAGGCTTCGCCGGTCCACGCGGTCCTCGGATCCGTGGCCGCCGAGGTTGATCCGAAAGGAGCCTGACGGAACATGGGCGAGCGAGTCGGTCTCATCCTCATCGGAGCGCCGGGCTCCGGTAAGGGCACGCAGGCCAAGCGGCTGCAAGAGCAGCTCGGCTATGCACACATCAGCACGGGCGATCTGCTGCGCGCAGCGGTGAAGGCCGGCAGCGAGCTGGGCAAGAAGGCCAAGGGCTACATGGAGGCCGGCGGCCTCGTGCCCGACGCGCTCGTGATCGACCTGCTGCTCGAGGCGCTGAAGGAGCCCGCGGCCGCGAAGGGCTTCATCCTCGACGGCTTCCCGCGCACGATGCCGCAGGCCGAGGCGCTCGACGCCGCGGTGACGATCGACAAGGTCGTCGATCTGCAGGTCCCGTTCGGGCTCATCGAGGAGCGCGTCACCGGTCGACGCAGCTGCCCATCGGGTCACGTCTATCACGTGAAGTACAGCGCCCCGAAGGTGGAGGGCGTGTGCGACGTCGACGGCGAAGCGCTCTACCAGCGCAGCGACGACACCGCCGAGAAGTGCCGCGAGCGACTCGCGAAATTCGAGGCGGAGACCCGCCCCGTGATCGCGCGCTACCAGCAAAAGGGCATCGTCGTCGCGATCGACGGCGTCGGCGACCCCGACGAGATCTACGCGCGCATCGCCGCCGTGCTGTAGAGCACGCGCGCGCCGCCGCCGGCTTTACCCGCGCGTCGCCGCGGGCGCATGATGGGCGCTGGGGGTGCTCGCATGCGCATGCGTTCGCAACGTTCGTTCTCCATCGCGGCGATCGTCATCGCGCTCGGCTGCGGCAGCTCCCCCGCGGCCGACGGTGGCGAGGGCGAGACCGAGTGCCTGCAGCCCTGCGACGAGAGCGGCCCCGGCCCCGGGACGACCTCGGCCGAGACCACCGGCGGCACCGACAGCGCGACGTCGGCCGACGCGACGACCGGCAGCGATCCGACCGGCACCGACGTCGACGGCCTGCCGTGCGACGTCGCCGACGTCATCGCGCGCAACTGCGCGATGTGCCACAGCGAGCCGCCGAAGTTCGGGGCACCGATGACGCTCGTCGAGCACTCCGGCTGGCTCGTGCCTGCGGTCACCGAGCCCGCGCTCACGGTCGCCGCGCTCGCGGACATGCGGATCGAGGACACCGTCGCGCCCATGCCCCCGACCGGGCAGATGGCGCCGGCGGATCGCGACGTGCTGCACGCGTGGATCGCCGACGGTACGCCCGGCGATCCCGACTCGGACTGCGATCCCGTGGACACGGACACCGGCGGCGATCCGGTCGGACCGGACGCGTTGCCGTGCGAGCCCAGCCACACGATCGTCGCACACGCGGACGGCAGCGACGAAGCCTTCCACGTGCCCGAGGCCGGCGCGGACAACCTCTACATGTGCTTCACGTTCGCGTCGCCGTTCGAGAGCACGGTGCAGGGCACCGCGTGGGCGCCCATCACCGACGACGAGCGCGTGCTGCACCACTGGATCCTCTTTCGCACGAACACGCCGCAGGCCGACGGGGCCGCGGGCCCCTGCCACATGCCGTCGGATGCCGTGTTCGTGTCGGGCTGGGCCCCGGGCGGACAGAACTTCGTGATGCCCGACGACGTGGGCCTCGAGCTCGGCGGCCCCGACGACTACTTCATCCTGCAAGTGCACTACCACAACGCGGCGCACCACGCGGACGCGCTCGATCAGAGCGGCGTCGCGTTCTGCACGACGGACACGCCGCGCGAGCACACCGCCGGTGTCTTGACGCTCGGTACCACGGACATCTCGATCCCCGCCGGGGCGAGCGACGTGAACGCGGTCGGCAACTGCCCGAGCGACA
Source organism: uncultured Nannocystaceae bacterium (assembly GCA_964519175.1). GTDB lineage: Bacteria > Myxococcota_A > Polyangia > Nannocystales > Nannocystaceae > Xiheibacterium. The sequence goes on from CAZFKC010000022.1 coordinate 89,409, forward strand.
TCACCTCGTTCCTGCCGACGACGCTGTACACGCTCGCCAGCTTCCCGCACATGCACCAGCTCGGCCGCTCGTTCAGCACCGTCGTCGACCGCGGCGGCGAGCAGCTCACGCTCGTCGACGTGCCGCAGTTCAGCTTCGACAACCAGATCAGCTACGTGCACGAACCGCCGTTCGAGATCCACGCCGGCGACTCGCTGACGACGACGTGCACGTACGACAATCCGGGCGGGGGCACGGTCGGCTTCGGCGAGCGGACCGAGGACGAGATGTGCTTCAACTTCGCCCTCATGTATCCGATCGACATCATCCCCGAGGACTATCGGATCTGCATCCTGTGAGCGCGGCCGATCGGCCACCCGCCGGTGGAGCGTTTTCGCGTGTAGGATCGACGCCGCGTAGGAACGCGGATGACGGTGGAGCCGGCGACGATCCTGGTGGTCGAGGACGAGCGCATCGTCGCGAAGGAGCTGCAGCAGACGCTCGGTGGGCTCGGTTATCGCGTACCCGCGACGGCGACGAGCTCCGACGATGCGGTCCGGCTGGCGAACGAGCTGCGCCCCGATCTGGTGCTGATGGACATCCGCATCAAGGGCGCGCGCGACGGCATCGAGACCGCCGCGATCCTGCGCGAGACCCTCGATGTCCCGGTCGTCTTCCTCACCGCGTACGCCGACACCGCCACGGTGTCGCGCGCGCGCGAGACCGCACCGTACGGCTATCTGCTCAAGCCGGTGAAAGAGGTCGAGCTGCGCACCGCGATCGAGATCGGGCTCTTCAAGCGCCTTGCCGACCAGCGCATGCGCGAGCGCGAGCGCTGGTTCGCGACGACGCTGCGGGCGATCAGCGACGCCGTCATCGCCACCGACGCGAAGGGGCTGGTGACCTTCATCAACCAGGGCGCGGCCGAGCTGATCGGCGTGGCCGAGCTCGAGGCGACCGGGCGTCCGCTCATGGAGGTGTTCCGCGCGATCGACGAGCACACCCGAGAGCCGATCGAGGATCCGCTGCGTCGCGTGCTCGGCGAGCGCCGTGCGGTGGAGCTACCCGCGGGCACCGTGATCTCCGGGCCCGATGGCGACCGTGCGATCGCGGACTCGGCCGCGCCGATCGTCGACGAGCGCGACCAGCTGCTCGGCGCAGTGCTGGTGTTCCGCGACGTGACGCAGGAGCGCCGCGTGCAGGGCAAGCTCGCGATGACCGATCGCCTGGCCTCGCTGGGCACGCTCGCGGCGGGCGTCGCCCACGAGATCAACAACCCGCTCGCCGCGATCGTGGCCGACACCGACTACGTGGGCGAGCGGCTGCGCTCGGCCGCGGCCGCGTTCGCGCGCGGTGACCTGGCCGCCGAGCGCAACGGCGCGACGTTGCACGAGCTGCTCGACGTGATCGAAGGCATGCGCGGCGGTCTGCAGCGCGTCGCCCGCATCGTGGCGGATCTACGCACGTTCTCGCAGCCGCAGGAGGACGCGATCACGGCGGTCGACGTGCGCGACGTGCTGGGCTGGGCGCTGCGCATCGTGAACCATCACCTGGTCAGTCGCGCACGCGTGACGACGCGGCTCTTGGCGTGCCCGCGTGTGCTCGGTAGCGGCGTGCGGCTCGGGCAGGTGTTCGTCAATCTGCTGGTCAACGCGGGGCAGGCGTTGATCGACGGGCGCCCCGGCGGCAACGAGATCGTCGTGTCGACCTCCGCCGACGAGTTCGGCAACACCGTGGTCAGCGTCTCCGACACGGGCACCGGCATCCCGCCGCACGTGCAGCGGCGCGTGTTCGAGCCGTTCTTCACCACGAAGCCGGTGGGGCAGGGCACGGGGCTCGGCCTCGCGGTCTGCCACGGCATCGTGCAGTCGCTCGGCGGACGCATCGAGCTCGACAGCGAGGTCGGCCTCGGCACCACCGTGCGGGTCGTGCTCCCGGCGGCGAGCACCGCCTTCGTCCCGACGATCCCGCCGGCGGCGAATCGACCCGTCCGCGCGCCGGGTCGGGGCCGCGTGCTCGTCATCGACGACGAGCCGCTGCTCGCCGCCGCACTGCGCCGGACCCTGGAGCACGACCACGAAGTCACGGTGATCACCGATCCCGCGCACGCCGTCGCGGAGCTCGCCGGCGACCCCGACTACGACGCCGTGCTCTGCGATCTCATGATGCCGGGGATCAGCGGGATGGCGGTGTTCGAGGAGGCGCGCATGCGCGACCCGACGCTGGCCGATCGGTTCGTGTTCCTCTCCGGAGGGTCGTTCACGCCGCGCGTGCAGGCGTTCCTCGACGGCGTGCCGAACCCGCGCCTGTCGAAGCCGTTCTCCTCCACGGCGCTGCGCGAGATCGTCGCGCGCCTGGTCGCCGCGCGCGTCACCGACGCGTGATCGCGGCTGCGCACCCGGCAGGGCCCGTGGCTCGGACCCGCTCGCCCCAGGGGCGGCGACAGAACCAAGACAATCGGGGCCGTAACCAGGACATGTCGGCGGCCCGGCCCGGCGTTACGCTCCCCAGATGGCGGTAGCGGCCTTCTTCGCTTCCCACTGGTTCCTCTCGGTCTTCTTCCAGAGCTTCTTCCACCATCGCTACGGTGCCCATCGCATGTTCACGATGGGCAAGGGCTGGGAGCGGTTCTTCTACCTCGCGGCGTACTTCTGCCAGGGGTCGTCGTTCCTGGATCCGCGTGGCTACGCGATCCTGCACCGCCAGCACCACGCGTGGAGCGACACCGCCCGCGACCCGCACTCGCCCCACCACCATCCCAACGTGATGGCGATGATGTGGGCGACCAAGCACCGCTACGACGAGTACGCGCACGACGGCGGCATCCCCGAGGCCCGCTTCCTCGGCGGCCTGCCTTCGTGGCCGGCGATCGATCGCGTGGGGCAGAGCTGGTGGAGCCGCTTCGCGTTCATGGGCCTCTACACGCTCTTCTACGTCCAGTTCGCGACGGCGTGGTGGATGTACCTGCTGCTCCCGGTCCACTTCGTGATGGGCCCCGTGCACGGCGCGATCGTCAACTGGTGCGGCCACCGCTACGGCTATCGCAACTTCGCGACCAGCGACCGCTCGCGCAACAGCCTGCTGATGGACGTCGTGTGCGTCGGCGAGCTGTACCAGAACAACCACCACAAGTTCCCGATGTCGCCGAGCTTCGCGTTCCGCTGGTTCGAGCTCGACCCGACCTACCTGGTGATGCGCGTGTTCGCGTGGATGCGGATCATCGAGTTCGCCCCGCACGTGCAGCGCATGCGCGCCCCGGAGCGCGAGGACGGCCGCGTGGTCGCCGAGCCGGTGCACGAGGACGAGGACGTCGAGGACACGGGCGCCTTCCCGGCCGCGGCGCTGGGCGAGTAGCGACGCCGCCCGGATTCGTCCGGGCGCGTGATCAAAGTGTCGGCTCGCAGGTCAGCCCGGATGGGCCGACCACATGAAGCCGAACACATCTTCCAGGCGCGCGCGGCTGTCTCGCGCGCTCTCTTGTGCCGCGCTGACGCTCTGCGCTTGCGGCGGCGATGATGCGAGCGACGTCGCGGACGGCAGCTCGAGCTCGTCGGAGAGCGAGGGCAGCGGACCGCCGCCGGTGATCACGACGACGACCGGCGCGACCACGACGACCGGCACGACCGAGGCGACCTCGACCACCACCGGACCGACCGACGACAGCGGCTCGGAGAGCTCGACCGGTGAGCCCATCGACTGGGCCGAGCCCTGCGCCGAGACGCCGGAGATCATGGGCCCGCAGCAGGGCGACCCGCGCGGCGTGAAGGTGTGGGAAGACGCTGCGTTCTGGGAGCTCGTCGTCGAGGAGGACGGCGGGCAGATCATCAGCGGCTACTACGAGACCTCGATCGCGTTCGGCTCGCAGGTGTTCGAGCAGGTGGAGGCCAAGGGGTTCGAGGAGTTCACGACGGTGCTCGATCCGAACGGCGAGCCGCGCTGGCTGGTGCCGTACCTCGGCCCGAATGGACAAGGCGCCAGAGAAGCCGCGCGGACCACCGATGGCGACGTGGTGGCCGGCGGCTTCTTCGGCACGGACGTGGTGATCGGCGAGGTGTCGTACGCCAGCGTCGCGACCGGCTACTTGAACGGCTTGCTCGTGCGGCACGACGGCGAGACCGGCGAGGTCCTCTGGGTGCGCACGGTGGTCGCGGCGAGCGGCGAACCTCGCGGCGAGGTGACCGACGTCGTCGCTACGGACGACGGTGGTGTGCTCGCTGTGTTCCAGCACGAAGAGGGCACGTGGATCCTCGACGCCGGCGACGACGGGCTCGTCGTCGACAGCCTGGGCGGCGTGCTCTACCTGCGCTTCGATGCCGACGGCGCGCTCGTGTGGTCGATGCTGGCCCAGAAGGCTCCGTCGACGTCCTTCGAGATCGATGCGGGCGGAGCCGCTCGTACCGCGGGCGGGTTCGCGGTGGGGCTGGCTGCTGCGGGCGGCATCGAGATCGACGGCGTCGTCTACGAAGTGCCCGATTCCTACGAGAGCAGCCACGTGGTGTGGCTGTCCGACGACGGCGAGGTGCTCCGCAACGACATGTTCAGCTGGAGCAGGATCAGCGATGTCGTGAGCACGCATTGCGACGACGTCATCATCGACGGTCGCAGCAACGTCGGCTTCGCAGACCTCCTCGAAGAGGGTGCATGGGTCGCCCGGCTCACCAACGAGGGCGAGCTGCGTTGGGCGCAGGTCGTGGCGATCGGCGACGGTGGCTCGATCACCGAGGCCGCCGTCGATCCGGCCGGGCAGACGGTGGTGGCCTACGAGTTCGGTCCGACCCAGTACGGCTTCGTGAAGTACGACCCCGACGGCAACGGACTCTGGCGCTTCGAGGTGGACGCGGGCGACTTCTATGCGTTGCCGATCGCCATGGCCGCGAACGGCATGAAGGGTACGCTCGCCGCCGGCTACTTCGTCGGAGAGCTCGGCGTGCCCGGTCTCGCGGAGCCGGGCGAGGACGGTGCGTTCATGCTCGACATCTCGCCGTGAGCGCGACCGCTCACGCCGACGAGCGCGCCGGCTCACCGCGCACCGCGGCGGCCCACTTGCGCAGATCCGTGAGCGTCGTGCGGATCGGATGCTCGCCGTTCGACAGCTCGGCCATGTTCGCGCGCAGCTGCTCGAGCGCGCGCCGGATCCGACTGCGGACCGTGCCGGGCGGCAGACCCAGCACCCCGACCAGCTCGGCGCCGCGCAGCCCTTGCACGTAGTAGAGCTCGAGCGTGACCTGCAGCTCGAGCGGCAGACGCCGCAGCGAGTGGATCAGCAGCTTGTGATCGTCGTGGCCCGCGAGCACGGCGGACGGCGAGTCGTCGAGGTCCTCGAGCGAGGTGAACGCGAAGTCCGGGTCGGTGCCGCGATTCGCCTTGCGCGCGACGTACGAGTAGAGCGCGTTGCGGGCGATCGCGAACAGGTACGTGCGGAACGTCGCCGCCCCACGGAAGTCGTCGCGCGCCTCGACGCAGCGCATGAAGGTCTCCTGCGTCAGGTCCTCGGCGGCGTGCTCGAGCTTGCTGCGGAAGAAGCCGTACACGTGCGCGAAGTGCCGCGCGAACAGCTCGGAGCCGGCCTCGATGTCGCCGGCGCGCCAGGCTGCGAGTAGGTCGAGATCGTTCGTCATGGGTCACCGATCTTCCCCGCTTGTACCGCGTATGCGTGGCGCAGCAACCATGCGCCGCGCGGCGAAAGTCTCCTCCCGTCGCCTTCCAGGCGACGGATCCCGCGCTCGATCGTCGCCGCCGCCTCCGGCCGTCCGAGCGCCCGCTGGGCCCGCCCCAGCGCGACCTCGGCCTCTGCGAGATCCGCCTCCGTCCACCACGGTCGCGGCTGCTGGGCCTCGAGCCCGGCGATGATCTGCGTGAAGCTGGCCTCGGCCGTCCGTGCATCCCCTTCGCGCAGGGCGAGGTAGGCCGACGCCTGCGGGCCGGCGCTCTTGCGCGCGACTCGGGCCCACGTGCGCGTGGCGGCGAGGCTCTGCTCGCGGTCGCCGACGAGCTCGGCCATGACGGCCCGCAGCTTCCAGCAGGTATCGGCGTCATCTCGGGCCTCGCCATGGAGTCGGTTCGAGTCGTCGCACGCCGAGACGATGGCCGCGAGCACGTCTTTCGCCTCGGGCCGGTGCATCGCGCAGATCCGCCGAACCCACAACGTGCGGGGATGCTCGGCGCCCGCGATCTCGGTCATGAGTGCGACCGCCTCTTCGCCCATTCGGACGCGGATCACCGGGTCGGGCTCGAACTCCGCGAGCCCGGCCAACGCTTGCGCATGCGTCCGTGTCGCGCGGCCGTTCGGGATCTCCGACGCGAGGGCGACGACGCGTTCGTACATCACGCGCGCACCCTCGCGGTTGTGCGCCGCGAGCTCCACACCTGCGAGGTTCTGGTAGAGCCCGAGCGTCGTCATGCTCTTCGGTCGGCGCTCGGCCATCCCGACGACGAGCTCGCGCCCTGCCGGGAACTGCGAGTGTCCTGTGGAAGCGCCCGTCGCGACGGCCCAGGCCTGCTGGCCCCACGCGTCGACCACGATCTCGTCCGCGCCGCTACGCATCGCGACCTCGACCGCCTCGCGCAGCGGCGCGACCGCTTCGCCACGCCCCACGACATCGATCATGATCTTGCCCTGCGTCGCCAGTGCTTCGGCGAGCAGCGGTCCATGGCCGACCACGCGTGCGTCGGCCACGACGGCCTCGACGAGCGCGTTCGCCTCCTTGCCGTGCCCGGCCTGCGCGAGCGTCTGCACCTCGGCGAGTCGCTCGGCGATCGGTCGGGCCTCCGGCGGCGGCGGTGCGATCGCGGGCTCGAGCCCCTCGAGGTCGCCGCAGAGCTGCGGGTCCGGCAGGGACCCGGCCGCCAGCATGATCCCCGCCAGATCGGCCTCGGTCGCCTCGCGCATCAGCCGGCCGACCGTCGCGAGCGCACGCTTGCTGCGCTGCAGACAGGTCATCCGACGATCGAGCAAGTCGGCGGACTGCTCGCCGCGTCGGTGCGCGAGGCAGGCCTCGCGGTGCTGGGTCGTCCACGCACCGACGTGCGCGTCGATCCTCGACTGCAAAAGTGGCGAGAGCAGGGTCGCATACTCGGTACCGATGGACGCGACCGCTGCGGCGGCGGCCTCGCGGTCGGCGAGCGGCCACGCCTCGAGCAGCGCTCGCTCGCCGCCCGTGCACACCTCGTCGACGAGCGCGCTGCCGCGTGACGAGGTGCCGATCGCGAACGCGGCGCCCACGCTCGCGACCATCACCAGGGCACCGACGATGCGCAGCCGCAGCTGCGCGGGATCTCGGGCCAGCTCCCGCAGCAGCTCGTCGAGACGCGGGTAGCGACCGCTCTCGCCGAGCCCGCGTCGCAGCACGCGCTCGACCCAGCGGGGCATGCTGCCCCGCGGCGGGGCCTCGATCTTCCAGGGCAGCTCGGGCGCCGCCTGCAGCTCGGGCGGGTAGGGGAGCGTGCCCGTGATCGCCTCCCAGACCGTCGCGCAGAACGAGAACTGATCGCCGAGCACGTCGGCCGGCTCGCCGAGCAGCTGCTCGGGCGCAATGTAGCCCGGCGTGCCGAGCACGGCACCCGTGCGGGTCACGGAGCCGCGCGGATCCCAGGCCCGGCGCGGCGTGATGGGCCCGGTCTCGTCGTCGTCGGCGACGCGACGCGCGAGCCCGAAGTCGAGCACGCGGGCACGACCATCTTCGCCGACGAGCACGTTGTCCGGCTTGAAGTCGCGATGGACGATGCCGGCGGCGTGGGCCGCTGCGAGCCCGCGTCCGGCCTCGAGACACACCGCGAGCACCTGGCGCAGCGTTCGCTTCTTCGAGCGTACCCACGCGCGTAGCGTCTCGCCACGCACGAGCTCCATCGCGACGAAGACACGACCCTCGTGCTCGCCCGCGTCGTACACGTGCACGACGTTCGGGTGACTGAGCTTGGCGAGCGCCTTCGCTTCGCGCACGAGCCGGTGACGCTCGGCGTCGCTCGCCTCGCGGCTGAACAGCAGCTTGAGCGCGATCTTGCGGTCGAGCTCGGGATCGTAGGCCGCGTACACGATCCCCATGCCGCCCGCGCCGAGCCGCTCGACGACGAGGTAGCGGCCGATGACCGACGGCGACTTGGCCTTGCCGAGCAGCCGCGCTGCGATCGCCGCCTGCGCGCGCGCGACCTCGGGGTCTGCGGGGTCCACCGCGAAGGCGCCGGGAAACGGCGACTCGGCGTCGATCGAGAAGTCGTCTTCCATCCGCCGCTGGGAGCCACGCCGCGCGGCCCTCCTCGGGTTGAACGACGACCCGGACGGATGATCACGGCCCGCCGACGATTTCTGAGCGCGGCTACGGCGCGCGTGATCGGCCGCCCAGCGCGTCGGATTGCACGGCCTTCGCGTGGCGGAGCATCCAGCCTCGCTTCTGCGACAGCGGTGTTCCTCCACCCTCTTGCCGCCGCACCCCACGCGCGATCGTCTCCGCGGCCTCGGGCCGCCCCAGCTCCCGCTGCGCGCGCCCCAGCGCGACCTCGGCTTCACCGAGCTCGGCCTCGACCCACCACGGCCGCGCAGACCGTGACTCGAGCTTCGCGACGAGCTGCGCGAGGATGCCTTCGGCAGTCGCGGCCTGGCCCTCGCGCAGCGCGAGGTAGCCCGACGCGAGTGGACGGTTGCGGACGAACGCGAGTCGGGCCCACTCGCGCGTCGCAGCGAGGCTGCGTGCGTCGTCACCGACGAGCTCGGCCAGGAGTGCCGGCAGCTTCCAGCACGTGTCGGGATCCTCGCGTTCCTGGCCGTGGAACCTGCGCGCGTCGTCGCACGCCGAGACCAGCGCCTCGAGTGCGTCGGCAGCCTCGGGGAAGTGCAGCGCGCACGTCCGCCGTATCCACAGCGTGCGATCGTGCTCGGCGCCGGCGGCCTCGGTCATGAGCGCGATCGCCTGCTCGCACATCCGCAGGCGGACCGCAGGTTCGGGCTCGAGCTCGGCCAGCCCGGTCAGGGCCTGCGCGTGGATGCGTGCGACCCGTGGATCCGCGAGCCCGGACGCGATCGCGATCACGCGCGTGTACATCTCGCGCACGCCTTCGCGATTGTTCGCTGCGAGCTCGACGGCGCCGAGGTCCAGGTACAGCCCCGCCGTGGTGGCGCTCTTGGGTCTGCGCTCCGCCAGCGCGACGATGAGCTCGCGGCCGGGCGGGAACTGCTCGGGTGTGCTGGTGGCATCCGACGCGACCGCCCACGCCTGCCGCGCCCACGCCTGCACTGCGAGCTCGTCCGCGCCGCTGCGCATCGCGACGTCGACCGCCTCGCGCAGCGGTGGGACGGCGTCGGCTCGTCCGACCAGAGCGATCAGGATCGTGCCCTGCGTCGAGAGTGCCTCGGCGAGCAGTGGCCCATGACCGACCGCGCGCGCGTCGACGACCACGGCGTCGACGAGTGCGCTCGCATCGCCATCGTGCCCCGCGAGGACCAACGTCTGCACCTCCGCGAGTCGCTCCGCGATCGGTCGGGCTTCGGGCGGCGGCGGTGTCATCCCGGCGGCGAGCGCCTCGACGTCCTCGCACAGCCTCGGGGCGGGCAGCGAGCTCGCTGCCGACGCGATGCCGGTCAGATCCGCAGCGGTCGCCTCGCGCATCAATCCGCCCAGCGTGACGAGCGCGCGCTTGCTCCGCTGCAGGCAGGTCATCCGCAGATCGAGCAGCTCGGCCGATTGCTCGCCACGCTGGTGCGCGAGACAGACCTCGCGATGCTGCTCGATCCACGCCGACGCATGCTCGGCCAGCTGCGTCTGCAGACGAGGTGCGAGCACGTCGGCGTAGGGCGTGCCGAGGGCAGCGACCGCCGCCACGGCCGCGTCGCGATCGGCATCCGTCCATGCGGTCGCGAGCACCTGTTCACCACCGCTGCACGGCTCCGCCGCCGCCGCTCCGTCGCGCGCGCGCAGTCCGATCGCGAACGCACCGCCGACGCTCGCGAGCACTGCGACGGCACCCGCGATGCGCAGGCGTTGCCGCGTGGGATCGCGGCGCAGCTCCCGGAGCAGCTCGTCGAGCCGCGGATAGCGATCGCGCTCGCCGAGCCCCCGACGGAGCACGCGCTCGACCCAGCGCGGCATCGTGCCGCGGGGCGGCGCGGCGATCCGCCAGTCTGCGTCGGGCGAGGTGTGCAGCTCGCGGGGGTAGGGCAGCGCGCCGCTCAGTGCCTCCCACACCGTCACGCAGAACGAGAACTGATCGCTCAGCACGTCGGGTGCACCGCCACGCAGCTGCTCGGGTGCGACGTAGCCGGGCGTGCCGACCACCGCACCCGTGCGCGTCACCGAGGCCCGCAGCAGCGGGGATGCCACGGGCCCGTGCGGCCAGGTGTCCTCGTCCTCCGCGACGCGACGCGCGAGCCCGAAGTCGAGCACGCGCGCGCGCCCGTCCTCGCCGATGATCACGTTGTCGGGCTTGAAGTCGCGGTGGATGATCCCGGCGGCGTGCGCTGCGGCGAGCCCACGCCCCGCCTGCACGCACATCGCCACCACTTCGCGCACCGTCCGAGGCGACGAGCGCGTCCACGCGCGCAGCGTCTGGCCGCGCACGAGCTCCATCGCCACGAACACGCGCCCTTCGTGCTCGCCCGCGTCGTAGACGTGCACCACGTTCGGGTGCGAGAGCTTCGCCATCGCCTTGGCTTCGCGCACCAGCCGTTGGCGCTCGATCTCGTTCGACTGCGGACCGAACAGCAGCTTGAGCGCGACCTTGCGATCCAGCTCCGGATCGTAGGCGGTGTAGACGATGCCCATGCCGCCCGCGCCGAGCCGCTCGATGATCATGTAGCGGCCGATCGCCGACGGCGTCTTCGGCGTGCCGAGCAGGCGCGACGCGATGGCTGCACGAGCGCGCGCGACCTCGGGATCGGTGAGGTCGACCTCGAGCCCGCCGGGAAACGGCGAGTCGGCGTCGATCGAGAGATCGTCGTGCATGGGTGCGGAGGCGGGCGGGCGGGCGACCCCGAGGGTGGAACGGCGAGCGCCCCGAATGATCACGGGGAACGCACTTTTTTTGGGTCGTACCTCCGGCGCTAGAACCGCCCGCGCAGCCCGAGCCCGAGCCGGCCCCGGCCCGCATCGAGCTCGAGCCGCAGCCGGCGGGCCGTCTGCGGCGACGGCGGGCCCCGTCGCACGAACAGCAGCGTCGTGAACGCGGCGGTCGCGAGCAGCCCGACGCCGCTCGCGATCCACAGCCCGAGCGCGGATCGGCGGACGCCGTCGGCCGTGTTGCAGACCTGGGTGACCTTGGCGTTGGTCACCTTGTTCGCGCTCGGCTCGTTCGGCGGGGTCGCGCGCGCGGCCCCGCAGAGATCGCCCTCGCTCCGGTCGATGTCGTTGTTCGGGTTGTCGTCCTCGTGGCTCGCGTCGACCTCGTCGAGCAACTTGTTGCGTAGCGTGGTGTGCAGCGCGACGGTGGTGCCGATCGCGGCGGCGAGGAACACCACGGTGATGCCGGCGCTCGTGCCGACTGCCGCAATTTTCCACGTCGGCATCGGCCGATGCAGGCCCCACACGAGCGCGTCGCGCGGCGCGGGTGCGTCGGCGCGCGCGGGGCCCGTCGGCGCGAGCTCGGGCGGAGCACCGCGCGGAATCGGCTCGGCGACGAGCTCGTGGGCCCCGGGGAACAGCGCTGCGACGAGATCGTTCGCCGTCGCCTCGACGTTCGCTTCCGCGAGCTCGGCCGTGCCGAGCGGCGTGGTGCTCGAGCGGATGACGCTCGCCGACGCGACGTCGAGCACCGCGAGGCTCACCGAGAAGCCCGTGCCGCGCCTGTCGATCGTCCCGTAGAGGATGCGCTGGCTGCCCAGCGACTTGCCGCCCTTCGCGAGGCACTCGGGCGCGTCGCCTTCGCATCCCATCGCGAGCCGGAGCTCGTCGAGCGACACGCGTCGCCCGTCGTCGAGGCTGCGACGATCGAGCGCGCGCACGATCGCCGTCGAGAGCTCCTCGGCCTCGCGCGGCGCGTCGCCCTCGAGCGCGAACATCGTGCACGGCGGCTCGCCCGCGGCGGCGGGAGCCGGGGCCGCGCTGACCGGCCCGGAGGTCGCGGCCGTCGCCGTCGCCGTCGCGATCGCCAGGACGAGGCGTGCAGCTCGGATCCCGATCCCCATCTGTCCGCCATCTTCGCGCGCTCCGGGCGGCGCGACCAGGCTCCATGCACGGTTCCGCGGCCCCTTGGGTAAACTGGCAGCGTTGGGTGCGGAGGAGCAGCCTCGTCGAGATCCGCAGCGACGCGCTGCCCGTGTGGGCGAGATCTCGGCGACACCGGTCGGCGCCATCCACCCCGAGCTCGCGCTGTCGACCCGCTACGAGCTGATGGGCCGGCTCGGCGTCGGCGGCATGGCGGAGCTCTACCTCGCGCGCGCCGTCGGCATCGGCGACTTCGAGAAGGTCGTGGTGCTGAAGCGCATCCTCGCCGCACGTGCGCAGGACCACGACTTCGTGCGCATGTTCGAGGACGAGGCCCGCGTCGCGGCGCAGCTCGAGCACCCCAACATCGTCACCACGCACGACATCGGCCGCGACGGCGACGACGTGTTCTTCACGATGGAGTACCTGCACGGCGAGAACGTGAAGCGCCTGCTCGCGGGTACGAAGCAGGAGGGCCAGCTGCTGCCGGTCGAGCTCGCGCTGCAGATCGGCATCGGCTGTGCAGCGGGGCTCCACCACGCGCACGAGCAGCGCGCGTACTCCGGCGAGCCCCTCGACATCGTGCACCGCGACGTCTCGCCCTCGAACATCATCGTCACCTACCAGAGCGGCGTGAAGCTGATCGACTTCGGCATCGCGAAGGCGGCCTCGGCGAAGCACGTCACCGAGGTCGGGGTCGTGAAGGGCAAGGCCTCGTACATGGCGCCCGAGCAGTGTCGCGCGGAGAACGTCGACCGCCGCAGCGACGTGTTCTCGCTCGGCATCGTGCTCTACGAGATGCTCACCATGCAGCGGCCCTTCGTCGCGCCCGAGCCGCTCGCGGTGCTGGCGAAGATCGTCAACGAAGAGCCCGTGCCGCCGTCGCGACTGCGGGCCGGCCTACCGCCTGCGCTCGAGCGCGTGGTGATGCGTGCGCTCGCGAAGAAGCCCGACGATCGCTACGAGAGCGCATTCGCGCTGCAGGAGGATCTCGAGCTCGTCACGCGCGAGCACCGTCTGCACGCGCTGCCCGGTGCGCTCGGTCGCTATCTCGAGCACCTGTTCGGGCCGAAGCCGTATCCGTGGGCGCAGCACTACCGCGTGTCGGCGCCGCCTCTGCCCGCGTGGTCGCGGCCACGGGAGCCCGACTCGTTCGTCACCACGCCGCGGCAGCGCATCGACGAGGGCGTGACGCCGTCGTCCGAGCGGGCCGAGCCCGTCACCGAGCCGTCGCGCATCGCCGGAACCGTCGGTGCGGCCACCGAAGGCGGCGACGTTGCGGCCGTGCGCGAGCCGCCGACCCGCCCGCCGGAGTCGGGCGCTCGGGTCGAGCCGGTGCGCGCCGCCGTCGACGAGCCGTTGCCGAGGCCGCGACGTGGCGGCGTCCTCGTGCTCGGCGCGGCGGCAGCGATCGCGGTCGTCGTGATCGCCGGCTGGCCGAGCAGCGAGCGCTCGCTGCCGAGCGAGCGCGCGCCAGCAGCTGCGGGGCTCGTGGCGACGCCAGCGGCGATCGAGGCCACGGTCGCCGCGGAGCCGTCCCCCACGCCGCAGGCGTTCGCCGCGACGCCGGTGCCCGTGCCCGCACCGACGATCGACGTCGCAGCCGTCGTCGAGGAACCGAGCGCGCCGCCCGTCGCGAGCGTCGACACCGAGCCCGAGCCGCCCGCGTCGCGACCGAGCCCCTCGCGCGCGGAGAAGCGCGAGGCCGACGCGCAACGCAAGAAGGATGCGGCCAAGCTCGTCGCCGAGGCGCAGTCGACTTGGTACAACGATCCGAAGCGCGCCCAGGAGCTCGCGCGCAAGGCCCTCGCGCTGCATCCGACGCAGGAGGGCTGGAAGGTGCTCGGCGTCGCGTCGTGCCGCGTGGGCGACCGGGCGACTGCGCTGCGCGCCCGCGCGAAGCTGTCCGAGCGCTGGCAGTCGGCGCTCGATCAGGCCTGCAGCAGCCGCGGCATCGAGCTCGTGCCGCCGACGTAGGGTC
>CAZFKC010000023.1:0-18214 GCA_964519175.1 uncultured Nannocystaceae bacterium
CACGCGTCCAAGCACTCACCCGTCTCGAACGCGCACGCGAACATTCCGCACTGCTCGTGCGCCCCACACCCCACGCATGCGCTCGTCTCCTCGTCGCAGACCGGCGTCGTGCCGTCACACGCGTCGCTGTTGCTCCCCGAGCACTCCACGCACGCGCCGCTCTCCCCGCAAACACCGAGCTCCGCGTCCTTCGCCGCGCACGCGGCGTCCGGGACCTTCGCGTCCTGGCACGGCGAGCACACCTCGTCGATGCACAGCGGCAGCTCCGGGTCGCTGCACTCGCTCGACTCCACGCAGCCCGTCGGGCCCGAGGTCGTCGGCTCCGTGTCCGACGTCATCGTCGTCGTCAGCGTCACCGACTCGCTCGTCTCCACCGTCGTCGCATCCGTCATCGTCACGCTCGTGCCCGTCGGCTCCGTCGCGCTCGTCGGGCCGCTCGTGCCCGTGTCCGCCTCACCGAGGCACGACATGTCCTCCGACACATCCTTCTCGCCGCCACACGGCGAGTAGCAGCCCTCCTCCGGCGCGGCCGACACGCAGCCGTCGCGGTGCGGGCTTGCAGGATTGCCGTCGCGCGCGAGGCACTTCGTCCCGCAGAAGACGAGCCCTTCGTCGGCCCAACGTTCCTCGCAGGTCGCGTTGCCCTCGTGGTAGTAGCAGTGCCCCTCGTTCTTCACGTGCAGGTTGCACGCGGCACTGAGCGCGAAGCCAGACACGAGGCCGGCGACAGAGAGGTGGAGCGTTCGGGTGGACATGGCGTTTTTCTCCTACGTCAGAAGCGGGTCGCGAGCGAGAATCCGGTCAGGCGCGGGCCGATGATCGGTGAAAAGGACAAACGTCGCCGGGTAGCACGACGCCGATCGACGCCCAGGAGCACCGCGCCGACGACGATAGCTGCTCCGCCCGTGGCGAGCATCGCGTAACCGGCGGGGCGCGACGACTTCGGCTCGCTCGGGCGCTCGACGTCGGCGACATCGAAGCGATCGGGCTTCGGCGCCGCGACGAGCCCGACCCCCGTGAACGCGAGCACTCCGCCGACCGCGAGCAAGGCCACGCCGCCCCTGCCGAGCCCACGCAGCGGCGCGCGCTCGGCTGGCCGATCGGCCCGGGGACCCGCGACTGGCGTCGTGGCGGTGCGCGGGGGCACCGTCGGGGCGGGCTCGGCGGCCACGTCGCCCCGCAAGGTCGGCACCAGATCGACGACGCTCTGGGTGATCCGCACGAGCAGCTCTTCGTTCGTGCACTCGCACGACAGCGGCGCCGGTACGTCCGCTGCCGTGCCGTCGCGCAGTACGCCGAGACTCACGCGATAGGCATAGCTCTCGCCGCCGACGCCGATCGACAGCCGCGTCTTCGTCTGTGCGTCGAGCTCGATGCGATGGGCTCGCAGCACGCGAACGACATCTTCGCGGATCTTGGCCGCGAGCGCATCGGAGCGCGTGATCGATCGGGCGACGTGTACGTCGAGCATGCTCGGGGCGTCCGTCGGCTCGACCGCGGAGCGATCGCTCGACTCGCCCGGCGTCGAACCATCGGACTTCTGCGCGGCGGGCCCGGCCCACGCTGCGCCGCCGGTGCCCAGCGTCGCCAGCAGTGCCATCGCGATCGTGATTGTAGTCGTGCGCATGGTGTTCTCCTCGTGGACGACTCAGCCGTCGTCGATCCGTTTCGTGCACAGCTCGACGATCCGCTGGATGGCCGTGTCGGACGAGGAACCGCCCTCGCGTACGCAGCCCTCGAAGCGACCGAGCTCGGCCAGCGCCTCGATGCGCAGCCGCAGCCGTGCACGGGCGTCGGGCCAGCATGCGGACGTGCGGGTGTGCTCGAGCACCGCGTTCCAGCGCAGCGCCGCGGAGGCGTGCTCGGCCTGCGCGCGCTCGTCGTCGCATTCGCGATCCGGGGCCACCGGCGTCGCCGCGGCAGTCGGCTTGCTCGTGCGCGCGGCGGGCTTTCGTGGTGTTCCGCCCGAGCGGCTCGGCGACGTGGCGACCGACTCGCTCGTGCTTCGCTCGGGCTCCCGCAGCGCAGCAGTCGGCTCGGGCACGCGCGGCGCCGCAGCTGCGACCGGCTCGGCCTCGACGTGCGCGGTGCTCGTGCTCGCATCGACGTCCTCGTCGAGGCTCGGGGCGAGCTCGCTCGCCGATGCCGCGACCGCGGGTGCATGCTCCGCCGCGTCGCTCGGGGGCTCGACGCGAGCGCGGAGCAGGAACACGAGCGCGGCGGTGCCGGCGACGAGCAGCACGAACGCACCGGCGATGGCCGCCACCTGGGCAGGCGCGGGCCCGCGGCGCTTCGCGGCACGGGCCGGCGCGACCACGGGCGTCGGCGACGCTGCAGCGGGCCGCAACGGCACCACCTCGGCCACCGTGGTGGCCTCGTCATCGCCGCCCGACTCGATCGCGCCCGCGGCTCGCACGGGGCGGCCTTCGGCCCACGCGTTCGGCCCACTCGTCGCGCGCACGCGGGTGCGCACACCGTCGAGACGGGTCAGCACGGCGATCGCGTCCTCGGGCCGTCGTTTCGGATCGAGCGCGAGCAGATCGCGGACGAGCGCATCGAGCTCGGCCGGCACACCTGGTCGCAGCGTCGACATCGGCGGAACGGTGCCGGCACGCAGCGCCGCACGTGGGGGCAGCGCGCCCGTCGTCATCTCGAACAGCAGCACGCCGAGCGCGAACAGATCCATGCTCGGCGCGGCCGGCAGCCCCACCGCCTGCTCCGGCGCCATGTACTCGGGCGTCCCGATCACCGAGCCCGTCATCGTCAGATCGCCGGTGCCCGCACGGTCGTCGCGATCGCCCGAGACCCCGAAGTCGACCAGCTTCGCGGTCTCGCGGCCATCGGGCTCGCGCACGATCATCACGTTGCTGGGCTTGAGATCCCGGTGCACCACGTTCTTGCCGTGGGCGTCACGCAGCGCACCCGCGATGTCGCTCGCGAGCGCGACCACGCGATCGAGCTCGAGCGGGATCCCCCGGCGCACCACGTTCGCGAGCATCGTGGACAGCTCGCGACCGCGGACGAGCTCCATCACGAGGTAGCGACGACCGTCTGCCAGCTCGCCGGCGTCGTGCACGTGCACCACGGTGCGGCTCCCCGCCAGTCGTCCCATCACGATCGCTTCGCGGTCGAAGCGCGCGAGCATCTCGGGGCTGCGCGCGCAGGTGCTGCGCAGCACCTTGATCGCGACCTCGGCGCGCGTCTGCACGTGCTCGCCGAGGTAGACGATCGCGTGCGCGCCCTCGGAGAGCTTGCCGACGACGCGGTGGCGACCGAGCTCGGTGCCGCCGGCGAGCCACTCGGTGGCCGGATTCGCTGCGTGCATCGTGGTGGCGTCGTCGGTCATGGCGGCCTCGCGTCTCACAGCTGCTTCACCCACGCGCCGCCAGGGGCGACGACCAGCTTCCACTCGCCCGTCGCGCCGATTTCCACGGTACCGACCGACGTCCATGCGTCGCTCGGCGACACGCGGTACTTCGCCGCGTACTTGCCCGACGCGACACGACCATCGAAGCGCGGCCGCACCGCGATGATGCGAGCACCCAGCTTCACGTCGACGCCGACCAGCCCACCGTCGAGCAGGATGTGCACCGTGACGTCGGGTCCGAGTGCCGCTGGCGCAGCCTTCGGCTTCGTGCCCGCGCGCTTCGTCGGCGCAGCCTTCGAGCGACTCGGCTGCGCCGGCGCGGCCGCGGGCTCGACCGCAGTCGGAGGCGGCGTCGCAACCGGCGTGCTCGCAACGTCGGGAGGCGTGATCGCGACGCGCGGGGTCGGCACAGCTTCGGACACGGGCGGTGATTCCGCCGACGCACGCGGGCTCAGATCGGGCGCGGCGGGAGGTTCGGCCTCGGTCGCATCCGACGCCGCGGGCAGCTCGACCACGGTGGCGGGTGCGACCGCGGTCGTGGCTCGCTGCGGCTCCGCGAGCACGAGGTAGAGCGTCGTCGCGCCGGCCCCGAGCATCGCGAGCACGCCCGCGGCCGCGGCGAGCAGCCATACCCGCGCGCTCGAGCGCGGCCGCGCGGCCTGCACGTCGAGGCTCGAGATCGTCGTCTCGACCGTGGGCGTCGTGCCCGAGGGCGGCGTCCACCGAGCTTCGATCGCGCTGTGCGTCGGCTCGAGATCGCGGCGATCGCCGTATGCCGGCGGAATCGGCTCGGGCACACCGGTGTGCGCGTACGCGACGTCGAGCGTGGGCTCGCTGCGCGCACGCACGCTCGAGTGCAGCTCGCCGTCGGCGAGCATCGTCGTGGCGTCAGCCGTGCCGCTCGCGGGCGGCGGGACCACGCCCCAGGGCGCGACCGGAGCATCGGGCTCGCCCGGCCCGCGCGCACTCGCTGCCGTGCCGCGCTGCGTCGCGCGCGGCGGCACCGTCGGCACGCCGGGCGCGACGATCGGACCGGTGCGCGGACGCACCACACCGGTCGCGAGCCCGCACAGCATGCCCAGCTCGACGCGCATCTCCGAGTAGCCCGGCCAGCGCTTCAGCATCAGCACCGCGGCGTCGGCCGTCTGCGGCCGGCGACCCGGATCCGGGTCGAGCAGTGCGTTGCGCACCGCTGCGAGCTCGGGCGGCACGTCGGTCGAGGCGAGCGGTGGCACGCGCTTCGACATCACCTGGTGATAGAGCGCGACCTGTCCGTCGGCATCGCGGCGGAACTTCTCGCCGTCGAGCAGCTCGTGGAGGATCGCCCCGACGGCATACAGATCCACCGTCGGTGCGTGCGAGCTGCCGGCGAGCTGCTCGGGCGCCATGTAGCGCAGCTTGCCCTTCACGTTGATGCCACTCGTCTCTTCGATCATCCGGTGCGCGATGCCGAAGTCGGTCACCTTCACGTCGCCCGACACGCTGACGAGCACGTTCTGCGGAGAGATGTCGCGATGCACGATGCCCAGCGACTTGCCGCGGTGGCTCGTGATCTTGTGCGCGTAGCTCAGCCCGTGCAGGATCTGCCCGACCACGTAGGCGGCGACCCGCAGTCGCAGCGCAGGATCGCGGCGTCGCAGCTCGCGGACGTTGGGCAGGAGCTGCGCGAGGTCGGCTCCGTCGACCCACTCCATCACGATGTAGCTGCGTCCGCGATCTTCACCCTCGTCGAACACCTGACAGATGTTCGAGTGCGACAGGGGTGCGCTCACCTCGGCCTCGGTCGCGAACATCCGCGAGTACCGCTCGACCCCGACGTACTGCGGCAGGATCATCTTGATCGCGACGAACTTGCCGGCCGTCGCCCGCGCCCGACGGGCCAGCCACACCTCGGCCATGCCCCCGCGTCCGATCTCCCGCAGCAGCTCGTAGCCACCGACCGTGTCGCCCGGCTCCGTCCCGGAGCTCGGGTGGTGGGCAGCGGCTGCGGATGCAGGCGACATGTCTTCGTGGTCGGCCATGGATCGAATCCGTTGCACGCGATTCGTCAGAAGCTCACCCGCGCCACGAAGCCGCCCGCGCGTGCACGCGCCCACGGCCGCACCGACACCCGTGCGGCGTGCCGCCTCCGTGCGTCCACGACCGCCAGCACGGTGCCGCTCACGAGCGCGGCGCCTCCGATCGCGACCAGCGAATAACCCGCAGGCCGCCAGTCCCGCAGGCGCGGCGCATCGCCGGGGATCGCCGGCGTGCCGAGCCCGACCAGCCCACCGCCGACGGCGACGCCGGTGGCCCCCGCGATCACGAGCCCGATCCCCGCCCATCGCAGGGACCGGGGGGTTGCGCGACGCCGGGGTGCCGTCGGCTTCGGCGGCGGCACGCCGGGGTCGACCGCGGCGACGGGCGCAGAGCTACGCACGAGCCGACGTGCGCGCTCCGACATCGCCCGATCCAGCGCGGCCGCGACCACTTCGGCGAGCTCGGCCGTGCTCGCGTCGGGTCCGGTGGTCGCCGGCAGATCGCTCGGCGGCGCGTCACCTGTCGCATCGATGTGGATGCGCACCGCATAGTCGACCGCCGTAGGATCCTGCCAGGCGATCGCGACATGGACGGTCTCGGGCGGGAGCTCCGAGTCCTCCAGCACGTCCGCGAGCGCGGCATGGATCGCCTTCGCGAGCTCAGAGCGCACACCGGGATCGATCGGCTCGAGCCCACCGAGATCCAGCTCGACCGATCCGCGCGGTGCGTTCGTTGCGGCCCCCGCGGGCCGCACCGGTGTGGCCGCGGGCGCGGGCGAGAGCGAAAGCCAGCAGACGAGACCGAGGACGGCGTGCATCGACACTCTCCGGCGCGCCGGACCCCGCGACGGGACCTCGGCCAGTCACCTATCGACGCGCGCCGCGATTCGTTGCAGACGATTCGCGATCCTCGTCGGGATCGTCCGCGGGCTCGCCCGTCGAGGACTCGGCGTCCGAGCTGCCGCCCTCCTCGGCCGCCGGATCGCGGCACTCGGGGGGCACGTCGCCCGGGTTCGCGCAGCCGTTCCAGCCCCGCAGGCAGCTGCTGCAGACGACGGCCGGATTGTCGTGGATCCGCTGGCAGGTCGCGTCGCGCTCGCGATTCCAGCAGTGCTTGGGGTCGTCGATCACGACGCAGGCGGCGGGCCCGACGAGCGCGAGGATGATCAGGGTGCGTGCGAGGGCGACGGGCATGGCGTGCTCCGCCAGACCCAGTCGGCCGCGCGCGCGAATCGTTGCAGGGCCATCACGACCCGGCCCGACTCGGGCGCGCCCCGGCCGCGTCCGACCCCGTCACAGCTCGTCTTCGTGGATCGTCTCGTCGCTGATCTCGGCGCGCACGCGCTGCCCCGCCGCGCCCTTGGCCTGGACGGACTGCACGAACATCGCCCACGGTCCGCCGTAGTTGATCCACCCGGCGCGCGACTCCTCCACCACCTGCCCGAGGATCGTCACCCGCAGCGCCACGGGGGGCTCGATCCGCATGCTCTTCTGCGACCAATACGAGAGCGGGCTGCTCCAGTACGTGTCGATGGTCTCCCAGGCGTCGTCGCGCCGAAAGGTGTGCGCCTTGTAGTGCGTCGCCATCGCTGCATCAACGATGACACGCCGACCAACGTTGCAGCCAGGCCAAGAAATCCTGGTACGCAGGGTCGTCGAGACGCCCGAATTTGTCGTGGCCGCCGTGGACGACGCCGCCCAGCGACTCGGCCAGCGGCTTCAGCACCAGCAGGCTCTGCTCGGGATTCGCGGCGTCGATGTCGCCGAGCTCGAGCAGGTTGTGCATCGTCTTCACCGCACCGATGTCGCACGCGCCGTCGTGCACCCACCGCGGCGCGTCCTCGGGTGCGCCCTCGTGGCTGTCGAAGTGGCAGGGGTAGCAGCGCCCGCGCCAGCTGTACACGAGCGCCGCGAAGCCCTCCTCGAGCGTCCGATCGCTGCAGTCGCCCGGATCCTCCCACGGCTTGTTGCCGCCGCCCGCCGCGTAGGGCGGCACCTCGCACGGCTCGGCCGCGGTGCTGTTGCAGGGATTCTCGATCGGCGGGCACACCGTGCCACCACAGCGCGCGCTGTACTCGATCCAGTCGCGCATCGCATCGTGCTCGGTCTGGATGATGTCCTCGGTGATGAGCTCGGAGGACGGCGACGCCCGCATGATCCAGTCGAGCACGAGGCTGTCGTCGGGATGGGCGAGATCGACGATGCCCGACTCGACCATGCACGCCATCGTCGCGCAGGGATCGGCCTGCGCGTAGAGGTCGAGGTCGATGCCCGACAGGTGACACTCGTTGCAGGTCGAGACCCGGTCGTCGCCCATCAGCGGAGCGATGCGTTCGTCGAACACCGCCAGCGCATCGCGCTCGGTACACGCGCGCGACTCGATCGGGATGATCTCGCCCGCATCGATCGTGCAGGCGCTGCCGAGCGCGAATCCGATCAACGACGGCGAGAGGAAGCGACGCATCGAAGGCTCTTCTTCCTATAGCACGCCGCCCCCTACTACGCGCCGGCCGCGGGTTCGGATCGGCCGTCCGCGGCGAGCGCCATCATGCGCTCGATCGACGCCGGCGCCGTCTCTTCGTGCTTGAAGAACACGTAGGAGCTGGGCCACACCGCGCCGAGCCGCGCGAGCCAGCCGCGCAGCGCGTCGTCCTCGTACTGCTCGCCGCGCAGCCGCAGGTAGCCGAACGACGCGGTGGCCGGCAGCGGAGGATCGTCGCCGTCGTCGTCGCTCGCGCACAGGCACGCTGCACGCGCGCGCAGCACGTCGTAGACCTCCTCGTGTTGCCACGAGCGGTGGCGCAGCTCGAGCGCGACGGGTGCGTCGGCCGGCAGCGCCCCGAGGAATCCGCGCAGGAGCTCGACGTCCTTGCGCAGGCCGGGCGGGCACTGGAACAGCACGCAGCCCAGCTTGTCGCCGAGCGCCTCGAGCTGGCGGAACAGGTACGCGATGTTGTCGCCCACGTCGCGCAGCTTGTTGTCGTGGGTGATCCGCCGCGACGCCTTGATCACGAACCGGAAGTGCGCGGGCACGGTCGCGGCCCATCGGGTCAGCACCTCGCGCTTGGGCATGCGGTAGAACGTGTTGTTGATCTCGACCGTGGTGAAGCTGGCCGCGTAGTAGGCCAGCATCGCCTCGGAGTCGAGGTCCTCTGGATAGAAGCTGCCCTTCCAGAAGTCGTAGCTGAAGCCGCTGCTGCCGACCTTCGCGTCCACGGGGATCCGCCGCAGCATACCGCGGCCGGCGCCGCCCTCGGGTAGATTCACAGCCACCCCATGCCCCACCGCCTCCCCCGTCTCCGTCTCGCCGCGCTCCTGCTCACCGCGATCGTCGGCGGCTGCGCCCACGGCCGCTCGGCCTATCCCGCGACCGACACCGACCTCGCGTTGCGACGCGTCGTGCTCTACAGAAACGGCGTCGGCTACTTCGAGCGCCACGGTGAAGTCGACGGCGACGCGCTCGCGGTCAAGGTGCGACGCGATCAGGTCGACGATCTGTTGAAGAGCCTCACGGTGATCGATCGCAGCACCGGCAAGGCGGTGAGCGTCTCGATGCCGCTCGATCCGGAGAGCTGGGCGAGCGCAGCGCTCTCGACGCTCGCACCCGGGCGCGGCAGCCTGGCCGAGGTGCTCGACGGGCTGCGCGGCACCGAGGTGGTGCTGCAGACGGACGTCGGTCACCTGCGCGGCCGCGTCGTGATGGTCGAGCGCATCGTCAACGAGCCCGATCCGCACGCGCGCGGCGGCCATGGCCGCCTGCCCGAGGGCGCGGCGCAGCAGGATCACCGCGTCACCCTGCTCTCCGGCAATCACATGGATGCGGTGCGCCTGTCGAAGGTGCACGGCGTCACGCTCAAGGACGGCGATCTCGCGCTGCAGCTCAACCGCAGGCTCGACGCGAGCGCCGGTGAGGGGATGTTCCAGCAGGTCGAGGTGGTGATCCGCCTGGCCGGCAAGCGTGCGCACGATCTCGCGGTCTCGTACGTCGTCGCGGCGCCGATGTGGAAGCCGACCTATCGCGTCGTGCTACCGGAGCAGGGCAAGGACGGCGGCAAGGGCAAGGCGCTCCTGCAGGGCTGGGCGGTCGTCGACAACACGAGCGGCGAGGACTGGACCGACGTGTCGCTCGCGCTCACGTCGGGCGAGCCGATCGCGTTCCGCTACGACCTGCACACGCCGCGCACGATCGATCGCGCCGATCTCACCGAGGCCGGTGTGTCGCGCCGTGCGGCCGTCGCGGTCGGGGAGACGAGCTACGACGAAGTCGCCACGATGGATCCGAGCAGCACTCCCGCACCGCCGCCGGCCGCGGGTGCCGCGGCGCCCGAGAAGGCCGCCGAGGCCTACGACTACGCCGAAGGCGACATGGAAGAGGAGCGCGAATCGAGCAACCGCGCCAAGCGCAAGGACAAGGCCGGTGGCGGCAGCGGCGTGGGCCGCGGTGGCCCGCGCGCGGCCGACCCGTACGACTACGATGCGAAGCCGACCGACGCCCCGAGCGTGAACCAGCCCGCGCCGATCGACTACGAGTCGCTGCGACGCAGCACGATGGCGAGCGCGCGCAGCAAGCAGGTCGCGGGTCAGACGAGCTTCGATCTACGCGACCGCGTGACGGTGCCGAACGGGAGCTCGACGATGGTCGCGGTGCTGAACCAGCAGGTCGACGGCGAGCAGACCTTCCTCTACCGTCCCGGTGGCGCCGGAATCGGCTACGAGGTGAACCCGTATCGGGTGGTCCGCTTCCGCAACAGCACGCCGTTCGTGCTCGAGCCCGGTCCGATCAGCATCTACTCGGGCGACAGCTTCGTCGGCGAAGGGCTGTCGGAGTCGGTCGGCGCGGGCATGAGCGCGACGCTGCCGTTCGCGGTCGAGCCCGGCATCATGGTCACGTCCACCGCCGACTACACCGGCGACTCGATGCGGCTCCTGCGGATCGTCCGCGGCGTGCTCGAGGTCGAGAGCTTCGCGCGCACGACCACCAAGTGGCGCGTGAAGGCGCCGAGCGCGATGGGCACGTTCACCGTGCTCGTGCGGCACCCGAAGTCGGGCAGCAACTACGAGCTGCAGGAGCCGCCGAAGGGCACCGAGGCGCTGCCGGACGCATACCTCGTGCCGGTGACGGTGACGAAGGCGGGCGTGGAAGCCGAGGTGACGCTCGTCGAGCAGACCCCCTCGCAGACGACGCTGTCGATCTGGGACGGCCGCGCGCTCGAGCTGCTCGAAGGGCTCGTCGCGCAGTCGAACGTCACGCCGGAGATGCGCAAGAAGCTCGAGCCGATCGTCAAGCTGCGCCAGGAGATCGGGCGCATCGACACCGAGATCGACGGGCTGAAGCGGCAGCAGGTCGAGCTCGATCAGCGCGCCGCCGAGACGCGCGGCAACCTCGAGGCGATCAAGAAGGATCCGGCGGCCGGCTCGCTGCGCGCGAAGCTCAACGCGCGGCTCGACGACTTCACGAAGGACGGCGACAAGATGGGGCGGAAGATCGTCGAGCTGAACAGCCAGCGGCTCGAGAAGAAGATTGCGCTCGAGGACCTGCTGCAGAACCTCGAGCTCGAGGCGCCGCCGAAGAAGAAGTGACGGTCACTCGATCCACGTGACGTCGTGCGCCTCGGTCGGTAGCGGGATCTCCCAGCGGCGCAGGAGCTTCGCGAGCACCGCCTCGGGCACCGGCCGTGCGCGGGCGCGATTGCGGGCCCGCAGCACGTCGGGCGCGGCCTCGACGTGCACGACCCGCACGCGCGCGCCGTAGTCGTAGCAGAGCGCGATGAGCCCCTGGCGGATCTGCCGCGAGAGGTTGGTCGCGTCCCACACGAACGGCTCCGCGGCGCGCAGGTGCTCGCGTGCGCGCTCGCGTGCGACCGCGATCACGCGGCCCTGCCCGCCGGCCGGATCGATGTCCTCGTCCTCGCGGATCGCGTCGAGCTCGATCACCGTGAGTCCGCCGGCGTGCTGGGCGATCCAGTGCGACTTGCCGGCCGCGGGCAGGCCCGACATCACGATGACCTCGTTGCGCGTGTCGTCGAAGGCGTCCCAGTCGGGATCGCGATCGCGGCTGTGGAAGTACATCGCGCGCGCGTGCGCCGACGCGAACGGGTACGCGCGCTCGAAGCAACCCAGCTCCGTGCAGAGCTCGCGGAACAGCTCGATGTTGTCGAGCTGGCGCTGCTGGTCGGCACACACGCGGCCGCGCACGTCGGCCTCGCACAAGAGCGCGAGCTCGCGGGCGTTCGTGCTCTGCGACAGCCGGATGATCACCCGCTTCGCGTCGGTGCGATCGATCGCGTGGTATGGCACCTGGTGGTGGCGCACGAGCGCGCAGACCGGCTCGCGGCGCGACGCCGGCCAGCCCGCGCGCCAGAGGAGCTCGCGCGCCATCATCGCGCCGGTCGGCGAGTGGCCCGGCGAACGTACCCGACCGTCGGGCTCGATCACGGTGTTCGTCGGCTTCGCGACGTCGTGCAACAGCGCGGCGACGAAGAGACGCTCGCGCGCAGTCGGCTCGAGCTCCCGCCAGGCCGGCAGGCCGACCAGCGCCTCGCACACCATGCGGGTATGGATCCACACGTCGCCCTCGGCGTGGTGGATCGGATCCTGCGGTGTGTCGCGCAGCGCGGCGATCCACGGCAACGCGCGATCGATCGCATCCCACTCCACCGTCCACGGCGGCGCGCTCGGTGTGAATCGTTCGATCACGTCGCCTCCGCGAAGAGGTCGACGCCGTCGGCGAGCGCGTTGGGCACGATCGGGCGCGCGAGCCAGTGGCTGCCGGAGTCGAGCACCGCGCCGAGGAACGACGCGCGCACGTGCTTGAAGCGGCCGACCACGCGACCGTCCTCCTCGTGCTTGAGGTACAGCCCCTCGGCGAGCTCGCTCGCATCGGTCTCCAGCACGGCGCGCTCCGGGTCGTGATCCTCGTAGCTGGCCTGCGCGCGCAGCCGGTCGCGCCACGCATCGGTCTTGTAGAGCGAGCGGGCGACGAGCTCCTGCAGCGCGGCCAGCTTGGTGAACGCACCGGCGTGGAGCACCGGCACCGAGCGCACCGGTGTGCCGGCCAGCAGCGCACGGCGGCGCGGCGTGTCGAGGAACTCGCCGGTGCGGCGATCGAGCACGTCGAACTCGAGGAAGTAGTGTGGCAGCGCGTCGTAGAACACGGTGTGCTTCGCGAACAGCCACTCGCCGTAGAGCACGTGGTGGGCACCGAGCGCGCGCCACAGCGCATCGCGATGCCGTGCTGCCCAGGTCTTGAACAGGTCGAAGTGGCGCTCGCGATGGCCCCCGAGGAGCACATGCCCGCGGCTCTGCAGCCGCAGCTCGCCGGCGTCGTCGAACGAGATGCCCGCGTTCGCGCCGTCGAGCTTCTCCTCGACGACGAGGTGCTTGCCGCGCAGCTCGGCGAACGGCACGGCGTCGAGATCGTGATCGCCGGGCTGCAGCCGCGAGCCCTCGACGTGACGCGTGCGCGGGTACTTGACGATGTCCATCGCTACACGTGCACCGTGGCGATCATGTGGCCCGGCACGTAGTCGAGCTGCACCTTCGTCGCGCCCGTGTCGGTGAAGAGCCGCGTCATCGAGGCGGGATCGAACAGGCGCACGTGCTCGGGGTTGTCGTCGGGCTTGCTGGGCACCGAGACCACCACGAAGCGCCGCGCGACCCGCAAGAGCTCGCGTGCCGCAGGCTCGGGGGCCTCGACGTGCTCGAGCACCTCGAGCGCAGTGACGACGTCGAAGCTGGCCGCCGGCACCGGCAACGCGGCGACGTCGGCGTGCAACGCCGCGAGCCGCGACAGCCCGCCGGCCGCCACCGCCGCGAGGTCGCTCGCGCGCTGGGCGTCGACATCGACGGCCGTCACGGCGACGCCCACGATCTCGTCGAGCAGCGGCCACAGGAACGCGCCGCGTCCGCTGCCGATGTCGAGGATGCTGGTCGGATCGAGCCCACGCAGGATCGCGATCACCCGCTGCACGCGCGGCAACACGCCCGCGCGCTTGAACTTGTGCAGGCGCAGCCCGGCTGCCTCGCCGCGCGCGACGAGCTCCGCATCGTCGAGCGCCGCGCAGCCCGGCACGCGCCCGCGCACGAACGCGAGCAGCGGCGCGAGGTAATGCGTCGAGGCGTCCATCGGCGGTATCGTCGTGCCCACGATGCCGCCGAAGATCCTCGTCGTCCAGGGAACCACCGCGCACGGCGGTCGGTTGGCCGCGCTCGCCACGATCGCCCGCGAGGCCGCGACCGAGGCCGGCGGCGAGGTCGACACGTGGGACCTCGGGCTGCGTCCGCTCCCGGTCATGTCGCTCGTCGATCCCCGGCAGCGGCGCATGCCCGAGGTCGTGCAGATGCGCGCCGCCGCGGCCGCAGCCGACGGCTTCGTGCTCATCACGCCCGAGTACCACGGCAACATGAGCGGCGCGCTCAAGAACTGGTTCGACTTCCTCTACCTCGAGCTCGCCGGCAAGTTCGCCGGGATC
This sequence comes from uncultured Nannocystaceae bacterium, assembly GCA_964519175.1. Classification (GTDB taxonomy): domain Bacteria; phylum Myxococcota_A; class Polyangia; order Nannocystales; family Nannocystaceae; genus Xiheibacterium. The sequence continues at coordinate 13,857 of CAZFKC010000023.1, forward strand.
ATGGCGGTGTCCGGCGGTGGCTCCGGCGACCTGTCGATCATGAGCGTGAAGAACAGCTTCAACTGGTGCCACGGCTTCACGCTGCCCTTCCACGCGGCGGCGCGGCCGGAGGACTTCGACGGCGATCGGCTCGTGAACGAGCGCGTGATCGAACGCGTGTGGCGCATCGGGTACGACGTCGTCCGCTACGCGCCGCTCATCCGCGCGACCTTCGAGGCCGCGCGCAGTGCCGGTCCCGGACGGAGCTCCGGCGTCGCCGGCGTGCACGCGGGCTCGGGCTGAGCGATGATTTCGATCCGCCGAGGATCGATTCGGCGCCTGCACGTACCATGGGTGCAGACGTGGGCGATCGAGCGACGGCGGATCCGACGCGATGGCAGGCGAGCGCCGCAGGCGAGATGGAGCGCGTCCGCGCGTCGGCTCGTCGCGCGCTCTTCGGCAACAAGCCGATGCTGATCGGTGATCGCTACGATCTCGGCAACCTCATCGGCGAGGGCGGCCTCGGCTCGGTCTACGTCGCCTTCGACAGCCGCCTGCGACGAGACGTGGCGATCAAGTTCGTCCGGCCGCGCGTACGCGACGGCGCGGACCCGCAGCGGTTGTTCCGCGAGGCGCTGGTGCTCGCTCGACTGTCGCACCCGAACATCGTGCCGGTGTTCGACGTCGGTCGCGCCGACCACGACGTCTACATCGCGATGGAGCTGATCGACGGGCTCAGCCTCGAGCAGTGGATCAAGGCGGCCCCACGTTCGTGGCGCGAGTGCTTGCCGCTGTTCGATCAGCTGGCGCTCGCGCTCGACGCTGCGCACAGAGCGGGGCTGGTGCACGGCGACGTGAAGCCGCAGAACGCGATGATCGATCGCGAAGGTCGGTTGTTCGTGTTGGACTTCGGGCTCGCCCGCGAGGCCGAGACCGCAGCGACGGAGCCGGAGGGCGACGAGCGACCCGGTCACACCGTGACGCGCATCGGCGGCACCCGCGGGTTCATGCCCCCCGAGCAGTACGCGCACGCGCCCGAGCAACGCAGCGATCAGTTCGCGTTCTGCGTGTCGCTGTTCCGCGCGCTGTACGGACGGCCCCCCTTCGACGCGAAGGACGACGGAATCGACATCGCCGCGCTTCGCACCCAGCCCGCGGAGCGCAGCGCATCGAGCCCGAAGCAGGGCGTGGCGAGCGTCCCGCGATGGCTGCGCGCGGCAGTGCTGCGCGGGCTCGCGCCGGACCCCGCGGATCGCTGGGCCTCGATGGCCGAGCTGCGCAGCAAGCTGCAACCGCCGCGCCGGCGCGTGTGGCCGTTCGCTGCGCTGGGCATCGCCGCCCTGGGCGTGGGCGCGTGGGCAGTGCAACGCGAGCCCGAGGCCTGCGCCTTCGAGGACGACGCCCTCGACGGTGTGTGGAGCGACGATCTCGCCACGGAGATCTCCGAGCGCGCGCCGCCGACGTTCGACGCCGCGGCGATGGCGAGCTCGATCACGAACTATGGAGACTCGTGGAGCAGCCTCCGGGCGTCGAGCTGCGCAGCGCATGCGGAAGGGAGGATCACCGACGCGCTCTACGAGCTGCGGCTGGCTTGCCTGAGGACCTCGCGTTCGCAGCTCGCCTATCTGACCTCGCAGGTCCAGGACCCTGGCTTCACCGAGTGGTCGCCCCTGGGCGTCACACTGGCAGCCCTCTCGGTGCCCCGCTGCGACGACGACAGCTCCTTGCTCGCTGGACGTCCGACGACCGGCATCGACTGGGAGGTCTCGCACGAGATCGATCGCGGTCTCGCGGAAGCGAAGGTCGAGCTGATGCTCGGACGTCCTCGCGAGTACCTCGACCGGCTGCTCGCTCTCGAGCAGGAGGTGTATGGCAAGGCGAACGAGCCGGCGATCGAGTCGCTTCTGGTCAATACGATCGGCGCAGCGCTGAACGCCAAGGGCAGGTTCGCAGAAGCCGAGAAGCGCCTGCGACCCGCGATGCTCGCGGCGCGCCGGTTCGGCTACTGGCCCGAGGCCGAGGCGCTGCTGCTCGGGACGCTCGCGGAGGCGGTCGCGCAACAACCCGCGCGTGAGAGCGAGGCGCTGCTGCTCGCAGAGCAGGCGGTCGCCACCGCGGAGAGCAACGAGAAAGGGCGCACGCACAGGGCACAGGTCCTGCGTTCGCTGGGAATCGCGCAGCTTCGTGCGCGACGCTACGACGAGGCGCTCGCTTCGTTCGACGCGGCTCTGGCGGCGCCCGATCCACCGATGATGGCGGAGCTCGGTGAGCGCGAGCTCGCGGTCTTCCGAGCAGGTGGGCTCAACCTCCGAGGGCTCGCACTCGAGGCGATGGGGCGAAACGGAGAAGCCGAGCAGGCGTGGCGTGATGCGCTCGTGCTGCTCGGTGGAGGTGAGATCGCTTCGCTCGAGCACGCGCAGGTCATGAACAACCTCGGGGTGCTGCTGCGTACCGAGAAACGTCACCCCGAAGCGATTGCATTGCTCGAACGTTCCGCTGCGATGAAGCAGCAGCTCGGTGAGCGACACCAGGCGGCGGCGACGTTGATGAACGTCGGCAACGTGCACCTGGCCGCGGAACAGGCCAGCGCCGCGGTCGAGGTCTACGACCGAGCGCTCGACCTGCTGGCGGCGGATCCAGAACCCGCCACCGAGGGGCTGTTGCGCATGAACCGGGCGCTCGCGTTCCGCGATCTGCATGAGCCCACCGCGGAGCTCGAGGAGTGGACACGCGCGCTCGCGCTCGTCGACGCAGCAGACGCCGGACGTCGCCATGCCATCTTGTTCCGGCGTGGCCGGCTGCTGACCGAGCTCGAGCAGTGCCCGCGAGCTCGCGAAGATCTCGAAGCCGCGATCGCGGTCGAGCACGATCGCACGGGCGCAGAAGACCGGGCGCGCACTCGCCTGTTGCTCGCCGGCTGTACTCCGGACGACCGCGCTCGCGCGGTCGCGTCTGCCGTCGAGGCCCGCGCGATCGCTGCAGGCGCGGGCCTCACGGCGTTGGTCGCAGAGGCCGATGAGGTCCTCGCGGCGGTTACACGGCAGTCTCGGTCAGGGTCACGCTCGCCACCCACCACGAAGCAGACCCCGAGGTGATCTTCACGTTGATGACCCCACCACCTGCGCTGACCGACTTGTTGAAGCCGGCTTCCGGGAACGCCCAGAGCTTGACCTGCACCTGTCCGCCGTCGCTGGACTCGGTGATCGTCGCGTCGGGGTTGGTCGACGGCACTTCGCTGATCTCGAAATCGCCCTCGGGCCTGACGTCCGAAGGCGACGCGGTCATCGATCCGCCGGTGTTGGGCGTCACGACGCGCTGGTAGACGATCTTCGCCACCAGCTGCGCTCCTCCCGAGCCCTTGAAGACGCGGGCGTCGTGAAACGTCGTCTCGCCGTTGGTGGGTGTCCCCGCCGACTCCTTCCAGCGAACGCCCTTCTTCGTCACCTGCGATGACAGTGTCGCAGTCTCGAGATTCGTCGTGATCTTCGCATTGCGCCCGCCGCCTCCGGTGAGCGTGATGTCTCGATGATCGAATGGCTCCGCCATGCTGTTCCTCCGAAGCTCGGCACCTTAGCAGGACGCACCCGCGGCGCAATTGGAAGTTCGGTGTCGCCGCGACTATCCTCGCTCCTCCATGGCGACGGATGCGGAGCTCTTCGAGGCGTGGTGCGGGGGCGACCGGCGAGCGGGCGATCGGCTCTTCCAGCGGCACTTCGCGACGCTCTACGGGTTCTTCCGCAACACCTCCGTGGGGGCCATCGACGACCTCGTGCAGAAAACCTTCCTCGCCTGTGTCGAAGGCAGGGATCGGATCCAGCAGCACGTGCACTTCAAGGCGTACATGCTCGCCTGCGCCAGGCACATCCTCTATCGCGCGCTCGACGACTGGAACCGTAAGGGCAAGCACATCGACTTCGCGGTCTCGAGCCTGCACGACGTCGATCCCTCGCCGTCGCAGGTGCTCGCGGACAAGATCGAGCACCGCGTGCTGCTCGAAGCCATGCGCCGCGTCTCGATCGACCACCAGGTCGTCCTGCAGCTCTACTACCTGCAGGGCGTCCGCGGGCCCGCGCTGCTGGGCATTCTGGGCATCGAAGAGCCCGCGATGCGGGGACGCGTCCGCCGCGGGCTCGATCAGCTGCGCACGAAGATCGCGGAGCTCGGCCAGTCCTCGAAGATGCTCGAAGGCTCCACCGAAGACCTCGAACGCTGGCTCGAGTCGCTCGGGCCGATCGTCTGCCCACCCGAGCCCGCACCGGAGGACGCATGATCCGCCTCGCGACCTTCAACCTGTTCTGGTTTCCGAGCAGTACCGTGCCCGACTACACGCGCACGCCCGACGCGATCGCGCGCACGGCCGCCGTGGTCGCGAGGCTCGA
>CAZFKC010000023.1:18314-100606 GCA_964519175.1 uncultured Nannocystaceae bacterium
GATTCGGAGCAGTGGAGCACGCTGCTCGATGGGGTCGTCATCGACCACGCGTTCGCAAACCCCGCGGCACGCGCCTGGCTGAAGGGCGACGCCGTCGTCTACGCGTTCGATCTCGATCCGTTCTTTGCGGAGCCACGCGGCGAGGACGGCTCGACCTTCTTCCAGACCATGTCGGGCATCGAGCTGATCCCGATCAAAGGCCATCCGAAACAGCAGGTGATCGGCATGTACAACGTCAGCGATCACCGTCCCGTGCGCATCGAGATCGAGCCGCAGTGACGCGCTGCCCGGGTCCGCGCGTCACAGCGCGACGTCGCCGGGCAGATCCACGATCGCCTCGCCGGCGACGAACAGGGTGCGTCCCACCACGAGGTGGTGCGGCCCGATCCAGGTGACCGCCTCCGCGCCCGAGACGTCGTCGAGCGCATCGATCCACTTGCCGGCGTGCTTCGCGGAGAGCTTCGCGATGTCGATCGGCTTCGGCCACTTCGCGTTGCCCTTGCGCGGCAGCGGGTAGCTCCGCTTGGTCTCGACGTCGTACAGCACGTACTCGTTGTGCAAGATGTCGTGCAGCTCCGAGCGCACGAGCACCAGCAGCCAGCGCTCGTCCGGGGAGCGCGACTCGACCGCGAGCTCGCCATCGTCGCCGAACGGAGACGCGAGCTCTCCGGTGTCCGGCGCAGGCCGCTCCTCGCACTCGGGCGGGCGCTTCTCGTCGTCGCGACCGCAGACCTCGGTGCCGCCGAAGACCGACTCGTCGAGGTCGCCGTTCGAGAGCCGCACCGAGATCGTGCGGTCCGTGTCGCGGAGGTCGGCCTCGTGATCCGCCAGCACGATGCACGCGTGCTCGCCCTTCGTCGTGATCCACAGCTCGCTCTCGTTGGTCAGCGACAGCTCGGGGGGCTCGAGCTCGGCGGCCGCATACGCTTCGAGTAGGCACGGAGGCCCGTCGGGGAGTGCCGCGATCGACCGCTCGCTGCCGTCGGCGAGATCGAAGCGTCGCAGATCGGTGAAGCTGCGGCCGTGCTTGCCCAGGAACACCAGCTGCGTCCGACCCGGCAGCCAGCGTGGCGATCGCGACGGCGTGGTGCTCAGCGAACGAAGCACGGTGCCGCGCAGATCGATCTCGAACAGGCCGCGCTCGCCCGCGACGATGGTCGCGGCGGGTGTCGGCGTCGGTGCGACCACGGACGCGGGCGCGACGAGGGGCGCGGGCACGACGACGGGCGCGGCTGCGACGACGGGCGCGGGCGCCGGCGCGGCCACCGGCCCCGCCTTCGCGGTCGGCTCGGGCTCGCGGTGCGCAGCGGTACAGCCGAGCGACACGGCAAGCAGCACGACGCGAGCGTGGGCGATCTGCGGTCGGATCGACATGCGTGCTGTTGACGAAGTCGGTGGGCCCGGTTGTTCCCGATCGCGCTCGTGGGCTACGCACCGCGCAGCCACGCGGCCACCGCATCCGGGCTCGTCGCGGCCGCGTCGAGCCGGGCCGACAGCTCCCGTGCCGCCGCGGTGAACTCGCTGGCATCGCGGCCCTCGTAGGCCACGCGGACGTTGCTCGTGTCGAACGGGCTCGGTCGCTCGGCACCGGCCTTCGCCTCGGCCGGGGGCACCGCCGAGATCCACAGCACTGCGCGCCGTCTCGTGTCGTGGCGCAGCACCACCATCGCCCGCGTGGGCTCGCGCGCGAGCGCGTCGATGCGCCACCCGCCCGCCAGCCGATCGCCGAGCGCGAGCGGGCCGAATCGTTCGAGCGGCTCGCGCGGCTGGCTGTCGCCGCCCTCGAGCCCGCGCGGACGATGGTGCAGCTCGGTGTAGCGCCGCCACGGCACCAGCCACGCGACCGCCACGATCGCGAGCACGATCGCACCGATCACCATGTTCGCGCGCCGGTTCGCGGCCGCGAGCGCCGACGACCACGGGTCGCGATCGGCCAGCGTCGGCACGGGCGGCGCACGCAGCCGCGGGATCCACCGCGGCCACGGCAGCGAGAACGCGAGCAGCAGGACGACCGGCTCCCAGTAGCCGATCGACGCGAACGTCGCGACGCCGACGTGGAAACCCACGAGGCCGACCCCGGCGATCGTGCGCGTGCGCGCGCTCCATGGATACGCGAGCGCGCCGAGCTGCACGATCACCGTCGCGATCGCGAACCCCCGCGCGACGCCGGGCGCGTGCGCGAGCCACGTGGCCGGCGATGCGCCGTCGACGGGTGCGTGCGCCAGCGCCACTGCCCGCAGCGTGGTCGCGTCGGCCCATGCGAGCCCTGCTCCACCGAGCTTGCTCGTCGCGGCGCCCACGTAGGTCGCGGCCAGCATCGCGACCGCGCCTGCCTCGGCCGCGCGCGCCTCGTCGCCGTCGCCCACGATGCGCGACCAGACGCGACCGAGCAACGCACCCAGCAACATCGCACCCACGAAGAAGCGCGCGCGATACGGACCGGCGCCGTGGGCCGCTGCGGCCTCGACCAGCACGCCGCTGCACACCAACGCGAGCGCGCCGGCGCCGAGTGGGCGGCGCTCGCGTGCATAGGCCACCGCCGCGATTGCCCCGAGCACCGCGAGCGCGAGCACGGCGACCGGCGACCCCGCGAGCGTGGAGAGCCACCGCGGCGCGCCGGGATGCGGCAGCGCGTGGCCCGGATCGATCACGAGCTCGTCGACGAGCGAGAGTAGATCCCAGCCCACGACGGCCGCGAGCACGAGCCCGAGCACGCGGCGATTCCCGCCGTCCCACGGGCTCGACCAGCCGCGGCTCACCGCTCGACCTCGCAGCGCGCGAGCTCGCAGTCCTCGACCGCCACTTCACCGTCGCGCTCGCCGAGCCGCCAGATCCGACGCACGAGCACGACCGCGAGCGCATCGGCGCCGGGGCTCGCCGCGTTGCGCACGCGATCGATCGCGGCGCGATCACTGGCCTCGATGTGGAAAAACGGCCAGCTCTCGTCGCAGCGGTGCGGGTCCGGATCGGGCTCGCGATCGCAGCGCCACTTCGAGAAGCGCTCGACCTCGTGCGGCTCGCCCTGCGCGATCACGACGATGCGGCTGGCGTCGACGAGCCGCGTCGCGCCGTACATCTCGAACGTCGACAGCGGATAGAGGTTGCCGACGCCGCGTGCGGCGACGACATAGCCGAAGAGCGTGATCGCGACGAGCCCACGCAGCCGGCTCACTGCGGACCCCGAGCCGACGCGACCGTGGCGAGCATGCCCTCGCCGTACTTCTCGAGCTTCGCGGGGCCGATCCCGTGCGCCATCGAGAGCTCGGTGTGCGTGCGCGGACGCAAGAGCGCGATCTCTCGCAGCGTGCGATCGCTGGCCACCACGTAGGGCGGGACCCCTTCGGCACGTGCCCGCTCCATCCGGTGGCGCCGCAGCGCCTCGAACACCACCGCCGCCTCGCCGTCGAGATCGACCGCATCGAGATCGCGGGAGCCCGTGCGACCGCTGCGACCTTCGCGACGAGGACGCTGCGCCGTCTCGTCGGGCGGCAACAGCAGCCGGGCCTCGCGCTTGCCGGTCATCACGTGCTTGCCGAGCTCGGTGAGGAACACGACCGGTCGCTCGTCGCCGTGGAAATCCACCCAGCCCGCGCTGATGCAGCGTCGCAGCAGCTTGAGGATCCACGGCTCGGTGCGGTCGGCCAGCGCACCGAACGTCTTCGTGCTCGTGAGCCCGCTGCGCTCGAGCCGAGGATCGGCCTGACCGAGCAGGAGCTTCGCCGCCGCCTGCAGCCCGAAGCGGCCGTGCACCCGAGCGATCGCGGACAACGCCTTGCGCACGACGATCTCGGCCTCGGCGTCGTCCTGCTCGCCGCCGAGCCGCGCACACACGTCGCAGCGACCACAGCCGTGCAGGCTCTCGGCCTCGTCGCCGAAGTAGCGCAGGATCGCGTCGTGGCGGCAGCTACCGCCCTCGGCCCAGCGCATCAGCTCGAGGAACATGCCCCACTTGTGCTCGACGACCGCGGGGTTCGGGCTGCGATCGTCGATGTCGCGCTCGAGCAGACGTCGTCGCAGCGGCAGATCGCCCGGCGACACCAACATCAGCCCGAAGGCGAGCTCACCGTCGCGCCCCGCACGACCGACCTCTTGATAGTACGCCTCGACCGATCCGGGCGGAGCGAGGTGCACGACCGCGCGCACGTCGGAGCGATCGATGCCCATGCCGAACGCGTTCGTGGCGACGACGAGCTCGAGCTTCCCGACGCTGAACGCGCGCAGCACCTTCTCGCGATGACTGCCGTCCATGCCGGCGTGGTACGCGGCCGAGCGCCAGCCACGGCTCGTCAATCGCGACGCTTCTTCCTGCGCGACCTTGCGCGTGGGCGCGTAGATGATCGCCGAGCCGCGCGCGAGCCCGGGCCCGCCGAGCGCCTCCTGCAGCATCGCGTCGACCTGTTGCTCGCGCTCCTTCGAGTAGCGCAGCTCGGCGACGCGCAGGACCAGATTGGGCCGCGCAAACCCGTGCACGATCTGCGGCGTGTCGGCGGGCAGGCCGAGCCGCGCGAGGATCTCGTCGCGCACGACCGGTGTGGCCGTGGCCGTGCAGGCCATGATCCGCGGGGGCATGAGCTCCGCGAGCAGCTCGCCGAGGATCAGGTACTCGGGACGGAAATCGTGACCCCACTCGCTGATGCAGTGGGCTTCGTCGATGGCGACCAGCGATAGCTCCAGCTTCGCCAGCGTCGCGCGGAAGCCCGGGAACGCCAGTCGCTCGGGCGCGGCGTAGACGAGCTTGTAGCGACCGCGCGCGACCTCGCCCATGCGCGAGCGCAGCTCGTCCCCGTGCAGGGTGGCCGCGAGATAGGTGGCCGGCACGCCGCGGGCCTGCAGCGCCTGCACCTGATCCTGCATCAGTGCGACGAGCGGCGAGACGACGAGCGCAGTGCCCGGCAGCGCGACGGCAGGGAGCTGGTAGCCGAGGCTCTTCCCGCCGCCGGTCGGTGCGACCAGCAACAGGCGGCCGACGTCGAGCAACGTGCGGATCGCGTGGGCCTGACCGGAACGGAATTCCTGGTAGCCGAGCGCGAGCAGCGACGCTTCGAGGTCGATGGTGGTCGGAGCGGACGACACGAAAGGCGCGTGGTGGGACACATGGTCCCATCGACCGTGGCGAACACAAGTCCCACGACAAACCCCGAAAAGCATCGATCACGCGGCGTCCGATCGTGTGAGATCGCCCAAGCGCGCGCGGCCGGATGCGACACGCCGACGCGCGGGTGACGACCCGCACGGACCTGACCTCGACGGACATGCCTCGGGTGGCCATGTATGATCCGCGCGTGTCGTCGTCGATCGAGCCGGGTGATCCATCGGTCGACGATCTGGTGCGTCGCGCCCGACCCGACAGCATGATCGGCGAACGTACGGCCAAGGCCGAGCTGCAACGGCGCCTGTTCGGGCGCTCGCCGACCGCGGTCTCGCTCGCCCGCTACGTGCTGCTCGCCAAGCTGGGCAAAGGTGGCGATGGCGTGGTCTACCGCGCCTGGGATCCCGAGCTCGACCGCGACGTCGCGATCAAGCTGCTGCGCCGCCAGGGTCGCGAGGCCGAGCAGCGGCTGCGCCACGAGGCCCGTGCGCTCGCCCAGCTCTCGCATCCGAACGTCGTGAAGATCCACGACGTCGGCCACTGCGACGACGTCACCGTCGACGACGGCGACGGCACGCAACACGCGGTCGGCACGTTCCTCGTGATGGAGTACGTGCGCGGAGGCGACCTCGCGGCTGCGATCGCCGCCACGCGTCGGCCCTGGCGCGAGGTGGTGCCGCTGTTCTGTGCGATCGGGCGCGCGCTCGCGGCTGCGCACGACGCCGGCATCGTGCACCGCGACGTGAAGCCGTCGAACGTGCTCATCGACGATCGCGGGCGCCCGTTGCTGGTCGACTTCGGGCTCTGCGAGCGCAACACGGGCACGAGCGCGGGAACCGAGTCGCACGTGGTCGGAACGCTGCCGTACATGGCGCCCGAGCAACACTGCGGAGCCCCGGCGGACGCCGGCGCGGATCAGTACGCCTTCGGCGTCTCGCTCTACGAGGCGCTCGCGGGGCGACGCCCGTTCGCGGGCACGCATCGCGCGGTGCTCGACGCGAAGGAGCACGCCGAATATCCCCGGCTCACGCAGGTGCCCGCGGAGATCCGTCGCGTGATCACGCGCGCGCTCGCACCCGATCCCGCCGCTCGGTTTCGCAGCATGCACGAGCTCGTCCTTGCGCTCGAGCGCCGGCTCCGTCGCCGACGCGCGCTCTGGTTCGTGCCGGCGGCTGCGGTGCCGCTCGCGTTCCTGGGCTGGCACCTCGTCGGCGACCGTGCGTGCGAGCTGCCGGAGCTCGGCCCCCACGCCACGCTGCAGCACGAGCGTCCGGCGCTCGCCCAACGCTTCGGCCGCGAGGACGGCAGCGAAGAGGCGCTCGCGGTGCTCGATGCGAGCGCTGCGGCGTGGACGAAGACGTGGGGCGATGCGTGCGTGCGGACGCGCGTGCACGACGAGCAGTCGGTCGTGCTCCATGCCGGCCAGCTCGCCTGCCTCGAGCGCAACGCGGCTGCGTTCGACGTGGTGCTCGCGGAGCTGCAGCGCAGCGACCTCGCACCGCCGGCGTTCGCGGTCGCGTTCGGCAGCGCGACGGAGCCGGCGGAGTCCTGTGCGAATCCCTCGATCGTTCCCGTGGCCGATGCGGCCGCCGGCTGGGGGCCGCTCGAGAGCTGGCGCGAGCTCGCCCGTGCGCGCGTGCGCCAGCGACTCGGCCGCGATGCCGACGCGCTCGCCGTGACGCGCGCGAGCCTGCGCGCGCTGGAATCGAGCGATGCGGCGCGCCTGCGCGCGCGCCTGCACCTCGTGGCCGCGGCCGCGCGCAATGACCTCGGGGAGTACGGCGACGCCACCGACGACCTGTTCGCAGCGGTGTGGGCGGCCGAGCGCGTGCGCGACGACGGCATCGCCGCAGCCGCGTGGATCGAGCTCGCGTGGGTGCACGGGGTCGAGCGCGGCGATGCGCTCGGCGAGCGCTGGGCCTCGTTCGCGACGTCCGCGGTCACGCGCGGCGGCGACGACCCTGCGCTCGTCGCAGAGCTCGCGCACCTGCGCGCCGGCCTGCTCTACCGCGCGGGTCGCTGGGACGATGCGCTCGAGGCCTACCGTGAAGCCCTGCTGGCGCAGCGCGCCCGCTTCGGCGAGCAGCACCCCGCGGTCGCGCGCACGCTCAATCACATCGGCAACACGCTCGCGATGATGAACCAGCTCGACGACGCGTTCGCGTACAGCTCGCGCGCGCTGGCGGTGCGTCGGCGCGCCCTGCCGCCCGGGCATCCGCTCGTCAGTGCGGCGCTCAACAACCTGGCCGGGATCCGCATCCAGCAGCAGCGCTACGAAGAAGCGCTGGCGTTCGTGGACGAGTCGCTCGCGGTCAACGAAGGCCAGGGCGGACCCCACGAGCTGGTCGCGCGGGTGCTGCGGGCACAGGCCCTCGTCGCACTCGGACGCCTCGACGATGCGATCGCGAACTACCGCGGCGCGCTCGCGGTGCACATGGCCACGGTCGAGCGCGATCACCCCACGGTCTCGTCCGTGACCGCCACGCTCGCGGAGCTGCAGCCCAAGGATCCGGTCGCCGAACGAGCCGCCCGTGATTGACGCGGGGCAGAGCGACGCCGAGCTGCTGACCGCCTGGAGCACCGGCGATCGCGACGCCGGCAACGCGCTGGTCGAGCGCCACTTCTCCTCGGTCTACCGCTTCGTGCGCTCGAAGCTCGACACCGGCGTCGACGACTGCGTGCAGCAGATCTTCCTCGCGCTCGTCGAGCACGCCGGGAGCCTGCGCGATGCGGAGAGCTTCAAGGCCTTCCTGTTCGGCATCGCACGGCGACAGCTCCTGCTCGACTGGCGACGCCGCCGCGCGGCCGACAAGGTGTTCGCGCCCGACGTCGCGTCGGTGCGCTCGCTCGCGGCGGCACTCGACACGTCGCCCAGCCGTGCGGTCGCGCGCCTCGGCGACCGCGAGCGCGTGCTCGAGGCGATGCGCGCGCTGCCGATCGACTTCCAGATCGTGGTCGAGCTGCACTACTGGGAGGAGATGGGCGTGCGCGAGATCGCGGCGGTCGTCGAGATCCCCGCCGGCACGGTGAAGAGCCGCCTGTCGCGGGCCCGCGCCCAGCTCGAGACCGCGCTGCGCAGCCACGGCGACGACGTCGACACCCACGTGCGCGCGCTCGCCCCGGTGCTCGACAAGGAATCGACGTGAGCGGTCGATTCCGGGGAACCACCCGGCGGCTTCGAGTTACGTGCCTGCCCGCCGTGCCTCGCTCCCGCGCCGTCGTCTCCCGGTGTCCCCACCCCGCATGCGCCCTCACGTTCGTGGCGATCGTCAGCGCGTGCAAGCCGGGGGACGACGCGACCGGCGGGAGCGAGGTCGGCACATCCTCCGAGACGGGCCAGCCCACGAGCGAGTCCACGGCGCTGCCGGAGACGAGCGGCGCGCCCGACGACTCGGGCAGCTCGGGGCCCGGCAGCAGCAGCGAGTCGGGCCCGATCGAGGATCCCGATCCGTTCACGATCACCGCGCTCGATCACCAGTGGCTGAGCTCCTTCGAGGCCAGCCAGAGTGCCGACGCGGAGATCGAGCTCGGTGAGGGGCCGTTCACCAGCGTCACGCTCGTCGTCGAGCTGGAGTCGCCGTGCTTCCCGTTCGAGAAGTGGGCCGACGATCCGCCGCCGGACGGGCAGAACTGGCCGGCGACCTGCGACGCGTTCGATCGCATCGTGAACCTCGTCGCGGATCCGGCCGAGGAAGGCGCGCCGCCCGACGTCGAGCTGTTCCGCGGCATCACGCCGTTCGGCGGACCGCAGACCTACGAGACCGACGTCACCGACTGGGCGAATGCGCTGCCCGGCACGCACACGCTACGTGGCTTCGTCGCGACGTGGACCGACGGCGCCGGCCAGGTGTCGGGCTCCGAAGGTGGTTGGTTCATGTCGGTGCGGCTCGAGGTCGATCCGGGCCCGCCGCCGCGCAACGTGCTCGCCGCGATCCCGCTCGTGCACGCCGACATCGGCCCGGACACGTCGAGCCAGTCGCTCGAGCTCGAGCTGCCGGAGGGCACGACCGCGGCACGGCTCGACTACGTCGTGTCGGGCCACGGTGGTGCGGCGGGCAACGGCGACTGCATCGGTCCGGCCGACGAGTTCTGCCATCGCGTGCACACGCTCGCGTTCGACGACACCGAGCTCGGCAGCTTCGACCCGTGGCGCGACGACTGCATCGATCTGTGCACGATCACCGAGTTCGAGTGGCCGGACGGGAGCACGATGGACTACTGCATGGAGAGCCCGTGCGGTGCGATCGGCAGCGTGCAGGCGCCGCGCGCGAACTGGTGCCCGAGCGCACCGGTACCACCCTTCGCGATCGACCTCGCCCAGCTCGCGACGCCGGGACCGCACACGTTCTCGTTCACGATCGACGGCATCGCCGACGGCGGCGTGTGGCCGACCTCGGCGATCGTCTACGCGTTCGGCGAGTGAGCGGGGCTCAGGGCTGTCGACGACGCGGCCAGCGCCGTGATCGGAAACCGCCCGTCGTCGGCCCATAGGGCATGCGGACTTCTCTCGTGCTCGTGCCGGCGCTCGCCTTCGGCGTGCTCGGCGTCGCCTGCAACGACTCGGGCTCGGCCGATCACGCCTGCGCCTACTACTCCGGCCCGGGCTTCGACGACGCCTACGTCTGCTACGACATCGACGGCGAGCTCGCGGTCATCGGCGACATGATCCTCGGCAAGCACGCCGAGCTGCAGGAGCAGAACCAGAGCCCGCGCAACGCCGTGGGCGGCAGCAAGTACTACTGGCCCAAGGGGCGCGTGCCGTACACGATCGCCGCCGATGTGCCGATGGATCTGAAGAACCGCATCGCGGACTCCATCGCCGACTACACCAACAACACGCCGGTGCGCTGGGTGCCCAAGCAGGACAGCGACAAGGACTGGGTCGAGATCGTCATGGCCGGGCCGGGCGCGAACTTCGGCGGGCGCTCGTATCTCGGTCGCCGCGGCGGCAAGCAGGAGCTCGAGCTCACGGCCGGGCTCGTCGGGCAGGCGCACGCGCACCACACCGTGCGCCACGAGATGGGCCACGCAGTCGGGCTCACGCACGAGCAGGTGCGGCCCGATCGCGACGAGTGGATCACCGTGAACATGGCGATGATCGCCGCGGACTGGCGCGCGCAGTACCAGATCCACGGCGGCAACGTGCTCACCTACGACTACGACTCGATCATGCACTACCGCCTCGACCTCGACAACGACGGTCGCAACGAGATGGTGCCGCTGCATCGCAACAACAACCTCGCGGCGATCGGCAACGGGCTCGCGCTCAGCCAGGGCGACATCTACGATCTCGGCTATCTCTACAGCGACTGGGAGGTGTACTGGCAATCGCTGGGTAACACGGCGCTCGCCGACATCCAGGTCGTCACGAACGACGACGGGCGGCTCGAGGTGTTCGGCCTGCGCGGCGACGGCTCGCTCTGGCACATCTGGCAGGTGAAGCCGCGCGCGGGCTGGAGCGGATGGGAGGAGCTCGGCGGCGGCAACCGCTTGCTGACGATCGCGCGCAACGGCGACGGGCGGCTGGAGGCCTTCACGATGGCCGGCGATCAGCTGTGGCACCGCTGGCAGGTGCGCAGGAACGGCACGTGGTCGGACTGGTCCGCGATCGGTGATCCGATCGGGGGCGTCCAGCAGATCGTCTCGGCGAAGAACCGTGATGGTCGACTCGAGGTGTTCGCGCGGCGGCAGAGCGGCGAGCTCGTGCACGTGTGGCAGGACAAGAACGGGCCCGGTGGCTGGTCCGCGTGGTCGCAGCTCACCGACGCGGGCGCGACGGATCTCGCGGTGAAGGAGAACCGCGATGGACGCATCGAGGTCGCGTGGGTCGGGCCGGGCGGCAGCGTCGCGCACATGTGGCAGAAGTTCGGATTCGGCGGCGGCATCTCGTGGGAAGGGCCGGCCGGCTTCGATCACGCGCCGTCGGGAGCGGTCCGCGACATCGAGATCGCGCGCAACAAGGACGGTCACCTCGAGGTGTTCGCGACGCTCGCGTCGGGCGCGATGGAGCACGCCTGGTACAACCGCGGCTGGTCGCAGTGGGTGGGCTTCTCGAACGACGGCGGACAGACCGTCGCGGAGTACGATCACGACGGCAAGCTCGAGGTGTTCAAGCTCGTCGGTGGGCACGTCTTCCACCGCTGGCAGAGCAAGAACAGCGGCGGCGACTGGAGCGACTGGGAGAAGATGCCGGGCTCACCGGGCGACGTGACGAAGATCGCCGTCGCGCGCAACGAGGATCGCGGGCTGTTCGACAAGGCGTATCTCGAGCTGTTCGCGATCCGCCGCGACGGCGGCGGCGTCCTCTTCCACACGTGGCGGACCGGGCGTGAGCTCGGCATCCCCGGCAACGGCGGCGGCAGTGGCTCGTGCACGGGACTGCAGGACGACGCGAGCTGCCCGGTGGGCACGAGCGGTGACGCGTCGACGGGCGACTGGTCGACGACCGGCGAGGGCACGACGGGTGACGGGTCGACGACGGGCGACGGCACGACCGGTGACGGCACGACCGGCGACGGCACGACCGGCGATGCGTCGACGACCGGCGGCTCGCTCACCGACGGCACGACCAGCGAAGGCGACACGTACTCGACCGGCGACCGCACGACAGGCGAAGATTCGTTCTCCACCGGCGGCTCGTTCACCACCGATGCTTCGACGACCCGCGAGGATTCGTACTCGACCGGCGGCTCGTTCACCACCGATGCTTCGACGACCGGCGAAGACTCGTTCACGACGAGCGGTGGCGGGTTCACGACCGACGGCTCGACGACCCGCGAGGACTCGTGGACCGACACGGGCTGGACGTCCGATTGGACGGGCGGCTGGGTGCCCGACGTGGGCTCGGACGACGAGGAGGACACGGGCTATACGACGTGGAGCCCCGATCTCGGCGTGGATCACGTGGACGTCGACGTCGGTCGCCTCCCGTGACGAAGACCCGCGTGGCGACGTGCTCTGCCGATCGCAGGCTACCGGGCCTCGCAGCGGACGCAGGCGGTTGACAGGCTCCCAGAGCCGTGAAAGCATGCTTGCATGCGAACCAGGATCGGTTGCTTCGTAGTTGCTGCATTCACCGCGAGTTGCGACGACGGTGGCGTTCCGGAAACGTCGATGAGCGCGGTCGAGCCGACGGACGAAGTCGCCGTATTAGAGTCCCTGCCTTCGGAAACGCTGGATGAGCAAGACGACGACGAGCCGCAGCACCTTCCGATCGTGATCCCTGCCGTCACGATGCGCTGGGCTGATTTGGAGCACGGCGTGCCCCTCGAGCTCGCAGCTAGCGGCGCGGTCCTGATCGTCTCGAACAACCTTGAGGCCCCGGCCGAGATCGCGCTTACCTGGCGCGGAGACCTGGGGACCAGCCGCGGCTACTCGGGCGAACTGGAAGAGATCGAGGTGGATCCCGGAGAGGATGTCGAGGTCGCCGTCGACCTCGCCACGCTTTTTCCGACCTTGGAGAGCGAGTTCTCCGGGTACCTGCACGTCAAAGCGAGAGTCACCAGCGAAGCCGATGAACCCGATCAGTCGGTCAGCCCTGGGTTGTACTTCCACGTTGAAGATAATCAGCCGCTGATCTACGACGAGAAGGCCCTTCGCTTCACATACCGTGCCGGCGACTTCCGAGGCGAGGTGGCCGAAACGGAGGACGTGGTCAACGAGGAGGAGGACAGCTCGCTCGTGCGAGTCGTTGCCGAGGAAGCGGTCGAGCAACTCGACCGCGAGCCGGGGGCCGACGCGCTGCGACTCGGGAGTGGTCGTAGCTCGTCGTCCGCGGGCAATGGCATCACGCAAGTTCCGGACCCTCAATTCGTTTCCAATCAGACGCTCTGCGTCAACTTCGAGGTCGACACGACGGATTCCGGATACACGAACAGCGTTGGAATCACCGAGGACTACTGGGCATCTGCAAACTCGGGGATCACGACGCTCGGTTACGGGGCACACGTCAAGATTGGAACCACTGACTACATCACCAACACGGTGGGGTGCGTTACCTTCACTTCGCCCGGAAGCA
This sequence comes from uncultured Nannocystaceae bacterium, assembly GCA_964519175.1. Lineage (GTDB taxonomy): Bacteria > Myxococcota_A > Polyangia > Nannocystales > Nannocystaceae > Xiheibacterium. The sequence goes on from CAZFKC010000023.1 coordinate 31,421, forward strand.
GCTACACGGCGAACGTTCGCGTGTACGCGCGCGCAACTGACGCCAACAACAGTTATATCCGGCTGCACGACGGTGCCTCCAACACGCAGGATGACTATCCCGGAGCGACCTACTCGTGGCTCCAGACCAATGTCGCGTTCTCGTCGGGAACGACCAAGTACGTAGCTGTGGGCGGCTATGGCGCGCGCTCGACCACCTTCGCGGCTCTCGCTCACTCGCTCAGCTTCTACCACGATGGGGCGAGCAACATCGAGTATCACGTATCCGACCTCGGGGGCGAGAGCCCCGACGTCGATCTGGACTGTAGCGCGAATACGAACTATTTTAATGATTCTACGAACAATGAAGCTTACATCAAGCTCGTCTCCGACGATCCAACCTACTGTCCGTACAGCAGCCAACGAACGAAATTCGTGCTTGCACACGAATACGGCCACGCCTACGGGCATCAGCGCGCCAACATCCTGGCGCAGACGCCCGCAAGCACGAGCCACTCCGCCACGCCTGCTGGAACCTGTGAGTTCACCACAGGCGGCGGCTTCAGTGCGTACGGCAATAACACGAAGGAATGGAGTTCGCTCGCTATCCGCGAAGGCTTTGCGCACTTCATCTCGGCGTCCGTATGGAACGCCGATGCCAATGATGGCCAGTTTAGATGGGACAGCAGTTTCGACCTCGACCGATGGAACGCCGGCAACACGGCTGGCGGCTATCTCGTCAACACCTGCTGTCCCGGCGGCTCTGCATCTTGCGCGGCGTCTCTTGATGGCGCTGGCGTCATCACGGATTGGATGCGTGGCCTCTGGGACATGAATACCGATCCGACATGCGTGCTGTCGAGAACCGATATGGGTGAACTCTACGCAGACCTTCTGAACCAAGCCGGGCTTGCGAACGACAACTTCTATCCTAAATCCGCGTCGGTGATGCTCTCGAACTGGGGAAGCACGTGCGCGAACCAGTGGGAGTATATCGCTTGCTACAACGGAATCGATCGCCAGGGAGTGGTCTGGTCCGGATGTTGAAGCGTGGGCCCGGCCTGGTCGCTGCGGTCCTGTCCTTTCTCGCGGGCTGCCGAAGCGATTCAGCAGCAGCGACAGGACATGCCCAAGAGACCTCGAGCTCGACATCCTCTCAGCTCGACACTTCCACCTCGACGACCGCGGAGGCAACGACGCTCCCCGACTCGAGTACCTCGTTGGGCCTCCCCGACCTTGGCTCCGGGGACGACTGCGCTCCGGCGCAACCCGGTGTCGAGGCGAGTTCTGCCGGGGTGATCGCCTTCGATTGGCCGACCGGACCCACGCTAGACGCTGTCTGCGATGCCGTCGCGATCGATGACCCGATCGCTCTGTTGTTGAGCTGCGCGCACCCAGAAACGGGTGAACCCACGGACGTGCGACTCAGTTTGTCGGAGGGTGCGGTCAATGGTCAGCTCGACGGCTTGCCAGGCACCGGGGGACTACGATTGTCATTCTACAATCGGCCACCGGACGCGATCAGCTGCTTCGTCTGCAACGATCTGTCGCTTCGTGACGCCGAAGGGGGTCTCATCTTGCGCGCACACGTCCTGCGGCTTCTGGACGCCGTGCCGGCGGAAGGTTCGAGCTTCGATGTCAGCGGTCCCGGCTGGCTCGAAGCAACGGATGATCATTACGCCGGATTCAGTGCGCCTTTCACCGCGATCACGGTGGACAACATAGGTTGCTCACCCCGCACCAACCTCCGTCCTGGATCGGATATCGAAACCCCCCTCGCCGTGAGATTCGCGTACGACGGGGGCCAGAGCGAGCTGTATGATCGCAACTTCCTTGGGTCGGTCGAGGTCGGCGATGAGCGGTTTGACCTGCGCGTGAGCGACGCATTCTTCCGCGGACCTCTCAACTGCGGAGATTGTCCGCCAACTGAAGTGAGCTTCTTGATCCTACGGGCGCTGGCGGACTGACTTCGGGTCGTCCGCGGCCAACAGCGTCCACGTGACGTGACCTACTGGTCCGCGATGTCACGGCGAGCGGAAGACTCGTAGGCCGAAACGTGGTGGACGTCGAGCTGGAGAGACGGTGGGTGCGCGACGTCGGCACCGGCGAGGCCGAAGAGACGAACGAACGAACGAACCTTCACGCAACGTGCTGAAACGAAAGTTCGACGTCGCAGCGCCCAACCGCGTGTGGGTCGGTGACATCAAAGAGGTCCGTCGCCACACGAAAGCCTGGTACGTGGCGGTCGTGCTGGATCTGCATGGACGCGTCGTCGTTGGGCACCACGTGTCGGATCGGATCGATGCGGGCCTCGTGACCACGGCGCTGCGCAACGCTCTCGACGCACGAGCTCCCGAGCCAGGAGCGCTGCTCTTCCACAGCGATCAAGGTGTCCAGTACCGCTCGCAGCGCTTCCGTCTGATGCTGACGGTCCATCGGGATCAGACAGAGCATGAGTCGTCGAGGCAACTGGTGGGACAACGCGGCGATAGAGTCCTTCTTCGCGTCAATGGAGCTGGAGTGCATCCGGCAACAAGAGATCGGATCCGGCGAACAACTTCGCGCCGCGATCGCGAGCTACACCCACTTCTACAACCGGAGGCGAATGCACTCGTCCCTCGGCTACAAGACCCCCACAGAGTTCGAGACATCAACCATCAATCGTGCGATCGTGTGAGTGTCCACAACTGGGGGGCAAGACCAGAGGACGCTCGCTCGCGGAAGAACGTCCTGCGTTCATTTCTTCTTCGTGCGGAGGATCACCGTGCCCTCCGCGTCCGCATCGAGGCGCACCTTCGCGAGCTTCAACGCCGCGACCATCAGCGCCTCGATCTCCGCACGATCGACGTCCTTCGCCGCGCCGATCACGACGTAGCGCACGCCCGCGCGCCCCTGCAGCAGCCCCTGCGGATCCGCCTTCGCCAGCTTCGCGCCCTGCGTGAAGTAGAGCCGCACCTCCTCCGCGTACACCGCGAGCGAGCAGACGCCGTCCTTGCCCTGCTCGGTCGGCGAGTACGAGATCACCAGCGAGCCCTGGTTCTCGTACACGTAGACGATCTCCGCCAGCCCCGGCAGCCGCGCCCGCAGCTTCTTGCGCACCGCCTTGCCGAGCCGCGCGATCGCGGGCTCGTATGCGGCGAAGTAGCTCGCGACTTCCTTCTCGGCGCTCGTCATCGTGCGCCGTCTCCCGCGAGCAGCGCGTCGAGCTGCACGTACCCGGCCTCCATGCCCTGATCCATGCCGGACGCGAGCGCCCCGTCGCGCGCTTCCTTCGTCTCGTACGTCTGCGTGATCCGCATCGTCGTCACGCCGGCCTTCTCCGCGAACTCGTGGGCCTCGACCAGCGAGCCGACGACCTGCCCGGAGCCGAGCGCCATGGTCTCGGTGTGCACGATCCGCTCGTGCAGGTTCACCTCGGTGAACTCGCCCTCGAGCGTCATCACCGGATCGGTGCTCTCGTCCTTCCACGCCAGGCGCAGCTTGCCGCCCACGCGGGGCTCGCACTCGCAGCGCGTGACCGTCCAGCCCGGCGGAGGCAGCATCCACCGCCGCATCTTGTCCGGGCTGAACATGGCTGCCCACACGAGCCGCACGGGCGCGTCGAAGTCGCGGGTGAGCACGATGGTGGTGTCGGTCGGCGTGGAGATCTGCAGGCCTTTGGGTGTCATCACGTGGTTCCTTGGTCGAAGCGCAATCAACGACGGCGAGGACGAGGTGCTTCCTCGGCCTTCATCTCGTCGAGCACGGAATCGAGGGCTTCGAAGCGCGCCTCCCAGTTCTTGCGGAACTGGGAGGTCCACTGCGTGGCTTCCTTCAGCGGCGCGGCGCGCAGGCGGCAGAGATGCTCGCGCCCGACGACGCGGCGGCGCACGAGGCTCGCGGCCTCGAGCACGCGCACGTGCTTGCTGGCCGCGGGGAACGTCATGCGCAGCGGCGAGGCGAGCTCGCTGAGGTTGCGCTCGCCGCCCGAGAGCTGCCGGATGATCGCGCGCCGGGCCGGATGGGCCAGCGCGTGGAACACGAGGTCGAGGTGCGCCTCTCGTTCAACCATCTGGTTTACTATACCAAACGGTTTAGCGATGTCAACGGCGGAGCCTCGAGCCCCGCATCGACGCGGTCGCCCTACCCGAACGAGGGCGTCGCGCCGAGCAGCAGGTAGTAGCCGCCGCCCTCGCTGACGAAGCCGCCGAGCTCGGCGCTCGTGGTCTCGTCGTCGAACCCCGAGCGGCGGGCTGCGAGCGAGAACGTCGTCACGGTGCGGGGCATCTCGTTGTCGTACGCCTGCTGCATCGCGAGGCTGCCGGTGTTCTCGCCCAGCGCCACGTACTCGGTGGACACCCCCAGCTCCACGCCCACGACGCCGTGGATCTGCGCGGGCGAGGTCCAGATCACCCAGCCGTCGTCGGTGGACACCGTGAGCACGACGTCCATCACGACCCCGTCGTCGCACGGGAACGAGAGGAACTGGCAGCCATCGCTCCCACCGGGACCCTGCGCGATCGCACCGCCCGTGTACTCCACGTCGAGGTGCAACGTCGTGTTGGGCTGGTCGCCGTACGCGAGCCACTCGAACATGAGCGTGCGATCGTCGAACTGGGCGAGCGCGTCGGCGGGCGTGTACCCGCGCTCGAGCTCGTCGTCGAGCCCGATCGGCACGTTGGGCGGGCAGCCGCACTCGAACGGATCGGTCGTCGACTCGCCACCGTCGCTCGACGAGTCGACCTCCGTGGTGCTCGTCGTCGTGTCGGTCGTCGTCGTCGTCGCGATCGTCGTCGACGGATCGGGCCCGACCGTGGTGCTCTCGGCGATCGTCGTGCTCGGCGAGCCGGTCTCACCGCTCGGCCCGGAGCTCGAGTCGTCGCCGTGCTCGGCACCGGGCGTCACCACTTCGGGACCACACGCGATCGCCAATGCGATACCCACCAGCCATCCACGCTCTACCATCACGGCCATCGTAGCAGACGGCGCGGGTTCTTCGAGCGTCCGCACGTGCGCGGCGGATTCTCAAGGAGCTGCGCACGCCTCGATCGGGGTGTGCCGCGAGTCGTTCGCGAGCACCGCGCCCATCGCCTTTGCTTCGGCCAGGCTGGTGCAGCGCGGGAGCGCGGCGAAGCAGTCGGGCACGACGGTCATGCCGTCCTCGTCCTCGACGTCGTAGCGCGTCGCATTCACGCACACCGCCCCGGCCTCGCCCCACGCCGCCTCGAAGCCCATCTCGTCGAAGCCCACGCGCTGCTGCACGCCGAAGTCGTCGTAGACGTCGATCTGCGTGCCGTCGAGCGTCCACGGGCGGCCGTCGCCGCAGTAGTCGGCGCGGGCGAGCCGCGTGCAGCTCTGGTGCACCTCGCTCCCGAACGACCACGGTGCGTAGCCCCAGTCGACGCACTTGAAGATCACGCCGTCCGTGCACGAAAAGGTGAGCTCGCCGTCCTTCGCTTCGAAGCGTCCGGCATCGTCCCACGCGCCTGCGACGAACATCCCCGGCTCGCCGTCGCCGCACACGGCCTCACCGTCGGCCGCGAGCACCACGAGCTCGCCACCGCCGTGGGCTTCGACGCTGTCGACCAAGAGCGCGAAGCGCTGACCGCTCTTCGCGATGCCGAGCAGGTCGCGACCGCGCAGCGCAGCGGCGCCGACCAGCTCGCCGGCGACGAGCTTTCCTTCCACCATCGTGACCGGCGATCCGTCCTCGAGCTCGATGCGCATCCCGACCATCGCCTCGAGCCCGATGCGCCGACCTTGATAGGACGCGCCTTGCATGTTGCTGCCTTGTATTTCCGGGTCGTAGCTGGGCCGCCCGCCCTGCAGGCTGCTGCCTTGCACATCGTCGTCGTCGCGCGGCCGCCCGCCCTGCAGGCTCGCGCCCTGGACCTCGTCGCCGGGCCGCGGTCCGCCTTGCAGGCTCGTGCCCTGGATTTCGTCGCCGGGCCGCGGCCCGCCCTGCAGGCTCGTGCCCTGCGGATCCTCTTCGGGACCCGGTCGGCCGCCCTGCAGGCTCGCGCCCTGCGGATCCTCGTCGTCGCGTGGCCGGCCGCCTTGCAGGCTCGTGCCCTGCCCATCCTCGTCGTCGCGCGGTCGGCCGCCCTGCAGGCTCGTGCCCTGGAGGTCCTCGTCGTCGCGCGGCCGGCCGCCTTGCAGGCTCGTGCCCTGGAGGTCCTCTTCGTCGCGCGGCCGGCCCACGCGGTAGTCGTCGTCGACGCGCAGTACCGCGCCGGCGATCGGCAGACACTGCGATGCGTCGCCGCCGCCCGCGTCGCAGGCGACGAGCGGTGCCAGCAGCATCGAGGCGCACACCAGGGATCTCGAACGGATCAGGGTCACCCTGGGTCGACTCGCGACCGCACGGGTTGATCACGGCCGGCCGAGAAAAACCGCGGAATCCCGTTCTGGCTAGGGCGCCGCGGTGACGGCCGTCTCGGCATCGTCGGGCTCGGGCGCGCGCTCGCGACGGTGGTCCTTGGCGATGAGCACGTACACCGAGGGCACCACGAACAGCGTGAACAGCGTGCCGATGGTCATGCCGCCCACGAGCACGAGCCCGATCGAGTTGCGGGCCACCGCGCCCGCGCCCGTCACGAGCGTCAGCGGGAAGTGCCCGACCACCGTCGCGACCGTCGTCATGAGCACCGGCCGCAGGCGCGTCGAGGCGGCGACCTTGATCGCGTCGAGCTTGGACAGCCCGGCCTCCTGCTGCGCGTTGGCGAACTCGACGATGAGGATGCCGTTCTTCGCGACGAGCCCGACCAGGGTGACCAGCCCGACCTGCGAGTAGATGTTGAGCGTCGTCGTCCAGCCCTCGGTGAGCGCGAAGCTCATCCCCGGCGGGCCCGCGAACTTGAGGAACGTGAACGTGAGCGCGCCGAACATCGCGAGCGGCACCGAGCCCGCGAGGATCACGAACGGGTCGCGGAACGAGTTGAACTGCGCCGCGAGCACGAGGAAGATGAGCAGGATCGCGAGCCCCATCGCGGGCAGGAACTTGCCGCTCTCCTGGCGGAGCTGGCGCGACTCGCCGGTGTAGTCGATGCGATAGCCTGGCGGCAGGATGCGCGCGGCGATGTCCTCGAGCCGCTTCAGCCCGCCGTCGAGCGAGCGCGGCGCGATGCCGGAGAGCTTGATCGCGTTGAGCTGCTGGAAGCGGTTGAGCGTGCGCGGCTCGACGCCGTCGACCAGCGACGCGACCGCCGACAGCGGCATGAGGCTGCCGTTCGGCCCGGTGATGTGGATCTGCGTCAGCTGATCGGGGGTGAGCCGGGCGATGCGCTCGACCTGGGGGATCACCTTGTAGGCGCGGCCGTCGAGGTCGAAGCGGTTGACGAAGTTGCCACCGACCATCGCGGCGACGTCCATGCCGACCTGCTGCATGCTCAGCCCCATCGACGCGACCTTCTCGCGGTCGATCGCGATCCGGGCGTTGGCCTGGTCGATGCGCACGTCGCTGATCGGCGGGAACGCGAAGTCGCCGCTCGCCGCCGCCTCTTGGATGATCTGATCCGCGAAGCGCATCAGCTCCTCGTGGCTCGCGGTCGAGGCGATCACGAACTCGACGGGGAAGAACCCGGCGGAGGGCAGCGCCGACGGCAGGAACACCGGCGCACGGATGCCGGTGATCCCCGCCAGCTTCGTGTTCACCTCGTACTGGATCGGGAAGATGGTGCGCTCGCGCTCGTCCCACGGCTTCAGCATCAGCCCGCCGAAGCCACCGCTCGGGAACGAGATCTGGAAGCTGTGATCGAACTCGGGGGTGGCCTCGAACGTGTCGCCGACCTGCTGCGTGTAGTGCGTGACCTGCTCGAGCGATGCGTTGGCCGGCACGTCGAGCGCACCGAAGATCACGCCCTGGTCCTCGTTCGGCGCGAGCTCCGACGGCGAGAACATGTACATCGGGATCGTGAGCAGCGAGAGCAGGATCCACACCGTGTAGACCGCACCGCGCGCGCGCAGCGTGCCGCCCAGCATGCGGGTGTACGCGCGCCGAACCGCCTCGAAGCCGCGATCGATCGCGCGCGACAGCCAGCCCTGGCCGTGGCTGGACTTCAGCAGGTTCGCCGACATCATCGGCGACAGGGTCAGCGCGACGACGCCGGAGATGAACACCGCGCCCGCGAGCGTGAACGCGAACTCGCGGAACAGCGCGCCGGACAGCCCGCCCTGGAAGCCGATCGGCGCGTACACGGCGGCGAGCGTGATCGTCATCGCGATGATCGGCCCGACCAGCTCGCGCGCACCGATGAGCGCCGCCTGCCGTGGGGTCTTGCCCTCGCGGATGTGCCGCTCGACGTTCTCGACCACGACGATCGCGTCGTCGACCACGAGCCCGACCGCCAGCACCACGGCGAGCAGCGTGAGCAGGTTGAGCGTGAAGCCCATCACCAGCATCAGGAACACCGCGCCGATGAGCGACACCGGGATCGCCACCAGCGGCACGAGCACGGTGCGCAGCGAGCCGAGGAACAGGAAGATCACCAGGATGACGATGAGCACCGTCTCGGACAGCGTCTCGACCACCTCGTCGATCGCGTTCTCGATGTAGCCGGTCGAGTCGAACGCGATGCCGGCATGCATGCCGGTGGGCAGCTCGGCCTTGATCGCGTCCATCTCGTCGCGCACCGCCGCGATCACGTCGAGCGAGTTCGCGTTGGGCAGCACCCAGACGCCCATGAACACCGCGCGCTCGCCCGAGAAGCGCACGTCCTGCTCGTAGTCGTCGGCGCCCATCACCACGTCGGCGACGTCTTCGAGCCGAACCACGGCGCTGCCCGACTGGCGCACGACGAGGCGCTTGAAGTCGGCGACGCTGGCGACGTCGGTCGCCGCGGTGAGGTTCACCTGCACGAGCGCGCCCTTGGTCTGGCCGACCGCGGCGAGGTAGTTGTTCGACGCGAGCGCCGAGCGGACCATCGCCGGGCTGACGCCGAGCGCCGCCATGCGATCGGGCTTGAGCCAGGCCCGCAGCGCGAACGTGCGGTTGCCCAGGATCTCCGCTCGCTGCACCCCGTCGATCGCCGACAGCCGCGGCTGCACGACCCGCAAGAGGTAGTCGGTGACCTGGTTGTCCTCGAGGATCTCCGAGCCGAAGGTCAGGTACATCGCCGCGATGCGGCCATCGGAGGGCTCGATCGAGATCGCCGGTACCTGGGCCTCGGGCGGCAGATCGGCGCGCACCTGGTTGACGCGCGCGCTGATGTCGGCGAGCGCGTCGCTGGCGTCGAAGTTGAGCTCGAGCCGGACGTTGATCGTCGAGAGCCCCTGCACGCTCTGCGACTCGATGAAGTCGATGCCGTCGGCCGCCGCGATGGAGCGCTCGAGCGGCGTGGTGATGAAGCCGCGCACGAGCTCGGCGTCGGCGCCCACGTAGACCGTGCGCACGGTGACGGTGGCGCTCTCGAGCTTCGGATACTGCCGGACGTTGAGCGAGCGGATCGCCTGCAGCCCGGCGATGATGATCACCAGGTTCACGACGATCGCCAGCACCGGCCGGCGGATGAAGATGTCCGTGAACTTCATCGCGCGCCTTCGTTCAGCGGTTCGCGGGCCTGGGCGTGAGCGAGGCGGTGAGCGGGCGGTCGTTGTCGACGTACACCCGCGCGTTGTTGCGCAGCTTGAACGCGCCCTCGGTGACGACCTCCTGGCCCGGGGTCACGCCCTCGAGCACCGCCACGAAGTCGCCGCGCCGCGCACCGAGCCGCACGAACTGCTGCCGCGCGTTCATCACCGGCTGTCCGTCGGGGCCGGTGGTCTCGGTGGGCTCGGCCGGCGGCTCGAGGATGAACACCGAGTCGCCGTAGGTCGCATAGACGATCGCGGTCGCGGGCACGGCGATCACCTGGGCCTGCTCGGGCTCGATGACCTCGACGTTGACGAACATGCCCGGATGGAAATCGTCGTCGGCGTTGACGATCGTCGCACGCAGCTTCTGCATGCGCGTCACCGCATCGACCTTGGGATCGATCGCGACGATCTCGCCCTCGCCGACGAAGTCGGGGCGACCACTCACGGTGATGCGCACCTTCTGCCCGCGCGTCACCTCGCGCTGCTGCGGGAGGTCGAAGTCGACGTACACGCCCTCCACCGACTCGAGCGTGGTCAGCGTGGTGCCGGGGTTGAGGAACTGGCCGAGATCGACCTCGCGGATGCCGAGCCGACCCGCGAACGGAGCGCGGATCGTCTTGCGCGCGATCTGGGCGCGCAGCACCTCGACCTCGGCGCTCGCCGACTCGTAGGCGTTCTCGTCGGCGTCGAGCTGCGCCTGCGACTCGGCACCCGAGGCGATCAACGCGCGCGCACGCTTGGCGGTGGTGAGCGCGAGGTTGCGGCGCACCTGCGCGGAGGCGAGCTGCGCCTTCTCGACGCGCGCGTCGAGCTGCACGAGCACGGCGCCCTTCTCGACGGTCGCACCCGAGGTGAACTCGATCGCGGTCACGACTCCCGAGACCTCCGTGCTGATCGCGACGCCCTTGCTCGACGCGACGGTGCCGACGGTCGCGATCGTCGTCTCCCAGCGATCTTCGCCCACGACCGCGCTGCTCACCGCCTCGGGCGGCGGGCCCGCGACCTTCATCGCCTCGCCCATCCCGATGAGCGAGGCGATCTGCGCGTACTTGACGTAGACCAGCCCGCCGACGAGCGCGACGAGGGCCAGAATCGTGACGAGGTATCGCATGGAGCCGTTTGCCGCCTGGCAGATCGCCGGGCGCAGACACGGGGTTACGTCCCCGCGTCGTCCGTCCGGGCTTTTGCCGACGAAATACGCGATCCAGGGCGAAATGCCAGCGCTCGATCGTGGTGGCGCCCGGGCCGCGCGATCACGGCAGCTCGGGCGCGCGCGACAGTGTCACGATTCGGTCAGCGATGAACTCGAGCTCCGCGCGCCGGGCAGGCAGCGCGAGCGCGTGCCGCTGGTGGCTGCGGCGGCGTCCGAGCAGGGCGCCGCCGAAGAGGCACGCCAGGATGATCACGAGCTCGGAGTCGCGGGTCAGCAGCCCGAAGCCGTCGAACACCGCGATCGACATCGCGCCGAGGATGAAGCCGAGGCCCATCGAGACCGCAGTGCGCATGAGCAAGGCGTCGTCCAGCCGCCGCCACACGAGGATCTGCGTGCTGCCCTCGGTCGGATCGATGTGCACCTCGAGCGCACGTGTCGACCAGGTCAACCCACCGCCGAGGCGGACGACCTTGCCCCGGCGGCCCTCGAGCCGATCGAGCTCGCGCGTCACGCGGTCGAGCGCGGACTGCGAGAGCACGCCCGGCACGACGCGACGCAGCGACACCGAGGTGGTCGGGCCCTCGCCCTCGGCCTCGGGCGGCATCGCGACCAGGGCCTGATCGGCGGGGGTCGGCAGCACCGCGGGCAGACGAGGCCCGGGATCGACCGCGTGAGGCGACACGAACGACGACGACGCGGGTGCACCCGCCACGAACCCGCGCGTCGGTAGAGCGTCGAGCTCGGCCGCGGCGCCGCGCTCGAGCTGACCCTCGATCAGGCCGACGAGCTCGTGCATCGACGCGAAGCGCTGCTGCGCATCGACCATCAACGCGCGCTCGAGCAGCCGCTCGAGCCAGTCGGGTACCGGGTAGCGCGGCACGATCGGACGCAGCCGTCCGCGCACGATCGAGAGCGCGAGCGCCTGGGGATCGTCGCCCTCGAACGGGCGCTCGCCGTACACCGCGTGGTAGAGCGCGACCGCGAACGAGAACTGATCGCTCTTCGCATCCGCGGGCTCGCCGAGGTACTGCTCGGGCGCCATGTAGGCCGGCGTGCCTAGCACCTGCCCCGCGGCGGTCAGCTGCGTGCCCAGCGGATCGAGCCCCGGCGCGAGCACGGGCGGCTGCGAGCGCGCTCCGTCGGGTGGGCGCGCGAGCCCGAAGTCGAGCACGCGCGGCCGACCGTCGTCGCCGACCAGCACGTTGTCGGGCTTGAAGTCGCGGTGCACGAGCCCGACCGCGTGCGCGGCCTGCAGCCCACGGCCCGCGCCCGCGAACACCTGCAACACCTCGCGCAACGTCCGAGGTGCCCCGAGCCAGCGCCGCAGTGTGTCGCCGGCGACGTACTCCATCGCGATGAAGCGCTGGCCCTCGTGCACGCCGACGTCGAACACGGTCACCACGTTGGGATGCGCGAGCCGTGCGAGCGCACGCGCCTCCTCGGCGAGCCGACGATCGTCGCTGGCCAGCTCGGCGCGCAGCAGCTTGATCGCCACCTCGCGGCCGAGCTCCTGATCGCGCGCGACGTAGACGATGCCCATGCCGCCGTGGCCGATGCAGCGCTGCAGCAGGTAGCGGCCGACCACCGGCACCTCCGCGGGGCGATCGAAGAGCTGGGCACGCACCGCGCCGCGCAGGCGCTCGAGCTCGAGCGGGGGCAACGCGGGCGGGCGGGGAGCTTCCGGGGGGACGTCCATGCGATGCGGGCTGATGTACCGAAGCACCGCGGCCGGGATTGCGCCACGACGTCGATCGTCAGAGTGAGCCGCCGACCTGGCGCCGGATGCCCGCGGCCCAGGTGTCGAGCCGCGTCTCGGTGGGCTCGGCGCCGGTGACCCCGGCCAGCAGATCGGACAGCTCGGCCGCGAGCAGCTGCTTGCTGCGGCGCAGCCGGGTCTTCGCGGTCCCGACCGGGATCGCGAGCGTCTCGGCGATCTCCGCCGCCGTCATCGCCTCCCAGTAGTGCAGCTCGAGCGTGACCTGGTGATCGACGGGGATCCGCCGCAGCGCGGCGAGCATCATGCGCTGACGCTCGTCGGTCGCGAAGACGAGGCTGGGCGAGTCGCCGAGCTCGGCGAGCGAGGTGTGCGCGAAGTCCAGCGCCGCGGGCTCGCGATAGCGCGTGCGCAGGTGCTTGCCGAGCACGTTGTGCGCGACCCCGAAGAGGAACGCGCGGAAGCTGCCGTCGCCGCGGAAGCGCGCGCGCGCCTCGAGACAGCCGAGGAAGGTCTGCTGGATCAGATCGTCGTGGTCGCGATCGATCTTGTTCTGGAAGAAGCGCACCACCGACTCGAAGTAGCGCGCGAACAGCTGCTCGCCGGCGTCACGATCGCCGCCGCCCCACGCGGCGAGCAGCTCGGCGTCGGAGCTCACCCGGCCTCGATGCGCACCACCACCGCCGAGATGTTGTCGACGCCGCCCGCCTCGTTGGCCAGCCCCACGAGCTGGTTCGCGGCGGTGTCGATGCTCTCGAAGCGGACCACGTTGTCCTTGATGGTCTGGTCGTCGAGCATGCCCGACAGCCCATCGGAGCAGAGCAGGTAGATGTCGCCGCGCGCGTACTCCTCGACCAGCACGTCGACGAACACGTTCGGCGCGAGCCCCAGCGCGCGCACCACGACGTTCTTGTAGCCGAAGTTGTCGATGTCGTCGCCGCTCATCTCGCGCATGCGGCGGTAGTCGTTGAGCAGCGAGTGGTCCTCGGTGAGCTGGCTGATCTGTCCGCCGCGCACGCGATACACCCGACTGTCGCCCACGTGGCCGATGTAGATGCGGCCCTGACTGAAGTAGATCGCATCGAGCGTGCAGCCCATGCCCTTCTTCGAGGGATCGCCGAGCCCGGTCTCGTGGATGCGCGTGTTGGCCAGCTTGACCGCCGCCGTCATGCGATCGCGCTCGAGCTGCATCTGCGGCATGCGGAACGGCCAGGTCGCCGCCGCTTCGCTCACCGTCTGCCCGTAGTAACCCTCGACGGTCTGCACGGCGATGCTGCTGGCGACCTCGCCGCACGCGTGACCGCCCATGCCGTCGGAGACGGCGGCGAGCGGGATCTCCGTCGGCACGAGGATGTTGTCCTCGTTGTGGTCGCGCACACGGCCGACGTCGGTCTTGCCGGTGAACCGGATACGCGATTGTCCGTCGCGGAAGCTGATGCTCATCGTTTCGACGCGCCCGAGGGCCCGCCACGACGCTAGCAGATGCTAAGCTCGCACGCGATGGAGCTCGGACGCCCCCGCGGCGCCAGCAAGCAGGTGCGGATCGAGCAGGTGCCGCTTGCCCGCCTGGCGTTCGCCCTGCTCCACCAGCGGTTCACCGGCACGCTGCAGCTCGATCAAACCGAGCCTCCGGGCTCGCGCACCGTGTGGCTCTCCGGTGGGATGCCCGTGTTCACGGACTGGGTGTCCCCGGTGCATCCGCTCGGCGAGGTGCTGGTCGCCGAGGGCGTGATCAGGGCCGAGGATCTCGCGAACGCGCTGCGCGTCATGTCCCAGGAGGGCGGCTTGCTCGGCCCGGTGCTGCTGCGGCTCGGCGTGCTCGACGAGGCGCGGTTGCACCAAGGCCTCGCGCACCAGTGCGCGCGCAAGCTGGTCGAGACGTTCGCGGTGCGCGAGGGCGAGCTACTGGTGACGGCCGGCACGTTCGAAGGTCCCGAGCTGGTCAAGGTCAACGCGCTCGAGCTCATCTCCGCCGGCGTGCTCGCGCACTACGACGCCGCGCGCGTCGAGACCGAGATGGGCGCGGCGCTGCACGGGCCGATGGCGAGCACGTCGGCGCTCGCGCGCTACCTCCCGCACTTCAAGCTGACGCGCGAGGACGATCCGTTGCTCGCCGCGCTCGCGACCTCGACGACGTTCGACGAGCTCATGCGGCTGCCCGGCGTCACGCGCAAGCGCGCCGCGCAGGTCGTGTTCATCCTCTGGGTGTGCCAGATGCTGCGCGTCGGTGCGGCGGCGATGGTGGTCGAGCCGCGGCGACCCACGCCCACGCCGCCGGCGGCCGAGCCCGCGCGCCGCGGCACGAACACGACGCCCGCGGCCGCGACCCCGGCGCGCACGCGCGCCATGACGCCACCCACACCGCTCGCTGCACCAGCGCCCGAGCCCGCGCCCCACCACGAGCCCGAGCCGGCGCGTCAGAGCAACACCGAGTTCGTCGCCGAGCTCGAGGCCACCGAGCGCCGCATCGCCGAGCACGCGCATGCGTTCGCGCTGCTCGGCATCGAGCTCGATGCCGGCAAGCGCGAGGTCCGGCGCGCATTCGCGGAGCTGAGCCGCAAGTTCCACCCGGACGCGATGGAGTCGCGGGGGCTCGGGTACCTGCGCCAACGGGTGGGCCAGGTGTTCGCGGCGCTCAGCGAGGCCCAGATGCTGCTGTCCGACGGCGAGAAGCGCGAGGCGCTGAGGAACGCGATCGAGAAGGGCATCTCGCTCGACAGCACCACCGACGCCACCGCGCTCGCCCGCGCCGCGTTCGAGAGCGAGGTGCTCGCGCGCGAGGGCGACAAGCTGCTGCGCGGCAATCGCTTCGACCGCGCGCTCGAGCACTTCCAGAGCGCGCTCGAGCTCACGCCCGACGAGCCCGACGTGCAGGCCGCCGCAGCGTGGTGTCGCTACAACCTCTCGCAGCGGCAACGCTCCGATGCGATGACGGCCGAGAAGCTGCTCGCGAAGATATCCGCCGACGCGCCCATGGTCGCGCGCGCGCACTACTTCCGCGGCATGGTGTTGAAGGATCTGGGCGCGATCGATCCCGCCATCGATGCGCTCACGCGTGCGATCGAGATCGATCCGCGGCTCATCGACGCCGAGCGCCAGGCTCGGGCGCTGCGACTCGCCAAACCCGCGCGCGGCAAGCGATAGCCGGCGCGTGGCGAGCGATGGCGCGCGCGGGCGTGCTACCGTGCGGTCATCGTGTCCTCGAAGGATCGCGACGGTGGTGTCGGTAGCACCGAGGTGCTCGCGCCGCGCGCCCGCGAAGCGCTGGAGTCGCAGACCGAGCACGACGAGCCCGGCACGAAGCCGCGGCAGGAGCTCGCGCGCGGCACCACGCTCGGTCGTTACGTGGTGCTCGAGCGGGTCGGCGCCGGCAACATGGGCGTCGTCTACCGCGCCTACGATCCCGAGCTCGATCGCCGCGTCGCGCTGAAGCTCGTCGCGGTGCGCGGCAGCAACAAGCGCCGCGCCACCGAGGTGCGCGCACGGCTGCAGCGCGAGGCCCAGGCGCTCGCACGCGTCGGGCACCCGAACGTGATCCAGGTGTTCGACATCGGCGAGACCGACGGCGGGGTCTTCGTCGCGATGGAGTTCGTCGAGGGCGTCACGCTGCGCGAGTGGTCGGCGGCGAAGCGGCGGAGCTGGCCCGAGGTGCTCGAGCTGTTCCGGCAGGCTGCGCGCGGGCTGTGGGCCGCGCACCAGGCCGACGTCGTGCACCGCGACTTCAAGCCCGACAACGTGATGATCGGATCCGACGGCGAGGGTGCGCACGGGGTCGGCCGCGTGCGCGTGCTCGACTTCGGGCTCGCGCGCGCGGCGAGTGCCACCGTCGACTCGATGCCGCATGCCGAGCCGGAGGAGCCCGCCGAGCGGACGAAGAATCGCGGCTTCGACGAGGAGCTCACGCAGCACGGCACGATCATCGGCACGCCGGCCTACATGGCGCCGGAGCTGCACGTCGGCGGCGTCGCGGGCCCCGCGTCCGATCAGTTCGCGCTGTGCGTCGCGCTGTGGGAGGCGCTCTACGGGCAGCGACCGTTCGGCGGCGACACCCATGCCGCGATCGCGTTCACGATCGTGCAGGGCAAGGTGCGGCCGCCGCCCGGCGATCGCGGGGTGCCGCGGTGGCTGCACGCGATCGCGGCGCGCGGCATCTCGCGCGAGGTCGAGCAGCGCTTCGCGTCGATGGGCGAGCTGGTCGAGCAGCTCTCGAGCGGCGGCGGGCGGACGCGCAGGCTCGTGCTCGGCGGCGCCGCGATCCTCGGCGCAGCGGCGCTGACCTGGGGGCTCACGCGCGCGCAGGGTCAGCACGTCGCGCCGTGCAGCGGCGCCGAAGCGCGCGCGTCGGAGCAGTGGAACCCCGCGCGCCGCGAGGCGCTCGCGCAGGTGTTCGCGGCCTCGAGCTTCGCGTTCGCACCCGAGACCTGGACGGCGACCGAGCGCGTGATCGAGGGCTGGTCGGCGCGCTGGATCGACGGTCACACGGCGGCATGTCGTGCGACGCGGGTGACGGGCGAGCAGTCCGAGGCGCTCATGGATCTGCGCATCGCCTGCCTGGATCGCCAGCTGCGGGGGCTGGCCGCGCTGCTCGAGCTGCTCGAGAGCGGCGAGCGCCAGGCGATCATCGGCGCGGTGGATGGCGCGCGCCGGCTCGGCGACGTCGACGAGTGCAGCGACACCGAGGCGCTCTCTGCTCGCGCGGCGTTGCCCGGTGATCCGGCCGAGCGCGAACAGATCGCCGCGCTCGAGGCCGAGCTCTCCGCGATCGATGCGCGGGTCGGCGCCGGCGCCTATGCGGGGCTCGATCGCCAGCTCGTGCCGCTGTCCGAGCGGGCGCTCGCGCTCGGCTGGGCGCCGCTGACCTCGCGCGTGCTCTCCCTGCTCGCGACGGTCGAGCACGAGACCGGTGCCACGAGCGACGCGCTCGCCCACTGGGAGCACGCGTTCCGCGAGGCCGTGGTCGGTGACGAGCGCCGACGCTCGGCGTTCCTCGCGGGGAAGCTCGCGTACGCGTATGCGAACCGTCGCGCCGATCTCGATCGCGCGCGCTCGTGGGCCGAGCTGGCGAAGGCGCTCTTGCGCACGTTCGACGACGACGGCCGCACCGAGGCCTCGATCACCGCCGCCGAGTCGTCGATCGCGATCGCGGCCGGTGACTACACCGGCTCGGTCGCGATCGACGAGAAGCTGCGCCTGTTCTGGTCGGAGCGCGAGCCGGACTCGCCCGAGCTCGCGATCGCGCTCGGCAACCTCGCGTCGATCTATCGCCTGCTGGGCGAGTCCAACAAGGCGGTCGAGCTCGGCCGCGAGGAGCTGCGCATCACCAGCAAGACCTACGGGGCGGAGCACCCCAGCACCGCGACCTCGATGCGGCACCTCGCGTTCGCGCTCGTCGATCTGCACGACTACGACGAAGCGCGCGGGCTCATCGAGCACGCGCTGCAGATCCATCGCACGGCGCAGGGCGATCGTAGCGTCGAGGTCGCGACCGCACTCGACGAGCTCGGCCGCCTGTTGCGGCACCAGGGCCGGCTCGACGAGGCGGTCGCCCGCCATCGCGAGGCGCTGGAGATCTGGCGCGCGGCGCTGGGCCCCGATCATCCCGACGTCGGGATCTCGCTGACCAACATCGCGTACACGTTGATGGCGCAGGAGAAGCTCGCGGACGCGCTCGTCATCCTCGAGGAGGCGCGGGCGCTGCACGAGCGCGCGCAGGGTCCGGATCATCCGAGCG
Source organism: uncultured Nannocystaceae bacterium (assembly GCA_964519175.1). GTDB lineage: Bacteria > Myxococcota_A > Polyangia > Nannocystales > Nannocystaceae > Xiheibacterium. The sequence continues at coordinate 49,549 of CAZFKC010000023.1, forward strand.
CGATCTACGTCGGGGCCGCCGGTGGTGAGGCGTTGCTCGGGCTCGGGCGGCCGGGCGAGGCGCGGATCTGGGCCGAGCGCGCGCTCGCGAGCAAGGCGGTCACGCAGGTCGATCCGACGCTCGTCGCGGAGACGAGCTTCGTGCTCGCGCGCGCGCTCGCAGCCGGTGACGCAGCCGACCGGGCCCGTGCGCTCGAGCTCGCCGAGCGAGCACGGGTGACGTTCGCCCCGCACACCGATCGCTTCGCCGACCAGCTCGCCAAGATCGACGCGTGGCTGGCCGAGCACCGCACCGCCGCGGGAGGTTGACGTCGCCGCGCGCGGGCGCCACGCTCGCGCGCCAGGGTGCTGCCTTCGAGTCACGACCGCGGCGTCCCCGGTGCGCCGCCGCTGTACCGCGCGATCCAGGCGGTGCTGCGCGTCGCGGTGCGGGCGTTCTTCCGCCGCGTCGAGGTCACCGGCGAGGGCAACATCCCGACGCACGGCTGCGGGCTCATCGTGTCGTGGCACCCGAACGGGCTCGTCGATCCGGGGCTCATCCTCACGCAGTTCCCGCGGCAGGTCGTGTTCGGTGCACGGCACGGGCTGTTCAAGGTGCCGCTGCTCGGGTTCGTGCTGCGCCGGCTCGGCACGGTGCCGATCTATCGCGCGGTCGACTCGAGCGACGGCGATCCCGCTTCGCGACGCGCCGCGAACCGCAAGAGCCTGGATGCGCTCGCGAGCGAGGTGGGGCGGGGCTCGTTCTCCGCGCTGTTCCCCGAGGGCATCAGCCACGACGCGCCGCACCTCACGGAGATCAAGCGCGGTGCGGCGCGGCTCTACTACCGCGCGCGTCAGCTGCGTGGCGAGGCCGATCCGCCGGTCATCATCCCGGTCGGGCTGCACTACGACAAGAAGCAGGTGTTCCGCAGCAACGCGCTGGTCGCGTTCCATCCCCCGATCGTGCTGCCGCACGCGCTCGACGTCACGCCCAGCGACGACGAGGACGAGGACGTCGAGCGCGAGCGCACGAAGCAACTCACCGCGCTCATCGAGACCTCGCTGCGCGAGGTGGTGCACGCGACCGACGACTGGGCGCTGCACGATCTGATGCAGCGCACGCGCAGGCTCGTGCGCGCCGAACGGGCCTCGCGCACGGGCGCGGATCCGGGGCGCACCAGCATGGGCGAGCGCGTGCTGGGCTTCGCGCGCGTGCGCATCGGCTACTACACGCTGATCGAGCGCAACCCCGACGTGGTGGCACGGCTGCGCGCGCGGGTCACCGAGTACGACGCGGATCTCCGCGCGCTGCGGCTCGAGGACTACGAGCTCGATCGCGATCCGCGGCTGTTCTCGCCCTGGCTCGCGCTCCTGCTGGTCCTACAGATGATCGCGGTGTTCTTGCTGATGCCGCCCATCATCCTGGTCGGCGTGCTGATCAACCTCCCCACCGCGTTGCTGTTGCGGGGGATCGCCAGCTTCGGCGCGAAGCTCGAGAAGGACGAGGCGACGATCAAGCTGCTGCTCGGCATCGTGCTGTTCCCCGCGACGTGGGTGGCCGCGGGCGTCGGCGCGGCGCGGTTGCACGAGCACATGCACGCGCTCTATCCCGCCGTGCCGAACACGCCGGTGCTCGCCGGCATCGCGACGGCGGTCGTCGCCGGCCTCGGCGGCGTGACGGCCGTCCGCTACCTCCGGGTGGCCAACGAGACCGCCCGCGCGGTGCGAGTCCGTCTCACGAAGCGCCAGCGCTGGGTCGCGGTGAAGCGCCTGAGGGTCGAGCGCCGCAAGCTGACCGAAGCGATCGAAGCGATGATCGAAGGCGTCCAGCTCCCCGGCACCGCGGACGCCGACGGCCGCGTGCACGATTGAGCGCCACGCTCACTTCATCCGATACGGGCAGTCGTCGCCCTCGCAGCGCACGTTGTGCCGCTCGGCGCCCTTCGGGGTCTGGCCCTCGGGGAAGTCGTCGCGCAGCACCTCGACGCTCGGATCGTAGTCCCGCCCGAGGTACCACCGCGCCGCGAGCCCGTGCAGATCGAAGTCGAAGTTCGGATCCAGCACGTCCGCGTTCGCGCGCAGCTCGTACGCGCCGAGCTGGCGCGTGCCATTGCTGGCGACATACGTGGTCTGGCGGCTGCTCTCCGCCATGAACGCATACCCGCTCGGGAACGCCTCGCCGAACGTGACCCGATCGTGCGGGTACATCGGTGTCGCGTTGTGCAGGTTCGCGACCACGACCCCGTTCTCCGAGAGCCGGCTGCGCAGCATCGCGTAGTACTCGCGCGTCTTCAGGTGGAACGGCACGAACACGCCGCGGAACGCGTCGAGCATGATCATGTCCCAGCGCGCCTGCGGATCGCTCTGCTCGACGAACAAGCGCCCGTCCGCGGCGTGGGTGCGGTAGCGCGGATCGTCGGGCACGTCGAAGTACTTGCGCGCGAGTCGGATGACCTCGCCGTCGATGTCGACCGCATCGACCTCGAGCCCCGGGAAGCGGCGGAAGAGGTAGTTGCTGATCGTCCCGCCGCCGAAGCCGATCATCAGCAGCCGCTTGACGTTCGGCTGCACGAGGAAGCCGGCCATCATCGTGCGCGTGTAGTCGAGATCCAGCGCGAGCGGCTGGTGGCGATCGAGGCGCGACTCGATGTAGTAGGTGCCGTCGACGACGAAGTACATCGTCCGCACGTCGGCCGACTCGGCCACGACGATGCGGTTGTACGGCGACGTGGCCTCCTCGAGCACGCGCTCGCCCGCCGCCGTGGCCCGCCGCGGCGTCCACAGCACGCTGCTGGCCGCCGTCGCCGCGGCGCCCCCGAGCCATGCGCGTCGCGAGCCGTTCGCCATGGCGAGACCGTCGCAAGGCGAGCGCGGGGCGTCAAGCGGCGGCGCGCTCGCGCTACCATCCGCGGATGCCCCGCCCAGTCCCCGCGATCACGTCGCTCCTCGCCCTCGTGATCGCGACCGCGGCGTGCAAGGACGCGAAGAAGGAAGAGCAGCTCGACGAGCTCGCGCACAAGGCGACCGCCGACGCGACCGTCGATGCGGCCGCGCCGATCGTCGACGAGGATCTGCGCTTCCGCCTCGAGTGGCCGGGCACCGGCTGGAAGATGCTGGGGCGCGACGAGGCGCACCGGCTCGTCGGCGACGCCGTCGCGGGCGCGATCAAGCCCCCGCACGCGTTCGGGGTGGTGATGGTGGAGCCCGCCCCGGGCATGACCGCGGAGACGCTCCTCGATCTGACGCTCGAGTCGGTCGGCGTACGCGACCTCGTGATCGAGGAGCGCGCGCCGTTCCGGATCGCGGGCACCGAAGGCGTGCGCGTCGTCTTCCACGGCAACGTCGACGGCAACGCGTTCCGCTACGCCAACATCGTGTTCACGCACCAGGGCCACGGCTACCAGCTGCTCGGCTGGGGTCCCGGCAGCTTCGACGTCACCGAGCTCGATGCGCTGTGGAAGGGCTTCAGCCTCACCGAGGGCGAGGTGAAGATGCCGCAGCGCGTGTCGGTCACGCAGGCGCGCGGTCCGGGCTGGCGCGTGGAGGACGGCGTGTTCGAGAGCGCGGTCACCGGCCTGCGCGTGAAGCCGACCGGCGAGTGGACGCTCGCGGTCGGTCACGAGCTCGCCCTCATGAACCCGGATGCCGAGGTCGGCATGACCTCGCGCTCCGGCGCGTTCCTCGTGGTGATCGGCGAGCGCATCGGCGAGAGCACGGCCGTCGCGTACCAGGAGTCGAAGCTCGCGGCGTTCGACGGCAACGTCGGAGGCATGAAGCGGGACGCGTGGCAGACCCAGCTGTTCGGCGAGCCCGCGTCGTTCGCCGCCGGGAGCAAGCAGGGCATCGAGCTCATGGTCACCACGCGTCTGCGCGGCGAGGTGGGCTTGCAGGTGCTCGGCTTCTATCCCGAGTCGCTGCGCGACGTCGCACGCCCGTCGCTGGCGGAGGCGATCGGTAGCCTCGGCCTGCTCGCGCCCGCCGAGCACGAGGCGCTGCGCAAGGCGCTGATCGAGGCCCCCGACGCGACGGAGGAAGTCGGCTCCGACTACTCGATCCACGCGGGCGTCTTCCGCGACTTCGCGAACGCGCTCGTGTGGAAGCGGCCGCCCGGGCTGTGGAAGCTCACCGGACCCCGCGCGGGGCTCGACGCGACGGTGCGGCTCAAGCTCGAGGAGATCGATCTCGGCGTCTACGGCGAGCTGCGCGTGCAGCCCACGTCGGCCGCCGACGGCGAGGCGTGGTTCCGCCAGCGCTTCGGCGAGCTCACCAGCGATCCCGCGAGCCCGACGAGCACCGTGATCGACGGACGCGAAGCGTGGGTCGGCGAGCTCGCGATGACCGCGAACGCACTCGCGTTCACGGGCGTGCTCGCGACGATGCTGCACGAGGGCAAGGGCGTGTCGATGCTGCTCATCGGTCCGCCGAAGACGCTCGGCGGGGCGAAGGAGTGGATCGCCGCGACGCACCAGGGCATCGGGCTGCCGAAGGCCGTGGCGCCCGCGACGGTCAGCGGGCAGACCTACGAGGATCTGCGGCTGGGCGTCCGGCTCGACGCGCCCGCCGGGTTCAGCCACGAGCGCCGTTCGACCACCCAGGTCTCGGCGACCCACCACGTGTGGACCAAAGGCGCGCGCAGCCTGCAGGTGATGGGGCTCGGCTTCGCCGGCTTGGTGGAGGATCCGAAGTTCGCGGCCGAGACGGCCGAGCGGACGATGCGGAGCATGGTCACCGAGGATCGCGGGGCCGCGGCCGACAACTCGAAGAAGCAGGGCGAGTTCGAGCTCACCTGGCACACGTGGACGCCGCTCGGCAAGCCGCGCGTCGACTCGCTGGTCACCACCGTGCCCGACGGTGCGCTGATCATGATCGCCGAGGGGCTCGAGCAGGCCGAGATCGACGCGGTGGTCGGATCGCTGCGCAGGCTTTGAGCCTCCCGGTCTCGCGGTTTTCTGGCGCCCGATCGCTTCGCGTGCTAACCGCGGCGGACGAGCGCCCGATGAACCGCACCCTGCGACCCGCTGCCTGCCTCGGACTGCTCGTGATGGCGATCGCGATCGCGGCCCAGCTGCTGGCGCGCTTCGTGGTGCTGCCGATGCTCGCGCGCGCCGATGCGCTGGTCGACGCGAACCTGGCCAAGGCGCTCGCACAGCCGGTGCACTTCCGGCTGGCCGAGATCACGCTGGCCGCCGCGTTGGTCGCGTTCGTGCTGCTGCCGCGCTGGACGAAGTCGAAGCTCGCCGGCGTGCTCGCGATGGTGCTCGTGACCGGCACCGCGCTGTGGCGCGCGATGCTGCTGCCTGCGCTCTACGACGCGTGGGCGCGGGTGGATCTCGTCGCCGGCCGCCCGATCGATCGCCTGCGCGCCGCGGAGCAGCTCGCCGGCTACGAGGAAGCGGTCGGGCTCGGACTCGGGCTGCTCTTCGCGGCCGTGGCCTGGGTGGCGCTGCGCGACACGAGCGTCGGAGCGGCCCCGACGACGGCGCCCGCCGCAGCGCCGCCGACGATGGCCTCCGGCACGATCGACGTGGGCGAGCCCGCGATCACGCCGACGCCGAGCCGCGCTTGAGCAGACCGAGCACGAGCCCGAGCGGCACGGTCACGAGCGCCCAGACCTGCAGGTAGCGCGTGCGCTGCTCGTCCATCGCTTCGGCGAGCTCGTCGGCGATCGTGGCCGGCGCGCGCGCGCGTCCGTCGTCGACCCCGATCGGATCCGCGATCGAGTCGCGCAGCTCGCCTTCGAGCCGCTCGGCGATCGCGAGCGCATCGCGGCGCACCCAGCCATAGGCGATCGCGAGCCCGATCATCGCCGCGAGCGCGGCCCCGAGGATTCCCGAGGTCACGCGATCGCTCGCGAGCATGCCCGCGGGCTCGCCGGTCGGCGGTGGACGACCATCGAGGGTCAGGCCGCGCTCGAACGCGCCGGAGCCGGACGGCGGAGCCGTGCGCACGCTCGTCGAGTCCATCGGCGACGGGAAGCCCCCGCTGCCGGCGAGCTCGGCGGGCCGACGCGCGCCGCTCTGCTCGGCGAGCCCACGCGCGCCGCTCTGCTCGGCGAGCCCACGCGTGCCGCTCTGCTCCGAGCCGCCGCGACCACGCGTGAGCGCGCTCGAGCCGGCGGGCGCCGACGCGAGCCCGACGGCGGCGAGATCGAGCTCGAGCCGACCGCCGGGCGACGGCGGTGCGAAGCGAGCCGGTGGCGGCGCAGCGCCGAGCGCTGCCTGCGAGATCGCCTCTGCACCGGGATCGAGCGGGCCGCCCTCGTCGGGGCTCGCGACCTCGGTGGTGTTGCGGCGCGGGGCTGCGGACGGACGCTGCGGCGGAGGATCGGAGGGACGCTGCGGCGGCGCGAACGGCTTGGGATTGGGCACCACCGCGCGCGCTTCGGCGGGACGGGGCGACGCGGGTGCGGGGCGGGCCGGCTCGGCGCGGCGCGGCGTCGCGACGCCTCGCGCGGGCGTCGGCACGCGCTGCGAGTCGCCGGCCCGGGGCACGCGCTGCGAGTCGGTCGCGACCGGGATGCGCTGCGAGTCCTGCATCGTCGCGACGCGCTGCGAGTCGCCGGCGCGCGGCACCGTGCTCGGGCCGGGCTGGCTCGCGCGCCTCGGCTTGCGCTCGGCACCGAACGGACGCTCGGGCTCCAGCCGCGCGGGCTGGCCCTGGGGTCGCGAGTGATCGACCTCGCCGGTCGGTGAGCGACGGACGGGCCGCGCGGGCTCGGCATCGAGCGCGTGCAGCGAGAGCAGATCGCTGTCGTCGTCCTCGACGACCTCGGAGACGAACGGCGGCGGCGCGGGTGGAACCGCGGTGGCCTCGGCGTCGGGCTCGAGCAGGATCGGCGCGCTGTCGTCCGATCGCGACGCGCGGACGTCGACGACGGCGCCGAGCTCCTGCAGCGTGCGGGCGAGCGTGATCGCCTCGGACTTCGGGACGCCGTGGTGGATCGTCGCGCCGCCCTGCGACAGGCCGAGCTGGAACGTCGCCTGCGTGACGCCGGCACGGCGCTCGATCGCGGCCGCGAGCGCGACCACGGCCTGCGGGCCGGAGGCCCTGGCCCCGACGACGACGACGTCGAATCGATCGGACTGCCCCACGGCGCTGGAACCAACTCTACTGGAACCAACGCTATCCGGCGCGGCGGGTCCGAGGGCGGTCAGGGCGAGATGACCCCCGCACACCACGGCCGCTTCGCGCAAAATTGGTCGAGATCCCCCACCGGCGTATGCTGCCCGACCGATGGAGACCCCCCGCAGCCCGCGCACGACCCGCGCCACGCGACACCGTGCACGGAGCCGACGGCGGGGCGATTGCCACGATGTCGGCACGATCGCCGCCGCGTGCCCGATCGTCCCGGACGCCGGGCCGGGGCCCCGCGCCGCAACACCGGGATCCTCGCGCACCGTCGAGGCACGCCGCTTGCTCGCCAGCGCACGGTTGCCCGCCACTGCCCACCGGCAGCGTCTGGTCGCCGCGCTCTCGTTCGGCGTCGCGGCGCTCGGCGTCGTCGCCAGCGCCCACGCGTCGCCGGGCGTCGAGGGCACGCGCAACCTCGCGATGGGCAGCACGGGCCGCGCCTCGGCCTACGGCACGGCGGCCGCGCTGGCGAACCCGTCGAACATGTCGTTCGCACCGGTGTTCGCGATCGAGCCGCTCTACCAGCTGCGGCTCAAGAGCCGCACGAGCGGCGTCGGCATCCTGGTGATGGACTCGCTCAACAACTCGCGGGTCTCGCTCGGGCTCGGCTACCTGTTCATGCGCGGCAAGCCGCAGGTCGCGTTTTCCGACACGATGGGCATGGATCGCAAGCTCGAGCTCTCGCACTTCGGGCACGAGGCGTTCGCGGCGATCAGCGTGTCGATCGTGAAGCAGTGGCTCGCGGTCGGCGTGAAGCCGAAGTACCAGTACATCAGCCTGCGCTACCGCGACGACAACGGCGTCGCCCGCAACGCGCACGGCAAGCTCAACGCGTTCGGCCTCGACGTCAGCCTCACCGCGAACCTCGCGGGCTGGGCCGCGTTCTCGCTGGTCGGCACGAACCTCACCGGCAACCACGACCCCGCGTTCACCGACGACCGCGACATCAAGCTCACCGACGTCGATCACACCGAGGGCTCGCTGCGCTACACGTCGCTCGGCGAGCTCTCCGACTATCCGCTCGGGCTCGCGTACGGCGTCGCCGTGTTCCCGCTGCGCAAGATCGACTTCAACCTCAACTTCGACGGCTTCCACGATTTCTCGAGCTATCGCTTCGAGAAGTACAACCGGCAGGTGTTCGGCGGCAGCGCGGAGTTCGTCGCGGGCCCGGTGCCGCTGCGCTTCGGTACGATCTGGGACAGCCGCGGCAAGGGCAAGAAGGACGACCGCGTGTTCGTGTCGGGCGGCATCGCGTACGTGCGGCCCGCACCCGTGGGCGGCGTGGGCGTCGACGTCGGCTTCGGGTTCCAGCAGCAGGTCTCGGGTCCGCTGAAGGACACGGTGATCGGCTTCAACCTAGGCCTACGCATCAATCCCGACCTCTGAGCGCGGAACTTCGAGCGCCTGCAGTAGTCTGGGTCTCGGAATGGGCGCGACCCTGGGCAGCACCGACGCCCTCGACGAGGCGTCCGCGCAGCCCGAAATCGCCGCGCCCGACGCGGTCGAGCCGATCGCCGAGCCCGCCCTTCCCGTCGCACCGATCGACGAGTCGACGCTCGATCCGAGCGACGCCCGCGATCGCCGGCTCGTCCGTCGCGCGCGCAGCGGTGACGCGCGCGCGTTCGAAGAGCTGGTGCACCACTACCAGCATCGGATCTTCGGGCTGACGTTGCGCATGATCGGCAACCGGCAAGAAGCCGAGGATCTCGCGCAGGAGGTGTTCATCACCGTCCACCGCGCGCTCGCGAGCTATCGCGGCGAGGGTCGCTTCTATACGTGGCTGTATCGAATCGCGACCAACACCTGCAAGAACCGGATCAAGTACCTGCGTGGGCGCAACTTCCACCGCAGCGTGCCGGTCGAGGACAGCCCCGAGGCGCAGGCCCCGACCGCCGACGGCGGACCCGCCGTCGCGCTGCAGAGCCAGATCGCCGGACCCGAGGCGATGGCCGAGGGCAGCCGGCTCGAGGCGGCGATCCAGGCCGAGCTCGCGCAGCTCGAGCCCGAGCACCGCCTGCTCATCGTGCTCCGCGACGTGCAGGGCATGTCCTACCAGGACATCCTGCGCATCACGGGGCTCCAAGAAGGCACGCTGAAGTCGCGCCTGCATCGCGCGCGCCTCGCCCTCAAGGATCGCCTCCGCCCCTACATGAAGTGATTCCCCCGCCTCTGCGGGCCGCCGCGGCCCTCCGAGGTGCCAAGCCCGACTCCCCGACGTACTCTTCGAAAGCGCCGACATGGCCACCCCGAACGACTCCTCCGCCCGCGCCGCCGAGAGCTCCGAGCTCATGTCGGCGTACCTCGACGCGGAGCTCGATCCGGCCGAGGCGGAAGAGTTCGAGCGCTACCTCGACGAGACCCCCGAGGCGCGCGGCGAGCTCGAGGATCTGCGCAAGCTGATGAAGCTCGTCGGCTCGCTGCGGCCGGTCGAGGCGCCCCACGACTTCTACGAGAAGCTCTCGCGCCGGCTGCGACGTCGACAGGGCCTGCACCGCGACCAGGGCCTGCTCGCGCTCGTCACCCTGCCCTTCCAGGTGATCTGCATCATCGTGATCCTCACGATCGCAGCGCTGCACATGATGGCGCAGCTCGAGGAGCTCCCGGCGTCCGTCGAGCCCGATCCGGCCACGGATACCCGCGACGATTCCGAGCCCGACGGTCCGCTCCCGGTCGTGCCGTAGCGACGGCCCGATCGAGGTGGGCCGAACCGATCCGCCGCGATCCGAAACCGCCGCGGGCGGTGGCACTTCGACGCGATTGACGCGAGGAAGGGCCTTTTTGTGATACAAACGCGCACGCAATGGCCCGTGAAGTGACCATCGTCGACGCGGGGCTGGGGAATCTGGCCAGCGTCGAGCGTGCGCTCATCCAAGTAGGCGCCGCTGTTCGGGTTTCTGGCGATCCGGACAAGGTCGCCACCTCTCGGATCGTCGTCTTTCCGGGCCAGGGCGCGTTCGGCGCGGCCACCCAGGCGATCGTCGATGGGGCCCTCGGCGCGGCATTGCGCATGGTGATCGAGCGCGGAGATCCGTTCCTCGGGATCTGCCTCGGCATGCAGCTGCTCTTCGACGGCAGCGACGAGAACGGCGGGCAGCCGGGGCTCGGGATCCTGCCGGGCCACTGCCGCCACTTCCCGACCGGCACCGACGAAGAGGCCGAGCCGGGTGCGGCCGCGCCCACGCAGCCGATCCGCGCCGTCGATCCCCACGAGGGCCCGAACCAGCGCGAGACGATGGTCGAGAGCATCGCGGCCGCGCTCGAGAGCGACGCCGAGCGCCCGGCCACCTCCGCGTTCTCGGCGGCCGACCCCAACGACAACGGCAACGGCAACCGCGAGGACGGCCCGCCGAGCGTGCAGACCGCGGTCGGTGGCCAGCTCGTCGTCCCCGCGATGCCCGAGATCGTCGCCCCGGAGATCCCGCCCGCGGCCAACGCGGGCTGGACCCCGCCGATCGTCGCGCCCGTCATGGTCGCGCCGGTCCCCGAGGCCGAGCCGGTCTCCACCCAGCCGCTGCGTCGCCGCGTGAAGGTGCCGCACGTCGGCTGGAACGAGGTCGAGCCGACCGGCGAGCACTACTACTTCGTGCACAGCTACTACGTCGACGCCGAGCGCACCGAGGACATCATGTGGGTGTCGAGCTACGGCGGCCTGCGCTTCCCGGCCGCGGTGCGCTCGCAGAACGTGCTCGGCTGCCAGTTCCACCCCGAGAAGAGCCAGCGCTCGGGGCTCAAGTTCCTGCGTGCGTTCTTGCTCGGGGGCTGGGGGTGATCGTCATCCCCGCGATCGATCTGCAGGGCGGCCGCGCGGTCCGGCTCGCGCAGGGCGATCGCGCGCGTGCGACGGTCTACGACGCCGATCCGCTCGCGCTCGTCGAGCGCTTCGCCGGTGCCGGCGCGACCTCGATCCACGTCGTCGATCTCGACGGCGCGTTCGCGGGTGTGTCGACGCAGCTGGAGTTCATCGCGAAGCTCGTCGTGCGCGCCCACGAAGCCGGCGCCGAGGTGCAGGTCGGCGGTGGCCTGCGCGACGCCGCCGCGGTCGCGCGCGCGTTCGAGTGCGGCGCCGACCGGGCCGTGCTCGGCACGTTGGCGCTCCGCGATCCCGCGCTCGCCGCTACGCTGTGCCGCCAGCATGCCGGGCGCATCGTCGTCGCGGCCGATGCGAAGGACGGCCGCGTCGCCGTCGACGGCTGGCGCGAGACCAGCGAGGTCTCCGCGATCGATCTCGTCCGTGAAGCCGAGCGCTGGGGCGCGCAGGCGGTGCTCTACACCGACGTCGCCAACGACGGCATGCAGCACGGTCCCGCCGTCGATGCCACCCGCACGCTGCAGGCGGCGGTCGCGATCCCGGTGCTCGCGTCGGGCGGCGTCGGCTCGCTCGCCGACCTCGACGCGTGCCGCGAAGCCGGCATCCGCGGCGTGATCGTCGGCCGTGCCCTGTACGAGCGCTCCTTCACCATCGAGGAGGCCATGTCGCGATGCTGAAGCGAAGAATCATCCCCTGCCTCGACATCAAGAACGGGCGCGTCGTGAAGGGCGTGCACTTCGCCGGGCTGCGTGATGCCGGCGATCCGATCGAGGCCGCACGCGCCTACGACATGCAGGGCGCCGACGAGCTGTGCCTGCTCGACATCACCGCGACCACCGAAGGCCGCGAGACGTTCGTCGAGGTCGTGCGCCGCGTGTCGGCCCAGCTGTTCGTGCCGGTCACCGTCGGTGGCGGCGTGCGCCGCGAAGAAGACGTGCGCCGCCTGCTCAACGCCGGCGCCGACAAGGTCGCGATCAACAGCGCCGCGGTCGCGAACCCGATGCTCGTGCGCCGCGTCGCCGAGCGCTACGGCTCGCAGGCGATCGTCGGTGCCGTCGACGTGCGCCGGCTCCCCGGTCGACCCGGCGAGACCGAGCCGCTCTACGAGGTGGTGATCCACGGCGGCGCGCGCTCGACCGGGCTCGACGCGGTCGCGTGGTGTCAGCAGCTCGCCGAGCTCGGTGCGGGCGAGATCCTGCTCACCAGCATGGATCGCGACGGCACGGGTGCCGGCTACGACTTGTGGATCACCCGCGAGGTCGCGCGTGCGGTGCCGATCCCGGTCATCGCGTCGGGTGGCGTCGGCTCGCTCGAGCACCTGCGCGAGGGCCTGGCCACCGGCTACGGCGAGGCCGACGGCGCCCTCGCAGCGCTCATCTTCCACTTCGGGCTCTACTCGATCGCGCAGGCGAAGCGCTACTTGCTCGAGCACAACATCCCGGTCCGTCCGCCCGAGACGCCGCACCCGCCGCTCATCTAGTCGAACGGCGATGGGTACGATGGCCGCCGAGCTCGACACGCTGTGGTCGCAGGCGAAGCCCGACGAGCGCGGGCTCGTCACGGCGGTCGTGCAGCACGCGACCACCGGCGCGGTGCTGATGGTGGCCGCGATGAGCCGCGAGGCGCTCGAGCGCACGCTGGTGGATCGCAAGGTGACGTTCTTCAGCCGCTCGCGGCAGCGGCTCTGGCGAAAGGGCGAGACCAGCGGCAACGAGCTGGCGCTCGTGGAGCTGCGCATCGACTGCGACGGCGACGCGCTGCTCGTGCGCGCGCTGCCGGCCGGGCCCACCTGCCACACGGGCAAGCCCAGCTGCTTCCATCGCCGGCTCGAGGGCGACGCGACGCTCGCCGCCGACGACGGTCCCGACGCCGATGCGGTGCTCGCCCGCGTGTTCGCGGTGATCGAGGCGCGCCGCGCCGGGCTCGGGGTGACCTCGACGAGCGGGCGCAGCTACGTCCGCGAGCTGCTCGCGGCCGGGCCGGCCGCGGTCGCCGCGAAGATCCGGGAGGAGGCCGACGAGCTGGCGCGCGCGCTCGAGCACGAGTCGGACGCGCGCGTCGCCGCGGAGGCCGCGGATCTCCTGTTCCACACCCTGCTCGGGCTCGCGGTGCGCGGGCTGAGGCCGGGCGATCCCGCGGCCGTGCTCGCCGGGCGGTTCGGGACGAGCGGGATCGACGAGAAGGCCGCGCGCTCGTCGGGCGGCTGACGCATCCCCGCAGCCCGGCTTGCGGGATATGCTCGCGCCGGCAGTGGGTGCCGCGGTGCACAGCATCCCGTTCTGGATCGGCGTCGCGTACTTCATCGCCGCGATTCCGACGGGCGTGCTCGTCGCGCGCGTGCGCGGTGTGGATCTGCGCGCGACCGGCTCGGGCAACATCGGCGCGACGAATGCGGGCCGCGTGCTCGGAGCGAAGCTCGGCATCTTGGTGCTCGTGCTCGACACGTTCAAGGCCGCGACGCCCGTGTGGCTCGCGATGTCGAGCTGGGCGCTGGGCAACGGCCCGGACGCGCAGCTCGGGCTGGCCTGCGTCGGCTTCGCGGCGGTGCTCGGGCACATCTTCCCGATCTACCTGGGCTTCAAGGGCGGCAAGGGCGTCGCGTGTGCGCTGGGCGTGTTCCTCGCGCTCGATCCCGCGGTGGCCCTCGCTGCGGTCGTCATCTACCTGCAGAGCGTGTGGCTGTCGCGCGTGTCGGCGTTCGGCTCGCTGACCGCGGTGACCGCGATCTCGCTCTCGGTGTGGATCGCGGATCGCTCCGGCCCCGAGCAGGTGCTGGCGCTCGCGACCGCGGTGCTCATCTGGGTGCGCCACACGAGCAACATCCGGGGGATGCTCGCGGAGGCGCGCGAGCGCAAGCGCGCGAAGGCGACGCAGCCCGACGACGAGGCGTGAGCTCGCAGCGGATCGACGCGACGGGCGGCGCTGCGCCCGGTTGCAATGGACCTCCGAAAAAGATCCAGGCAGCCCGCGCATCCGCGGCGAAATGTCGGCCGCATCACGATCGGTGCGGGCTGCGATCGCCGACTCCGAAGGGGTGCATCGCGGGATCTCCACGCGGATGCGCCGAACATCGTGCAGACCGCGCTCGAAGCGTACCTGCCCGTTTTCTCTGCTTGGCGTGTCCACGCTCGCTCGCTAGCCTGGGGGCTGAGATCGCGTGCCCATGTTCACGCTCTACGTCGGCGGGCTCCCGCCGGAGACCGACTCGGACGCACTCGCGAAGCTGTTCGCGGAGTACGGCGAGCTGCACGCCGCCCGAGTGATCATGCGGCCGGCGACGAATCGCTGCCGCGGCTTCGGCTACGTCACGTTCGTGACCGATCGGGCAGCGGCACTCGCGAGAGCGGCGCTCGATGGTCGCGAGTTCAGCGGCGGTCGCCTGCGCGTCGCCGCGGCGACGTAGTCGGGCGCGCCGGCTCGCCGCGCTGCGGTCGCAACCACGCGCGACAGAAGTCGACGCAACGCTTGCAGCTGCGCTGGCACGCGCGCGCGCACGACTCGGTGCAGTCCCCCTCACAACGCTGTTCGCAGCCCTCGACGCAGTCGTTCTCGCACTCGCTGCAGTACGACGTGCAGCCGTCGTCCGGCGCCGGACGCAAGAGCAGCGCGGCCGCGATGGTGATGACGAGCTTCGTCATGGCTCACGCCGCGAACATCAGGCGCAGCAGCTCCCAGCGCGTGGTCGCGCCGATCTTCCGCCGCACGTTGGAGGCATGCATCTTCACCGTGCTGAGTGAGATCGCCAGCTCGCTGCCGATCTCCTGGTAGCGATAGCCGAGCGCGATGTAGCGCAGCACGTCGCGCTCGCGCGGCGACAGTCGTCCTTCGTGGTCGAGCCCCGCGATCGCGTCTTCGACGTGCGCGCCGGGCTGCATCGGCCGCGGTCGCTTCATCGGGAGCGCGTGCTGGGGCAGGGCCGCCGGGCATCGTCGGCGCACCAGCGCCGTCGCCTCGACGACACGGATCGCGGCGGCGAGCAGCTCTTCGGCGCGCAGCGGCGCGGCCACGACCTCGATCGCGCCGGACTCGATCGCGCCGCGCACGTCGCCGAGCTGCTCGACATCGCCGACGAGCGCGTGGAAGCACGGCGCGGCGTGGGCCCGCAGTGCCGCGACGATGCGGTCGACCTCGTCGCCCAGACCGAGATCGACGATCGCGCCGTCGAAGCCGCGCGGTCGTTCGCCGAGCAGCTGGCGGGCCGCCTGGGCATTGCGGGCGACGGTCACCTCGGCGCCGGCCTGGGCCAGCATCGCGGCGATCGCCAGCGCGTGGGTGGGATCGAACACGGTCGCGATCAAGGTCGCGCCGCACAGAGGGGGGATCGAGGGACCGTCGGGCATCGGCTCGGCCTTTCGGTCGGGCGCGCAGCGCATGCGCGGCCGGCCGAAAGAGTGGGTCGGCCGTCGATCGGGATCCGTTGCAGGGTTTTTTCGCGGCCTTCGGGCACGGGCACGGGCACGGGCACGGGCACGGGCACGGAGGCGGGTGCCCTTCGGGCACGCGCCTATCGCTGGACCAACAACGGCGCCTCGCGGCGCGGGGCCGGGCTGCCGTAGAGGCGCGTCACCTCGGCGGCCATCTTTCCGCGCACCGCGTACCAGAGCATCTTGTAGTCCGCGCGCAGCGACCAGAGCGGGTACTTGAAGCTGGCCGGCTTGTTGTTCTCGATGAAGAAGTGGCCGATCCAGGCCGGGCCGTAGCCGAGTACGAGCGCGACGGGCAGGAGCCACAGCCGGCCCGAGACGGCGAGCCACACGGCGAGCGTCGTCGCCGACGAGGTGCCGAAGTAGTGCAGCGCCCGGCACACCGGCACGCGGTGCTCGCCGATGTAGAACGGCCAGAACTCCTCGAAGCTCTCGATGCGGCGTGACATGGCGACGGCGGCCAGTCTACGCAGCGCCGCGCCGCGATCGCAAGCGTGGGGGAAGAACCGGCGGTTCTACCTGAACGCCTACTCGTTCGGCAGCAGCTCGGGCAGCGGCGCCAGCTCGGGACGCAGGAGCCGGAGGATCTCGGCGCGGTCGCCGGCCGCGATCGCGGCGAGGCGCAGCGGCTCGGCCGAGCTCGGCGCGTCGGCGACCGCGTCCGCGGGGATCTCGAACGCGTGCGGCCCGAGCACGGTGCCCTGCTCGACGTGGCGCGCCACGACGGAGAACGCGGGGCCCGTGTAGCGCAGCGGCAGACCGAGCGCTTCGCAGGTGCAGACCTCGCCCGCGCCTGCACGCACGCGGACGCACTCGAGGCCGGCGACGTGATCGCGCTCGCCGGGGGACTCGATGCGCGCATGCTCGAGCTCCGCACGCCAGCCGCGGAGCTCGTCGAGCACGCGCGTGCGCGCGACGGGATCGAGCGCCGCGATCGCGGCTGCGGTGGTGGCGAGCTGGGCGGGTTGCTTGCGGCCCGCGTCCTCGCCTTCGCCGTGCCAGCGCAGCGCTGGCGTGGACACGCGCGAGCCTCGGAGCTCTTGCACGCCGTCGGGTAGTGGCAGCGTGAGCACCCAGTTGTCGCGGCGGTAGCCGCCGTCGGCGACGAGGGTCTCGAGCGTGCCGGCGATGCCGGCGGGGCCGACGATGTCGTAGACGATCACGGCCGTGCGGCCGGGGATCGGGGCCAGCTCGTGGAGGATCTGCGCGACGTCGGGGGGCTTCGGGGGCTCGGCGGGGGCGGGCGGCGCGGGCGACTCGAGCGACTCGGCGCCCCACGGCGGCGTGGTCGTCGGTGGCGGCGCGTCGCAGGCGAGCAGCGCCGTCAGCAGCCACGCTGGCGTCCGGGCCATCTTCGTTGGGTAGCAGGGTGCCTGCGGTCCTGGGAATTCTCGGCGAAACCCGGGAACGGGCACGGGCACGGGCACGGGCACGGATTCAGCGGGGCAGCGGCCTTCAGCCGCTGCCTCGCTGAATGCCCAGCAACTTCATCTTCTTGTGCAGATGGGTGCGCTCGATGCCGAGCGACTCCGCCGTCTTCGACACGTTCCAGCCCAGCTCGCGCAGGCGCTGGCTGATGAACGCGCGCTCGACGGCCTCGCGGAAATCTCGCAGCGACAGCTCCGGCGGCACGTTGCCCGAGGTCAGATCGACGAGCGGGCCCAGCACGTCGTCGACCGGCTCGTCGGGCACGCCGCGCAGCTCGGCCGGCACGTCGTCGAGCTCGAGATCACCATCCGACAGGATCACCATCCGCTCGATCACGTTGCGGAGCTCGCGGACGTTGCCCGGCCACGCGTGCTGCTGCAGCGCCTGCAGGGCCTCGTTGGACAGCCGCTTCGTCATGAGCCCGTTCTCGTGGCAGGCCTCGTCGATGAAGTGGCGCGCGAGCAGCTCGAGGTCGAGCACGCGCTCGCGCAACGCCGGCACGTGGATCGGCACCACGTTGAGCCGGAAGAACAGATCCTCGCGGAACTCGCCCGCCGCCACCAGCTCCTGCAGGTTGCGGTGCGTCGCGGCGAGCACCCGCACGTCGACCTCGATGAGCTTGCTGCCGCCGACGCGCATCAGCTCGCCGCTCTGCAGCACGCGCAGCACCTTCGCCTGCGCGCCGATCGCCATGTCGCCGATCTCGTCGAGGAAGATCGTGCCGCCGTCGGCGACCTCGAACAGCCCCTTCTTCTGCGCCATCGCGCCCGTGAACGCGCCGCGCTCGTGGCCGAACAGCTCGCTCTCGATCAGCTCGCGCGGGATCGCGGCACAGTTCACCTTCACGAACGCCGCCTCGCGACGCTCGCTGGCCTCGTGCACCGCGCGCGCCACCAGCTCCTTGCCCGATCCGCTCTCGCCGGTGATGAGCACGCGCGCGCGTGTGCGTCCCACCTTCGCGATCTGGGCCAGCAGCGTGCGTGCGGCCGTGCTCTCGCCGATCAGCTCGCCG
This sequence comes from uncultured Nannocystaceae bacterium, assembly GCA_964519175.1. Taxonomy (GTDB): domain Bacteria; phylum Myxococcota_A; class Polyangia; order Nannocystales; family Nannocystaceae; genus Xiheibacterium. The sequence continues at coordinate 67,330 of CAZFKC010000023.1, forward strand.
CGGATCCGCGCGCGCAGCGAGCGGACCTGACGATCGGCCTCGAACTGCCGCAGTGCATTGCGCACGCTGACGAGCACGCGATCGCGCTCGAGCGGCTTCTCGAAGAAGTCGAACGCGCCGAGCCGCGTCGCACGCACCGCGTCCTCGACGCTCGCGTGGCCACTGATGAGGATCACCGGGATCGGCGGTCGCCCTTCCTCGCTGCTCGCCAGCCGCTCGAGCACCTCGAGGCCGGTGAGCTGCGGCATCAGCACGTCCATCACCAGCACCTGCACCGGTGGGTCGGACTGCTCCAGGACCGCGAGCGCCTCTTCGCCGGTCGCCGCCTCCAGCACCTCGGCGCCCTCGCCCTCCAGCACCATGCGCAGCGTGCGACGGATGTTGCGCTCGTCGTCCGCGACGAGGATGCGCCCCTGCAGTGCGATCGACTCGAGCGGGGCGGCGATCGGCTGCTGCGACATCGAGCGCCCCAAGCATGCCCGCGGATCGCCGGCAGCGGTAGCGATGCTGCTCACACCCGCGAGCGCGCGCGCACGTGGGCAGCAGCGCCGTCGATCGCGACCGCGGTCTGCTCGCCGCTCGCGAGGTGCTTCAGCGTGAGCGTGCCCTGGGCGAGCTCGTCCTTGCCCAGGATCCCGCACCACGCCGCCTTGACGCCCGGGCTGTCGGCGTACTGCATCTGCTTGCCGAGCTTGGCCGCCTCGGGGAACACGTCGACCCGCAGGCCCTGGGCCCGCAGCTTGCTCGCGGCCGCGATCACGTCGGCCTGTGCGACATCGAGCCAGCACAGCATCAGCTCCGGGCCCGCCGCGAGCTCGGGGTACATGTTGCGCTCGGCCATCACCACGAGGATGCGCTCGAGCCCGAGCGAGAGCCCCACCGCCGGCACGCGGCGCTTGCCGAAGATGCCGACGAGCTCGTCGTAGCGACCGCCGCCGGCGATGCTGCCCGCGAGATCCGGCACGCGCATCTCGAAGATCGGACCGGTGTAGTAGCCGAGCCCGCGTGCGAGCGCAGGCACGACCCGCACGTGCCCCGCTGCCGAGGTGACCCGCAGCAGCGACAACAGCTCGCGCAGCGAGTCGATCGACTTGCGACCGTCGTCGTCGCGCACCGCTTCGGCGAGCGCGTCGAGCCGCGCGTCGTCGGTCTCGCCCTCCGGGCGCGCGATGAGCTCGAGCAGCTTCGCACCGGCCGCGTTCGCGATGCCGCGCCCTTCGAGCTCGGCGACCACCGCGTCCGCGCCGATCTTGTCGAGCTTGTCGACCGCCTGCAGCGACGAGCCCTCGAGCGCGGGGTCGATGCCCGCGGCGCGGATGAGCGCGCGGAGCAGCCCACGGTGGTTGAGCGCGAGCTGGTAGTCGGTGAAGCCCAAGCGATCGAGCACGTCGCACGCGGCCGCACACACCTCGGCCTCGGCGACCTGGCTCTCGCTGCCGGTCACGTCGACGTCGCACTGGTAGAACTCGCGGAAGCGGCCCTTGCCCGGGCGATCGGCGCGCCACACCGGCTGGATCTGGTAGCGCTTGAAGTACTTGGGCAGCTCGTTGCCGTACTGCGCGACGACGCGCGCGAGCGGCACGGTGAGATCGTAGCGCAGCGCCTGATCGGAGAGCGCATCGGCGTCGAGCGCAGTGCCGGCCGCGAGCTTGCGCGCGAGCTCTTCGCCGCGGTGCAGGATGCGATAGATGAGCTTCTCGTCCTCGCCGTACTTGCCGAGCAGGATCTCCACGTTCTCGATCGCCGGCGTCTCGAGCGGGAGGAACCCGTAGCGCTCGTAGATCTCGCGCACGATGCCGACCACATGGTTGCGCCGCGCGAGATCGGTGGGCAGGTAGTCCCGCATCCCCGAGGGCGGCTTCGTGCTGATCGCCATGGCGATCCGCGTTGTATGCGAAAGCCCGCGCGGGCGCCAGTGGAGGCGCCCGCACGGGGTCTCGCGCTACTGGCAGGCGAGGTGGACGTCGACGATGGTGCCCGTGCGCAGCGAGCCGTCGCGATCGATCCACGTGAAGGCCGCGCGCTCGATGCCGCAGTTGCCCCGCGCGTCGCAGCGGCGCTCGGCGTGCCAGTCGAGCTCGAGCGACAGCACGCGACCGCCGAGCTGCTCGAGCTCCGTCGCGGTGCCGCGCTTGTCGAGGTCGCGGTCGCCCCACAGCACCAGCTTCCCGAAGCCGGCGTCGCGCGCATCGACGATGCCGTTGCCGTCGTCGTCGAGCTCCGCGAGCGCCGCGAAGCCATGCGGTGCACGTGCACCCGAGCGCAGCCGTGTGCCCGAGCCGAACAGCTCGCGCCCGTCGGCGATCGCCCCATCCCCGTCACGATCGATCGCGAGCCACGGCGTGCTCGCCTCGGGCCAGTCGGTCGAGAGACACCCACCCGCGACGTCGAGGTCGAACGCTGCGCTCGTAGCCGTCATGCGCGGCTCTTCGCCGTCGAACGCCAACACGAGCGGCGTGGCGCAGCCGCAGCCCTCGGGATCGACGTCGCAACCCCATGCGGGCACACCGTCCTCCACCACGCAGACGTCGGACAGGTCTTCGAGCTCCGGGTCGTCCCAGCCGCAGTCCGCCTCTTCGCCGGGCGAGCACGCCGGCATCGCGACACACGTGGTCCACACGAGCGGCTCCTCGTAGCCCGGCGCCTCGCAGAACTGCGTGCCCTGCCCGCCGCCCGCCACGGTGCAGGCGCGCTCGTCGTGCTCCTCGCTGCACGACGCCGGCGCGGCCGGCTCCTCGTCGCCGCTCGGCTGCGAGCCGGGCGTCTGCCCGATCGGCATGCCCGCCAGGCCGTCGGTGCCGTCGTCACAGCCCGCAGTCGCCAAGAGCCCCAGCACCACCCAGTCCAACTTCGACAATGCCATGCCCGACGAGTCGCCACCTCGGGCGAATCGATCGCCGGGAATCGGCCGTCCCCCGCCGAACGCTCACGCGCGCTGGATCGACAGGGTCACGCTCTCGCCGCCCACCTTGATCTCCAGGCCCTCGAGCGCCTCGCTGGCGTCGAGCGCATCGGCGAGCAGCTCCTGCTTCAGCCAGCCGTGGTGCTGCGCGAGCGCCTCTGCGATGCGGGGCGAGGCCCGGAACGCCACGCGGATGCGCTCGCCGACCTGCAGGTCGAGCTCCTTGCGCTGGTTCTGCGCCATGCGGTTGAAGTCGCGCGCGATGCCCTCGTGCTCGAGCGCCGGCGTGATCGTGGTGTCGAGCGCCGCGAACGCGCCCGCGTCGATCGCCACCGCGAGGTGCGGCTCGGCGTGCAGGCGCACCTCGACGTCGCCCTTGCCGAGCACGAACGTCTCGTCGCCGATCGTGATCGAATAGCCCTCGCCCGCGAGCCCGCGCTCGACCGCCAGCGGATCCGCCGACGCCAGCGCGGCCGCGACCGCCTTCATCTGCTTGCCGACCCGCGGACCGAGCGCAGCGAAGTTCGCCTTCAGCTCGCGACGCACCAGCGTGCTCTCGTCGTCGATGAGCTCGAGCGCCTTGATGTTGCACTCGTCGAGCAGATCCGCGGCGAAGTGCGGATCCTCGAGCACCTTGCGATCGGCGGCGTCGCGGGCCCGCACGATCAGCTTGCCGAGCGGCTGCCGCATGCGCACGTTGGCCTGGTTGCGCAGCGCGAGCGCGAGGTTCTTCGTGCGGATCACACAGCCGATGCGCTGCTCCAGCGCTTCGTCGACCATCGCGGCCTCGACCTGCGGGTACGCGGTCAGGTGCACCGAGTCCGGCGCCCCGGGCACGACGTTGCGGACGAGGTTCTGCCAGATCGTCTCGGACAGGAACGGCAGCATCGGCGCGACCACGCGGCTCATCGTCTCGAGCACGTGGTGCAGCGTCTGGTAGGCCGCCTGCTTGTCGCGATCGGCCGTGCTCTTCCAGAACCGCCGTCGCGAGCGACGCAGGTACCAGTTCGACAGCTCGTCGGTGAACTGCTCGAAGCGCTCGACCAGCCTGTGCACCGAGAACTCCGCGAACGCCTCGTGCGCCGACGCCACCAGCCGCTGCAGTCGCGACAGCACCCAGCGATCGAGCTCGGCGCGCTCGGACAGCGGGATGACCTCGCCACCCGGGGTCCAGCCGTCGGCCTCCGCGTAGGTCACGAAGAACGCGTAGCAGTTCCACAGCGTGAGCAGCTTCGCCCGCACCTCACCGTCGATCGACGCCTTGCCCGCGGACCGCTCCTTCGGCATGTCGGGGAAGTTGAGGTTCTGCGAGGGCGTCTGCGCGGCGTAGAGGTAGCGCATCACCTCGGCGCCGAAGACCTCGGCGGCCTCGTCGAACGCGATCGCGTTGCCGGCCGACTTGTGCATCTCGGCGCCCCGCGCATCGCGGACGAGCGCGTGTCCGAGCAGCACCTTGAACGGCGGACGCCCCGACAGCATCGCGCTCATCGCGAGCAGCGAGTAGAACCAGTTGCGGAACTGCCCCGGGAACGACTCGACCACGAAGTCGGCGGGGAACCACTTCTGCCAGTACTCGGGCTCGGTGTTGTAGTGCACCGTCGAGAACGGGACGATGCCCGCGTCGAGCCAGGGATTGCCGACGTCCTCGATGCGCTTGGCGAGCCCGCCGCACTGCTTGCACGCGATCTTCACCGCGTCGATCCACGGGCGGTGCGGCGTGTGGCCGGCGAACGTCTCCCAGCCCTCGACCGCGCGTTCCTTCAGCTCGGCCTCGCCGCCGATCACCTCGAAGGCGTCGCACTTGCCACAGACCCAGATCGGCAGCGCGAGCCCCCAGAAGCGCTTCTTCGAGATCATCCAGTCGCCCATGTTGCGCAACCAGTCGAGCTCGCGGGCCTCGCCGTCGGGCGGGATCCAGCGGATCTGCGGGACCACCTTCTGGATCCGATCGCGCCAGTCCATGCGGATGAACCACTCGTCGACGAGGCGGAACACCAGCTCTTCCTTGCAGCGCCAGCAGTGGGGATAGACGTGCGGGTAGGCCTCCTTCGCGACCAGCAGCCCGCGCGCCTTGAGGTCGGCGACGATCGGCTCGGTGACCTTGGAGACGTGCTCGCCGGTCAGCTCGCCGAAGCCGGCGACGTAGTGCCCGCCGTCGTCGAGCGGTGCGATCGCGACGATGCCCTCGCGCTTGCCGAGGTGGGCATCCTCGGCGCCGCAGCCCGGGGCGATGTGCACGATGCCGGTGCCCTCGCGATCGCTGACCTCGTCCCACGCGAGCACGCGGTGGCACTCGATCGCGGTCTTCTCGGCGTTGCCGATGGGGCCGTACGGCGTGAGCCCGCCCTTTTTCGCCTGGGCCTCGAAGCGATCGAACGGGCCGTCGTACTCGAGCCCCACCAGCTCCGCGCCCGGCAGCTCGCGCACGATCTCGAGCGGCGTCTTGCCGGTGCCCTCGATCGTCTTGCGCAACGTCGCGAGCTTGTGGGTCTCCTTCTGCCCGCCCGCCTCGAGGTGCTGCAGTCGCTCGGCGTCGAGGTTGCCCTTGCCGACGAAGTAGGTCCACTCGCCGTGGCGCACCTCGAGGTACGTGTTCGCGGGGTTCACCGCGGCGGCGACGTTGCTCGTGAGCGTCCACGGCGTCGTCGTCCACACGAGCAGCGCCTGCTTCTCGCGCCCGCGCAGCGGGAAGCGCACGAACACCGAGGTGTGCTTCGTGATCTTGCGGCCCTCGGTGACCTCCATCTGCGACAGACCCGTGCCGCAGCGGAAGCACCACGGCATCACGTCGGTGCCGCGGTAGACGAAGCCCTCCTCGTGGCACTTCGCGAGGAAGCGCCAGATCGTGTAGTTGTTCTCGGACGAGAACGTGAAGTAGCTGCCGCCGTACTCCGGCGATCCGAGCTTCGCGACGATCGCCTCGGGATCACCTTCGGCGCGCACGCCCGATGCGACCGTGACCGCGACCTCGGGTGCCTTCTCGTGCAGCGCATCGCGCAGCGCGAGCAGCGTCTCGGGCGGATCCCAGTCCATCCAGTAGCCGAGCCGGATCGACTGGCTCGTCTGCCGCGCCGCGAAGGTGAGCACGCGCTCCTTGCAGCGGCGCACGAACGCGTCGATGCCGTGCGCGACGATGTCCGCCTTCGTCGCGTAGCCGAGCTCCTTCTCGACCTCGACCTCGACCCACAGCCCCTGGCAGTCGAAGCCGTTCTGATAGCGCAGCTCGCGACCGTTCATCGCGTGGTAGCGCTGGTACATGTCCTTGTACGTCCGGCCCCAGGCGTGGTGGACCCCCATGGGGTTGTTCGCCGTGATGGGGCCGTCGAGGAACGACCAGTGCGGGCCGCCGGCGTTCTTCTCGCGCAGCTGCGCGAACGCGTGGCGTTCCTCCCAAAGCGCGAGCACGCGGCGCTCCAGCGCAGGAAAATCCGGGATCCTGGGGACCGCTTCGTAGAGCATCGAAGGGCGCGACCTTACCGCGAAGCCGGGCGATCGGCAGCTCGGGCCCTCGCGCGCGCGTAAGGCGGGCCCGCCACCGCCGTTCTTCGTCTCCATGCGCGCCGGAGCGCGTGCCAGGTGGCCATTGCAGCGGTCCCAGCCAAATTGCCCCCACCACCTCCGCGCGGTATTCTGCGCGCGCCCGTCACGGAGTCCCATGCAGCGCGCTCGTCTTGCTTCGGCCTTTTCTCCCTCCGTCCTCCTCGCCCTCGTCGCGGTCATGACTGCGTGTGGCAACGACGCGCCGCCCGCCGGCGGCGGCAGCGAGCCCATCCGCGACAAGTGGCGCGTGGTGCACGAGGGTCCGTTCCAGGTGCTGAAGGACGACGGCCTCGAGCCGAACATCTCGGATCTGCAGATCGGCAACGCGCTCGGCTACAACGACAACTTCGTCAACCGCGGCGATGTCATCGTCGAGTTCACCGGCGCGCCCGACACGATCAAGATCGAGTTCCGCAAGTTCACCTTCGCCGAGGGCGACGCCGACGCCGAGGACGACTTCGACAAGCTCTCGCTCTGGGCCTACAACGCGAGCACCGGCAGCCCGAAGAAGCCCGCGGACATGGACGACGAGGCCCGCTGCGGCGGCGAGGACGAGGACGGCGATCCGCTGCCCTGGCTCGACGGCTGCGCGATCTACGTCTACTACGACGGTCAGAACCAGCTGCAGCGCGCCGGCGCCGACATCCGCGTCACGCTGCCGGCGAACTACCGGCAGGACATCGCGATCGAGACCGCCGACGACGTCACCGAGGACGCGTACCCGAACCGCGGCAACATCTGCGTCTCGAACCTCAACGCGACGCTCGACGCGAAGCTGCAGAGCGGCCTCGCGTTCGTGACGCTCGCCGGCGACGTCACGCCGTCGCCGAAGTGCGCGCAGGGAGCTCCGGATCTCCTCGAGGACTGCCTGAGCTTCATGGATCCGGACACGATGGAGCCGGCGCCGTGGTCCAACGACTGCGGCTGCATCGGCGCGGACTACGAGCTCGGCCGCGTGAAGATCGACTCGCTCGAGCCCTCGTCGGCGGACATCACCGTCGACGCGACGCTCGCCAGCCTGTGGACGGCCTTCCGGGCCGAGAACACCGGGCAGAACGAGCTCGGCGGCAAGTTCTGTCCGTCGACCGTCGAGGGCCTGACCAACATCGAGTACTCGCAGAACGACGCGAACCAGCCCTGGCGCCTGGTCGGCATCGCGAACTACCCGAGCCCCAAGGCGCCGAACGGCGCGGGCTTCTCGCTGCAGCTCACGTCGAACGGCTGCGAGCCGGTGGCCGCGGTCGAGTCGCCGGACAAGTGGGACGCCAACGTCACCGATCCGGAGTCGAAGGTGCGCGGCAACGTGACGGTCTGTGCGGGCTGCCTCGCCGGCCAGTCGTGCGACGACCTGCTGCCCGGCTGAGCTAGACCGGGCGCGGCTCCGGCAACCCCGGCGGGAGCCGCTCGACCAGCACTGCGCCGCGCACGTGGCGGACGTCCTTCGCATAGCCGATGGGGCGTCCGCCGATCTGGACGATCTGGGCGCCGTCGCGCGCCGCCGCTTCGATCTCCGCCCTCGCCTGCTCCGCGGTGCAACGGACGATGCAGCACATCGGGCCGACCAGCTCGTGCGTCGGCGCGGGCCAGTCGGTGACGAACGCGGCCGGGGCGAGGTACGGCCCGGGATCGTCGGCGCGCTCGAGCAGCCCGCCTTCGACCCACGTCGTCGCGCGCGGCTCGGCCAGCCAGGCCGCTTGCGCGACGACGAAGCGATCGCGCAGCTCCGGGTCGACCGGCCCCGCGAACGAGCCCGGATCGGTGGCGGGTCCGAGCTGCGCGCCGACCCAGAGCCGCTGCAGGTGGCGCTGCAACAGCTCGACGGGCCCGACGACGAACGCACGACGCACGCTGCGCGGGTCGGTGCCGGCGCGGCGCAGGCAGGTGCGCGCGAGCACGTAGGCGGCGAGCTCCCGGTCGGCGCTCTTGTCGATCGACGCGACGCGGGCGACGGCGCGGGCGACGGCGCGCACCGGCCAGGTCCTCGGATCGCGCTCGTCGATCATCGCGGCGCGCTGCGACGCCGACAGCTGCGAGAGCCCGAGCGCGCTCGTGTCGGGATCGTCGTCGAAGGGCACATCGTCCACGACGAGCGCGCCGGCCGGCAGCTGCGCCGCGAGCTCGCGCAGCAGCGTCGCGGTGGCCGAGCACGCCCGCGGTGCGCACTGCAGCACGACGCGGCGGCCGGCGAACAGGCGCGTCCACACCGCTTCGATCGCTTCGAGTGGCTGCTCGCGCCACTCGACCACGCGCTCGGGCACGCCGCCCTTCTCCGGCGTCCGTCGCCCGCGCAGCTCGGCGAAGCGGGCCTGCACGGCGCCGACGAGCTGCTCGCGATCCCAGGCCACCAGGTGGAGCTCGCGGAGCAGCGCATCCGCGATCGCATCGGCCGAGAGCGCGAGCTGCTCGGCGAACGCGTCGGCGCGCCGCCCTGCCGCATCGGCGATCACCTCGGGTCGCATCGGCTCCGCGTCACTTGAACGCGAAGATCGCGACCAAGGAGACGCCGACACCGATCGCGATGCCGGCCGCGACTGCGAACATCACGGTGCGCCCGCCGCTCGGCGTGCCGTCGGCGCCCGGGCCCGGCGGCTCGGTGCGATCGGCGTCCGGCGTGGTCGCGGACTTGATGAGCTCGACGTCCTGGTGACGCGGCGGCACGCGACCGCCCATGCGCCGCGAGATCTCGCCGAGCTTGACGATCAGCTCGTCGAAGGTCGGGCGCACGTCGGGGCGCCGGCTCATCATGCGCCGGCACAGATCCGACAGCTCCTCGTCGAAGCCGGCGATCTCCAGCTTGAGCTGCGGACGCTCGGCCTTGAGGTGGCGGCGCACGACCGCGGTGTAGTGGTCGTCCTGGCCGCCCTTGCGGAACGGCGGATGCCCGCTGCACATGTGGAAGAGCGAGCAGCCGAGCGCGTAGACGTCGGCGCGCGCGTCGACCTCGTCGCCCATCGCCTGCTCGGGCGCGAGGTAGTCGGGGGTGCCGACGAAGACGCCGGTCGCAGTGATCGAAAGATCTTCCTGGAGCGCCTTCGCGAGCCCGAAGTCGGTGACCTTCACGACGCCGCTGTTGGTGACGACGAGGTTCGACGGCTTCACGTCGCGGTGCACGACGCCGGCGCGCTGGGCTTCGGACAGCCCCACTGCGGACTGCCGGATCACCTCGGCCGCGTCGCCGGGGTGCAGCGGGCCGGAGCGCTTGAGCATGCCGCCGAGGTCCTCGCCGTCGAGGAACTCCATCGCGAGGAACGGTCGGCGCTCGTGCTCGCCGATCGCGTAGATCTGCACGATGTTGGCGTGGTTCATCGCCGCCAACGCCCGGCCCTCGCGGAGGAACCGGGTCTTGAACTCGTTGGACTCGCGGTGCTTCGCGCCCAGGATCTTGAGCGCGACGCGGCGCCCGAGCTGGTCGTCGACGCCCTCGAAGACCTCGCCCATGGCGCCTTTGCCGAGCAACCGAAGCACTCGGAATTGGCCGATCTGCTCCGGAACCGGCGCCGACATGGCCCGGGGAAGCTATCACGGACGGCGGCGCAGCCGCTACGGAACTCGGGCCGAAGGGTGGCGGGGGGCGAGCCGGATCCCCCAGGCGGCGTCGTCACATGCGCGGGGCCGGACTGCCCCGAGGACCCGATGCCGGCGCGATGCAGCGTGGGATTTGTGTGCCTGGTCGCCTGTGCACCGCGCGTGCTCACCGGCGACGGGAGCTCGAGCAGCACCGACGGCGCGGGGACGATCACGGCCGAGAGCGGAAGCGGCGGGCCCGCATCCGCCGGCACGACGGGGCCGGCCGACGCGGAGGCCGAGGCCGAGCTGGGGGGCGGCGAGCTCGACATCCATGCGGACGACGACCCGCCGCGGGCCCTCGACATCCTCTTCGTGATCGACAACTCCGCGATGATGTCCGACGCGCAGCTCGCGTTGGTCGGCGGGATCGATGGGTTCGTCGACGAGCTGGTGACATACGGCAGCCTCGAGAGCGTGCAGGTGATGGTGACGACCACGGATGTCGGGCATCCGCTCTGCACTCAGTACCAGCGGCCGGACTACACACCGGCGATGGGCGCCCCGATCGCGACGGGATGCAACGCGCGGATCAACCGGTTCACCGGGCTCGATCCGTCCGATCCCGCGGTGCACGAAGAGGTCTGCACGCAGCACTGTCCCAGCGACGTGGTGCCGAGCGATCCCTTCGTCGCCTTCGAGCCGGCGACCGGCGTGAACAACGTGGGCGAGGCCGACACCGCCGAGGACGGCCTCGCGCTCGCCAAGGCCGCGCTGCGCTGCGTGCTCCCGCAAGGCATCGACGGGTGCGGCTACGAGTCGCCACTCGAGGCGATGCTGCAAGCGATCGATCCCCAGGCGGATCACAACACGGCCGAGCGTCCGTTCCTGCGCGACGGCGCCGACCTCGCGATCGTGATCGTCTCGAACGAGACCGACTGCTCGTGGATGAACCCGGCGACGGGTTGGGACGACGAGACGCTGTGGAACGACAACCCGCACGCCGAAGGCCCCACACCGAGCTCCGCGATGTGCTGGAACGCCGGAGTCGAGTGCACGGATCCCGATGCGGAGGGCGAGTACGACGAGTGCTGGTCGACCCTCGAGCCGTTGCACCCGACCTCGCGCTACACCGACGAGCTCGACCGGTTGCGGGCGGAGGGCAAAGAGGTGTCGATGCTCGCGGTGACCGGCGTGCCGGAAGTGACGAGCTATGCCGTGGAGCAGCCGTGGTTGCCGGTCGCAGGCGGGCTGAACGCGCTCGTCTACCGCGACTGGCGCATGGACGACCTCTCGGAGGAGGACGTGCAGTCGGGGGTCGATCTCGCGGATCTCACGTGGGAGTACGGCATCGGTCCCGGCTGCCGCGCACCCGGCGGGCTCGAAGACGACTACGCGCTGCCGAGCCCACGCGTGTTCGAGGTGTGCGGCCGGCTCGACCAGGTCGGTGAGGCGCACTGCTGCGTGGACTCGATCTGCAGCGATGACTACACGGGCGCGCTGCGGTGCCTGCTCGGCGTCGCGGCCCCCTACACCGACGGCTTCGGCAGCCACGAGTCCGGTTGAGCGCGACCACGAGGAGATCCGCATGCGACGCACGAAGTCTCTCGCTGCCCTGCTCATCACAACCGCATGTGGGCCGAGTGTCGCCGTGGGCGAGGGCTCGGCCACCGAGGCCGTCGACAGCAGCGGCGCGACGGCGAGCTCGGCCGACACCACCACGGGCACGACGACCGAGGGCGACGAGAACGAAGACGCCGCCGACGACTGGCACGACGTGCAGCACGAGCCGCCCGATCCCCCCGAGGTCGCGCCGCTCGACGTGCTCTTCGTCGTCGACAACTCCGCGCAGACGGCCGACATGCAGCTGCGGCTCGGGCAGGCGATGGCGGGCTTCGTGGAGTCGTTCGGCGATGCCGAGCGCAGCGTGCAGGTGATGTTCACCACCACCGACGTCGGCAATCCGCTGTGCTCGCCGTTCCAGCCCGTCGGGTACACGCCGGCCGCAGGTGCGCCCACGACGACCGGCTGCAACGCGCGCATCGACGACTTCACCGGGCTCGGCGGCAGCCCGGAGGTCCGCGACGAGGTGTGCTCGGAGCTGTGCCCGTTCGACATCACGCCCAGCGATCCGTTCGTCGCGTTCGATCCGGGCACGGGCGATCACAACGTCGGCAACGGCACCGTGGTCGAAGCGCTGCGCTGCTTGCTGCCGCAGGGCATCAACGGCTGTGGCTACGAAGCGCCGCTCGAGGCGATGGCACGGGCGCTGCGCTCGGATGCGCAGCACAACAGCGGCGAGCGGCCGTTCCTGCGACCCGACGCCGACCTCGCGATCGTGATCCTCACCAACGAGACCGACTGCTCGGTCGACGACCTCTCGTTCGGACAGGACATGACCTACTGGAACGTGAACCCCCATAGCGGCAGTCCGCAGCCGAGCTCGGCGATGTGCTGGAATGCGGGCGTGCAGTGCGACGGCCCGGACGCGAACGGCGTGTACAGCGACTGCGTGTCGAGCGACGGCCCGCTGCACGCGACCAGCCGCTACACCGACATGCTCGCGGTCCTGCGCGGCAGCGGCAAGCGCGTGACGATGCTGTCGATCGGCGGCGTGCCGCCGGTGGGCCTGTACGCCGACGATCCGCCGGTGCCGACCGCGGGCGGGTTGCTCGACCTCGTCTATCGCGGCTGGCAGGAGAGCGACGTATCTCCGCAGGAGCTCGCCGACGGCGTGTCCGCCGAGGATCTGACCTTCGAGCTCGGCATCGGCCCGGCCTGCGCGCTGCTCGACGACGACGTGTTGCTGGCGAGGGCGATCCCGAATCCCCGCGTCGTCGAGGTCTGTCAGTCGCTCGACGACGGCGAGCAGCTCGGCTGCTGCATCGACTCGGTCTGTGGCGACCAGGCGGCCGCGCTGCGCTGCCTGGTGGGCGTCGCCTCGCAGTGATCAGCCGAGGAGCGGCAGACCGCCTCCGGGTCAATCGGCAAGAAGAGGGAAACCCGAGCCCCCCGAGCGCCTCGGCAGCCGCGAGCTTCCACGATCGTGCCGATTCGCGGCATCAGCCGAGGCAGCCGGCGACCATCGTCGTGCTCGCGTCGCTCGTGCTCGACGCATCCGCGCACGCGCCCACGAGCAGCGCAGCGAGCAAGCAGCGATGCACCGCACCCATCACAGCTCGTGCGCCGGGTTCTCGAAGCGCGTGTGCTTGCCGATGAAGGTCAGGTGCACCGTGCCGGTGGGGCCGTTGCGCTGCTTGCCGATGATGACCTCGGACTGGCCTTCGACCTGGCGCTTCTTCTCTTCGTCGGTCTGGTAGCGCTCTTCGCGGTAGATGAACATGATCACGTCCGCGTCCTGCTCGATCGCGCCCGACTCGCGCAGATCCGACAGCTGCGGCCGGTGATCCGCGCGTGAATCCACGCCGCGGTTGAGCTGGCTGAGCGCCAGGATCGGCACCTGCAGCTCCTTCGCGATCGCCTTCAGCCCGCGCGAGATCTCGCTGATCTCCTGCTCGCGGATGTCGTAGCGGCCCTTGCCGCCGCGACACAGCTGCAAGTAGTCGACGACGATCATGCCGAGCGGCGGGCGCTTTCCGTCGCCACTGCCCGGCGGGAAGATCTGCCGGTCCTGCCGGAACCGTCGCGCGCGCGCACGGATCTCCAGGATCGTCGGCGCCGCGCTGTCGTCGATGAACAGCGGCGCACGGTAGATGCGATCGGCCGCGCGCACGAGCTCGGCGAACTCGTGCTCGACCAGTCGACCGCCGCGCAGCTTGCTCGCATCGACGCGCGCCTCGCTGCAGAGGATGCGCTCGATGAGCTGCTGCGAGCTCATCTCGAGGCTGAAGAACAGCACCGGATAGCGCGCCGGCTTCTCCTCGTCGGGCAGGTGCGCGTGCCGGGCCTGGGTGATGCACGCGTGCTGCGCGAAGTTCAGCGCCAGCGCCGTCTTGCCCATCGAAGGACGCGCCGCCAAGATGATGAGATCGCCCGGCTGCATCCCGCCGGTCATCTCGTCGAGCTTCGTGAAGTGCGTCGGGACCCCCGTGATGGGGTTCTTGAGCTTCGCGCGCTCGGTGATGTTCTCGAAGACGCCGTGGATGAGGTCCTTCGCGGAGCGGTAGCTGCCCTGGCGTCCGCGCTGGTTGACCTCGAGCAGCCGTCTTTCGGCGTTGTCGATGAACTCGTCGACGCTCTCGACCTCGCCGCGGCCCTCCTCGGCGATCTCGGTCGCGGCAACGACGAGGTTGCGCACCGCGCCCGACTGCCGCACGAGCTCCGCGTGCGCGCCGATGTTGTGGCTGCTCGCGTAGCGATCGGCGAGCTTGCCCAGCCCCTCGAGCCCGCCGACGAGCGCCAGCTCCTCGGACGCGCGCAGCTGGTGCTCGAGCGTGACGATGTCGATCGGCTGCCCGCGATCGGCGAGCTTGATCATCGCGCGGAACACCGAGCGATGCGCCGGGACGTAGAAGTCGTCCTCGGTGACGACGCTGACGATGTCGTTCAGCGCCTCGTTACGCAGCAGGACGCCGCCGAGCACGGCGGCTTCCGCTTCCTTGTTGTGGGGCAACGGCCGCGACATCACTCGACCCGGAGGAAGGCAGGGTAGCGCATCGGCGCCACCCTACGACTGCGCACGGTGATGCCCCCCGCTTGCGGGGGCAATCCGCGCTTCAGCGCGTACCGCGGCGCCCGTGACGGTCGCCGGGGGCAAAGCTAGATGCCTACAACCGTCACTTTGATCGAGGCCTGGATGTCGTCGGCGAAGCGCACCGGCACCTCGAAGACACCCTTCGCGCGGATCGGCTCCGGCAGGTGGATGAGCCGGCGATCGACCGAGACCTTCTGGGTCTCCAGCGCCTCGGCGATGTCGCGCACGCCGACCGAGCCGAACAGCTTGTCGTCCTTGCCGACCTTGCGCGCGATCGACACCGAGATGCCGTCGAGCTGCTTCGCCACCGCGCGGTACTCCGCGCGGATCTTCTCCTGCTCGCGCTCGATCGAGCGCCGGTGGTGCTCGTGCTGCGCGATGTTGCCGCGCGTCGCGAGCAGCGCGAGCCCGCGCGGGATCAGGTAGTTGCGGCCGTAGCCCGGCTTCACTTTGACGATCTGCCCGGCCTTGCCGAGCGTATCGACGTCCTTCGTCAGGATGATGTCCATGATGCGGGCCCTCAGCCGGAGGTGAACGGCAACAGCGCGAGCATGCGCGCGCGCTTGATCGCCTTGGTGAGCTGACGCTGCTGACGGGCGGTGAGCCCGGAGATCCTCGACGGCACGATCTTGCCGCGGTCCGTGAGGAAGTTCTTCAGCATCTGCGGATTCTTGTAGTCGATGATCAGCTCGCGGCTGTCGGTGACGAAGCGCTTGCGCGAACGACCTTCACGATCGCCACGGTCGCCACGCCCTTCACGGTCACCGCGATCTCTGCCGCCGCCGTCTCTTTCTTCACGCATGGCTCACATGTCCCCTTCGTTCTGGTTGAACTCTTCTTCGCCCTCGAACTCCTCGCGGTCGCGGCGGGAGGCCGCCTCGGCCTCGCGCGCAGCCTCTTCGGCCGCGGCGATGCGCGCGAGCTCGTCGGGGTCCGGACCAGGATCGGTCGCCGCCTCGAGCAGCTCTTCGGTGACCTCGGACGGACGCGCCTCGGGATCGACGTCCTCGTCGACGAGCACCGTGTAGAAGCGGATGACCTTGTCGGACAACCGCATGTGGCGCTCGAACTCGGCCACCACGTCGGAGCCACCGAGGTAGCGCCAGTACAGGTAGACGCCCTTGCGGCAGTGCGCGATGGGGAACGCCAGCACGCGCGTGCCCCAGCTGTCGATCTTCATGAGCTTCGCGCCGCGCGAGGAGATGACCTCCTGCATGCGTGCGATGAGCTCACCGATCTCTGGCCGCGTGGTCTCGGGGCGCAGGATGATGACGGACTCGTATTCGCGTTGGGTACCGATGCGCGCGCGTTGCGAAATCACGCGGCCGGTGGTGATCGGCTTGGCCATGGGGCTCCTCTCGGGCTTGGGCCCCCGCACTCGTCGGCGGGAGCAAGGAGGTCTGTTGGAAGGCGGATCTTCTAGGCGAGCCGGGCCCCGGGCGCAAGCGCGGCGCGGATCGGCAATCTAGTCCAGCCGACGGCCCCGCAGGACCCGGCGCTCGAAGCCCCAGCGGCGCCGGGCGTCGCGGCGCACCTCGAGGCGCGCACTGTCGACGCCTTCGATCACCTGCCAGCGTTGGCCGCGATAGGTGAGCTCGTGGTGGCCCTGCTCGCCGCGATCGGTGCGGAGCACGTAGGTCTCGCGCGGCGCGGCCCAGCCGGTGAGGCTGGCGGGCTCGCGGTCGCGAGCGAGCTCGTCGGGCTGCGCCTCGTCGCGCACGAACTCCAGCGCCGCACCGGTCTCGAAGCTGACCTGCAGGGACCGTTCGTCCCAGCCGGTCGCGATGCCCGGTGTGCCGCGCCGGATGATGAGTCGCTCGATCCACACGCCGCGTCGCAGCGACACGTGTCCACCGGACACTCGCTCGTCGCGCGACGTCAGCCGCCGCTCGAGCACCACGCGGCTCGACACGAAGTACTGCAGGCGATCGGGCAGCGTCTGCTTCGGTGCACCGGCGCGCTCCGACGGCGGCGCACCGTGGCCGGCCTCGAACGCCTCGCGCATCGGGTGCGTGTACCAGACCCGTGATGCACATCCACATGGTGCGAGCAGCGAGACGACGAGACCGAGCAATCGGAGATGCGACACCATCGTCGGCGAGCGTAGCGGCGCGTGTCGAAGACGCCAGCGCATGGATGCACCGCGTTGCATCGGCTGTGCGACGCAGCACCGAGCGTGGCGCCGCCGATACACCCGGGTGTCGAGCAAATGCGACAGCGCGCGACGTGATCGCGATCAACGGTGCAATGGCGCGACGCTCGTATGCTGGGACGATGGACACGCGCGCAGGGATGGCTGCGGTGCTGCTCGCCGGTGGTTGCATGCAGATCCCGCACGAAGCGAGCGCGGTGAGCTGGGCCGGCACGCTCGGCGAAGCGGCGTGCAGTGCCGAGTCGGGCACGCGCAACCTGAACGTGCTCGACTGGTCGCCCGCCGATCGCGGGCTGCTGGAGGAGAAGCTGCGCGGGGGACCGGTGGTGGTCTCGTTCACCGGCTGCGAGCTCGCGATCGTGCCGGGCTGCACGATCGGCGCGGGCCGCTATGCGTGGTACGGCTACAGCCGCAAGGACGAGCGCATCGAGGTGCGCGATCTCGACGAGCTGCGCGCCCGCTTGCCGCTCGGCGCGACGCACCTCGTGGGCGCGCTGCAGCACCACGGTGGGCTGTCGGCCTCGCTGTCGCTCGTGGGGCTGTGGATGCTCGAGCTCGCCGACGAGGCCGGTGCGCAACCCACCGGCGAGTGTGCCGGTGCGACGCACGTGATCGTCGGTGCCCACGCCGGTGCGTTCGCGCTCGGCGGTGGGGCCCAACACACGAAGGGCAGCGGATGGCGCGGCGACGACGGCGAGCTCGCGGGCCAGCGCAGCCGCCACGTGATGGTGCTGCACGGCGACGGCGATCGCTCGAAGTGCGTGGGCCCGAGCCCCGACGGTCCGCCGGCGGGATGCAAGGCAATCGTGCGCATCGAGCTCGCGCCGCTGCCCCGCCCACGCACTGGGAGCGCACCCGCGGCGAGCTCGCCCGCATGCCCCACCGACATGGTGCTCGTCGAGGGTGGCAGCGCGAACGGCCAGAGCGTGCCGGCGTTCTGCATCGATCGTCACGAGGTGACGGTCGCGGCCTGGGATGCCTGCGTCGGCGCGGGCGACTGCCCCGGAGCCGCGCGCGTGCCCGATCTCGAGGGCGGCTCGCGACGCGCACGCGAGCTCGCCGCGGGTTTGTGCACGACCGCCGAGCACGGCCAGCTCGAGCACCCGATCAACTGCGTGAGCCAGGCCGAAGCGACGGCGTTCTGCATGTCGCGGGGCGCCGAGCTACCCAGCGATCCGCAGTGGGTGCGCGCCGCCACAGGCAGCCGCGTGCGCCGGCATCCCTGGGGCGACGACGCTCCGGACGCGGCCCGCACGAACGCGTGCGGCGAGGAGTGCAGCCGGTGGTTCTCGAAGGCGCTGCACAAGAGCCGCAGGAGCGTGTTCGACGGCGACGACGGTCACGTGGGCACCGCCCCGGTCGGCAGCTTCCCCGCGGGCGACAGCGAGGCCGGCGTCGCGGACCTCGTCGGCAACGTCGCGGAGTGGACGAGCACGATGATCGACGGCGAGCGCGTGGCCGTGCGCGGCGGGTCGTTCTGGGAGTCCGTGCCCGCGGCGCTACGGATCTCGGATCGCACCGCCACGGATCCCTCGCGACGCGACGTCACGATCGGCTTCCGCTGCGTCGCGGAACCGCGCGCGCCCGAGTGAGTCGGGAACGGCGCGCGTCGAAGTGCACCATGTGCTTCCATCCCGCGCGCTACGGCCTGTGGCTGGCGAGCCAGCCTTCGAGCGTGTGCAGCAGGTCGCCGCGCAGCGGCTGCCCGCGCAGGATGACGAGCGCCTCGCGGGCCCGTGCGACCGCGCCGGGCCGATCGTGGCCCTGCGCCCAGCGGGCCTGCGCCGACAGGAACTTCGCCTCGGCGAGCCGCAGCGGGTCCATGCCGGTGCGCTCCGCGATCTCCATCGCGACCTCGGCGAGCTCGGCCGCACGCACGGGGTTCTCGCGGCCGAGCTCGAGCTGACCGAGCCGCTCGAGCGCCACCACGGCCTCGGGCGAGCGCGGATCGAGCTCGCCGAAGATCGCGACCGCGCGCGCGAGCACCCCGTGGGCCTCCTCGGCATGCCCGCCGTTCTCGAGCGCGACGCCGAGATTCGTGAGGGAGCGCGCGGCGTCGAGCGAGTGCGGCCCGGCCAGCTTCTCGCGGATCGCCAGCGCGCGGCGGTGCAGCGCGATCGACTCGTCGTAGCGGAGCTGGCGCTCGAGCACGTTCGCGAGGTTGTTCATCAGCATCGTGCTGCGCTCGTGCTCGGCACCGAGGCTCTGCTCGGTGATCTCCAGCGCTTCGCGCAGCGCCTGCTCGGCGTCGGCGAAGCGCTCGAGCTCCATCCACCCGCTGCCCAGGTTGCCGAGCGTGCTCGCCACCAGCAGGTGGCGCGGGCCGAACAGCTTGCGCCGGATCGCCAGCGAGCGCTCGAGCTTCGCGGTCGCCTCGTCGTAGCGGCCGAGCTGGTAGAGCGCCGCGCCGATGTTGTTGAGCGCCTCGGCGACCCGGGGATGCTCGTCGCCGTAGGCCGCGCGCCGCAGCTCGTAGGCGCGCTCGAGCAGCTCGAGCCCCTTCGCATACTCGCCAGCGGCGTTGTACGCGTTGCCGAGGTTGTTGAGCGACGAGGCCACCATCACCGACGACTCGCCGTAGAGCTCGCGACGGATCTCCAGGGCACGACTGGCGTGCTCGATCGCGCCCTGGTGATCGCCCGCCTTGCGCAGCACGGCCCCGAGGTCGGTCTCGTACGTCGCACGATCGGCCGGGCGATCGCCGCCACGCACGAGCGCGAGCTCGGCGAAGCGCGCGATCGTCTTGGCCTCGTCGTAGCGCGCGAGGTGATAGCCGACCAGGTAGACCAGGTCGCTCGACGAGTAGGTGATGATCGGGTCGTGGCCACCCGTCGCCGCCGCATCGAGCGCGCGCTCGTGCATCGCACGCGCGTCCTCGTAGCGCTCGTCCTCCGCGTAGGCGCGGGCGAGGCGATAGGCGATCTCGGCGGTCGTGGCCGGGTGCGCGAGCGCCTCGGACTCGGCGAGCATCGCCTCGAGCCGCGGCACGGTGTGCTCGTCGATGGTGGCGGCGGACACCCGGGTAGCGAGCCCGTCGAGCTCGGCGACGAGCGCCTGCACCTGCGCGCGTTCGCTCGGATCGTCGGGTAGCCGCGCGCTGCTCTGCAGCCACGCCTCGTCCTCGCACACCGCGACCGGTGTGGCCTGGCCGACGAACTCGATCGCGCGACCGATGAGCTCCGCGTCGGCGTGCTCGAGCTCGCCGAGTGCGGCCGCGAGCTCGCGATCGCGACGATCGAGACAGGCCATGCGCAGGTCGAGCGCGGCCTCGGACTGCACGCCTTCGACACGGGTGGCCCGACACGCCCGCTGGCGCGCGTCCGACCAGGCCGCGATGCGCTCGTCGACCCGCGCGGCGACGCCCTCGAACGATCTGGCCGCGTAGGGCAGCTCGGTGGCCTCGAAGTGCGCGCGCAGCTGCTCGCGACGCGAGGGTCCCCACAGCTCGGCGATGCGGGCGTCGGCCACCGGGCACGGATCGCGATCGTGCAGGAGCGCGGTCGCAGCGACGCCACCCGCGACGGCGACACCGGCGATCCCGAGCGCGAGCATGCGGCCGCGTCGCCGTGCTCGCGCGGCCACGTCGAGCCGGTCGAGCAGCTCGTCCATGCTCGCGAAGCGCTGGGTCGGATCGAGCGCGAGCCCGCGTACGACCGCGCGGCGCACCCACGCGGGTACTCCGGTGCCGCTCGGCACATCGACCATGCGCCCCTCGAGCACGGCGGAGGACAGCTCGACGATGCTGCTGCCCGGGAACGGCCGCACGCCGAACAGTGCGTGGAAGGTCGCCACGCAGAACGCGAACTGATCCGCGGCCGCGCCGGCGTAGCCGCGCTCGAGCTGCTCGGGGGCCATGTACGCCGGCGTGCCCATCAGCGCGCCGGTCACCGTGAGCGGCGAGTCGAACGCGTTGCCGCTCGTGCTGATCGACACGCGTCCGCTCGAGCTCGACGGCGGCGCAGTGTCCTGCGCCCGCGCGAGCCCGAAGTCCGTGACGACGACGGTACCGGCCGCACTGCCCTCGCCGACGAGCACGTTGTCGGGCTTGAAGTCGCGGTGCACGAGGCCTGCGCGGTGCGCCGCCGCGAGCCCACGCCCCGCGGCGCAGATCATCGCGAGTCGCTCGCGCCAGGCGTGGCCGCGCTCGAGCCACGCGGTGAGCGTGATGCCCTCGACGAACTCCATCGCCAGGAAGACGCGGCCGTCGTACACGCCGACGTCGTGCACGACGACGACGTTGGGATGGCGCAGCCGCGCCATCGCCTGCGCCTCGCGCAGCAGCCGGGCGTGCGCGGCCTCGGCCTTCTCGCCCTCGGCACGCACCCGCAAGAGCTTCACCGCCACCTTGCGATCGAGATCGGGATCGTAGGCCGCGTAGACGACCCCCATGCCGCCGGCGCCGATCCTGCCCAGCACGACGTAGCGTCCGAGCGTGGCGCCGCGCGGGATCTCGGGATCCCCGTCGCCGCCGCCCCCGGTCGCGTCGCCGGTCGCGAGCGTCGGATCGCCGGAGGGCACCGCGGCGACCCCCCTGGGCGCGGGCGCACGCGCGAGCGCGCGCAGGGTCTGGTCGTCGCCGCTCACTCGGTCTTCGTCGGATCCTCCTCGGATCCTCCTCGGATTCGGGAGCATCCGCCAGCGTCGGCGCGCTGCGCAAGCCCGGGCGACGCGTTGCTCAGAAGTAGAACACGAGGCCCGTGTTGCCGCCCGCCATCAACGCCGTCGCCGCCGACACCTGCGTGAGGCCGTCGAACACGTTGATGCCGATCGTCGCGACACCCTGGAAGAGCAGGCTGATGCGATCGTGCACGTAGACCTCGGTGCCGAGCACCGGGCCGAGCGACACGTTGACGAGCCAGTTGTTGTCGCCCGTGGGATCGAGATAGTGCAGGTGGAACTGACCGCCCGCGTACGGCGAGATCCGCCGCCACACGCGGAACGGCACGAGCACCCCGACCGTGGCCGCGAGCCCGGCATCGTTCTGCTTCGCGGAGTCACCCTCGGGGTTGTGGTGGAACACGCCCGCGCCGATCGAGAACGGCACCACCACGCGGTCGAGCACGCGACGAAAGCCGAGCTCGGTGACGAGCAGACGGTTCACGCCGAACTCGTTGATCCCGCCGACCGACATCGGTGCGAGCCCACCGAACGTGAACTGCATCGCCCAGTCGCCCGGCTCCGCGCGCCGCACGGGTCGGCGATCGCCCCACTCCTCGCGCTCGTCGCTCGTCGCCTTCGGCGCGACCTCGTCGTCGTGCGCGATCGGGACGGCGACCGGCGTAGGCTCGGGTTCCGGGGTCGGCTCCGGCGTCGGCTCGGGCGTCGGCTCCGGTGTCGGCTCGGCGGTGGGCTCGGGCGTCGGCTCCGGCGTCGGCTCGGTCGCACCGGGCTCGGGCAACGCCGGCGCGGCGACGAGCTGCGTCGCCGCCAGCGTCGTGGCGAGCGTCGTCGCCGGCTGAGCACAGGAGAATGCAACACAGAGTTCGAGCAGTGCCACGCGTCGAGGCTACGCACGCACGCACACGTACCCAAGAAAGCTGCGGAACGCCGTGCCGAATGTGCTGCACGACGTACGCACGCCATTGCCGGGAACTTGCGACCGTCACCGCATCGCGTGATAGGCTGAAATCGTGGATGGCGGATCGGCAGCACGGCTCGGGGCGTGCTGTGCCGTTGCAGCGACGGCCGGCGTGTTGTTGGGTGGTGCGTGCGGGGACTCGCCGCACGAAGGTCCGCTGCAGATACGCCCGCTCGAGCAAGCGATCTGCCACAAGCTGCTCGAGTGCGGCTGCAGCGAGTCGCTGTCCGCCCATGGGCTGCAACCGCCGCTCGACTGCAACGGCTGGACGTTCGAGTCGCTGCTCGGCGAGGGTCCGCCCTACTACTACGGCGGCGGCTACGGCTACGAAGGCGGCTACGATCCCGACGAGCCGCCGCTGCCGATGACGTTCGACGAAGAATGCGTCGAGCGGCTCGCCGACGCGACCGAGGCCGCGGGCTGCGACACGCTCGCGATCCGACTGTCGTGCGAGGAGTTCTGCCTGCCGTACTTCGGGCCCGGGCTCGAGGGCCAGCCGTGCGAGGACCCGTACGCGTGCGGCCGCGGGCTCGTGTGTGCGCAGTTCGAGTGCCGCAACCCGTGCTCGCTGCAGCCCGCGGGCGAGGGCGAGCGCTGCGACACGGTCGGCTGTCAGCCGGGCCTCGCGTGTGGGCTCGGTCTGCTCTTCGACTTCCCCACCTGCCTGCGGCTGCCCGGCCCGGGCGAGCCGTGCGACATGGGCGACTGCGCCGCGGGCTCGTGGTGCGACGACAGCCTGGATCAGCCGCGCTGCACCGGGCTCGGCGCGATTGGTGCGGAGTGCAGCGGCCACGGCCAGTGCGAGACGCGCTGGTGTCCCGCGGGTCGCTGCGACGATCGCCCCTCGGTCGGCATGCCGTGTCCCGGGCCCGACACGTGCGCACCGGGGGCCGAGTGCATCCAAGATCCCGACGGCGACTCGGGCACGTGCATCCGCGCCCCGCAGGTCTGTCAGGCCACCGTCGAGCTCATCGTGAACGGGCCCTGAAACGAGAACACCGATCGCTGCGAGCAGCGATCGGTGCTTCCGCCCTCGCGGGCGCCTCGCCTTCGATGGCTACGTCAGGAACGGGGCGATGACGACCGCGACGATCGACATCAGCTTGATGAGGATGTTGAGGCTCGGGCCCGCGGTGTCCTTGAAGGGGTCGCCGACGGTGTCGCCGATGACGGCGGCCTTGTGGCGCTCGGAGCCCTTGCCCGTGTTCACCTTCATGTCGAAGTCCTTCTTCTGGTCTTCGACCTGCTTCTTCGCGTTGTCCCACGCGCCGCCCGCGTTGCTCATGAACAGCGCGAGCATGACGCCCGAGATCAGCGTGCCCGCGAGCAGACCGCCGAGCGCCTGCGGCGACCAGAAGCCCATCACCACCGGGGTGACGAGCGCGAGCATGCCCGGCGCGACCATGCGCTTGAGCGCCGCCTGCGTGGAGATCGCGACGCACTTGGCGACCTCGGTGGTCTTGGTCGCCTCGTAGATCTGCTCCTCTTCGGCCTCGGTCAGCTCGCGATCCTCTTCCTCCGCGCGCTTGACCAGCTCGAGCGCCGGACGGAGCAGCGGGATCTCGCGGAACTGGCGGCGGACCTCCTGGATCATGTCCATCGCGGCCTCGCCGACCGCCTTCATCGCGAGCGCCGAGAACAAGAACGGCAGCATGCCGCCGATGAGCAGGCCGATGGTGACCTGCGGATCGGTCAGGGTCATCGGCTTGTCGTGCAGCGCGATCTCCTGGTAGCCGGCGAACAGCGCCAGCGCAGCGAGGGCCGCGGAGCCGATCGCGAAGCCCTTGCCGATCGCCGCCGTGGTGTTGCCGACGGCGTCGAGGTTGTCGGTGCGACCACGGACCTCGTGGGGCAGGTTCGCCATCTGCGCGATGCCACCGGCGTTGTCGGAGATCGGACCGTAGGCGTCGACCGCGAGCTGGATGCCCGTCGTCGAGAGCATGCCGAGACCCGCGAGCGCGATGCCGTAGAGGCCGGCGTACTTGTCGGCGACGAAGATCGCGGCCGCGATGCAGAGAATCGGCATCCACGTGGAGCGCATCCCCACGCCGAGGCCGGCGATGATGTTGGTCGCGGGACCGGTGGCCGACTGCGCGACGATGCTGTCGACCGGCGGCTTGCCCTTGCTGCAGTAGTAGTCGGTGATGAAGCCGATCGCGACGCCCGCGGCGAGGCCGGCGGCCATCGGCAGGAACAGGTCGACGGTGCTCTTCGCGACGCCACCGAACATGATCGGGTGCTTGGCGTCCCGCGCCATGCCCACGAAGAAGTCGATGATGAACCACGCGAGCGCCACCATGACGATCGCGGCACCCGTGGAGCCGCCGTTCAGCGCCGTCTGCGGGTTGCCACCCTCTTTCGTGCGCACCACGTAGGTCGCGGCCACGGAGACGACGATGCCGACGGCGGCGATCAGCATCGGCAGGAGCACGGCCTCGAGGCGGCCCTGCTGTGCGGTGATGCCGATGACCATCGCGCCGACGATCGCCGCGATGTACGACTCGAAGAGATCCGCACCCATGCCGGCGACGTCGCCGACGTTGTCGCCGACGTTGTCGGCGATGGTGGCCGGGTTCAGCGGGTGATCCTCGGGGATGCCCGACTCGACCTTGCCGACCAGGTCGCCGCCGACGTCGGCCGCCTTGGTGTAGATGCCTCCGCCGACGCGGGCGAACAGCGCGATGGACGAGGCGCCCATCGAGTAGCCCGCGAGGAGCTGCACCACGGTGTAGAGCGCGGTCTTGTCGTGCGCGCCGCCCTCGATGTTGGCGAGCGCGTTGAACGAGCCGCTGAACATCACGAACAGCGTGCCCAGCCCGAGCAGCCCGAGGCCGACCACGCACATGCCCATGACGGCGCCACCGCGGAACGCGATGACGAGCGCAGGCGCGAGGCCGCGACGTGCGGCCGCGGCGGTGCGGACGTTCGCCCGCGTCGCGACGCGCATGCCGAAGTAGCCGGACGCGGCCGAACAGCTCGCGCCGATCACGAACGCGAGGCCGATCAGCGGCGACGCGCCCTGCGACGTGTTGAGCACGACGAGCAGCGCCGCAACGGCGGCGATGAAGACCGCCAGCACGCGATACTCGGCGCCGATGAACGCCATCGCGCCCTTGAAGATCTGGTCGGCGATCGTCTGCATGCGACGGTCGCCCGGGTCTTGCTTGCCGATCCAACTCGCAGTGACGAAGGCATAGGCGAGACCCACGACGCCGGCGGCGGGGATCAAATAGAGAAGCGTCTGGGGTTCCACGGAGGTGCTTCCTTTCGCGGGGCTCGGCTGAAGGCGAAGGCGACGAGCCGCCGCGCGCGGGGCACGACATACACGCAAAAACCCCGCCGTGGAAGGCCTTTCGGCAGCGTTCTGCGCTGCTTTGGCAGGCCGCGGGACCGTGAGCCAGCCCCGGCTCCGTGCACGGCGGAAAGCCTCAGCCCGCCTGTGGCTCGCCGGGCTTCTGGTTGAACGCGTTCATCGCCGCGGCCACGCCATCGCGCAGGATCGCGGTGATCGCCGCCTCGGCGCGGTCGATCATGGCCGGGACCTCGATCGCGCGCTCTTCGCTGGAGAAGTCCGAGAGCACCCAGTCGGCGACCTCGCCCCGGACGGGCCGGCCCACGCCGACGCGGATCCGCACGAAGTCCGGCGAGCCCAGAGCGGCGATCAGATCTCGCAGACCGTTGTGCCCCCCGTGCCCACCGCCCCGCTTCACCGCGAGGCGCGCGAGCTCGAAGTCCACCTCGTCGTGGACCACCACGATCCGGGCCGGGGGCACGTGGAAGAACCCGGCGGCCGCCGCCACGCTCTGGCCGCTCTTGTTCATGTACGTGAGCGGCTCGAGCACGACCACGCGCTCGCTGCCGTGGCCGAGCGTCGCGCAGCGCCCGTGGAATTTCTCGCGCCACTCGCTGGCGCCCGGGGTGCCATGGCGGTCGAGCCAGCGCTCGACCACCATGAACCCGACGTTGTGGCGGTTCCCGGCGTACTTGGCCCCGGGGTTGCCGAGGCCGACCACCAGATAGGGGATCGCGTCGGCCATCTCGCGCTACCCCGTCGGGCGCTACTTCTTGCCGGCGGGCTTGGCCGGCGCGGCCCCGGCGGGCTTGCCGGGCGCAGCCGCGGCCGCGGGCTTGGCCGGCGCACCCGGTGCCGCCGCCTCGTCGCCTTCGAGCTTCGCCTTCGCCAGCTCGCAGAACGCGAGCGGGGCATCGGGCGACTCGTCGATGCGGGCGTGCTCGAGCTTGATGTCGCGCACGCGCAGGTACTGGTTCATCTCGAGCGGCGTCACGTCGACGACGACGTCGACCGGGATGTTCGCGGGGGTGGCCGCGACGTGCACGTCGCGACGGAAGGTCTTGATGCGACCGCCCGCGATCACACCCGCGGCGCGACCGACGATGCGCACCGGCACCGGGCGCACCACCTCTTTGTCGGCATCGACGCGCATGAAGTCGATGTGCACGACCTCGCCGCGCAGCGTGTCGCGTTGGATGTCGGTGATGACGCACGACTCGGTCGCGATCGCCTTGCCGCCGTCCTGCACGGAGAGCCGGAAGAAGGTGTTGTAGCCCTTCGCCGGATCGCTGGCCTTGTGGAACGCGATCGGATCGATCGCGATCGTGACGTTCTCGCCACCGCGTCCATAGATGACGGCGGGGAACTTGCCGGCACGTCGGAGCTGGCGCACTGCGCCCTTGCCTCCGGCAGTGCGCGGCGAGACTTCGAGGTTGCCCCACGAGTGCGTAGATGAATCGGCCATGACGATGCTGCCTTTCGTGCTCGCGCGCGGCGAGCTGGGGTCGCTGTCGGGTCTCGGGTAGGTGCCTCCGCCCACGGAAAAAAAGATCCGTGGCGGGGCTTCGCCGCCGAGGCTCCCGGCTGGTTCCGTCGCCGACGGCGGACCGTCGACGGGCGATCGCTTAGCCAAGCGCGCGCCGAGGGTCAAGCCTGCCGCCCGACGGCCCCTGCGGCGCAGCGCGTGACATCGTTGTGACAACTGGCGCGGGGGCCTCCCGCGGCCGCGCCCGACGGGACGGCCGTGATAGCGTGCGGCCGCTTGGGACTCCAGGACTTCATCCGCAGTCTGGTTCCGAAAGAAGAGCGCTTCTTCGATCTGCTCGAACGGCAGGCGAGGTTGGGCCACGAAGCCGCGCGCGCGCTGGCAGAGTTCGGCCAGCACAACTCGGTGGCCAAGGTCAGCGCCGCGCTGCAGGAGCTCGAGCACCAGGGCGACGCCTTGGTCCACGAGATCGAGGAAGCGCTGGCGAAGACGTACATCACGCCGATCGATCGCGAGGACATCCACGCGCTCGCCGGCGAGCTGGACGACGTGCTCGATCTCGCGAACCAGGCGGCGCGCGCATGCGAGCTGCTCGGCGTCGAGCACCCCACGCAGCCGATGGTCGGGCTGTTCGACGTGCTCGCGAAGGCGACCGACGAGCTCGCGAACGCCGTGCCGCTGCTGCGCGCGCGCAAGTACGCCGACATCATGGCGGCCAAGCGGCGCATCCGCGTGCTCGAGAAAGAGGGCGACCGCCTGCACCGGGCGGCAATCAGCGACCTCTTCCATGCCGAAACGGTGGACGCGCGCGTGGTGATGCGCGAGCGCGAGGTGCTCGAGCACCTCGAGAACGCGATCGATCGCTGCGAGAAGGTCGCCGACAACCTGGCGTTCCTGGCGGTCAAGCATGGTTAGCCTCGTCATCGCCGTCATCATCACGGCGCTGATCTTCGACTTCATCAACGGCTTCCACGACGCCGCGAATGCGATCGCGACCGTGGTGTCGACCGGCGTGCTGCCGGTGCGCATCGCGGTGTTCATCGCCGGCATCTTCAACTTCATCGGTGCGATCTTCGGCACCGCGGTCGCCAAGACCATCGCGTCCGGCTTCGCCGACACCAGCGACGTCACGCAGACGGTGGTGCTGGCCGCGTTGGTCGGCGCGATCGTGTGGAACCTGCTCACCTGGTGGTGGGGCATCCCGTCGAGCTCGTCGCACGCGCTCATCGGTGGGCTCTGCGGTGCGGTCGTCGCCCACGCAGGCTTCGGCGCGTTCAAGTGGTCGGCGCTCGTCGGCAAGGTGCTCGTGCCGCTCGTGCTCTCGCCGCTCATCGGCTTCACGCTGAGCTTCATCGTGATGCTCGGGCTCCTGTGGACGGTGAGACGCTGGCGCACGTCCACGGTCGACTGGACCTCGCGGAAGCTGCAGCTCGTGTCGGCCTCCTTCATGGCGCTGTCGCACGGCAGCAACGACGCCCAGAAGGCGATGGGCATCATCACGCTCGCGCTCGTGGCGTTCACTGCGAGCGGCGGCGTCGGCCTGCCCCACTGGGCGCTGCCGCAGAGCGATGGTCACGTGCCGGAGTGGGTCGTCACCGCATGCGCGCTGGCGATCGGGCTCGGCACGATGGCGGGCGGGCAGCGGATCATCCGCACGATGGGCACCAAGATCATTCGCATCGTCCCGCTGCAGGGCTTCGCGGCGGAGACGAGCGGTGCGATCACCATCCTGGCCGCGAGCGCATCGGGCATCCCCGTGTCCACCACGCACGTGATCAACGCCTGCATCATGGGCGTCGGTGCGGTGAAGCGACTGTCCGCGGTGCGCTGGGGCGTGGCCGGCAACATCGTGATCGCGTGGGTGTTCACGATCCCGATGACCGCCGCGATCGCGTTCGTCACGATGCTCGGGCTCGACGCGTTCGAGTGAGCGCGAAGGTACCCGGCCCGGGCCGGAGTGATCAGTCCGGGCCGAGGGCCGTCTTGGGGGAAAGATGGCACCGCGTTCGGCCACCCCCACCCTGCGCTCCCTGGTCGTGTTGCTCGCGCTCGCCTCGGGTTGCGACGAGGTCCGGAGCCGGCTGGGGCTCGGCGACGCACCGGCCGCGAGCACGCCCACATCGCCCACGGACGCGAAGCAGACGCTCACGACGACCGAGCTGGCCTATGCCGCGGGGCGCAAGTACGGCCTCGCGTGCGTGCTGGCGATGGGCGAGGACGCGAAGGCGGTCGAGCTCGCGTACTCCGAGGTGACCGTCGCGGCGGCTCGCCTCGGCATCACGCCGCCCGAGCGGCCGAGCAAGGACGACGCGATGGACAAGCTCTTCGGCGAGGGGGCCTTCGCCGAGCTGAAGGAGAAGCACGACCGACGGGTCGGGTTCGCGTTCGTGCTCGGCATGAAGCTCATGGAGGTCCGCTTCGGGGTGGGCATCGGCGCGGAGGTTGCGGAGCCGATCGACGCGATCGCGACGCTGGCCGCACGCGTGCCGGTGCCCGATGCGGTGTGGAAGGCTCCGGTCGAGGCGCTGAAGGCCCAGCCGACGAAGGAGCGCATGTCCGCCGTGCTCGCGGCGCTCGATCCCTACTTCCGCTACGACGAGACCCCGCAGGGCCCGGCGTGGTCGTCGACGGATGCGCCCGCGCCCGCGCGCAGCCCGTTCGCGACGCCATCGGTGGCCGGCGGATACACGGCCGCGTTCCCGTACCAGCCGAGCGAGACGATCGAGCAGCACGACGGCGTCGAGTGGCATGCGTACGCGACCAGCATCGACATCTTCAGCGTGTCGTACGCCGACTACGCAGACGCGGCGAAGGCCACCGAAGCGCTGGAACGGTACGCGTCGAACGCCCGCGCCAACGACACGAAGGACGAGAAGGTCGTCTTCGCGGGACGCGACGCGCACTCGCTCACCAGCAAGGTAGGCGAGACGACGCTGACCGTGCGTGCGTTCGTCGTCGACCGTCGCTTCTACAAGGTCGGGGCAGCGAGCAAGGCCGACGCCGCCGAAGCGCAGAAGTTCCTGGACTCGTTCACGCTCACCGCGAGCTGACGCGTCGGGGTCGGCAAGCGAGCGCGAGCAGCACGAGGACGCCGAGCGGAAAGGCCGGGGCTGCGACGGCGCAGCCCTGTGCCGCGCGGCCGCGATCCACGTCGGGGTACCCCGGGCCCCAGCCCGGGGCGCGCGCGGTGATCGTGATGGTCGCGCTCTCGGCCGCGTTGCCCGCCGCGTCCGTCGCGACGACGCGCACCTCGAAGTCGCCGGCCGGGATCGCCGTCACGACGAGCTCGAAGGGCGGCACGTCGTCGTGGCCGACCTCGCGCACGCCCTCGAACACGGTGACGCGATCGACGTGCACGTCGTCGCTCGCATCGACGACGATCTGCACGTCGGTGCCCGCGACGAACACGTCGCCGTCCTCGGGACGGACGATCTCCACCTCGGGCGCGTCGCTGTCGGCGATCGCGGAGCCCAGCACGTCGAGCAGCTCCGCGTGGGCGCTCTGCGAGCCGAGCTCGCAGTGTCGGGCGTGTACGTCGTCGCAGCTCGCGCCCTCGGCGAGCGCGGTGCACTCGTCGGCGAAGCGCTGCTCGCCGTCCTGCGCGAACGGGTACATGAGATCCGTGGTGTCGTCGGTGTGCTCGAGCCCGAACGCATGGCCGAGCTCCTGCGAGATCGTCGCGGCGACCGCCCTCGCCTCGCTCGATCCGGCGAACGCGAACACCACCTCGCCGGGGCCACGCGCGTCGTCGCAATCGAGCACGGCGGCACCGCTGACGCCGGGTCCGAGCGGGGCGCCGTCGGTGACGACCGCCATCACGTAGGCAGGCTCGCTCGGACGCGCGTCGACGAAGTCGATCGGATACGCGGCCCAGTGCTCGCGCACGCGCTGCAGCACCGCGGCGCGCTCGCTCGCGTCGCCACTCCACGCCGCGTGCTCACCGGCGAGCTGCGCGATTGCGGTGCGATCGAGCGCGGCGTCGTCTTGCTCGGCTTCCTCCAGCAGCACGCCGTCGAACGCGACGAACACGGTCGTGCGCTCGTCCGCGTGCAGCTCGCCCGAGATCAGCAGTGCGAGTTGCCCAACGACTGCACAGATCGCACGCGTACTCGCTCGACGACGCTGCACTTCGTCGAGCGTGGCACGAAAGACCTGCATGTCCACTTCGATCGCGGTTGCATCCTTCGAATGATCCGCCACGGTAGATCGTGAAGTCGTGCACGCGATCATGGTGATCGCGGCGAAGGAGTGTCTCCATGCGCAAGCGATCGATCGCTCGCACGAGCAGGCTCGTGCTCTTCACCGTTCCGCTCCTCCAGCTGGCCTGCAACGACGACGGCGATGGCCGTGGGCTCGTGGCGGGCGGCGTCGGCGGTGGCGAGTGCATCACCCCGACCGGCCAGTCGTGCGAGGTGCCGGAGTGCGACGACCCGTGCGCGCACAACGATCCGCGCTCGGACGTCGAGTGCGTGGTCACGGTGCCGAGCGAGGAGTGCGTCGACGTGCGCGGCGTCGAGATCACGTTCCAGCAGCAGGGCGCGACCGTGGCGGCGCCGGGCGGGTTCTTCAAGACCGACGATGCGGCGCTGCAGAAGTGGATCACCGCGCGTTGGCAGGAGCTGGCCGACTTCACGATCCCCGCGAGCGTGAACGCGCAGCTCACCGCGGGCGGCGTGAAGGCGTGGAACTACCCCGACGGCAACGGCTGGATCCGTACCGACTTCCACGCCGGCATCCTCGCGCTGCCGAAGGGCAAGACGCCGCAGCAGCTGCTCCGCGAGATCCTCGACGATCCCGAGACCGCGACCGGGAAGAACGAGTTCTCGGGCTGGGTGGGCTGGCCGGCCGTGGGGGCGGGCAAGCGTGCGGTCGGCGATCGCATCGACCTCGACATCTGGGGCGGCGACGACGGAGCGATCGGCTACTGGAAGATCGACGCCGATCGCTTCTGCGTGATCACGCTGCAGAACTCCACCGCCGGCACGCACCCGGTCAGCGGGATCCGTTGCTGGGGCTTCGTGCCGATCGCGATCAACCCGAACTGGCTGAAGATCGCCGACAACCAGAAGAAGTGGGGCTGCGCGGGCGCGACGTACATGTTCTACACGATGGGCATCGACTCCCCGAACGTGGCGTTCTCGGGCGGCGTGGGCTCCGATCTGCAGGCGGGCACGTGGAACTCGCTCGTCCGCGATCTGCTGCGCGAGAACGACAAGGCCGGCGGCGTGTCGGGGCGATGGTTCGTGCAGCAGACGATCGCGCAGTCGAACAGCCTGAAGCCCGGGAGCGGCGTCGCGGTCACGCCGCCCGGCGAGCTGAAGAGCTACTACGTGTCGCTGCCCTCCGACGACAAACGCGACGGCGAGGTGTGCGAGACGCCGATGGCGCCCGCGGGCAGCTGCGCCGAGGGGCAGTTCACGTGCGCGGATGGGCAGTGCATCGACGGAGCGTTGCGCTGTGACGGCACGGGCGACTGCACGGATCGCGACGACGAGGACGCCTGCGAACAGACCGAGGGCGCGTGCCCGGGCCAGTTCGCGTGCGCCGACGGCACGTGCATCCCGGAGGACTGGCGGTGCGACGGCGAGTACGAGGACTGCAGCGCCGGCGAGGACGAAGCGGCGTGCGACGGCGAGGACGCGGCGGGCTGCACCGGTGACGACTTCGAGTGCGGCGACGGCACGTGCATCGCCGGGGACTGGAAATGCGACGCGATCGTCGACTGCGCCGACGCCAGCGACGAAGAGGCCTGCGTCGACGCGGGCACCGGCGACGATCCGAGCGGCGGCGCCGAGCCCTGCGACGGCTTCGAGTGCGGCGACGGCACGTGCATCAGCGCGGCGTGGCAGTGCGACGGCATCGTCGACTGCAGCGACGAGGACGACGAGTACGGGTGTCCGGAGGATCCCAGCGGTGAGGATCCGAGCGGCGAGGACCCGAGCGGCGGCGAGTCGTGCGACGGCTTCGAGTGCTGGGACGGCACCTGCATCGCAGCGTCGTGGGAGTGCGACGGCTACGAGGACTGCAGCGAAGCGGAGGACGAGTGGTGCGGGTGAATCTACCGTCTCAATCTCGAGCTCGAGGACGACCGCGGCGTGACGGCGGAGGTCACGCGCCACGGCGTGGGCTGGCAGCGACTCTGCGAAGACTGACGGCGGCCCGAGCCCGG
>CAZFKC010000024.1:0-19514 GCA_964519175.1 uncultured Nannocystaceae bacterium
CGTTACTTCGCCGCGACCTCGACGTCGGCGTCGGCCGTGTGACCGCGGCGCTCGGGGGCATACATCGCGTGCGCGACTGCGGCGGGCATGCGGAAGCTGCCCGGCGTGGTCGCGCGCAGGAACACCGTCGCGGTGTGCTTTCCGGGGGCCAACATGTCCGCGAAGAGCACGGCGCGATCGCGTCGCAGCTCGCGATGCGAGACCCAGCCGCCGCCCTTGCTGGGCAGCACGCGCGCGCGAGCACCGGAGCCCAGCGTGTCGTCGACGGCCTCGAGCCCCGGCGGCAGCGGGAGATCGATCGCGACGTAGCGCTGCCGGCGATCGACCGTGATCGTGACGTCGAGCGCGACCAGCTCGCCGGCGACCACGCGATCGACGAGATCCGTCTTCGAGGTCCGCAGCGAGCGCTCGATCGCGATGCCATGTGCATCCGAGCTCTTGCCGGCGTCGGGTGGCGTCCACGACATCCCCACGCGCCAGTACAGCCGGCCCTTGCCCTCGCGACGCACCGTGACGCGCGGCTCGGTCTTCGTCGCGCCCGCCGTCACGCGACCGCTGCGATGGATCGCCGCGGCCTTGCGCCCCTCGAGCTGGCCCGGCTTGCTGGGCTGCGCACCGATCCACGCCTCGGCGACGAGCGACGGCACCACCTTCTCGCGCGCTCGTGCATAGCGCGAGAGCGCGAGCAAGGCGTACGCGCGCTCCTGGGTGTTGCCGATCTCGCCCTGGGCGCGCAGCTCGCCGAGCCCACGCGCGAGCTTCTCGACCAGCTCGTCGTCGGGCGTCGCCTCGACGAGTGCGAGCAGCACCATCGCGTCGGTGCGCGCACCCGAGTCGAAGTACTCGTCGTAGCGCGTCGTGCCGGGCCGCACGGTCGCGGTGCCTTCGCGCGCGTCGACCTCGCCACGCAGCTCGTCGAGCAGCGTGCGCGTGCTCGCGGCCTTCGGCGCCAGCCGGTGCGCCGCCATCAGCAGCAGCGCCTTCGCGAACGTCGGGAGCTCGGCACGGTGCTCGAACAGCGCACCGACGAGCGCGGTCGGACGATCGCCCGCGGCGACCAATGCCTGCACCGCCATCGTCGCCGCGACCGCGTCGACATCGAGGCGATCCCACAGCGCCTCCGAGCTGGGCGGCCGCGGCGCATCCGCGTCCTCCGCGAGCGCCAGCCCGAGTCGCGCACGCAGCTCGTCGCGCATGCCGGTGCGCAGCGCCTCGGGCACGGCATGACCTTCGGCGCGCAGCTGCTCGAGCACCCACAGCGCATACGCGGTGCCCCACACGTGCACGGTGTGCGCGCCCGGCCAGTAGCCGAGCCCGCGCCCGCCGACCTGCATCGAGCGCAGCCGCGCGATGCCGACCTCGACGTGCTCGTCGACCGAGACGTCGAGGAAGCCCTGGTGCGAGAGCCCGCGCAACGCGACGAGCGGCAGCAGCCCCGACGACGTCTGCTCGACGCAGCCGTAGGGGTACTGCGCGAGATCGCGGGCCATCGTCTCGAGCCCCGCGAGCATCGTGCCCGCGAGCTCGACGTCGACATCGAGCGTCGCCGCGCCCGCGAGCTTCGGACGTCCGAGCTCGATCGCGAAGGCGCCGTCCTTCTCGATCGAGCCGTAGGCCGCTGCGTGCTGGCGGAGATCGAGGGTGCGCTCGATCGGCAGCGGCACGCGCACGGCGTCGTGCAGCGCGCGACCGCCTTCGGCGCCCGGGAGCCGTACGCGCAGCTCGAGCTCGACCTCGCCGACCCCCTGCGCGCGCACGACGAGCGGCACGCGGGCCTGTCCGCCCGCGGCGAGCGTCACCTTCGACGCCGGCGGCTCGACGATCTCGAGCAGCTTGCCGCCCTTCACCACCGAGACCTCGAGCTCGGCGTCGCCGGCGGGCCCGCCGAGGTTCTCGATCATCGCCGCGAGCTCGGCCCGATCGCCCGGTCGCAGGATGCGGGGCAGCACTGCGCGCACGACGAGCGGCGCCGTGACGCGCACGCGCGTGTCGGCGTGACCGAAGCGCGCGAGCCCGGGCCCGCTCTTCGCATCGGCCGACGCGATCGCGGTCAGCCGGAAGGTGGTGAGGTTGTCGGGCATCGTGCCGGACAGCTTCGCGTGGCCGTGCTCGTCGAGCTCCGCGTCGCCGATGAAGATCGGCGTGCCTTCGAACTTCTGCCGCGCCTGGGGCTTGGCGTCTCGGACGCCCCGGCCACCCATGCCTGCGCCGTGCCCACTGCCGTAGCCGCTGCCGGAGCCGCCCCCGTAGAGGCCGCCGAACTCGAACGGATCCTCGCGCACCGTGTACGGCACCAGCACGCGCGAGTAGGTCTCGAGGAATCGCACGGGCATGTGACGACCGGCCGCGAACGCGGCGGTGAGATCGGGGATCTTCGGCGCGACGAGCGAGTGCAGCGCCTCGTCGACGGCCCACAGCGCGACGCGGCCGCTGACGGGCTTGCCGTCCGCGCCGTCCACCTGCACCTCGATCGGCAGCACGGCGCCAGCCGTGCTCGTCTCCGGGGCGACGACGGCGACGGTGAGCCTGCGACTGTCGGGACCGATCCGGACGCTCTGCGACGCCACCCAGCTCCGCGGCCTCGCCTTCGCGTCCTCGCCCGCGGTGAGTGCGAACGCATGCAGCTCGACGTCGGGGATCCACGCATCGGTGACGGGCAGCTCGAGCACGGCGCGCCCGGCCTTCAGCTCGAACGGCATGAGGCGCCGCAGCCCGACGTGCGCGAACGAGAGGATGCCGCGCGCATCGACCTTCGGGCCGAGCACCGTGACCGTCAGCGTGTCGCCCGGCTTCGGCGAGTCGGGGCTGAGCTCGAGCTCGAGCCACGTGCGCTCGGTCGACGCCGGCGTCGTACGACGCCGCGGCTCGTCGATGCGCAGATCGTCGGTCCACGTCGCGGCGACCTCGTCGATCGTCGTCTCGAGCACCGCACGATAGCGCCCGGGCGCGAGCTTGCCGGAGTCGCAGCGGGCATCGTCGCCGCTGGTCTTCGTCTCGCCGCGACACCGCTGCACCCGCACGAGGGAGTCGCGCACGACCCCGTCCTTGTCGCGGCGCTCGTCGATGCGGAACACCTCGATCTCGTACGACTGCGCCTTGCGGAGCTTGCCGTCGCGATCGACCGCGCGCAGCTCCCAGGCGCGTCCGTCCGGACGCGACGTGCCGCGCAGCGCGAGGTAGCGCGTGGGATACACGAACCATGCCGCGGTGCCGCCGACCTCCTCGAAGCTCGCATCCTGGATCGCGACGTCGGTCGTGCACGCGTAGTCGCGCCCACGCATGAGCTCGCCGGTGGGCACCACCACGCGCACGGTGCCGTCGGGCTCGGTGACCGCTTCGCCGGTCATCGCATGCGACCACGGCGTCTCGGGATCGCGCTGCACCTGCGCCAGCTCCCACGCGCCGTCGAGCCCGGGTGGTCGCACCATGCGTACGCGGCACTCGCTGCTCGCGCGCGCGGCCGTGACCGGAACGCTGCCGCCGAAGTAGTAGCTCGCGTGCGTGACGATCTCGGCGGACTGTCCGCGCACGCGTGCGTCGTCGAGCGCCGCGGAGCGCACCTCGAACTGCGGCACGCGGACGTCGCGGACCTCGAAGCTCTCCTCGACGACCTTGCCGTCGATCGTCGCGACGGCGCTCCAGCGACCGAGCGCCGCGCGCTCGGGCAGACGCAGGCGTCCCCAGTACTTGCCGTGCTTCGTCACCGCGACCTCGCGGTGCACCACGGGCTCGCGCTGGGGATCCCGCAGCTCCAGCACGACCTTCGTGCCCGCCTTCGGACGGGCGAGCCCGTTCTCGGTGCGCGCGGTGCTGAGCGTCGCCCAGCCGACGATCGAGACCTTCTCCCCCGGCAGATAGATCGCGCGCTCGGTGACGAGCTCGCTGCGGAGCTCGTCGGTGCCGCGCTCGCCGGCGTACGGATGTGCCTCCTTGCGCTGGGTGTGCTCGCCGATCGTCGTCAACGCTCGATCGTCGCCGGCGCTCAGCACCAGCACGGCTGTATCGGGCAGCGCGCCGTCGCGCGGCAGTGTGGCGAAGCCGTCCTTCGCCGTGCGCACGTCGTGCGTGCGCTTGCCCTTGGCATCGAGCACCTCGACGCGCGCCTTGGGCAGCGCAGCGAGCGTACCGAGGTTGCGCACCTGCACGCGCGACTTGCTGGGCGACATCCAGGCCGCGAGCCCGAGATCGGTCACCTGGAACAGCCCGCGCACCGGCTTCGCGGCCGGACGCTCGCGCGCGCTGTCCATCACCTTGCCGGGCACGATCTCGACGAACAACGGGCGACCCTTGCCGCCGGCGAGCGCAGCGATGTCGAGCGCCATCGACGACCACGCGTAGCGACCGGTCGGCGCGAGGTCGAGCTGCTTCTCGAGCTTGTGCTGGGCCTTCGCGGGGAACGGCACGCTCGCGAGGTCCTCGCCCTGCATCGCGATCCACTCCGCGTCGCTCGGCACCGCGGCACGCAGCGTCGCGTCGTGCAGCCACCGCGCCTCGAGCCCGACCGTGGTGGCCTGCCCCGGCCGCAGCGTACCGGACGTCGACACCAGCTCGACGGTCGGCGGCGGCGGCACGAACACGAGCTCGGTCGGACGCTCGCCCACGAGCTTCTGCCCCACGCGATCGCGCAGGTTCTCGGGCACGTGCACGCGATAGCGACGGCCGAGCTCGAACTCGCCTTGGATCCACACGTGGTTGTCGCCCCAGATCTCGCGACGGAAGCTCTTGGGGTGCGGCGTGATGTCGATGCGGTGCAGATCCGCGGGGCGGAACGGAGCATCGAGCTCGAACGAGACGGACCCAGGCCCGCAACCGTCGCCGTGATCCTCGTTGCAGACCATCCGGATGCGCGGCCCCTCGGAGATCCGGAACGTCGTCGTCGCCGGCTTGCCGATCGCACCGGCGCCCGGGGGCGCGAACGCGGCGTCGAGCGTCACCTCGACCTCGTGCCCCGCGGGCCAGCTCGTCGCGGGATGCACGTGTATGGCGTCGGTGTCGTGCTCGTCGAGATCCGCGGGCAACGGATGGCGCTGCTTCTTGCCGTAGACCCTCACCGCCACCGGCTTCGCCGTGCTCGGATCGGCACCGATCTTCCACGCGCGCGCGGACACGTGCTTGCGCACCATCGCGGCGGTGACCCGCAGCTCGGTGCGCACGTCGACGGCAGCCTTGGCGTGGAACACCGGCGCCGGCTCTACGCCCTCCTCTTCCTCGGAGACGAAGAGGTGCCAGCCCCACGCCTGCTGCGGCTGCAGCTCGGCCCACGGCGCACGCGTGCGCAGCTCCCACGTGACGTCGATCTTCGCGGTGCCGCCCTCGTCGTTGCGCACGTCGCCGTGGGCGCGCACGCGGTAGCTGCGGCCGAGCTCGAAGCCGCCGTTCGGTACGAACCACGCGCGATAGGGATCGATCCACATCGTCTGGCCGGGGACGGGTGGATCGATCTCGAAGTGCAGCGCACCGGGATCCGCGATCATCGGGCGCGCGAACTGGACATAGGGCTGCGCCGACTCGTCGACGGGCGTGCTCGCCTTCGGCCCGTACGCCGCGACCCCCGGCATCGCCGCGGCCGTCGCGGGATCGATCGTCGGCGCGAAGCCAGCCGGATCGACCCGTGCGATCACTTCGGCCGGCGGCACGCTGCGATCGGCGCCTGCCGCGAGCGCCGGCGTGCCGACGCGGCAGCCCGCGAGCGCGAGCACGAGGAAGAACGAGCTAGGGCATGCGCGAAGAAGCGAAGGCAGGGTCATGCGGCGCCGCGCCGGTCACGACAGCGCGGCGCGCACCAGGTTCCCACGCCGACGCCCGATCAGGCGAGCAGCTCGTCGAGCACCGTGCGGGGACGGCTCGGATCGCCGAAGTCGTCGATGTTGCTGCCGTCGGCCTTCCGCAGGCCCGCGGCCGAGCCGATCGTGTTGAGCATCCGCGCGTGCGTGTCCTCGTTGGGCAGCACGATGTACTGGCCCGTGCGGAGGAACCCACCGGCGCTCCCGGCCAGCACGAACGGCACGTTGTTCGAGGAGTGCCCCGGACCGTTGCCGTTGTCGTTGCACCACACCGCGACGCCCGCGTCGATGAGCGAGCCGCCGTCGGGCAGCTGGTACTCGGTGAGCTTGTCGAGCAGATACGCGAACGTGCGCGCGAAGTGGACGTCGACGTAGTGGTGCAGCAGATCGGAGTTCGGGATCACCGCTCCGCTGCTGTCGTGCGACGCGCGGCGATGCGAGATGTAGTGGTAGTTCTCCATCAGCTCGCCGGTCTCGATGTTGCTGTACCGGGTGTTGCCGTCGTTGCCGACGCCCACCTGGATCGCGACCGAGCGCGTGAAGCCGCAGGCCACCGCGATGGTCGCGACCTGCATGTGGGCCTTCACCGCGTCGAGCACCTGGTCGCCGTCGTCGGTGTCGTAGCCCTCTTTCAGGCCGTCGACCTCCGCCTGCTGCTGCTCGGTGAGGTTGCAGGACAGCGTGTTCTCGAGGTCGCGGATGCTGGTGAAGTGCAGATCCAGCCGCTGCTTGTCGGCGTTGCTGAGCTGCGGCTTGTTGATGAGCGTCGTCATCTGCTCGCGCACGAGGTCGTTGACGCTCTTGCGCCGCGCCGCGAGCTGCTCGAAGAGCGCCTGGTCGACGCCCATCATGCCCATGTAGCCCTGGGCCGGATCGTGGATCGCCGCGCGCCGCTGGTTCGAGTCGCGGTACGAGATGCACGGCCCGCCCAGCCAGCCGCCCTGCGTGCCGGCGTAGAAGAACAGCGAGTCGCGCCCGCCGTCGTTGAGCTCGCGGCCGATGCGGTTGTCGATCGACTCGCCGTTCGCCTCGGAGTCGCCGCCGACGCCCGGCACGACCGGACCCTGCGCAGTGAGCAGCTGCAACGCGCCGTTGGCGTGGCCGTCGGCGTAGTCGTAGTACTGCATGTTCACGTTGCCGACGACGAGCAGCTTCGCGAGGTGATCGGAGAGCTCCTCGATCGCCCGGCCCGCGACGGTGGCCGCGGTGAGCGGACCTTCGGCGTTGGGCCAGAACCGCTCGGGCTCTTCACCGACGTCGGTGTTCTGCGCGCAGCCGCAGCCGTTGGCCTGGCGGAAGAAGATCGCGAAGGGCGGGAGCACGACCCCGCCGGCGCGAGCCTTGCGGGGCACGAGTCCCTCGAGGATCGGCAGCGCGACGGCAACACCGCCGGCGCCGCGCAACACGGTGCGTCGAAGCATCGTCTTCATGGCAGCTCCTCCGTCGCGCGGTTGCGGAACGCAGGCGAGCGGACCAGCTCGACGAGCAGCTCCTTCACCGCCAGGTCGCCTTCCTGCGAGTCGACACCCAGCCGTTGGGTGAACGGCAAGTCTTCGGGCGCCGACGGGCGCCCGTGCGCGTACTCCATCCAGTGCTGCAGGTAGCACTGGTGCACCATCGGGCTGGCCGCCAGCGCATCGGAGAGATCGAGCGCGTTGGTGACCGCCACCTCGTCGCCGTCGAGCAGCACGGTCGACGACGCGTCGACGGTGAAGTCACCGTCCTGCGTGCGCCAGGCACCGACCGCGTCGTAGTTCTCGAACGGGAACCCGAACGGGTTGATGAGCGTGCCGTGGCACGAGACGCAGGTGCTGCCCTCTTGCTGCGTGTGCTCTTCGACCGTCTGCCGGTTCGAGCGGCCGTCCGGCGGGGGCAACGGCGGCACGCCGTTGGGTGGCGCCGCGATGTTGAGGCAGGCCATGCGCTTCGCGACGAAGACACCGCGGTGGATCGGATCGGGATTCACCGTCGTGGAGTTCGCGGCGAGGAAGCCGATCTGCGTGAGCCATCCGCGGCGCTCGGCCAGGTCGAGCGTCGCGGGCACGAACGCGTCGCCGTAGCTGCCCTCGAGCCCGTACAGCTTCGCGAGGTCGTCGTTGACGAAGGTCTCGTTCGACGTGAGCAGCTGGGCGAGCCCGCCGTCGCGGCCGAACACGACATCCTCGATGAACAGGCGGCTCTCCTCGGTCGCGAGCGCGCCGAGATCGGCGGGCGCGTCGGGGAAGAACGCTGGCGCCGGCGCGGCGTTCTCGAACTTGCGCATGTCGAGCGCCTGGTAGTGGAAGTGCTCGATCACCGCGTGGGCCCGCGGATCTTCCAACATGCGGCGGGCCTGCTCGCCGACGAGATCCGCGTTGCCGAGCTCGTCGGCCGCCGCGGCGTCGAACAGCGTCGGGTCGGGCATCGAGTCCCACAGCAGGTACGAGAGCCGCGAGGCGACCTCGTAGCCGTTCAGCGGGACGAAGTCGCCCTCGGCCGTCGCGCTGGTCTCGATGCGATAGAGGAAGTGCGGCGACTGCAGCATCGTCTCGATCGTCAGCCGCACGCCGGCGGTGAACGGATCGACGACGTCGTACAGCTCGGTCGCACCGCCCCACGCCGCGAGGTGCGTGTCGATCTCGGCCTGCTCGAGCGGGCGTCGGTAGGCCCGCAGCCCGAACTCGGTGATGAACTGGGTCGCACGCGCCGTCGCATCGCCGGCGTCCGGCGGCACGATGCCCGCGAGCAGCGTGGCGTCGGCGGTGACGAGCTCGGCGACGTCGCCCGCCGCGTCGGCGTAGCTCTGCCACAGCGCCTGATCGACCTCGAGGCTCTGCGCGTTGTTGTCGAAGAGGAAGCCGCCGATCGACGGGTCGGTGCGGAACGACTCCGACAACCCGGTGGGCTCGGTCATGTAGAACAGATCCTGGACGGTCTGTTCCCACTGCGCGTGCGTGAGTCGGAAGAAGCGCGTGTTGGGTGCCGGCAGCTCGTCGGGGTCACCGCCCTCGCCGCCTTCTCCAGCGCCTTCACTCGCGCCCTCGCTCGCGCCTTCGCTGGCGCCTTCGCCAGCGTCGGCACCACCGTCTCCGCCGGCGCTGCCGTTCGAGAGGCCTGTGTAACAACCCGTGAGGGCGACCAACAACATGGTCGACCACAAGCGTGCGTACGGTTCGGTGCTCGTCACGTTCACCCTGCCCGGGAAGACCCGTCGACCATCATAAAGGGGTGAATCTCCACAGCAACGAAGTTCGCCCTGCGATCAATGCGATGCAGGTAACACGATCGACGAGGGTGGTCCCCGATCGGGACGCTCGTGTGTCGGCCACTACGCCGACGACGGCTCGTCCGTGCTGCCTTGCGGCCTCGCGCCCCCGCCTTCGTCACCGGAGATCGCGGATCCGTCGCCGTGTCGCAGCAGGTGCGCGGCGATGCTGTCGCCGCCACCATGCGCGAGACCGAGCGCCTCGCGTACGCGGATCCAGTCGCGCGCCCACTCGGCCTGCGGGTCGAGGATCGTCTCGGCATCGATGTCGTGCACGCCGCGGAAGTTGAGCGAGCACGTGCGCACCTCGTGCGGGCGATCGGGGTGCCACAGCGGGATGCCGTACTTGCGGCACAGCCGTGGTCGATGCGCGTAGAGCCGACAGCTCGCGTCGGCGGCGAGCAGCGGACACGGCATGCGTCGATCGGGCGCGTAGGTCCGCGCCGCGGCGAGCACGTCGTCGCGCGCGTCCGCCGGGAGCTGCGCGAGGCCCTCACGCAGCAGCTCACCCTCGACGTCGGAGACGCGGAAGCTCTGGTGGCAGCAGTCGCCGCAGCCGGCGCGACACTGGATGTGCTCGCGGTAGCGGGCCACGACCGGTGCGACGCCGTCGTCGACGAGACGCAGGTGGCGACGCAGGCGGTCGAGACGATCCATCGCGGGCCCGTCCGCGCTCAGCTCATGCGCACCGCGGGATCGAGCAGCCAGTGCGCTTCGTACGTGCCGGCCTCGACCGCCGCGACGACCTCGCCGGCGATCTGCTCCATCTGCTCCGCCGGGCGCTCGCCACCCTGGTAGAAGAAGCGCTCGCGGCCCTCGCGATCGGTCTCGAGCCACGCATCGAGATCGTCGACGCACAGGATGTGGCCGAGCCGCCACCGCTCGAGCAGGTTCGCGACCGTGATGTCGTCGCTGAAGGTCTCGCGCAGCTTGCCGATGCGACGGGCCTCGGGGCCGATCTCGTCGAGCAGGTGGGCGACCACGCGCGGCAGATCGCCGGTGCCCGCCAGCGCCTCCATCTCGTACGGTCCGCCCCAGTAGCGCCCGTTGATGAAGACGTAGGGCGGCACCATCACGTCGGTGAGCCGCGCCATCTGGCGCTTGGTCTGCGGCTCGCGATCGAGATCCATGACGCGCACCGTGGTGTCGATGCCGTCGAAGAGCTTGGCGATCTGCTCGACGCCCGCGCGCTCGCGATCGGTGGCGTAGATGACGACGAGCGTGTCCTCGGGCTTGAGCCCGCGCTCGGCCTTCGCCTTCACGCGCGCGAGCACGACCGCGGGATCCTCGACCGCCGTGGGCGCGGCTGCGGCGGGAGCAGCTGCTGCCGCGGCAGGGGCCGGTGCAGGCGGGGCCGTGGGTGACGCAGGCGGGGCCGGGGCCGGCGCAGGCGGCGGTGCGACGGCACCCGGGACGATGCGCTCGAGCGCCGCAGCGATCGGTGCGGGCGCGACCTCGATCACCTTGTCGGCGTAGCTCTTCGCACGATCCACCCACCGCTTCCAGCTCGGCATCGTCGTCTCGCCTCTTGCTGCCGGCGAGCCTATCATGCCCGCACTATGGCGGCCGACGACCGCACCATGTTCGAGATCTACCGCGAGACGGACTACAACCGC
This sequence comes from uncultured Nannocystaceae bacterium, assembly GCA_964519175.1. Classification (GTDB taxonomy): domain Bacteria; phylum Myxococcota_A; class Polyangia; order Nannocystales; family Nannocystaceae; genus Xiheibacterium. Next base: position 10,644 of record CAZFKC010000024.1, read on the forward strand.
TCGTTCCACTACATCTTCTACACCGACCTCGACGAGCACGAGCGAGAGCGAGAGATCGCGAGGGCGGCCAACGGCGAGACGGTTTTCACGGGCTACATCGACGACACGCGCAAGGAGGCCGCGCGCGCGGCGATCGAGACGATCGTCGACGAGCTCAACGACGACGAGGCGGAGCTCTCGTCCGAGGCGATCGGCGGCCGCCTCGCCGGATTCCTCGCACCGCCGCCGCGCTGAGCGAGCGGGCCCGGATCACGCGCTCTGCGGCGGCGGCGTCATGCCGCGGAGGAAGAACGCCATCAGCTCGTCGGCGACCAGGCCGGGATTCGCGAAGGCGCGCTCGCGCGCCCGGATCGCCGGGTCGTCGCTCTGCGCGATGAGCATCGCCGCGAGCGCCTGCCGCAGGCCGCCGAGCGCCGTCACGGCGACGAGGTGCACGTCGCACTGCCGCACGAGCCGCAGCCCCTGGCCCACGCGCATGGCGTCCTCGATCAGCTTCAGCACCTGCTCGAAGAACAGGTTCACGCGCGCACGGCTGTCCTCGTCGAAGCTGGTGGGGTCGCGCAAGATGATGCTCGCGACGTCGTCGTGCTCGCCGACGGTCGCGACCACGCGTCGGAAGTTCGCGCGCAGCTGATCGAGCGGCGCCTCGTCCCCGGCCTCGAGCGAGATCCGCCGCACTTGACCGCGGATCACCTGCAGGAACTCGTCGACCAGCTCGCCGAAGACCTCCTGCTTGCTGTCGAAGTACAGATAGAACGTGCCGCGCGCGATCCGGGCCTCGTCGATGATGTCGTGCACCGATGCCGAGTGGTAACCCTTGTCACGGAACACACGCTGGGCGGCGCGGATGATCGCCTCCCGTCGCTCGGTCCGGCGTCGCTCGGCCCGTGCCGCGCGACCATCGGGCGCGTCCTCGAGCACGTGGCCCTTGTCGTCGCCGGGCGCGGCGGGCTCGTCGTCGGCAGCGGCGACGACGGGTCGGCGGTGGGGCTCGCGTGGGTCGCTCAACGCCGGGAGGGTAGCAGGGCGATGGGCGGCGTCGCCAACGCCGCGCAGAAACCGCGGCGTGATGCGAGCGACCGCTCCGCGGGTTTCGGCGTAGACTCGCCCGCATGGTTGATGACGTAGTGGCCGCGGTGCGTGGCAGGGGTGCGTCGTTGTTGTTGTGCGCCGCCACGGTGATGGCGTGCGGAGGCGACGACACGCAGGTGACCGGCGAAGAGAGCAGCTCGTCGGGCGCGGAGAGCAGCTCCACGTCGCCGGCGACGACGACGACGAGTGCGGAGAGCAGCTCCACGGAGCCGAGCACGACGATGTCGACCACCGAGGCGGACACGACCGCGGAGTCGAGCAGCACGGCGGAGTCGAGCGGCACCACCACGTCCGAGTCGAGCAGCTCGAGCGAAGAGTCCTCCAGCGGCGCGATCGTGGAGGAGTCGAGCGAGTCGGGCACGCCTGCGCCGGAATGCCCGGTCGCCGATCTCGATCCCGACAGCACCGACCCGGTGTTCGGCAACACGCTCGGCCGCGACGACGACTTCACGGGCTCGTGCGGCGGCGACGGCTCGCCCGACGTCGGCTACACGTTCACCGCGCCGGCCGACGGCACCTACACGTTCGACACCTCGAACTCGCAGCTCGACACGGTGCTCTACCTGCTCGACGGCACGTGCAGCGGCACCGAGCTCGCCTGCAACGACGACGGCGACGGTTCGCGGTCGGTGATCACCATCGATCTGCTGGCGGGCCAGACGGTCACCGCGATCGTCGACGGCAACGCACCGACGGGCGATCCCTTCTCGCTGCGCGTGCGCGCCGGCACGTTCGTGTGTCCGGCCGGCGATGCCGGCAGCGCGTCGCCGACCGAGTTCGTGGGCGACAGCACGACGGCGTACAACACGGTCGGCTCGAACTGCGGCGGCTTCGGTGGCCCCGAGGACGGCTGGCTGTTCACCGCGCCCGTCACCGCCACGTACACGATCGACACGTTCGGCTCCTCGTTCGAGTCGGTCGTGCACGTGCGCGACGGCGTGTGCGGCGGCGCCGAGCTCGCGTGCGGCGAGCAGGGCTCGCTCGTCCCGCTGACGGCGGGCCAGCAGGTCACGATCTACGTCGACAGCACCGCGCAGGGCGGCGCCTACGAGGTGCACATCGACACGCTCGGCGGCGCCTGTCCCGATCAGGATCTCGGCAACGTGCCGCAGTCCGTCGTCGGCGACACCTCGGACGGCGACAACACCGACTCGGGCAGCTGCGGCGGCGACTTCTCGCCCGACGACCTCTACGCGTTCACGGCCCCGAACGACGCGTTCTACACCTTCGACACGTTCGGCTCCGCGATCGACACGGTGCTGTTCGTGCGACAGGGCGGGTGCGGCGGTCCCGAGCTCGCATGCAACGACGACCTCAACCAGATGACCGACGAGTCGCGCATCCTGCTCAACATGAGCGCGGGTCAGGAAGTGCTGGTCGGCGTCGACGGCAACGCGATCGGCAGCTACACGCTGAACATCGAGGAGGTGCCGTGCCCGGGCATCGATCTCGGCAGCGTCGTGCCGCAGACGGTCGTGGGTGACACCTCCGGCGGCTTCAACCTGCTCGAGGGCAGCTGCGACTTCGAGGGCCCGCCGAACTTCCACTCGCCCGACGTCGCGTACTCGTTCACCGCCCCGGAGGACGGCGAGTACACCTTCGACACGAGCGGCAGCTTCTTCGACACGGTGCTCTACGTCCTCGACGGTCCGGCCTGCAACGCGCCCGAGATCGTGTGCAGCGACAACTTCGCGTTCCAGCAGACCTCGGCGCTCTCGCTCGCGCTGTCGGCCGGCGAGACGATCACCGTCGTCGTCGACGGCAACTTCAACGGGTCGGGCCCGTTCACACTCAACGTCGGGCAGCTCGGCGACGGCGTCTGCCCCGACGGCGACCTGGGCAACACGGTGCCGCAGACCTTCGACGGCGATACCAGCGACGGCGACAACACGCTCGCGGCGTCGTGCGGCGGATTCACCCAGCCCGACGACACCTACCTCTTCACCGCCGAGATCGACGGGCTCTACGTGTTCGACACGTTCGGCTCCGTCTACGACACCGTGCTCTACCTGCGCGACGGTGGCTGCGACGGCGACGAGCTCGCGTGCAGCGACGACTACAACTTCAACCCGCAGTCGCTCGTGTCCGCGCAGCTCGCCGCGGGCCAGACGGTGATGGTCGGCGTCGACGGCAACTTCGAGGCCGGCTCGTACTCGCTCAACGTGCAGTACGTCACGTGCCCCGACGAGGACATCGACAGCGACCTGCCGGCCGACGTCGCCGGTGCGACGCTCGCCGCCGTCGACAAGCTCGACAGCCCCGACGAAGCCTGCCCGGACGACGGCTCGCCGGACTACGCGATCGAGTGGACCGCGCCCGCCGACGGCACGTACGACTTCGATCTCTCCGGCTCGGACTACGACACCGTGCTCTACCTGCAGGAAGCGGCGTGCGGCGGTGATCAGATCGCCTGCAACGACGACAACTTCGGGGTGCAGTCGTTCCTCAGCGTCGACCTCGTCGAGGGGCAGACGATCATCATCGTGGTGAGCGGCTACTTCGGCAGCAGCGGCAACTTCACGCTGGCGATCGACTAGGCCACGGACGAGCCGGCCGCGTGACCCGCACCCTGCTGCTCGTCGCGGCGGCGCTGCTCGGCTTCGCGGGCAACTCGTTGCTCTGCCGGCTCGCGCTCGCGGCCGGCGAGATCGACGCGACCTCGTTCACCGCGGTGCGCCTCGCCAGCGGCGCGCTGGTGCTCGCGCTGCTCGCGTTCGCCCGCACGCGCGCGATCCCTCGGATGGCGGAGTTCCCCGGCGACTGGCGCTCGGCGGCCGCGTTGTTCGGGTACGCGCTGCCATTCTCGCTCGCGTACCTGAGGCTCTCGACCGGCACCGGTGCGCTGGTGCTGTTCGGTGTCGTGCAGGCCACGATGATCGGCGGCGGGCTCGGCAAGGGCGAGCGTCCAACGCTCGCGGTGTGGCTCGGGTGGCTGCTCGCGCTCGGCGGGCTCGTCGTCCTCACCGCGCCCGGCGTGTCCGCCCCCGACCCGCTCGCAGCGGCCTCGATGGCGATCGCCGGCGCTGCCTGGGCGATCTACTCGCTGCGCGGCAAGGGCTCCACGGCGCCGCCGCTCTCGACCACGGCGGGCAACTTCATCCGCTGCGTGCCGCTGTCGCTGGCCGCGCTCGCGATCGCAGCGCTCGCACAACCGCTGCAGGCCACCGCGCGCGGCGTCGTGCTCGCGGCCACGAGCGGCGCGCTCGCCTCGGGCATCGGCTACAGCCTCTGGTACGCCGCCCTGCCCCGCATGACGGCGACGCGCGCAGCGATCGTGCAGCTGCTCGTGCCGATCGTCGCCGCGCTCGGCGGCGTCGCGCTCCTCGACGAGCAGCTCTCGACGCGGCTACTGATCGCGACCACCGCGATCGTCGGCGGCGTCGCGCTGGCGATCACCCGCCGCTGAACATCGAAACGCGCAGGGGTCAGGACGACGGCGGGAGCGAGAGGAACTCCTCACGCACCTGGCGCGGCCGCAGCAGCTCGTGCGCTGCGACGCACAGCGTCGTCGCGCCCATGATGACGATGCCGAGCTTCAGCCAGCCGACGATCGCGAGCACCATCCACGCGAACACGTAGTAGTCGCGCCGCGCGAGCGGCTCGACGCGCGCCATGAACCGCGCGCCCCAGGTGTCCTTGGCCTGCTGGTGCCCTTGCCACGCCAATGCGTAGTGCGAGCCCGAGCCGGTCTTGATGAGCTTGCGATAGAGGTTGATCGACATGCTGAGCTGCAGCAGCACCATGACGACACAGAGCTGCAGCCAGATCGTCTGCCCGGTGAGCGCGGTGACGCCGATGCCGGAGCCGATGAAGAACACGAACTTGCCGACATCGTCGGTGAGCGTGTCGAACCACTCGCCGAGCTTGCTGCCCTGGAACTTCAGGCGGGCGAGCTCGCCGTCGATGCCGTCGAGCATCGAGGCCAGCTGCCAGAGCACCGCGCCGACCGCGAGCCACCACGGCGCGGTGACCGAGGCTTGCGCAGCGGTGACCGCCGCGAGCACGCTGACGGCCAGCGAGAACGCGGTGACGTGGTTCGGTCGGATGCCGGTGTGCATGAGCACGCGGGTCGCGGCCAGGCTGAAGCGGCGGTTGATGTGGCGCGCGATGAGCCCGTCGACGGACTTGCGCAGCGAACGGATGAGCACCGACTGCGCACGACGCAGCTCGGCGGGATCGCGGGCCGGATGCCACCAGGCGTCGCCGACGTCGGCCGCACGCACGGTGCCCTGCGCGGCCAGCTCGGCCAGCGCAGCGACGAGCGGACGGGGCTCACCATCGACGCCGCGGCGATCGAGCGCATCGAACAGGGAGCGATCCGCCGTGAAGATCCCCGTGGCGACCGCATCGGCGCGGCCGCCGAGCGCGGCCACGCGGTCCCGCAGGTGCAGCTCGACGGTGACGTCGGACGGCGGCAGGGCAGCGAGGCCCGTGCGCGCGACGGCGAGGGTCGCCCCCTCGAGCGGCTCGGCCAGCAGCGCCTTCAGCACGTCGCCGGCGAACACGCGATCGACGGGCGCGACGAAGAACTCGCCGCGCAGATGCGGGCGCGCGCGCCACAGCGAGTAGGCGTCGTCGTCGGGGCGCTCGGCGTTGTGCACCCACACGATCTCGAAGCCGGAGAGCTGCTTGTCGGCGAGCGTCTGGCGACGCACCTCGGGATCGGCCATGACGATCACGAAGCGACGGACGCCATTTCTGGCGAGCGTGAGCATCGCGCGCTTGAGCAGCGTGATGCCGCCGCAACGCGCCAGTGCGGTGGGGCTCGTCCGTCGACCTCGAGCGATCGCGTGCGTCGCGAGGAGGACGGCCTGGTGGATCGGAGTGTTGACCATGACGAAGCGAAGGGCGCGGAGCGGAGGCGGGGTAGAGTCGGCGCAGCGGTGACGAATGTGACGGCTGGGGATCGGTCGGGCGAAATTCTCGGCGCGTACGGTGGGTTGCTGCGGACGTCTCGAGTTGGCTCGGCTGTGATCCGCCGGTGCGCCTCGCGATGCGATCGCTTCGGCGCGGTGCTCGGCGCCGCGGGAGGCGGCGACGGTGCTGTGCGGGTGTGCAGCCTGGGGGGGGCTCGCGCGACGAGGTAGTCGCATGTCACGGCCCTGCGGATGCATGGCCTCTGCCCCGAAACAGCGTTGGAATCCTCACCTGTGTGCTCCGTGCCACGCCGGCAACGCGGGCACGCCGCGGCGACCTGGGGCCAGAGTGGAGCCGATCTCGCATCGGTTGCCGAGGTTGAACACCGCGCCGCGGGATATGTGGTACCTGCGCGAGCCATGGCCCTCTCGGTCGGGATCGTCGGCCTACCCAACGTCGGCAAGTCCACCCTCTTCAACGCGCTCTCGGATGCCGGGGCCGAGGCGGCGAACTACCCGTTCTGCACCATCGACCCGAACGTCGGCGTGGTGCCCGTGCCCGATCCGCGGCAGGACGCGCTGGTCCGCGTCGTCGAGCCCGACAAGATCGTGCCGACCACCATCGAGTTCGTCGACATCGCCGGGCTCGTGAAGGGCGCGAGCCAGGGCGAGGGGCTGGGCAACCAGTTCCTCAGCCACATCCGAGGGGTCGACGCGATCTGCCACGTCGTGCGCTGCTTCGTCGACGACAACGTCGTGCACGTCGACGGTCGCATCGATCCGGCCTCCGACATGGAGATCATCGACACCGAGCTCATGCTGCGGGACATGCAGTCGATCGAGGCCCGTCGCGACCGCGCGCAGAAGCAGGCCAAGGGCGGCGATCCGGCCGAGAAGCTCGCCCTCGCGGTCACCGAGCGGGTGCTCGCGGCGCTCGAGCAGGGCACCCCGGTGCGTGCGCAGCAACTCTCCGCCGAGGACCAGACGGTGCTCGAGCCGCTGTTCCTGCTCACCAACAAGCCGGTGCTGTACGTGGCGAACGTCGCCGAGTCGGACCTCGCGAAGGGCGTCGATCAGCCCGCCGTGCAGCCGGTCGTCGACCGTGCGCGCCGCGAGGGTGCCGAGGTCGCGGTGATCTCCGCGGCGATCGAGGCCGAGATCGCCTCGCTCGACCCCGGCGATCAGAAGGAGTTCCTCGCCGGCATCGGCCTCGAGGAGCCCGGCCTGCACCTGCTCATCCGCAAGGCCTACGCGCTGCTCGATCTCATCACGTTCTTCACGGCCGGCAAGCAAGAGGTGCGCGCGTGGACGATCCACCGCGGCACGCTCGCGCCGCAGGGCGCCGGGAAGATCCACTCGGACTTCGAGCGCGGCTTCATCCGTGCCGAGGTCATGCGCTGGTCCGACCTGGTCGAGCTCGGCAGCGAGGCTGCCGTGCGCGCCAAGGGCCTGCTGCGCAGCGAGGGCAAGGAATACGTGATGCAGGACGGCGACGTCGTGCACTTCCGCTTCAACGTTTGAGCGACGCCCTTCGCGAAATCTCCGCGCTCGGGACGGATCGCCCCCGCTTGCGGGGGCAAGCGGCGCGTCAGCGCGTACCGCGACGCCCGTGACGGTCGCTGGGGGCTAAGCGAGATCGTCGAGCGCGGAGGAGACGTTGCGCAGCGCCTCTTCGAGGTGCTCCGGATCGATGCCGAAGCCGAGGCGCACGAAGCCGGTCTGCTCGAACATCGAGCCCGGCACGAGCTGCGTGTCGTAGCGCTGGCGCAGGTGCTCGCAGAGCGTCACGTCGGACATGAAGTTCGGCAACTTCACGAAGCCCGTGATGCCGGCAGCCGGCGGCACCCAGGCGACGCGGGGCTCGGCGGCGATCCAGCGCTCGACCACCTCGCGCCCGGCTGCGGCCAGAGCCCCGGAGCGTGCGGTGAGCACCGCAGCGTGATCGAGCACGCGCGCGCCCAACCTCGCGGTCGCGACGGGCGGCGTGACGTGCAGGTAGTCGGTCGCGGCGCGCACCGCCTTCGCCACGTCGGCGTCGGGGGTCACGAGCCAACCCGCACGGATCGCCGAGAACCCGAACGCCTTCGTCGTGGAGCTCCAGCTCACCCCGTTCTTCGCCACGCACGCCACCGGGAGCGGTCGCGGTTCCTCGAGCACGTCGCAGTAGTCGAGATAGACCTCGTCGACCAGCACCATCGCGCCGACGCGCGCGGCGAGCTCGGCGATCTGCCGCATCGTCTTGGTGTCGATGGCGACGCCGGTCGGGTTGTGCAGGTTGGTGAGGATGACCGCGCGCGTCCGCGGCGTGAGCAGCTGTGCGAGTCGCTCGGGCACCACGGCCCAGCCCTCGTCGAAGCGACGCTCGAGCCGCGAGACCGTGGCGCCGAGGATCTCCGGCGCCCGCCGCAGCGCCTCGTAGGTGGGACGCTCGACCACGACGTGATCACCCGCGCGCACGAGCGCGATGAGCACGTGGAGGATCGCGGTGCTCGCTGCGAGCGTGACCGTGACGCAGGACGCGTCGAGCTCGTAGCGGCGCGCGACGGCCTCGACGAGCTCGCGGTTCGCGGCGACCGCGACCTCACGGCTCGCGAGCGAGGCGAGATCGAGCCCGTCGTGCCACTCCTCGGGCGGCACGAGATCGGGGACGCCCTGCTTCGCACCGCCCAGCGCGTCGGGAACCCCGCTGGCGGTGAGGTCGAAGCGTGCGCCCAGCGGCACCGTCTTCGCCCACGCCATGTACTCGAATGGTCGCAGCGGCGCTTTCACGCGATGCGCATGGTTTCAGATCCACGGCAGCACCGCAAGCCTTCGCGCTATGCCGCGAAGTCGTCGAGCGGCGATCGCGTGTCGTCGTCGCGATCCGGCGCGCGATCGGGCTCTCGATTGGGCTCTCGATTGGGCTCTCGATTGGGCTCTCGAT
>CAZFKC010000024.1:19614-99424 GCA_964519175.1 uncultured Nannocystaceae bacterium
GGGCTCTCGATTGGGCTCTCGATTGGGCTCTCGATTGGGCTCTCGATCCGGCTCTCGATCGGCCTCGCGATCGGCCTCGCGATTGGACTCGCGATTCGGCTCGCGATCGGCCCACGCATCGGCGAGCTCTTCGCCCGCCGGCTCGTCCAGGCCGCCCGCGGCTGGATCCGCGTCCTCGTCCACAGGCTGTGCAGCGCGTGCCGCGACGAGTCGCGCCCGCACACGTGCGATCACTCCGCTTCGGTAGATCAGGGCGACGAGCACCACGAGCAGGGCGAGCGCGGCGGTGACCCCCAGCGCGATCAGCGGGCGGCGGCGCATCATCGCGATCGTGTTGCGACGATCCTCGATGTCGAGCTCGACGAGCCCCAGCGACTCGACGCGATCGAGCAGCAACGACGCACCGTCCCACGCGCCCGCAGAGACCAGCTCGTAGTACTGACGCTCGACGATCGCGATGTAGTGGCTGCGCAGCTCGGGATCCGCCAGCTCGGGATCGAGGTGCTCGAGCGTGGCCAACGCGCCGGCGCGATCGCCCTGCCCTTCCTGTAGCTCCGCTTCGAGCGACGCGAGCGCACGCGCGACGTCCGGCGCATGCGCGGTGAAGGGCAAGGCGCGGAGCTGCGCGATGACGACGCGCGGCCCGGTCGGTCCGTCCGAGGCGAGGTCGCGCGCTGCAGCGACGTGGAGCGCGATGAGCTCGGGCGCGAGCTCGTCGATCCGTTCGGGCGCGAGCTCGCCGATCGACGCGGCGGCTTGCACCCGAGCACGCAACGACACGCGATCGTCGTCGTGCTCGTGCACGCGCGCGATCAGCTCGTCGACGCGACGGCGCTTCGCCTGCTCGTCGGCGATGTCGATCGCGTGCAGGAGATCCGCGACCGACGGCGTCGTGCCCTCGGCCTCCACCGGCAGCTCGACACCCATCGAGCCACACGCGCTCGCGAGCGCCGGCGCCTGCGACTCGGGCAACGCCGCCAGCAGCCGCCGCGCGACCGTGCGCTCGGCGACCGGCGCCTCGAAGTCGCCGAATCGACGCAGGAGCACCGGAAGCATCGCTTCGCCCATACGAGCCATCGCCGCGCCGCCCAGCGAGTCGATCTGCCCGGGATTCGCGACCAGCCAGTCGATGAGCGGCTCGACGGCGGGGACGTGACCGACCTCGACGTAGAACGCCAGCACGCCGCGCTGGAGCGCCTGGTCGTCCCCCGCGAGCGCGAGCGCGCGGCCGACATCCGTGGTGTCGATCGGCGCGAGCAGCTCGGTGGCCGCGACGTGCAGCGTGGGGTGACGACGCATGCCCGGCGGCGCGTTGCGGAAGTCGAGCGGATCGAACGCGAGCCGCAGCAGGCTGTCGATCGCCACGCCGCGCACGCGTTGGGTCGCGGCCTCCCACTGCACGGAGGCGTCCGAGCGCGACTGGATGCGGCGGAAGCCGTGCACCGGAACGCCGAGCAGGTTCTCTTCCGCGACCGCCTCGTCGTACGAGACCACCGCGCCCGACAAGAGGATCGAGACCGGACGCTGGAGCGTGAGCAGGCGCTCCAGATCGCCGGGCCCGACGCACGCATACGCGACCGCAGTGAGCGCGTTGATGCGCTGGAAGTCGCCGAACGCCGGCGGAGCTCGCAACGCCCGCAAGCGCGCCTCGACGGCAGCGACGATGCGCGCGCGCGCAGGTGCATCGAGCGGCAACGTGCCTTCGACCGCGAGTGTGTTCGCCCACCCGGCCAGCGCACCGAGATCCGCCGGGCCCCCCGCGTCGAGGATGCGCAGCACGTCGCGCTCCGTCGGCGTCTGCAGCGTGTAGCCGGCGACGACCACCAGCGCGGCCGGCGTCGCGCGGGGGAGCTGCAGCTCCGCGTGCTGATCGGTGGTCGCGAGCGGACGCTGCTCGTCGCGGCCGAAGGGCTCGCCCTCGTCGACCAGCGTGACCACGGCGATCGACGACGGCATCTTGCGTTCCACCTGCTCGGTGGAGAGCTGCAACGGCGGCGTGTGCAGCCGCTCCCACGCGAACTGCAGATCGGGCTCGGGCAGGAGCGCGAGGGTGAGCTCGAGCTCCGCGATGGTGGCGTCGTATTCGTGGTGCGCCGTCGTGGTGACCGCGATCGTGAGATCGTCGTCGCCGAGCTCGAGCGTGATCGCCAGCTCGTCGAGCCCGACGAGCGACTCGATCGTGCGCTGCGCGAGACGCTTGCCCGTCGGCAACACCGCCTGCTCGTCGCGCTCCGGATCCAGCTCGGCCTCGGGCTCGGGCTCGGGCGCCGCGGCGAGCTCGTCGGGTTCCGTCCCGAGCAGGGACACCGCGAGCACGAAGGATGGCCACGCCATGTCCGCGGAACATCGACCGCGGACGTGCGTCCCTGAACCGCCGCCTACGTGGTCCCGCGCCAACGCACGAGCCGCACCACCGGCTCGCGGTGCAACACGCGCGCGAGCTTGCTGGCCTCGTCGGCAGCCCAGCCCTCGGGCAGCGGCGGCACGAACGACGCGTGCGCGCCGTCCCAGGTGAGCGTCGCCTCGAGGAGCGCGCGCTCGGGCAAGAAGACGCGCACGCGGTACGTGGGCGGCACTTCGTGCGCACGCTCGAACACGAACCGCGCGCCCGTGGCGGGATGCAGGTCGTCGCTGCTGGAGGTCGTCATCGCTCGTCGCCGTCGACGACGTTGGGGTACGCGGCCGCGAGTGGGTCGTAGCCGCGGTTGCACGGCACGTACCCGGCCGGTGGCGTGTCGTAGTACATCTTCGGTAGCGTCGTGAACGTCGCGGCGTCGCGCTCGGGGATCTCGACCCCGCAGACGTCGCAGCGAAACGGCGCGCGCGGGCGCTCGATGAGGTGCCAGGGGCGACCGATGCCGGGCAATCGCGTCATCGTGGCTGCGCCGAAGCGTCGCGTGCGGGGCGCATCCCGGTCAAGCCGCCTCCGCCGATCGACGTATTTTCGGGTCGGCGGCGAACGGAGGTGCAAGATCCCGGCACTCATCCATTATGGAACGCATGGAAATGAAGGCGTCGTGGATGGGCGCGCTGTTGATCGCATTGTCGGTGCCTGCCGTCGCTGCGGCCGCGCCGGGCGATCTGGCCGTACGCGAGCGCCTGCCGTGTGGGCAGCCGCGGATCGGCAATCCGGTCCGGCCGATGCTGGTCGCGCCGCTGCCCCCGCCCGCTCCCGGTGCGCCGAAGGCCGAGCGCGACCCGCTGCTGCTGCCGAACTCGCTGGTGTCCGCGAACTTCCGGCTCGCGTGGGGCAACACCGCGCCGTTCGACACCGCCGATGCGATGTCGTTGCTCACGTCGCTCGAGCACTCGTGGACCGTCGAGATCGACGAGCTCGGACACCCCGCGCCGATGGGAACCGAGGGCTACCTGTTCAACGTCTACGCCGGCAGCTCCGGCGACGGCGCTCCCGAGTCGAACGGCGTCGCCGGGTACTACAACCTCGACGAAGAGGGCTACCCGATGCTGGTGATCGACGAGTCGCTCATCGCCGAGGGTGGGACGTACGTCGAGGGCACGGCCGCACACGAGTTCTACCACGCGGTGCAGGGCTCGACCGCGCGCTACTCGTACGAGGGGCTCGGCGCGTGGTTCTGGGAGGCCACCGCGACGTGGGTGATGTACCAGGTCTATCCCGATCATCCCGACTACGCGACGTTCCTGTTCGGCTACGCCTTCTTGCCGCACTACTCGGCGAACTACTTCGACTACTTCGACACCGGTCGGCTCGAGGAGTACCACCAGTACGGCGCGTTCGTCTTCCCGCACTATCTCACCGAGCAGGTCGCCGATCCGTCGCTCGTCCGCGACGCGTGGCTGGATCCCGGCACCGAGCCCGATCCGATGGTGGTGATGGGCGAGCTGCTCGGCGCGCGTGGGCTCGACCTCCACGAAGTGTGGCTCGATCACGTCGCGCACGACGTGCTGTGGGACTACGAGGATCACGAGAACCTGCGCGCGTACGCCGAGGCGTACGTCGACGACTACGAAGAGAGCGCGAACGTGGTGGTCGCGCAGGTGTCCGCACTCGGCACCGACGGCTTCGTGCTCGGCCCCGAGAGCGCCACACCGCGGCGCTACGGCAGCAACACGATCCGCATCGCGACCCCTGCGCCCGGCAACCTGCGCGTCCGCGTGCACGGCGTGGCCGACGGCTTCGACGACTCGCCGGCGTTCTGGGGTGCCCGCGTCGTGCGCGAGTTCGCCGACCACATCGAGTACGAGTCGGTGCCGTTCGAGCTGCAGGAGTTCTGGGAGGGCGAGCTGCTGGTCGAGGGCGTCGGCGACGAGCAGGCGCTCTGGCTCGTCGTCGGCACGTGGACGGCCGACCCTGCCCCCGAGACGTGGATGACGGAGCAGTTCCCCTTCGAGTACGAGGTCACGCCCGAAGAGGTCGAGCCCGCAGGCACGACCGGCGACACGACGGGCGCGGTGGACACGAGCGGTGGCGAGAGCTCGACGGGCGACGCCGACGACGAGAGCACCGGCGCACCGGCGGACACCGGCAGCGAAGAGAGCAGCTCGTCGAGCACCGCCGGCGAAGCGCACGGCGACGACGACGGCTGCGGCTGCTCGAACGCACCGCCGCGCGGCAGCGGTGCGCTGGCACTGCTGCTGCTCGGCCTCCGCCGCCGCCGGAAGGCGTGACGCGCGAGCGTGTCCACGAACCGGCCAGATCCGGCGAGTCGAAGGCCCTGACCCGCCGTTTCTGACCAAATCCGGCCAGAGCTGCAACGGCTCGGCGCGACGGTCGACCGGGTCGACATGACCGTCGCGGAACACCTCGTGGCGACGACGCGCGGAGGGGCGCGCTCGTTGTTGGAACCTCTGTACGCACGCTGGTTGTGGGAACGACTCCGGCTCAACCTACCCGACGCGTTCTCGTGCCTGCTGATGCCGGACCACCTGCACCTCGTCGTGCCTCCCGGGGCGAGGCCGCTGCTGGTTCGGATACTCGCTTCGTTCACGTCGCGCTTCGGTGTGCGCTTCGACGTGGTGCACGTCGAGCCGGCGAGCAGCAGCGCGATCGCGGCGCGGATGATCCGCTATGGCCTGCTCAACCCCGTGCGCAGCGGCCTCGTCGACGATCCGTGGAAGTGGCACTGGTCGACACTTCGCGATCTCGGTGGTGCTGTGCATCCGGTCTGGACCGACGCCACGGCGGTCGCACGACGACTCGCAGTCCCGCCGGCGAACCTGTTGACGAAGCTGTCCACCACGGCGGACGAGCGCCCCGCCCCGCCTCGATTCACGCCGCTCGTCGCGGCGACGTTCGACGGCCTCCGCGATGCAGCCGCGGCGGCGCTGCGGCTCGAGCCAGCGAAAGCCCTCGGCGATCGGCTCGGGCGTCTGCTGATCGTCCAGGCTGCGCACGCGATCGCGTTGCCCGACGCCGAGCGGCTCGCGGCCGCGCTCGGTTGCTCGGGTCGCACGGTGCGGCGCCACCGGGCGGCCCGACATCCTGCGCTCGACGCCGTGCTCCTCTGCCTCGTGGACCCGCGCCTGCGTGTCCACGAACCGGCCAGATCCGGCGAGTCGAAGGCCCTGACCCGCCGTTTCTGACCAAATCCGGCCAGAGCCGACCGGCGACTGCCCGCGCGCCAGGCTCGAGCCCGCCGTGGCTCCGCCACGGCGGACAGCGAGCATGACAGCCCGCGCCAGGAAGAGCGCCGGACGGCGCGACCAAAAACTAGCACAGCTCGTCGGAGCCGTCGCCGCAGTCGTAGTAGCCGTCGCAGTAGTACGAGTCGGGGACGCAGCCGCCGTCGTCGCAGGTGAACTCGTCGAACCCGCAGCCTCCGCCGCCGCTCGGATCGCCGCAGCCCGCTGCGGCTTCGTCGGAGCCGTCGCCGCAGTCGTAGTACCCGTCGCAGTAGTACGAGTCGGGGATGCACTGCCCGTCGTCGCAGGTCCACTCGTCGAACCCGCAGCCCATCGGCTCGCCGCAGCCGGCCTCGGCCTCGTCGGAGCCGTCACCGCAGTCGGTGATGCCGTCGCAATAGTAGCCGTCCGGGATGCACTCGCCGCTCGAACACTCCCACTCGGTGCCGTCGCAGCCCGTCGGCACCTCGCAGCTCGGATCCGACTCGTCGGAATCGTCGCTGCAATCCGAGATCCCGTCGCAGTAGTAGCTGTCCGGGATGCACTGCCCGTCCTCGCACTGCCACTCCGACGCGGTGCACATCTCACCGCCGCCGCCGCACGAGTCGTCGGCTTCGTCGGAGCCGTCGCCGCAGTCGGTGATTCCGTCGCAGTAGTACTCGCCCGGGATGCACTGCCCGTCTTCGCACGCCCACTCGCTGAAGTTGCACTCGGTGCCCGCACCGCAGTCGTCGTCGAGCTCGTCGCTGCCGTCGGCGCAGTCGGTGATCGTGTCGCAGTAGTAGTCGTCGGGGATGCACTCGCCGTTGCCGCACTGCCACTCGGTGGCCTCGCAGCTCGCAGCCATGCAGGTGTCGTCGGGCTCGTCGCTCCCGTCCTCGCAGTCGACGAGGCCGTCGCAGTACCACCCGCTCTGGATGCACTGCTGACCGTCGGTGCACGCGAACTCGTCGGCGGCGCAGCCCTCGGTGCCGCACTCCATGCCCTCTGGCTCGTCGGAGCCGTCGTTGCAGTCACTGATGCCGTCGCAGTACCAGCCCTCGGGGATGCACTGACCGCCTTCGCACTGCCACTCCATCGCCTCGCAGTCGTCGGTCGAGC
This sequence comes from uncultured Nannocystaceae bacterium, assembly GCA_964519175.1. GTDB lineage: Bacteria > Myxococcota_A > Polyangia > Nannocystales > Nannocystaceae > Xiheibacterium. The sequence goes on from CAZFKC010000024.1 coordinate 26,317, forward strand.
CCTCGCAGTGGGCCTCGTCGTTGCCGCCCGTGCAGTCGGCCTCGCCGTCGCACTCCCACCACGCAGGCACACAGGTGTGATCGCTGCACTCGAAGGTGAGCAGCGGGACGCATCCGCCCATGCCACCGCCACCACCACCACCACCGCCGCCACCGTGCCCGCCGCCCTGGTTCTCGCAGAGCTGCTCCTCCTCGTCGGAGCCGTTGTCGCAATCGGCCATGCCGTTGCACACGCGCAGCACCGGGATGCACGGACCATCGCTGCACTTGAACTCGGTGGGACCACAGGCGTCCTCGAGATCGCACAGCGGATTGTCGGGCGGCTCGTCGGAGCCGTCGGGACAGTCCGCGTTGCCGTCACAGCGCCGCACCATCGGGATGCAGCTGAAGTCCTTGCAGGTGAACTCGGTGAGGAGGTTGCAGCCCTCGGGATGACAGTCGGCGTTCGCCGGCGCCTCGTCCGAGCGATCCGCACAGTCGTCGTTGCCGTTGCACACGCGCTCGGCCGAGATGCACTCGCCGTCCTCGCACTGGAACTCGCCTTCGCCGCACGAGGGCACGCCGGTGGGGTCGTCGGTCGTGCTCTCCTCTTCGGCGTCGGTCGGATCCGTCGGATCGCTCGGATCGCTCGGATCGGTATCGCTCTCGCTCGGGCCGGTCGGGTCCGTGTCGGTCGCGCTCCCGAGCCCCACCGTCGTGCTCGCGTTGTTCGGCTCCGCGCCGGAAGAGCAACCAATGCCGACGCCGAGCGCCGACAGCCAGAACCACCGCATGCCGAGGCGTTTCATCTTCGAGACTCGTTCCTGCCTGCACCGCCACGTGCGCGCATGGGCGCCCGTGGCGATTGCCACCCGTCCCCTAGTGATGGATCGCGGTCGCGTGGTTCACCGCGGCCTCTGCGCGCTCGCGGCGAGGATCGGCTGCACAGGCGGACAGCTCGGCCAAGCACATGGGATCACGAAGCAAAGCTGGTACACCGGGGGTCTCTCGAATCGCCATGCGCCCCCGCATCCTCGGCATCGTCGCGCTCTTCGCCCTCTCGTGCACGAAGAAGCCGGTGACGGCGCCGCCCTCCGACGGCGCCGACGCGGACGGCGGAGGCATCGGTCTGCGAATCGCCCGCACCGGCGAGATCGCGCCGCCGGACGGTGCAGGCGACGGCGAGGACGCGAAGAAGAAGCCGCCGAAGTGGGATGTCGAGCACCCGAGCGGTGCGAGCAAGGCGGTGAAGATCGACACCGACGAAGGCACGTGGATGAGCGTCGACGTCAGCCCCGACGGCAAGACGCTCGTGTTCGATCTGCTCGGCGATCTCTACACGCTGCCGATCGCCGGCGGCGAGGCGAAGCCGCTCACGCAGGGCGTGTCGTGGGACATGCAGCCGCGCTTCTCGCCCGACGGCGAGCACGTCGCGTTCACGAGCGATCGCGACGGCGGCGACAACATCTGGATCGTGCCGAGCAAGGGCGGCGAGCCCACGCAGGTCACCGACGAGGACTTCCGGCTGCTCAACAGCCCGACGTGGAGCCCCGACGGGCAGTTCATCGCGGCGCGCAAGCACTTCACCGCCGAGCGCAGCCTCGGCTCCGGCGAGATCTGGCTGTTCCACGCCTCGGGTGGCAAGGGCGTGCAGCTCACCGAGAAGCCGAACGACCAGAAGGACGTCGGCGAGCCCGCATTCTCGCCCGACGGTCGCTACGTGTACTTCAGCCAGGACGACACGCCGGGTCCGGTGTTCGAATACAACAAGGATCCCTACGCCGGCATCTACGTGATCAAGCGGCTCGATCGCGAAGAGGGTCGCGTCGAGACGTTCGTCGGTGGGCCGGGTGGTGCGTGTCGGCCCACGCCGTCACACGACGGTGAGCAGCTCGCGTTCGTGCGGCGCGTCGGCAAGCACACCGCGCTGGTCGTGCACTCGACGAAGAGCGGTGCCGAGCGGGTGATCGACTACGGGCTCGATCGCGACATGCAGGAGACCTGGGCGATCCACGGCGTGTACCCGGCGATGGCGTGGACGCCCGACGACCGCGCGATCGTGCTCTGGGCCGGCGGCAAGCTCGTGAAGGTCGACGTCGCCGCCGCGAAGCGCACCGAGATCCCGTTCCACGTCGCCGACACGCGCACGGTCTTCGAGGCGGTGCGCTTCCCCGTCGAGGTGCACCCGAAGCGCTTCCACACCAAGATGCTGCGCAACGTCCAGGTGGCTCCCGACGGCAAGTCGGTGGTGTTCCAGGCGCTCGGGCACCTGTGGATCCGCGAGCTGCCGGACGGCAAGCCGCGCCGGCTCACCCGCGACGACGACGTGTTCGAGCTCGACCCGTCGTTTTCGCGCGACGGCAGGTCGATCGTCTACGTCGCGTGGCACGACGAGAAGCTGTCGAGCATCCGCATCGTGCCGCGCGCCGGCGGCCGCGGCCGCGTGCTCACGAAGACCCCCGCGCACTGGCGCGAGCCCGCGCTCTCGCCCGACGGCAAGACCGTGGTCGCACGGCGCACGCGCGGTGGCGGCGTCGTCTCCCAGCGGTGGTCGCACGAGACCGGGCTGTTCGCGATCCCGAGCAAGGGCGGCGAGCCCACGCTGGTGAATCGCAGCGGCTCCTCGCCGCACTTCGGGACCGCGTCGGATCGCGTGTTCTTCTTCGACGGCGAGCCCGGCAAGGACGGCGCGAGCTACGTGCTGCGCTCGATCGCGCTCAGCCGCGCCGAGCTCCGCACGCACCTGAAGAGCGAGTCGGTGATGGAGTTCCGCGTGTCGCCCGACGGGCGCTGGGTCGCGTTCCGCGAGGGCTTCGCGGCCCACGTCATGCCGTTCCCGCCGGTCGGCAAGTCCTTCGACGTCGGGCCCAAGGCCGACAACCTGCCGATCGCGAAGGTCAGCAAGGACGCGGGCGAGTCGCTGCACTTCTCGGGCGACAGCAAGCGGCTGCACTGGTCGCTCGGACCCGAGCTCTTCGGCCGCGATCTGAAGGATGCGTTCGCGTTCATCGAGGGCGCGCCCGAGACGCTGCCCGAGCCGCCCGAGCGCGGACTCGACATCGGCTTCGACGTCGACGCCGACGTGCCGAAGGGCAAGCTCGCGTTCGTCGGCGCCCGCATCGTGACGATGAAGGGCGACGAGATCATCGAGGACGGCGTGCTCGTCGTCGAGGGCAACCGCATCACCGCGGTGGGCCCCAAGGCGAGCGTGGCGATCCCGAAGGACGCGAAGCGCTTCGACGTCGCGGGCGCCACGATCATCCCGGGGCTCGTCGACGTGCACGCCCACGGCCCGCAGGGCAGCGACGGCGTCGTGCCGCAGACGAACTGGCTGCACTACGCCGAGCTCGCGTTCGGCGTGACCACCGTGCACGACCCCAGCAACGACACCGGCGAGATCTTCACCGCCGCCGAGCTCGCACGCGCGGGCCTCATCACCGCGCCGCGCATCTTCTCGACGGGCACGATCCTCTACGGCGCGAAGTCGCCGATCAAGGCGCGCATCGACAGCCTCGACGACGCGCGCGCACACCTGCGACGCATGAAGGCCGCTGGTGCGTTCAGCGTGAAGAGCTACAACCAGCCCCGCCGCAACCAGCGTCAGCAGGTGCTCGCCGCGGCGCGCGAGCTCGGGATGATGGTGGTGCCCGAGGGCGGCTCGCTCTTCCAGCACAACATGACGATGGTGGTCGACGGGCACACCGGCATCGAGCACGCCACGCCGATCGCCCGCGGCTACCGCGACGTCGAGCAGCTCTGGTCCGGCACCGAGGTCGGCTACACGCCGACGATCGTCGTCGGCTACGGCGGGCTGTGGGGCGAGAACTACTGGTACGCGCACACGAAGGTGTTCGAGCACGAGCGCCTGCGCAGCTTCGTGCCGCCGGAGCAGATCGACGCCCGCTCGCGACGGCGCCCGCTCGCCTCCGCCGGCGACTGGAACCACTTCGCAATCGCGAAGCTCTGCAAGCAGCTGCTCGATGCCGGCGTCGAGATCCAGCTCGGCGCCCACGGCCAGCGCGAAGGCCTCGCCGCGCACTGGGAGCTGTGGATGTTCGTGCAGGGCGGCATGACGCCGCACGAAGCGCTGCGCGCCGGCACGATCGCGGGCGCCCACTACCTCGGGCTCGATCGCGACATCGGCTCGCTCGAGGTCGGCAAGCTCGCCGATCTCGCCGTCATCGACGGCGACGTGCTGAAGGACATCCGCACGAGCGAGCGTGTGCGCTACACCGTGGTCAACGGGCGGGTGTACGACGCGCGCACGATGGACGAGCTCGCGCCCCGCTCGCGCAAGCGGCCGGCGATGCACTGGGAGCGTCCCGGCGGGGCCGGCGGCACGAATGCCCAGGCGCATGTCGATTGAGGCGCACGCCTGGTCCATACTGCGATCCGCTGCATGCAGTGGATCTCCGAGCTGTCCAACACCGCGAGCTTCGTCGATGCGCTCGCCGAGTCCGCCGCGGCGTTGCACGCTCGCCTCGACGGATCCCAGCCCGACCTCGTGTTCGCGTTCGCATCGCCGCACCATGCCGAGCACTGGGCGCGGATTCCCGAGGCGGTGAGCGAGGCGTTCTCGGGCGCTCCCGTGTTCGGCTGCTCCGGCGGCGGCATCATCGGCGGCGGCCGCGAGCTGGAGCGCGCGCCGGCGCTCGCGCTCTTCGGCGCCGTGCTGCCCGGCGTCGAGGTGCGGGCGTTCGCACTCTCGCCCGGCGAGATCCCGGCCGTCGACGCATCGGAGAGCTGGCACGGTCGTGTCGAGCTCGACCCCGCCGAGCTGAGCGCGCTCCTGCTCGTCGCCGATCCGTTCTCGTGCGACGTGCCGCCGATGCTGGCCGGGCTCGATCGCGCCTTCCCCGACGTGGTGAAGATCGGTGGGCTCGCATCGGGGGGCACGCAGCCCGGCCAGACCGCGCTCTTCGCCGGCGGCCAGCTCCACGAGGACGGCATGATCGGGCTCTCGCTCGGCGGCAACGTGGTGGTCGACACGCTCGTCGCCCAGGGCTGTCGTCCGGTGGGCACGCCGATGTTCGTCACGCGCACCGACGGGCACGTCGTGCTCGAGCTCGACGGACGTCCGGCGACGCGCGTGCTGCAGGAGCTCTACGAGGCCTCGGGTGATCGCGATCGCGAGCTGATGCGCAAGGCGCTGTTCGTCGGGCTCGCGACCGAGCCCGGGCGCGAGGTCTACGGCGCCGGCGACTTCCTCGTGCGCAACATCCTGGGCCTCGATGCGAAGACGGGCGCGCTCGCGATCGCGGCGAAGCTCCGGCAAAACGGCGTGGTGCAGTTCCACGTGCGCGACGCCGAGACCTCGGCCCAGGACCTGCGCTCGCTCCTGCGCGGCTACGCGGCCCGGGGCAACCGTCCGGCGGGCGCGCTCATGTTCAGCTGCCTCGGCCGCGGGGTCGGCCTGTACGGACAGCCGAACCACGACAGCGACGAGCTCCGCGAGCAGCTCGGCGAGGTGCCGATCGCGGGGTTCTTCTGCAACGGCGAGATCGGCCCGGTGGGCGGCACGACGCACATGCACGGCTACACCAGCTCGATCGCGCTGTTCCGCCGCCGCCACGCCGATTGAATCGCGCTATGCTCGTGCGCATGCGTGGGGCTGTGCTGATCGGGTTGCTCGTCGTCGGCTGTGGACCCGCGGTCGCGACCGACGAGGACAGCACCGCCGACTCCGAAGGCGGCGACGATCCGGGCGAGCGCCCCAGTGATCCCGGTGCGATGTACTCGGCGTGCTCGACCGTCGACCAGTGCGCGCCGCTCGAGTTCTGCGTGTTCCCCGATCGCGAGGGCGGCTATTGCTCGGCGGCGTGCTCGGCCCCCGACGATGCGAGCGGATGCGCGGCGGCACCGGGCGACGGTGCCGAGGCTTCGTGCCTCGACATCGGCCTGACGGATGGCCGCGAGGTGTGTGCGCTCGACTGCGCGCACGGAGCCTGCCCGAGCGGCATGCAGTGCGAGAGCATCGAGACGCCGGGCGGCGACGCGCGGAAGATCTGCTTCTGAGCTCGCTCGTGCGGATCAGCCGATGAACGTGTCGTCCATGTCGCCGGTGACCTCGCCGAGCACACCGTCGTAGCCCACGGCGTGCATCGCCGTGTTGACCAGCTCGACGGGGTGTCGCCCCGGCATGCGCACGTGCTTGCCCGGCGACGCGTGCAGGCCACCCGCGCGGCCGCCGATGAGGGCGATCATGTTCTCGGTCGAGTGCGCCTCGCCGTTGGTGCCGCCCTCCGGGTCGTAGCCGTGGCCGCCCTCGAACATCAGCACGAGCGCGGTGTGATCGAGCAGCGAGCTGCCGTCGACCTCCTGGGTGTCGCGCAGCTTCTGCACGAGCCGGCCCCAGTGCTTCACGTGCCAGGCGATGCAGTCGGCCATGCAGTTGGCCCCTTCTTCGCCGCCGCCCATCGAGTAGTGGCTGATCTCGTGCAGATCCGAGGGATACCCGTAGATCGGGTTCATGTTCATGAAGCACTGCGCGTACGTGAACATGAGCGACGCCGACCGCGAGAGATCGCAGGTGAACGCCATGTGGATCAGATCGACGAGGATCGTCGCGCGCAGCTCCTCGTCGCTGTACGCACCGCCGTTGCCGTAGCTGCCGTCCTCGACCGCCGGCCCGATGTCCGGATCGGTGCCCGGATCGGGCAGCTGCATGCACGCGCCCTCGGGCTGGATCAGATCCAGCCGGCTCTCGAGCGCGCGCAGCTCCTCGAGGTGCTGCTCCATGCGCATGCGATCGGCGGCGCCGAGCCTCGTCATCAGGCGCTCGGTGTCGTCGGCGACGAGGTCCACGACGCTGCGACGGCGACGCAGCAGGAACTCCGTGGCCGCCGACTCGCCGGGATCGCCGGGATCGAAGCCGGAGAACAGGTTGCTGTACGCGAGCGCCGGGCTGAACACCGGATCCACCTGCACGAGGTCGCTGCCCTGCATGCGCGCCGAGATGCGTCCGCGATCGCCACCGCTGCTGTTGTCGCCGCGGTAGTACGCCGGCTGCACGCGGTAGCTGAGCACCACCCTGCCCTCGCCGATCTGCTCGCCGATGAGCTGATCGGAGGTCGGCCCGGTCGCGCTCTCGTCACCATTCTCGGCCGAGCGCACGCCGCAGGTCAGCGGACACGGCGACGAGGCGTGGAAGCCGACGCGACGTCCGCCCGGCGGGATGCCGCTGCCCTCGTCCCACGGGATGAGCAATCCGCTCGCGACCGACACGTCGCTCTCGATGCCGAGATCGGCGAGCGGTGCGAACGCGCGGCCGAGCGTGAAGCCGGCGCCCTCGTCGACGGGCGTCACGCGCTCGGTGTTGTCGAGCCCCAGCGAGCAGCCGCCGAACGCATACACGTAGCGCGGCGGCGGAGCGCTGCCGCCGGCGCGCACGGTGGGGGACATGATCTCGAGCATCGGGAGGCCGACGGCGACCCCACCGAGCCCGCGCAGGAACGATCGTCGCGGAAGACGGAAGCGTGGCATGTCAGTTCTCCTCCGCGCGGCGATGACGGAACTCGCTCGAGGTCGCGAGCGCGAGCAACAGCTCGTCGAACACCAGCTCGCCTTCACCGAGCTCCTCGAGCAGGGTCGCGATGAACGTCGCGTCGGTCGGGTCGAGCTTCGTGCGGCCCATCGCGAAGCGATAGACCTGCGTGGTGATGCACTGGTTCAGCTCCGGTGCGGCCGCGAGCAGGTCCGCGAGCCCGGCCGGGCCCTGGAACTCACCGACGCCGGCGATCGTGCCGGTGCCCTCGATCGGACAGTCCGGGCGATCGGGCTCGTTCGCGCGCCAGCGCCCCGCGCTGTCGTAGCTCTCGAGCCCGAGCCCGATCGGATCCATCTGCGAGTGACAGGCCGCGCAGCCCTCGTTCGCCGCGTAGAGCTCGTAGCGGCGCGCCTTGCAGTCGCCGTCCTCGAAGCCCGCCGGGGCCGCATCGGGATTCACGTTGTCGGGCGGCGGTGGGATGTCCTGACAGAGCAGGTTCACGCGGATGTTCTTGCCGCGCAGCGTCGCGCTCGTGTCGCCGTTCTTCGTACCGACGCTGAGGAACGTCGCGTGCGAGAGCAGGCCGCGACGACCGCTGTCGCCGTAGGGCACCCAACCCGCGGTGGCGGGCGCGGGCAGCCCATAGTGGGTCGCGAGCTCGGGCGACACGAACGTCTCGTCGGCGCGCAGCAGATCGACCCACGGCCCGTGCTCCTCGAACACGGTGCGATCGAGCAGCGCCTGGGTCTCGGCCACCATCGCGTCGCCGAGCTCGCCGCCACCGCCCGCGCGCTCGAAGCCCATCCACATGCCGTGGAAGCGATAGATGCGGGCGCGCGCGTGCGGCTCGGCGAGCAGCATCTGCGCGGCCGCGGCGATCTCCTCCGCGTTCGACAGCTCGCCGTTCTCGCCGGCGTCGATCAGCCACTCCGGCGGGGTGCTGCCCCAGAACGTGTACGACAGCCGCGTCGCGACCTCGGTGCCAGCCAGGCGGTAGAGCCCGGGCATGCCGTCGACGGGGGTGCCGATCTCGACGCGGTACAAGAGCTCGGTGTGCTGCAGCAGCGTGCGGAGCACCGAGTCGACCGCGACCCAGAAGTCACCCGCTTCGTCGGCGTGATCGATGAAGCCCGCGAGCGTCGACACCTCGTCGTCGGTGAGCGAGCGTCGCAGCGCACGCTTGCCGAAGCTCGTGATGAACTCGCGCAGGCAGGCCTCGTCGGCGGCGCCCGACGGAGCACACGGCATGATCGCGTCGCGCAGCGTCGGGTCGCTCACGACCTCGTCGGAGACCTGGCCCGCGAGCAGATCGGCGCCCTCGATGAGCGCGGCCGACACACTCTGGATCGTGTAGTCGTTGTCGAACGGCGAGCGCAGATCCTCGGGCAGCACGAGCTCGGCGTCGGGATGCACTCCCACGAGATCGAACACGGTCGCGTCGTACTCGGCGGCCGAGAGTCGACGCAGGCCGGAGATGCCGACCGCATCCTCGTCGACCGGCTCGGGATCGTCGTCGTCGCCACCACCCTCGCTCGCGCCTTCGCTGGCGCCCTCGCTCGCACCTTCGCCCGCACTCGCGCTCGCGCTACCGTCCGCACCGGCGCCGCCGCCGGACAGGCCCTGATAGCAGCCGATCAGCATCGTCGCCGCGATGCCGACCGCGCAGGTCTCCCTCGTCCCCTTGCCCCTGGTCACGGAGGGAGCAGACAAGCGACCCCCTCGACCGGTTCACGGTCATCGACGTGCGGGCGCTGACGAATCCGGCACCGGCTCGAGCTCGTCGAGGCCACCTGCCCCCGCCTCGCGCAGCGTGCTGCGGAGCTGCTCGCGGGCCCGGAAGAGCCGCGTTTTCACGGTGCCCTGGGGGATCCCGAGCACTTCGGCCAGCTCGGCCGTCGTCAGCTCCTCCCAGTAGTGCAGCTCGAGCGCGGTCTGGAGGTCGAGCGGCAGCCGGCGCAACGCGGTGAGCAGCGCGTGATCGCGCTCGCCGGACGCGATCATCACGCTCGGGGACGCCCCGAGATCGAGGATCGAGGTCGTGAGCGGATCGGCGCGGGCGGCCGCGCGATGACGCGCCGCATAGTGGTTGAAGAGCTCGTTGCGGGCGATCCGCAGCACGTAGGCGCGGAAGCTGCTGCCGTCGCGCACCCGGTCCTTGGACTCGACGCAGGCGAGGAACGTGCGCTGGACCAGATCCTCGAGATCAACGTCGAGCTTGTTGCGGAAGAATCGCATCACGCTGCCGGCATGGCGTGCGAACAGCTCCTGACCGGCGGCGCCATCGCCTGCACGCCAGGACTCGAGCAGCTGCGCATCACCGGTCACGCGGCGCGGATGATAGCATCGTCGGATGCACACGCTGCGCGACGACAGCGTGACCGTACGCGTGTCGGAGGCGAGCGCGATCGATCAGGAGATCACGCGCGCACGGGTGCAGCCGGGCGATGCGGGCTCCGATCGCGCGGCGCAGTCGCGCATCCAGGCGCGGCTGTTCGGCGAGCTGCCGGCGGCGCCGCAGATCGGGCGCTTCGTGGTGCTGAACAAGATCGGCGCCGGTGGGCTCGGCATCGTCTATGCCGCCTACGATCCGAAGCTCGATCGGCGGGTCGCGATCAAGCTGGTGAGCCGCCCGGATCTGGGTCGCCAGGATCTCGAGCTCGACACGCAACGCGTGCTGCGCGAGGCGCAGGCGCTCGCACGGCTGTCGCATCCGCACGTGGTCGCGGTGCACGAGGTCGGCGAGCACGACGACCGGCTGTTCATCGCGATGGAGCTGGTCGAGGGCACGACGCTGGCCGAGTGGGGCAAGCTCGGGCACGACTGGCGCACCGCGCTGGGGCCGTTGCTCGACGCGGCGCGGGGGCTGGCGGCTGCGCATCGCGCCGGCATCGTGCACCGCGACTTCAAGCCGGCGAACGTGATCGTCGGCCACGACGGGCGCGCGCGCGTGCTCGACTTCGGGCTCGCGCGCGGTGCGACGGCGACCGGTGGTGCGACGCCGCCGTCGGCGAGCGCGCTGGATCTGCAGCTCACGCAATCGGGCACGCTGATGGGCACGCCGGCGTATCTCGCCCCCGAGCAGTGGAACGGCGCGGGCGTCGATGCGCGCGCGGATCAGTGGGCGTTCTGCGTGACCGCGCTCGAGGTGCTGTGGGGACGGCGGCCGTTCATCGCGGCCGACTCGCTCGCACTGCGCACGCGCGTGCTCGCGGGCGAGCTCGACAAGTCGAGCCCGCGACGATCGATCCCGCAGGCGCTCGAGCGCGTGCTGTTGCAGGGGCTCGCGGTCGATCCGGCGGAGCGGCATCCCGACATGGAGCGGCTCATCGCCGGCCTCGAGCGCGTCGTGAAGCCGCCGCGGCACCTCGTGCGCTGGGGCCTGCTCGGGCTCGGGTTGCTGGTGATCGGCGCCGGTGTGGGGGTGGGCGTGTCGAAGGGCGCGCGCGCGAGCGTCGACACCGGTGCCATCGAAGAGGTGGTCGCCGCGGCGCGTGCGGCCGCGGACGAGGGCCACTTCGTCTATCCGCCGTCGGATGCACCGGACGCGGACACGGCGTACGCGAAGCTGATCGCGCTCGAGGCGATGAGCGGCGACGGGGCCGAGCTCGCGCACGAGCAGGCGGCGGCGTTGCGCGGGGAGTTCTCGGGCGCGCTGGTGGAGCTCGGCGATGCCTACTGGGCGCGCGAGGATGCGCGGCCGTTCGCGATCGATTTCTACGCGGCGGCGCTGCTGTTCGATCCGGAGCACGCGCATGCACGCGAGCGCGCCGCGGTGACGACCGGCGAGCTCGCGCTCCTGCGGCAGCGCGCGCTGGCGCACGACTTCACGCCGAGCGAGCTCGGGGTGGCGGATGCACTGGTCGCGCTGGCCGAGCCTGACGCGGAGGCCCGCGAGCGCAAGCTCGACAACGTGGTCGCGAAGGGCGGTGATTCACTCGCGGCCTCGACGGCGGAGCGCTTGCGACGGATCGGTGGCACGCGTGCGAAGCCGAAGCGCCCGAGCGCGAGCACGAGCACGACACCGACGATCGCGAGCGCGACGCCACCGTCGACGCCGGCCGCGAAGCCGACGCCCGCGAGCACGCCGGTCGTCGCGGCCCCGGTCGCACGCAACCCTGCGGCCGCGAAGGCGCTCGTGACCGAGGCGCGCGGGGATCTGCGTGCGGGTCGCTTCGCCGATGCGAACAAGACCCTGCACCGCGCGCTCGCACTCGACGCGGGCAGCCATGCGGCGCTGTCGGCGTTGAGCGATCTCGCGTTCGAGCAGGGCCGCTACGCGGAGGCGGCGGAGCACGCCCGCCGGGCGATCGCGTTGGCCCCGAAGCGCGCCGACTACCGGATGCAGCTCGGCGACGCCTACTTCAAGGTGCTGCGCTACGACGACGCCCGCACGGCCTACGAAAAGGCGAAATCGCTCGGCAGCAAACAGGCGGCCGCGGCCCTGAAGCGCATCGACGAACGCCTGGGCGCGGGGTGAGGCACGACGCCGCTGCCGAACCGGGCCGCCGTCGTGCGTTCGAGTGCGGATCGACGCCGTCTACTCGCGCGGGCGCTCGCTCGCGCGGCGCTTCTGGCCCCCGACCAGCAGCCCCACCCCGGTCAGCACCGTCGCGAGCCCGACCGAGCTCACCACGATGCCGGGCACGCGCGTCGCGTAGAGGTACTTGCAGTCGCCGTCGGAATCCACGTTGCCGCCGTCGCAGCGCGTGCGATTGGGGCGACCGTGCAGGCTCACCAGCGTGAGCCCGGCCGCCAGCGCGGCGGTGCCGATCGCGAGTGCCGCGAAGCCACCCGCACGCAGGCGTCGCTTGCGATCGCTGTCGGGCACGCGCACGAGCTCGATCGTCATCGCCTCGCGCACGCCGGCGAGCGCCTCGAAGCGGCGCAGCTCGTCGACGTAGCCGCGCAGGCTCAGCCGCAGCACGTGCGTGCCGAGCTCGACCTGCCGCTCGAGCGGCGTCTCGCCGACCACTTGCTCGTCGAGCCGCACCACCGCACCGCTCGGCGTGCTGCGCAGCGACAGCATCGACACCTCGGCCTGCGGTGCACGCAGTCGCGACACCAACGCGACCGCCTGCGCATCGACGTGCTCGCCCAGCTCGGTGACCCCGCAGAGCTCGCAGCGCCGCTCCACCCGCGCGACCTCTTCGCCGCTCGCGTCGATGAGCGTCAACCGCACGTCGTAGTCGCGCTGCACGGCCGCGACGTCGATCGCGACGAGTGCATCCGCGTGCGTCTCACGGATCTCCGCACCGCGGCACGTGGCGTCTGCACAGCGCTGCGAAGCGCGCTCCGAGGCGATGATCTCGACGTCGCTGCGGCGCAGGCCGTCGTGCAACGCGGAGGTGATCGCATCGGCGGCCGCGGTCGAGATGTCGCCGGTCAGCCCCGGTGCGAGCACGACCACGCGCGGGCGTGACGGCGCCGCCGCATCCTCCGCCCGTGCGAGCCGCACCGGCGCGAGCGCCAGCGCGGAGGCGAGCAGCGCGAGGCCGACGTGTCGTTTGCTGCCCACGCACGTCGAAGGTAGCCGGATCCCGTCCGGGCCGGGCGCGGTATCCTGGACCGCAGTGGAGGCTCGGGGCCTGCTCGCGGAGCTGTCGTGCGCGTTGGCGTGCGGGTCGGCGTGCGCGTTGGCCTGCGCGAGCGCGTGCACGATCAACCCCGAGTTCGACCCGCCGGCCGCGAGCAGCGAGGGCAGCGAGGCCGGCAGCGAGTCGCCCACGGCCACGAGCGCGCCGAGCACGACGAGCGAGCCGTCGTCGAGCTCGGATGGCGAGGAGGCCGGCTCCGAGACCGCGGTCGTCTGTGGCGACGGCGTGGTCGAGGGCGCAGAGCAGTGCGACGACGCCAACGACATCGACGGCGACGGCTGCAACGCCGGCTGCATCGAAGGCGGCGCGCTGCTCTGGGAGCTGCGCAAGGACGGTGGTGTCGCGGGCTGGGACACGACCCACGATCTCGCCGTGCTCGCCGACGACAGCGTCGTGCTCGCGGGCGTCGCCGACACCGGTGGCTTGCAGGCCGAGCTCGCACGCGTCGATGCGAACGGCAACGAGCTCTGGTCGCACCTGTACGTCGCCACCGATGCCACCGAGGCCGACGCGTGGGGCACCGCGCCGCTCGGCGACGGGGCCGTGCTCGCGGGCACCGGCAACAACGAGGTGATGTTCGCGCGCGCGCTCGATCAGGACGGCAACGCGCTGTGGACGTTCGAGGCCCCCGGTCGCGTCTACGACGCGAGCAGCAGCGGCGACGAGGTGTGGATCGCCGGTCGTCACGACGACGGCACGGCCGCGCTGTGGCACCTCGATGGCGAAGGCACGTTGGTGGCGACCTACGACGAGGCGAGCGGCAGCATGCCGACCACTTCGGTCGTGTGGGGCATCGCCGCGGGCGACGGTCGCGTCGCCACCGCGGGCGAGCTGATGACCGACCAGCGTGCCTTCGTGCGCGAGCTGTGGAGCGGCAGCGGCGGCGTCGCCCGCGAGACCGACGTGCTCGCACTCGCCGGTGATGCCGACGCCGGCTACGGCGTCACGATCGCTCAGGGCGGCGCGATCGCGATGGTCGGCGACATCGTCCGCGGCAGCGAGCGCAACGGCTGGCTCCTGCGACGCGACACGGGCGGACGCCTGTTGCCGGCGATCGAGCAGCAGGAGCTCGGCAACTACCACGGCGTCGCGATCGGGCCCTCCGGCGAGATCGCGGTGTCGGGCTGGGTCGACAACGGGCTCGGCAAGATCGCGCTCGTCGTGAAGTACGCCGTCGACGGGACGCTCGCGTGGCGCCGCGAGATCACCGGTAGCGTCGTGGTCGGCGAGAACAAGGCGTGGACGGTGGGCATCCGCTCCGACGCCGTGATCGTCGCCGCCGGCGAGCTCGTCGAGACCGACACCGATCTCGACCGCTGGGTGATCGCCTTCGCGCCGTAGCGACTACCAGGCGCCGAGCTCGTCGAACAGGAACGCGAACACGTCGACGCTCTGCTCGACGGCCTGCCGCACGTTGTCGCCGCCGCCGTGCCCGGCGTTGCGCTCGACTCGCAGCAGCACCGGGGTGTCGACGCCGACCGCATGCTGCATCGCCGCGACGAACTTGCGGGCGTGCATCGGATCGACGCGGTCGTCGCTGTCCGCGGCGAGCATCAGGAGCGGCGGATAGTCGACGCCCTTCGCGACGTGGTGGTAGGGCGAGTATGCGAAGAGCGTGCGGAAGTCCGCCGCGTCCTCGGCCGAGCCGTACTCGCTGATCCACGTCGGGCCCGCGCCGAACTTGTGGTAGCGCACCATGTCGAGCAGCGGCACCGCGCAGACCACCGCGCCGAAGAGATCCGGGCGCTGGGTCGACACCGCGCCGACCAGCAGGCCGCCGTTGCTGCCCCCACGGATCGCCAGCCGCTCGGGCCTCGTCCAGCGCTCGGCCACCAGCCACTCGCCCGCCGCGATGAAGTCGTCGAAGACGTTCTGCTTGCGGTGACGCTTGCCGGCCTCGTGCCACGCCTCGCCGTACTCGCCGCCGCCGCGCAGGTTCGGCACCGCCCACACGCCGCCGTGCTCGAGCCACAGCACGATCGAGCTCGAGAACACCGGCGTCATCGACAGCCCGAAGCCGCCGTAGCCGGTGAGCATCGTCGGGTTCTTCCCGTTCTTCACGACGTCGTCGCGGTGTACGAGGAACATCGTGATCGGCGTGCCGTCCTTGCTGCGGTACTCGACCTGCTCGACCTCGAAGCGCGAGGTGTCGGCCGGGAGCTCGACCTCGTGCCACAGCGACGTCGCGCCGCTCGCGATCGACGTGCGGTAGATCTGCCCGGGCACGGTGAACGAGCCGAAGCGGTAGTAGGCCTCGTCGTCGTCGGGCTCGCCGACGAGCCCGGAGGTGCTGCCGATGCCGGGCAGCGCGACGTCGCGCACGTGCACGCCGTCGAGCGTGCGCAGCTCGACGCGGCTGCTCGCGCGCTCGAGCCAGTCGAGCTCGAGCAGACCGCCGACGATGCCGATGCTCTGCAGCGTCGACGCGCCCTCGGGCACGAGCTCGCGCCACGCATCGCGCTGCGGCCGACGTGGGTCGACCTTCATCACGCGGAAGCGCGGCGCGCCGTCGTTGGTGTGGACGTAGAACGCGTCGCCATGGGCGGTGACGACGTGGCGGCGGCCCGTGCCGACGGCGAGCGGCACGAACACGCGCTCATTGGCCCGCAGGTCGAGGAACCACACGTCGTGGGCATCGAAGCCGCGCGAGACGGTGAGCAGGAGCCAGTGCCCGTCGTGCGAGACCTCGGCGGCGATGAACGTGGTCGGGTCGTGCAACGCGCCGTGGACCAGCGCATCCACGCGGGGATGCGTGCCGAGCCGGTGGAAGCGCACCTCGGCGCGACCGGGCAGCTCGGGCGCGGGGATCATCGGATCGGTCGGCAGCGCCGTGTAGTAGAAGCCGCTGCCGTCGGGCTTCCACGACGGCATGGCATAACGCGCGCCGTCGATGCGCTCGCCCTCCAGCTCGCGTCCGCGCTCGAGGTCGAGCAGGTGCAGCGAGGCCGCATCGGCGTTGTTGCGCGAGAGCTTGTACGCCACGAAGCGGCCGTCGTGGCTGGGGAAGACGCCGTGGATCGAGATGTTGCCGTCCGGCGACATCGTGTTCGGATCGAGCAGCACCTGCTCGGCGCCGCCCTGCTTCCGCACGTAGTAGATCGCCTTCTCGCGCCCGCTGTGCTGCCGCGCATAGAACACGCGGTCACCGAACCTCCGCGGCACCGAGACGTCGTCGATGTACATCAGCGCGCGCAGCCGCTTGCGCAGCGCGTCGCGCTTGGGCAGCGCGTCGAGGCTCGCGCGCGCGTGGGCGTGCTGCGCCTCCGTCCATGCGACGACCTCCGGATCCCCAGCGGTCTCGAGCCAGCGGTAGGGGTCCGCGACCGGGGTGCCGTGCAGCTCGTCGACGACCGGCTCGCGCCGCGTGGGCGGCGGGGCGCTGCGCGTGGGCTCGCACTCGGGGATCGGCGCGCGCGCCGTGCACGAGGCCAGCGCGAGCGCGAGGAACAGCCGAGCCCCGCTCATTTCTTGGCGTCCGCGGCGAGCAGGTCGCGGATCTCCGTCAACAACTCCTGGTCCTTGGTCGGCGCAGGCGGCCCCGCGGGCTCCGGCTCGCGCCGCAGCCTGTTGATCATCTTGACCATCATGAAGATCGCGAACGCGACGATCGCGAAGTCGAGGCAGACCTGCAGGAACTTGCCCCAGCGCAGCATCACCGCCGGCTTGTCGCCCGTCGCGGCCTTGAGCTCGATGGCGTAGTGGCTGAAGTCCATCCCGCCCACCGCGAGGCCGATGGGCGGCATGACGAGGTCCTCCACGGCCGAGGCCACGATCTTGCCGAACGCCGCACCGATGATGACGCCGACGGCCATGTCGACGACGTTGCCGCGGACCGCGAACGTCTTGAATTCTTGGAGCAGACCCATGCGCCGCGAGGATACTACGGTCGCGCGAGCACGCGGGTGCTCCGCGGCGGTACCTCGATCGACGGTCCCATGAGCTGCTCGTCGGTGACCTCGTCGACGAGCGCAAGGTCGGGCAGACCATCGACCGTGCGCATCGTGTCGCCGCGGTTCACCACCACCCACAGCGCATCACCACCGTACTCGACGGAGTACGCGAACGTGTCGGCGTCGGCGGAGATCGTCGTGCGCGTGCCTCGACGCGTGGCGGGGTGCTCGGCCCGGATCGCCAGCAAACTTTGCAGTCGCTCGAAGAGCCAGGTCTGCCCCGCGCTGTAGCCGTCCCACTGCATGAAGCGGCGGTTGTCGGGATCGCCGGCCCCGGCCATACCGTACTCGTCGCCGTAGTAGACGAGCGGCGCGCCCTTGGTGGTGAGCAGGATCGCGAACGAGTTGGCCAGCCGCTCGAACGCGGACATGCCCGTGGGCAACCCGGGCTGGTTGGACCACGCGCGATCCTTGCCGTCGGCCCACTGGTTGTTCCAGACCGGCGTGTCCTGGGCGAGGTGGATCGCGCGCGGGATGTCGTGGTTGCCGATGAACGTGCTCATGATCGCCGCGCCGTAGTAGTCGTCGTTGGCGTCCATGAAGTCGGCGAGCTCGCTCATCGTGCCCTGCCGCATCAGCACGCTGTAGGCCAGCTGCATGCGCAGCGGGAAATCGAACTGCCCGTCGAGCATGTCCGGCGTGACGTAGTGGGCGATGGTGCCCTGATCGCCGGTGAAGGTCTCGCCCACCATGTAGAAGTGCTCGCCGCTCTCGGGCTCCACCTCGTCCATCACGCGCGCGCGCAGATCGAGCAGCCACTGGTCCTCGATGTGCTTCACCGCATCGAGACGGAAACCATCGACGCCGGTGTCCGCGACCCAGGTGAGCGCGTTGTCGACGGAGAACGTGCGCGCCTCGGCGTTCGTGAAGTCGAAGTCGGGCAGGTACGAGGTGAACCAGCAGCGCTTGGCCTCGGCGTTGTCCCAGCTGCAGCCCGATCCGCACACGCAGTCGCCACCCGAGCCGTTGTCGTTCGGCCAGAACCATTCGGGGTGATCCGCGTAGACCGGCGAGCTGGAGTGCACGTGGTTCATCGCGTAGTCGAACAGCACCTTGAGCCCGTGCTCGTGGGCCGTGTCGACGAGCTGCTGCAGCTCGGCGAGCGTGCCGAAGTGCTCCTCGGGCGCGTCGAGGCTCGCGGGCCAGTAGCCGTGGTACGCGGAGTAGTCGTGGCCGTCGGAGCCCGGCCCCGACTGCGCGGTGTTGTCCATCGGCACGGAGATCCACAGCGTGTTGACGCCGAGATCCTCGAAGTAGCCGGCCTCGATCTTCGCGGTGATGCCGGCCCAGTCGCCGCCCTGGAAATCGGCGGCCATCGGCACGCCGATGCCACCGTCGTTCGACACGTCGCCGTTGTAGAAGCGATCGACGAAGGCGAAGTAGATCACCGAGTCGCGCCAGTCGAAGAGCCCCACGACGTCGGGCTCGCAGGTGAACTCCTCGCACGTCTGCGGCTCGAGCACCGAGTTCTGCCCGCCCTGCCCGTCGGGCTCCTGGGTGGGGTTCGCGGGATCCGGCAGCCACGTCGTGTCGTCGACGCGGAACTTGTAGAGCACCGCCTGGTCCCAGGGCACCGGCACCTCGGCGCGCCAGGTGTCGCCGTCCTTCGCCATCGGCACGCCGACTTCCCAACCATCGGACGCGAAGTCGCCGAACACCGCGACGTCGGCGTAGCCGTCGTCGACCAGCGCGAACTCGTGGGCGCAGCGCTTGTTCGCGTCCTCGCACTCGGTGGGACCGCCGGTCGGATCGTCGGTGTCGCCGGTGTCGGCCGTGGTCACCGAGCCGACCGAGCTGCTGTACGAGCCGCCCGAGGGATTGCCGTCGGTCGGATCGAAGCCGTCGGTGTCCGGGGGCTCGAGCGACGTCGCCGAGTGCAGCTCGTTCGCACCGCAGCCCGCCGCGAGCAGCATCGCGATCACGAGTCCAGAGGTGCGCGCGCTCGACACTCGCCCTCCATACCACAGGAAGCGGCGCGTCAGCGCGCGAGGCAGGCGTCGGCCTCGGGCAGCAGCACGACCGCGGCGAAGGCCGGCAACTCGAGCGTCGCACCGGTGGCGCCGAGCTCGACCCGGAGCTCGGACAGCGCGTCGACGTATCGCCCCGGCCGCGCAGCGCCGGGGATCGTGACCGCCTTGGGCACCGCGGCCCGCGAGAGCAACACGATCGCCGACACGTCGTCGAGCTCGCGCGCGTACGCGAACAGATCGTCGGTCGCACCGAGCACGTTCCACTGTCCGCGCCGCAACGCGGGCATGCACCGGCGCAAGCGGCCGAGCCGCTGCACGTCGACGAGCAGCTGCGCCTGCGAGGGCGCGAGCAGCTCGGGCGCAGGCATCACGCGGCGGCTGTCGGGATCGCGACCGCCCGCGAGCCCGAGCTCGTCGCCGTAGTAGAGGACCGGGACGCCGGGCAGCGTGAGCACGGCTGCGAACGCGAGCCGCAGGCGTGCGAACAGCTCGGGGTCGTCGGACTGCGGTGGAGGGTCGCGCCACGGATCGCCGTCGTCGTCGCCGGCCAGCGCAGAGGCGATGCGCGTCGTGTCGTGGTTGCCCAGCATGCGCGCGAGCGTCGAGCCCGAGCCCGCGAGCGCTTCGTCCTCGGCGCGCAGCACCGCGAGCAAGGCCTCGAACCCCGCGCCGCCCGCGAGCGCGTCGCGCAGCGCCCACATCGTCGGGAAGTCGAACGCACCATCGAGCCCGTCGGGGCCGAGGTGGTAGCGTAGATCGGCCACGCCACCCTCGCCTGCGCCCGTGAACACCTCGCCGAGCAGCAGCACGTCGTGACGCGCGGCCCCGTGCTCGCGCAGCGCGTGGAAGATCCGCCGCGTCGCAGCGCGCGGCATCATCGGCACGGCATCGACGCGGAAGCCGTCGATGCCGAAGCGCGACTGCCACCACAGCGCGTCGTCGATCGCGACCGCGAGCGCGTCGCGCTGCTGCAGCCGCACATCGGGCAGGTACGGCGTGAACCAGCACGTCTCGATGGCGCTCGCCCACGGACAATCCGGCGCGCCGCAGATGCAGGGCGGGTCGCGCTCGTTGAACCAAGCCTCGCTCGCGTGCGCGGCCACGCGCGGATTGGTCTCGTCGTAGTGGTTCGGCACGAGATCGAGCAGCACGCGGATGCCCTGCGCATGGGCGCTCGCGACGAGTGCGTCGAGCTCGGCCTCGCCGCCGATGCGTGCATCGACACCGCGCGAGTCCACGGGCCAGTAGCCGTGATACGAGCTGTATAGATGATCGTCGTCGCGACCCGGGCGTGCGCCGTCGGGGTTCGTGTAGACCGGCGAGAGCCACAGCGTCGAGACGCCGAGCGCCGCGAAGGTGCCCTGCTCGAGCTCGGCGCGCACGCCTGCGAGCGTGCCGCCTGCGCGCGCGCCGGGATCGCTGGGCGGCGCGAGCGGCTCGCCGTCGTCGGCGCGGAAGCGATCGATCACGACCTGATAGACGATCGCGTCCTCGATGCGCTCGGCGACCGGATCGCGCCAAACGATCAGCTCGTGGGTCGCGGAGGCTCCGCTCGGATCCGACGCCGTGACCTCGAGGACGTGCCGGCCCCGCGGGAGCCCCGTGGGATCGACGGTGATGCGATCGCCGTCGACGTCCACGTCGACGTCCGCGTCCACGTCCACGTCCACGTCCGGCAGGGTGGCGGGGTGCGGGGCCTCGTACCGCAAGGTCAGCGGCTCGTCGGTCGGGCGCAGTCTCGCGTGCAGGCAGTCGTCCACCACGAGCCACGACACCTCCGCGCCGTCGGGCTCGCGAAAGCCCCCGAGCCCGTTCCAGCGATCGAGCTCGAGCTCGCCCTCCTGCACCACCGCGTAGCCGTACTCGCCCGGCGGCAGCGCGAGCTCGGCGACGAACCATGGGCGCTCGACGTGGGGGCGCATCGATCGCGGCGTCCAGTCGTCCCACTCGCCGGCGATCGCGGGCGTGTTGCCGTCGCGATGCGGGATCGCCCACAACACCGCGGGGCAGGTGCCGGGCGGCGGCGCGTCCGACTCGCCGCACGCCGCGAGCGACAGGGCGGCGACGAGCGCTCGCAACGGGCGAGGCATCGCTGCGATGCTTCGCGGAACGCGGGCGGGCGTCAAGCCGCGAGCGCACGCGCGTCGGAGCTGCGTGCGCGTGTCGCCGCACGCACGCGCGGATCCATCACGCGGCGCCACAGCGGAGGCACGAGCGCGAGCAGCACCATGCTCGCGTAGCCGGCCGGGAGCTGCGGCACGTCGTCGTAGTGACGCAGCGTCTCGTACGGCCGCGCCGCGAGGAAGTGGTGGTCGGAGTGGCGCTGCAGGTTGAACAGCAGCCAGTTGCTGAACCGCTCGCTCGCGTTCCACGAGTGCCACGGCTGCACGCGCTCGAAGCGACCGCCGTCCTGCTCGCGCCGCGAGAGCCCGTAGTGCTCGACGTAGTTGACCAGCTCCAGCAGCACGACCGCGATCGCGGCCTGGGCCGCCCACAGCAGCACGCCACGCAGACCCCAGACGAGCGCGACGGTGCCGTAGAGCGCGAGCTGGACCGCGGCGTAGCGCAGCATGCGGTTGCGCGGGTCGAGCACGCGGAGGCCACGACGGCGCATGCGCTCGGCCTCGATCCGCCACGCGCTCGCCAACCCACCGACGAGCGTGCGCGGCAGGAAGCGATACACGCTCTCGCCGAGCCGCGAGCTCGCGGGATCGAGCGGCGTCGCGACGTGGCGATGGTGCCCATGCACGTGCTCGATGCAGAAGTGCGCGTAGCCGACCTGCGACATCAGCAGCTCGGCGATCCCACGCTCCAGCGCACCCGGTCGGTGCATCAGCTCGTGCGCGACCGTGATGCCGGCGCCGCCGGCCATCAGCCCGACCGAGACGATCGCCAACGCGGTCTCCGTCGCGGTGCCCGGCACGGTGACGAGTCGATCGACGAGCCAGATCGTGACCGTCGCCTGCACGAGCACCCAGAGGAAGAGCGGCACGTCGTGCACGCGGCTGCGCGTCGTGGCCGCGGTGCCGTCGTTGTCGACGCGACGACCGAGCAGCACGTCGAAGAGCGGCGTCGCGACGAACACGAAGGCGATCCCGGCGCCGGCGGCCCACGAGCCGCGCAGGACGCCGAGCACGATCACGAGCGGGATCAGCAGCACCACGAAGTACGGCGCGATACGCATGGGCACGTTATCTACCTTGAAGTAGATAACGTGTCAAGCGGTCGGGAGACGCCCGCGGACGCACCTTTGGAGAGCGTCGGGCGCGTGCGCGGAACCGCAGACTCGACCGTGGTCACTGATCCACGTGTTGCACCTCGAGTGCGGACCGGTACGCGCGCTGACCAGAAGTCGTCCGCGCTGGAGCATCTGCGCCGAGATCCCGTCGCGCTCCGCGACCCACCTCACGCGACGTCGCCACGCGCCCGCGACATCCGTCGCATCGCCATCGCACTTTCGAAATCTGGGCTTTCCAACGTCACCCGATCCGGGACAAGCTCCGATACCTTGCCATGCACGTGTGCGCTCGTGCCCCCGAGCGTACGCGGCCCAACAACCTCGACCCCACGCGAGGGAGTGATCATGCCGCGCAGGACCCTGCGATCCCCACCCGTCCATCTCGGACTCATCGCGCTGCTCTCCGCCGCGCTCGCGACCGGATGCCGAGGTGACGATGCCCACCAGGACACGGTCGGTGGCACTGCGGACGGCACCGACGGCACCGACGACGGGCCGACGACCGGTCCGACCGACAGCGGCGTCGACGAGAGCGAAGGCGGGCTCGACGATGGCGGCATCGAGATCGAGCCGGCGCCCGGCGGCCTGCGTCGGCTGACCGCGCGCGAGTACAACGCGACGATCGAGCTGTTGCTCGGGTCCGAGGCAGCCGCCGCCGCCGACCCGCCCGCCGACGTCGCGCAGGAGGGCTTCGACGCGGTCGGCAACAACATCCTCTCGCTCGACGGCAACGCGGTCGACGCCTACGAGACCTCCGCGCGCGCCATCGCGGCGGCCGTCGCCGCGAATCCGGCGAAGCTCGCCGAGACCGCACCGTGCGTCACGCAGAGCCCCGACGCGGCCTGCTACGGCGAGGTCGCCACGGAGCTCGGTCGCCTCGTGTTCCGCCGACCGCTCGAGCAGGCCGAGATCGACATGTTCGTCGGCGTCGCGCAGCACGGACAGGAGTGGGGCGACGGCGACTTCGCGGCCGGGCTCACCTACGAGATCGCGGCGATGCTGCAGTGCCCGAGCTTCCTCTACCTGGTGGAGCTCGGCGAGCCCAGCGAGGAGACCGGGTTCCGCCAGCTCAATCCCTACGAGCTCGCCACGCGCATGTCGATCTTCCTGCTCGGGCGTGGGCCCGACAAGGCGATGCTCGACGAAGCCGAGGCCGGTGGGCTCGGCGACGGCGAGATGATCCGTGCGAAGGCGCAGCAGCTGCTCGCGACCTCGCAGGCCCGCGAGGCGCTGGCCGGCTTCTTCGACGAGTACTTCCGCCTGCGCTCGCTCGCGAACGATCCGAAGAACGCCGAGCTGTTCCCCAGCTTCGGTCCCGAGCTCGCCGCAGCGATGCGCCAGGAGACGCAGCTGCTGGTGCACGACGTCGTGTGGGAGAACGACAGCGACTACCGCGAGATCTTCACGGCCGACTACACCTACGTGAACGACGACCTGGCCGCGCTCTACGGCATGGCGCCGCCCGGCCAGGGCAACGTGTACGTGCGCACCGATTGGCCCGAGAACCAGCTGCGCTCCGGCTACCTCTCGCAGGCCAGCTTCCTCGCCCACCAGTCGGGGCCGCTGCGCAACTCGCCGACGAAGCGCGGACGCTTCGTGCAGCAGTGGGTGCTGTGCAACGAGATCCCGCCACCACCGCCGGGCGTGAACCCGACGCTACCCGACGTCGGCCCCGATGCGACGCTGCGCGAGACCCTGCTCGCGCACATGGACGAGGAGTCGTGCGCGAGCTGCCACGGCGCCACCGACCCGGTCGGCTTCGCGTTCGAGTACTACGATGCGATCGGAGCGTTCCGCACCGTGGAGAGCAACGGGCAGCCGCTCGATGCCTCCGGCGAGATCGAGGGCTACGGCGCGTGGGCGAACGCCCAGGAGCTGTCCGATGTGATCGCCGCCGACCCGCGCGTGACGGTGTGCCTCATCAACAACCTCATCCGCGGTGCCATCGGTCACAAGGAGACGTCGGGCGAGCTCGACGCAATCCTCGCGCTCGACGACGCGTTCGAGGCCGGCAACTACAGCATGCAGACCCTCATGACCGAGCTGACCGCGAGCCCGCTGTTCCGGCTGGTCGACGAGCCCAAGTAGGAATCCCACCATGCGCAACTTCACGCTGAGTCGACGCACGATGCTTCGAGGAGTCGCGGGCGCCGGGACCGTCACGGTAGGGCTGCCACTGCTCGAAGCGATGCTCAATCGCAACGGCACCGCGCTCGCCCACGGCGGCGATCTGCCGCTGCGCTTCCTCATGTACTACTGGGCCGACGGCGTGAACATCGAGCGCTTCGAGCCCACGCAGACCGGCACCGACTGGGCGCTGTCCGAGCAGATGGCGCCGCTCGAGCCCGTGAAGGACTACCTCAACCTCATCACGGGCCTCTCCAACCACTGCGACTGCCAGATCACCCACCACGAAGGGATGACCGTCTTCAACGGCTACTCCTTCATCCCGGCGGAGGGCAACTGCGGTGACAGCATCCAGACCAACTCGGGTGGCCCCACCATCGATCAGGTGATCGCCGACCACCTCGGCGACATCAACTCGATCCAGGTGCAGGTCAGCAAGCGCGAGAGCACCGACGGCGACGGTGGCACCACCGTCATCGCGCTCTCGCACCGCGGCACGCCGGGCAACCTCACCCACCAGATCCCGCAGCTCAGCCCCAAGGACGTGTGGAACACCCTCTTCGGCAACTTCATGCCGAAGATCGACGACCACACCGAGCGCGTGAACGTGCTCGACGCCGTGAAGGCCGACGTGCAGCGCCTGCGCGGCAAGCTCGGGACCATCGATCAGCAGCGGCTGGACGCCCACCTCACCGGCGTCGAGGAGCTGCAGACGCGCATCAACCAGATGCCGCCGTCGTGCGAGATCCCGCCGGAGCCGAGCGAGACGAACGAGGACAGCGGCGGCCAGGAGCCGATCAGCGCGGTCGTGACCGCCCACGCGCAGCTCATCGCCTACGCGTTCGCCTGCGACATCACCCGCGTCGCGAGCTTCCTGTTCAAGCGCTTCGTGTCGAGCACGGTGTTCGACGAGATCAACGCGACCAACATCCACCACAACGCGAGCCACAACGGGCCCGAGGATCCGAACTACCGGATCGGCGTGGTCTACAACATGCAGAAGCTGTCCGATGTGCTGCAGATCCTGATGAACACCGAAGAGGTCACGGGCGGCAACCTGCTCGACTCGACCATCGTGTACGCCAGCACCGACTGCTCCACCGGCTTCGCGCACTCGATCGAGCGCCAACCGATCATCTTGGCCGGCGCCGGCAACGGGTATCTCAAGTACCCGGGCATCCACTACCAGGGCACGCCGTGGAACGGCAGCAACGGCAACCCGAACGGCACCGGCAACACCACCGACGTGCTGCTCACCTGCCTGCAGGCGTTCGACCCCTCCGCGACCTCCGTCGGCGGCGGCGCGCCCGAGTCCAACACGCCGCTCACCGACGTCCTGGCCTGAACCGCGGGCCGGACCACACGAATCGCGGCCCGCAACGGGACGGCCGCGCCTCCGCGTGAGCTGCCGCATCTCGTTCGTAGGTGATCGATCGGCCGGCTCGCCGCACTCAAGCATGAGGGCGGGCGAGCTCGACCATGGCAGATGGCGCTCGGTATCGACGCGTGACGGAGCGAGCGCGCATCCTCAACAGCGAGTTCGATCGGCTGACTCTCGAGCAGACCGTGGATGCCGTGGTCGAGCACGTGCACGCCGGTCGCCGCGGTTGGCTGTGCACGGTCAACGTCGCGATGTTGATGATGATGGGCAAGGACCCTGCCCTGCAGTCGTTCGTCGATCGTGCGACGTTCATCGTCGCCGACGGACAGCCGCTGCTGTGGGTCGCGCCACAGTTCGGTGCCCGCCTGCCGGCCCGCGTCACCGGCGTCGACCTCGTCTACGCGCTCACGCGTCGCAGCGGACGCGCGGGCGTCTCGATCGGGCTCATCGGCGCGCGCCGCAGCGTCGTCGAGGAGACGTCGCGGCGGTTGCTGTCGCTCTACCCCGATGCTCGCATCACCTACGTCGACGACGGTTGGTTCTCGCGCGACGAGGCGCCGGCGCGAGCGAACGCGATCCGCGAGGCCGGGGTCGACATCCTGTTCGTCGGCATGGGCGTCCCGCTGCAGGAGCGCTTCATCGAGGAGCAGTGGTCACGCCTCGGCGTGCGGCTGGCGATCGGCGTCGGCGGCAGCTTCGAGGTGCTCGCCGGCATCCGTGCGCGCGCACCACTGGCGCTGCAGCAGCGCGGGCTGGAGTGGGCGTACCGGCTCATCCAGGAGCCGCGTCGCCTGTGGCGTCGCTACCTCACCACGAACTCCGAGTTCATCTATCGCATCGCGCGGCATCGCCTGCAGCGCCCGCGACGATGAGCCTACGGCGCGACGAGGCTGTCGCCGAACGCCACGAACGCGAAGATCGCGACGAACACGATGAAGCCCGCGGTGGAGATCAAGAGGCCCCGCAGCTCGGCGGCCGAGATCCGCCAGTTGTTCTCCGCGGGGACGTCGTAGAAGATGTTGTCGGCGGTCTGGTGGTAGCGCATGGCGCCTCGTCATCGCCAACCTAGCGCACTGCCGATGGGGGGCAATCGTGCGAAGTTGTCGCGCGAGGGCGCACAGTGGGCCCTCGCGCTCGATCACTCGCGAGGGCCGCTCGCGCGCCAGATCTCGCGCAAGCAGGCCTGCACTCCGCCCTGGGCCGCATCGGCGGGCAACCCGTTGCGCGCGACGAGGAGCGCCGCGATGTCCGAGGCGCTGCGACGACCGTCGATCGCCGCAGCCACCGCAGCGAACAACGGATGCGGCGCGGCGTAGTCGGCGAGCGCATCCCAGCGGGGGATCGGCGCGTGAGGATCGGCGAGCCACGCCGGTTCCTGCGCCGCGGCGGGTGGCGCGACCCGTTCGACCCGCGTCGCGACGAACGTCAGCACGGCCTCGGTGCGCCCCTGACTGCACGCGGGCGACTGCATGTAGAGCAGCCGCTCGCGCCGGTGCCGTTCGATCCGGAAGCCCGCAGCGCCGACGAGCTCGAGCACTTCGTCGTACGGATAGCGATGCGCCCGCTGGGTGTGGTGCGGGTGGTAGAGCAGCGGCCCCGTGTTCAACCACCGACCACCGGGCCGCAGCAGCCGATGCACGATCGGGAAGAACATCGCCATGTCGGCGGGCACCTGATCCACGAACCAGGGCGTGAACACGGTGTCGAAGCTGCCCTCGCGGAACGGGGGCTCGAGGCCGTCGGCGAACAGCTGCACGAAGCCGGGCGGCACGGGTCCGCGCGCACGCAGCGGGCGATCGACCACGACGTGCTCCCCGTCGCCGGGTGAGACCGGCAGCTCGAGCAGCGCGACAGTCTGGCCCGCGAGCACGCGCCGTGCGACCAGCATCGGTAGCGGGTTGATGTCGATCGCGATCGTGGTCGCGCCACCGAAGCGCGCATGCACGTCGCTGGGCAAGCGGCACGCGCCGGCACCGATGACGAGCGTGTCGCCGAGCGGTGCGGCGCCCTGCAGCACGGACGCGACCTCGTGCAGCGCGGCGTCCATCTCTCGGCTGCCGTCGTCCTCCCAGCCCCAGTCGCGATGGATCTGGTGGTAGTAGGACGTGATCGAGTCCTCGCCGGGGACCCCGGGCGGATCGGCCTTGGTGCGCGGCGCAGGGGTGATGCCGTCCTCGGCGAGGAGCGCGAGCAGCCGTGCACGGTGCTCGGTGACCCCCGCGGCGATGCGCTCGAGCCGTGCACGCGTGCGCTCGTGCAGCTCGGAGGTCGCGAGCTCGGCGACGACGCGGGCGCGGGTGTCCTCGAGCGCGCGCGCAGCTTCGTGCAGACGGAAGCGCCACGTGTCGAACAGCTCGTGCGGACGCGCGACGACGCAGGGGATCCCACCGCGCGAGGGATACTCGAACCCGCACGCGCGACACATCGGCGGCGGGCCCTCGCATGCGCCCGCGCAGCGAGGACAACGAAGCCAAGCGATCCACGGGCTCGCCGCTGTCGTCATCGCGCGCGTAGGCTAACATCCGCCACGATGGCGCCGATGCAGGACATCACGATCGACTGTGAGGTGCGCGCGGGTGAGCTCGGCTGCATCGCAGAGCAGCACGGTCGGCTCTACCGCGCCGAGTACGGGCTCGATCACCGCTTCGAGGCCTACGTCGCGAAGGGCGTCGGCGAGGCCGCGCTCGTCACGGGGGAGCTCGCCCCGCGCTTCTGGATCGTGCGCGAGCGCGACCGGTTCGCGGGCAGCGTCGCGATGTGCCATCCCGAGCCCGGGGTCGGCCAGTTCCGGTGGTTCCTGCTCGAGCCCCACCTCCGGGGTCGGGGTCTCGGCCAGGCGCTGGTCCTGCGCACCCTCGAGCATGCGCGCGAGCGGGCGTGCCGGCGCGTGCTCCTGTGGACGTTCGACGCGCTGGCCGCCGCCGCGGCTCTGTACCAGCGACACGGCTTCGTCGAGGTCGAACGCCAGCCAGGGGCGCCGTGGGGACCCCCGGTGGTCGAGGTCCGATACGAGCTGACCTGTGTTCGGTGACAGTTCCCGATCCGCAACGTGCGGAGTTGACACGGCGAGGCCGTGCCGCACACCCCCTGTGCGCGAGGCCGCCTGATCGGAGCCCCCGGGCTCTGGCATGGGCGCTGCACTCGCCCCTTCCACAGGAACTCGGCCGTGACGCGCGAATCCGGTGACACCCCAAGCTCCTCCGCCAAGGATCGGTCGGCCCCCTACGTCGTGGGCATCGGGGCCTCGGCCGGCGGCCTCGAAGCGCTCGAGCGCTTCTTCGCCCAGCTGCCGACGGACACCGGAATGGCCTTCGTGGTCATCCAACACCTCTCGCCCGACTTCCGCAGCTTGATGGACGAGCTGCTGGCGCGGCGCACCAAGCTGCCGATCACCCTGGTCGAGGACCAGATGGCGATCGAGCCCGATCACGTCTACCTCATCCCGCCCAAGAAGGAGATGATCATCGCCGGCGGCCGCCTGCTCTTGTCCGAGCGCGATCTCGGGCAGGAGCTGACGCTGCCGATCGACGTGTTCTTCCGCTCGCTCGCGCAGGACTGCGGCTCGCGGGCGATCGCCATCGTGCTCTCCGGTGGCGGCACCGACGGCTCGCGTGGCATCCGCGACGTGCACGAAGCGGGCGGGCTCGTGCTCGTACAGGACACCGAGAGTGCGCAGTTCGACAGCATGCCGAAGACGGCGCGTGCGTCGGGCGTGGCGACCCACGTGCTCGCACCCGAAGCGATGCCGGAGGTGCTGCTCGAGCACGTGCGGCACGGCTGGACCGCGGAGCCGAGCACGCCGCTGCCCACCCAGCACGGCATGGCCGCCGTCTACCAGATGCTGCAGTCGGAGTTCGGGCTCGACTTCAAGGACTACAAGCCGAGCACGGTCACCCGTCGCATCGAGCGGCGGCTGCAGATGTCGCGGGTCGAGGACATCGACGACTACGTCGCGCGCCTCCGCAACGAACGCGAAGAGCTCGACATCCTCTACCGCGACCTGCTCATCGGCGTGACGCGATTCTTCCGCGACGAAGACGCGTTCGAGCTGCTGCAGCATCGCGTGCTGCCCGAGCTGCTGAAGCTGCAGCCGATCGACAAGCCGCTGCGGGTGTGGGTCGCGGGCTGTGCCACCGGTGAAGAGGCCTACTCGATCGCGATCCTCTTGCACGAGCTCGGCGCGGGCTTGCCCGGTGGTCGCCCCGTCAAGGTGTTCGCCACCGACGTGCACCGGGGCTCGCTCGACTTCGCTGCGCGCGGCGTCTACGAGGAGCAGTCGGTCGCGAACGTCTCGCCGGAGCGACTCGCCCGCTACTTCCGCAAGGTCGGCAACGCATACCAGGTGATCCCGGATCTCCGGCAGCTGCTGGTGTTCGCGCCCCACAACGTGATCAAGGACCCGCCGTTCACGCGCGTCGATCTGATCAGCTGCCGCAACATGCTCATCTATCTGCAGCCGGCCGCGCAGCAGAAGGTGCTGAGCCTGTTCCACTTCGCGCTCAACCGTGGCGGCATGGTGCTGCTCGGGCCGAGCGAGAGCCCGGGCCTGCTCATCCGCGACTTCGAGACCATCGAGGGCCACTGGCGACTGTTCCGCAAGCACAGCGACGTGCGCACGCCGGTCGAGACGCGACTGCAGCCGGTGCGCACGCTCGACCCGGCGCTCACGGGCGGACGCACGGTCTCGCGTCACTCGCTCGCGCAGCTGCTCGACACCTACGACGCGCTGCTCGCCGAGCACATGCCGCCGAGCCTGCTCGTCAACGAGCGCGGCGAGCTGGTGCATGCGTTCGCGGGCGCGAGCCGCTTCGTACGCCCCCGCGACGGTCGTCAGGGGCTCGACGTGCTCGAGCTGGTGGACGACGAGCTCAAGATGGCGCTCGTCGGTGGGCTCAAGCGAGCCGCCCGCGATCCCGCCGGCGTCGTGTTCACGGGCGTCCGCATCACCGAGGACGACGGCCAGCATCCCTATCGCGTCACGATCAAGCGCGCGATGACGCCGTCGGGCGCCGCGCCGCACCTGCTCATCGGCTTCGAGCGCCTCGAGGTCGAGCCCAGGCCCGAGCCGTCGCACCAGTCGGAGATCGACATGGACGGCGTGCCGCACGAGCAGATGGTCGCGCTCGAGGCCGAGCTCACCTACACGCGCGAGAACCTGCAGGCGGCGATCGAGGAGCTCGAGACCAGCAACGAGGAGCTGCAGGCCGCCAACGAGGAGCTGCTCGCGTCCAACGAGGAGCTGCAGAGCACGAACGAGGAGCTGCAGAGCGTCAACGAGGAGCTCTACACCGTCAACGCCGAGTACCAGCGCAAGATCGAGGAGCTCACCGAGCTCACCAACGACATGGACAACCTGCTGGCGTCGACGGACATCGCGACGATCTTCCTCGACAACCGGCTGCGCGTGCGCCGACTGACTCCGCAGATCGGCGAGGTGTTCAACCTCCTGCCGCAGGACGTCGGCCGCCCCATCGAGACCTTCACGCACGGGATGGATCACCCCGAGCTCATGAACGATCTGCGGCAGGTGCTCGCGTCGGGCGAACGCATCGAGCGCGAGCTGCGAGACGGTCAGGGGCGCACGTTGTTCCTGCGCATCCTGCCCTACCGCGCCCAGGGTGCCGTCGACGGCGTCGTGCTCACCATCATCGACACGAGCGGGCTCAAGGCGGCCGAGGACGCACTGTTCCACGAGCGCTACCTGCTCGAGAGCCTGCTCGACAGCGTGCCCGACGCGATCTACTTCTCCGACACGCGGGGTCGCTACATCCGCGCGAACCGGGCGATGGCCAGCCGCTGCGGCATGGCCGATGCGAAGCGCCTCGTCGGCAAGACCTCGTTCGACATGTTCGACGCGCAGCTCGCCCGCTCGCTGCGCGACCGCGACGACCGGGTGATCCGCTCCGGTGAGCCCGAGCTCTACACCCTCGATCGCCGCAGTCGTCCCGACGGCAGCGACGGCTGGGACCTCGCCACCCGCATCCCGCTGCGCGATCGGGCGGGCCGCGTGGTCGGCATCATCGGCGTGCTGCGCGACATCACCGAGCAGAAGCGCAACGAGCAGGAGATCGAGCTCGCGGTGCGGCGGCGCGATCAGTTCCTCGCGATGCTCTCGCACGAGCTGCGCAACCCGCTCGGCGCGATCGTGATGGCGACCGGCATGCTGCGCGACGGCAGCTCCGGCGACCAGCGCCAGCGCATGCTCGGCACGCTCGAGCGGCAGTCGCAGCAGATGGCGCGTCTGCTCGACGATCTGCTGGAGGCCAGCCGCGTCACGCAGGACAAGATCGAGCTGCGCCGCAGCACGGTCGACATCGTCGCGGTCGCCCGCGATGCCGCCGACGCCGTGCGCTCGCTGATGGACGCGCGCGGCCTCACCTTCGCGGTCGAGCTCGCACCCACGGCGCTGTGGGTCAACGGCGATCCGGCGCGCCTGCAGCAGATCCAGGTCAACATGCTGAGCAACGCCGCGAAGTACACCCCGCGCGGCGGCCACGTGCTGCTCGAGGTGCGTCGCGACAAGGAGGACGCGGTGATCCGCGTCCGCGACGACGGCATGGGCATCCCCAACGACATGCTCGACAAGGTGTTCGACCTGTTCGTGCAGTCGCATCGCACGCTCGATCGCTCCGAGGGCGGCCTCGGCGTCGGGCTCACGCTGGTGCGCTCGCTCGTGCAGATGCACGGCGGCTCCGTCTGCGTGCGCAGCGACGGCGAAGGCCACGGCAGCGAGTTCGACGTGCGCCTGCCGCTCGCGGCCGACCCGCTGCCGAGCACCGACGAGCGGGGACCCGCCGGTCCCGACCGCTGCCCGCCGGGCTCGCGCATCGTGGTGATCGAGGACAACGAGGACAGCCGCGAGCTGCTCTGCGCGCTCCTGTGCGCCGAGGGCTTCGACTGCCATGGCGCACGCGACGGCCTGTCCGGCCTCGCGCTGATCGAGTCGGTGCGACCGGCCGTGGCGCTCATCGACATCGGGCTGCCCGGCATCGACGGCTTCGAGGTCGCACGCCGACTCCGCAGCCAGAGCGACCTGCACCCGATGACGGTGGTCGCGCTCACCGGCTACGGGCAGGCCGCCGACCGCGAGCGCGCGCTCGCGGCCGGCTTCGACCACCACCTCGTCAAACCGGTCGATCTCGACGCACTGCTGCGCGTGCTGGGCAACAACCGCCCCACACGGCAGCGCTGAGCGTGCGTCACTCCACGTGATCGGGGCAGTCGACGTCCTTCTGCTGCGAGACGACGCAGTCGGCGGTCACGCTCGAGTAGCCGTCGCGTTCGCCCGCCGGAGTTCGCACGATGTCGAACTCGAGGTTCCAGCCCTCCTTCGCGCAGGTGTCGTGCATGTCGTCGGAGAGGTCGGCGTCGTCCGTCGGGTTCGGATCGGTGAGCATGCGCCAGCAGACGTCGGCGTCCGCGGGGACCTGTGGATCCGCGTTGGTACCTTCGCAGCGCGGGATCTTGCCGGTCTGCGTCTTGCCCCGCGCGTCCTGCCACTGCTCCTCCAGCGTGCAGCTCGGATTCAGGCCCTGGGCGATCGGATCGACGTCGGCGACGCAGCTCGTCATGCATGCCGGCCGCAGCTGGCGTCCGATCGCCTCCGCGATCTGATCGAGCGCCGGTGAGTAGTCCTCTTCGCACACCGAGTACAGGTTGCGTTCGGCGCTCTCGTCCTCGAGCGCGAAGGCGTCGGCGAACGCCCGCAGACGCACCGGCGGAACCGCGCGCCCGTAGCTGCTCTCGCAGCCGGGCCCGATGCCGTTCTCGAGCTGGAACTGCGCGTCGTCGCCGATGCCGTCGTGGAACGCGATCTCCGAGTCGCCGCGCTCGTAGCCGCTCGGCACGCCCGCGAGTACGGCCACCAGCACCTCGGCGGCGGGATCGAACCTGCGCTTGTCGTCCTCGAGCCCCTGCACGTAGTCGATGTACGTCTGCACGCTGTAGAGCACCGAGTGCTCGGGGTCGGTGGGCTCGCCGTCGATCCCCAAATCGACGGGATGGCACTCCTCGTAGCTGCCGGGCCCACCGCTGCACTCGACACCCGCGTACCAGCACACCTCGGAGGTCGGCTGCGACTGGTCCTGGTTCTCCTCGCTCCAGAACACCTTGTTGCCGTCGGGGCGCCACACGGTCGCGTACTCCGCGTCCTTGCGGCCCGAGCAATCCTCCTCGTCGGTGACGATCACGACCGCGAGCAACGCGTTCGGTCGCATGAACCCGTAGCTCTTCTCGTCCGCGTTCTGGGCGCGCTGGAACGCCAGCCGCATCGACTCCAACGTCGACTCGAAGCCGCAGCCCGCGATGCCCTGTGGACCGAAGCACTCGAACGCGTCGGTCGTGGTCACGCCCTCGGGCAGGTTGGTGCGCGTGCCGGTGCGCTCGATCCACGGGCGCGCCTTCTCCTCCGGGTCTTCGAGCGTCGTCGTGGGCGTCACCTCGATCTCGTCGTGGTCGCACACGGCCTCGCACGCCTCGGCGAAGTGGCTCTCGTCGTGGAACGTGAACTCGGACATGCGCCCGAGGCAGCTCTGCAGCTGCAGCCGCCCCGCCTCCCGCCCGGTCTCGCCGCAATACGCCGCGTTCCCGTTGTCCGTGGTCGTGATCGCGATGCGGTAGTTCGCGTTGACGTCCTCGCGCTCGAGCACCGCGATGAACTGCTCGAAGTTGCGTGCGAGCGTGGCCTGTTCTTCGGCCATCGACCCCGAGTTGTCGATGACGAACAGGATGTCGACGTCGCGATTGAGCGAGAGCGGTAGATTCCCGCTCCCGACCCCTTCGCTGTCGTACTCCACGGGCTTGAGCGGATGTTCGATACACGCGGTGAGCCCGAATGCGACTGCGCACGAGCTCACCAGCGCGCCGATGCGACGCGTGCTGGACATGACGATCTCCCTCGCGGCGCCCATCCATCGATGCGCCGCCCTTCCTGTCGAGTACACACGCCGTGCCAGCGGGCCAGGTTCCCCGCGCCCGCATTCGTCTCGCACCACGCCAACGAGGTTGGCGCAGCGGCAGACGCCAACCGTGGGCATGGTCGCCGCAACCCGGTTGTCGCCGGCCGGCGATCCGGGTGATAGTCCGCGCCGGTTCGAACGTGGTCCGGCCGCGCATCGCTCTCGCTCCTGCTTCGCTCGCCGTCTCGGTGTGGCTCGCCGGCGCGTCGCCGGTGCGTGCGGCCGAGCCGGCCACCGACACGCCGCCCAGCGAGCCCGCGCCGACCGCCGAGCCCGAGCCCGAGCGACCGCCGACCACGGACGACGCCGAGGTGGACGCCCTGCGCAAGCGCGTCGACGAGCTCGAGAAGCGGCTCGAGCAGATCGATGCACGGCAAGCGCAGGAGCAGGCGCGACCCACGGAGCCCACCACCGCGACGAAGCCGGCGACGCCCAGCGCCCCGGTGAAGGCCGGGCACAAGGGCGGCGCGGGCGACTCCGCCGACAACCGCACGCCCGACTACGCCGAGGGCTTCCACTTCGGCTCGTACGGCCGCGTCGTCGCCGGCGGCGATCATCGCGGACGTGCTGGCCGCGACGCCGACTTCGTCGCGTTCGGCTCCCGGCTCGACGAGAGCAACTACGCCGAGCTCGAGCTGCGCCGCGAGGACTACTGGGAGGAGACCGGCGCCTACACGCGCGTCGTCGCCACCGTCGCGCTCGGCAATCCCATCTTCCACTACGACGCGCAGTTCAACGCGAAGCTCGCGGTGCGCAACCTCTACATCGAGGAGTCGGGGCTCGGGCTCAAGAACCTGAAGGTGTGGGCGGGCTCGCGGATGTACCGCGGCGACGACATCTACCTGCTGAACTTCTGGCCGCTCGACAACCTCAACACGCTCGGCGGCGGGCTCTCCTACGAGTTCGTGCCGAACCTCGTGCTCAAGCTGCACTCCGGCGTGAACCAGCCGCAGAACGCGTTCTTCTACCAGGACGCGACGCGGCCGCGACCGCTGGGCCAGATCGGCGACAGCACGGTGCGCATCGCCGACCGCCAGAAGTCGATCTCGAGCGCGAAGATCAGCCACATCATCCCGATCGGCGAGAGCGGTGGGTTCAAGCCGGTGCTCTACGGCGAGATGCACTTCACCGCGTCGGCGCAGCGCGAGCGCGAGACGCAGCAGTACGAGAACCTGCCGCGCGACCAGGGCTTCGTGGTCGGCACGCAGCTCGGGCTGTTCAGCGGCAAGCGCAGCACGCACCTCAACCTCGTGTTCCGCTACGCGGGTGGGCTTGCGGCCTACGGCGAGTTCAATGCGCCGTCACGGCTCGCCACCGATCGCACCAGCAAGGGCGCACGCGAGATCGTGGTCGCGGCCAGCGGCAACTACGAGGTGGGCCCGTTCGGCCTGCTCGCCGGCTCCTACTGGCGATCGTTCCGCAACGCGAGCCCCGGGCTCGACGTCGACGATCTGGGCGAGGGCATCGTCATCGTTCGGCCCACGGTGTGGTTCGGCAAGATCGCCGGGCTCTCGCTCGAGGGCAGCTACCAGGCGCAGCGCCGTGGCGTGCTCGTGCCCGACGGCGACGGACAGAAGCCCCAGTTCGCGCAGATGGGTCGCATCGGGCTCGTGCCGTTCCTGACCCCCGCGGGTCGGGGCAACTACGCGCGGCCGCACATCCGGCTCATCTACCTCGCGTCGATCCGCGATGCCGGCGCGCAGCGGCTCTATCCCGCCGACGACGTGTTCGCGCTGCGCAAGGTCGATCACTTCATCGGCTTCGGAGCCGAGTGGTGGTTCGGCTCCACCAGCTACTTCCGCGACTAGCTCCCATGCGACGCCTCGCCCTCGTCACCTCGCTCGCCGCGCTCTCCACGATGCCGACCGGGTGCATGGACTTCGGCGACCTCGAGCAGCCGCCGGAGCTCGCCAGCCACGTCGACGACTGGCGCGATCAGATCATCTACCAGGTGCTGGTCGATCGCTTCGCGAACGGCGACGTGTCGAACGACTACGGCGTGCGCTTCGACGATCTCGCGCGCTACCAGGGCGGCGACTGGCGCGGGCTCGAGCAGCGCCTGCCCTACCTCGAGAACCTCGGGGTCACGGCGCTGTGGATCTCGCCGATCATCAAGAACGTCGAGACCGACGCGAACGTCGACGGCTACCACGGCTACTGGGCGCAGGATCTCGGCGAGCTCAATGCCCACTTCGGCGACATCGGCGAGCTGCGCTCGCTGGTCGCGGCCGCCCACGATCGCGACATGCTGGTGGTGGTCGACATCGTCACCAACCACATGGGGCAGGCCTTCTACTACGACATGAACCTGAACGGCGTGCCCGACATCAACTTCCAGGGCAACGGCAGCGGGGTCAATCCGACGCGGCACTACACCGAATACGATCCCGACTTCGATCCGCGCGGCGTGCAGGCGTTCACGTCGCTCGGCGAGGCCGGGCCGGCGCCGATCGTGTTCCAGTACGATCCGAAGACCGGCCACATCCCGCCCGAGCCGGAGCTCCTGCAGGATCCCGCGGCCTACAACCGCAAGGGTCGCACGTACGACTTCGACGACCCCGATCAGCTGCTGCACGGCGACTTCCCCGGCGGGCTGAAGGACATCGACACCTCGCGCTGCGACACGAAGCAGATGTTCGTCGAGGAGTTCGCGCGCTGGGTCGAGGAGACCGACATCGACGGCTTCCGCATCGACACGGTGAAACACGTCGAGTACGCGTTCTGGCGCTT
Organism: uncultured Nannocystaceae bacterium; assembly: GCA_964519175.1. Classification (GTDB taxonomy): domain Bacteria; phylum Myxococcota_A; class Polyangia; order Nannocystales; family Nannocystaceae; genus Xiheibacterium. The sequence goes on from CAZFKC010000024.1 coordinate 63,728, forward strand.
CTTCACGCAGCGCGTGCGCGCGCGGCTGGCCGAGCGCGGCAAGCACGACTTCTTGATGTTCGGCGAGGTGTTCGACGGGCGCGACGCGCTGCTCGGCAGCTTCACCAAGCACGACATCCAGGGCACCGAGGACCTCGCGCGGTTCCTGGGCAAGACCTGGACGCCCGATCCGCCCGACGACCAGCAGCTCGCCGACGAGGCCGCGTGCGTCACCGACGGCGCGCCGCTCACCGGCGATCAGCTCGACAGCGTGTTCTACTTCTCGCAGCACTTCCAGGCGATCCGCGACGTGTTCACGGCCGCACAGTCGACCGATCGCATCGCGACGCTGTGGAACGATCGCCTCACGAACTGGGGCGACGCCCCGAACGAGGGTGGCATCGGCGTCGCGCCGCGCGACATGCCGATCAACTTCCTCGACAACCACGACGTCACGCGCTTCCTCTACAACGTGCGCGACCGGCCCACGAAGGAGGCGCGAGCGCTGCTGCACAACGCGCTGCTCTTCTCGTTCACGGCGCAGGGCATCCCGTGCGTGTACTACGGCACCGAGCAGGGCTTCGACGGCGGCAACGACCCGGCGAACCGCGAGCGGCTGTGGGACTCGGGCTACGACGTCACGCACCCGACCTACGAGTGGATCGCCCGGCTCGCGAAGATCCGCGGGCACTATCGCTCGCTGCGTCGCGGCGGTGTGCAGGTCGTGTTCGCGACCGACCACACCGGCGACGAGGCCGATGCCGGGATCTTCGCGTTCGAGCGCCTGGGCGGCGATGCCGGGGGCAGCTATGCCATCGTCGTGCTGAACAGCAACCAGGTGCACCCCAGCACGACGCGCTTCGAGGACCACGCGATGGTGGTCACCGCTCCACCCGGCACCGAGATGATCGACGTGCTGTCGGACGGTGAGCTGCGTGCGGTGGTCGCAGAGGACGGGACGCTCGATCTCAGCGTCGCGCCGATGTCGGGCGTCCTGCTGGTGCCCGCCGCCGAGTTCGACGACGGGCTCTGATGGTCTTCAACTCGCTCGTCTTCGTCGTCTTCTTCGTGGTGGTGCTCGGGCTCTACCGAGTGCTGCCGAGCTGGCCGGCGAAGAAGGTGCTGCTGCTCGTCGCCAGCTACGTGTTCTACGGGGCCTGGAACCCGCCGTTCGTCCTCCTGCTGCTGTTCTCGTCGGTCATCGACTACTGGGCCGCGCAGCGCATGGCCGCGAGCGAGGACCAACGCTCGCGGCGCGCGTACCTGATGGTGAGCCTGGTCGGCAACCTCGGCCTGCTGGGGTTCTTCAAGTACGGCGAGTTCCTGCTCGAGAACTTCGTCGCGCTCGCGCAGGCGGTCGGCGTCGACTGGCACCCCGCGACGCCCGACATCATCCTGCCGGTCGGCATCTCGTTCTACACGTTCCAGACGCTGTCCTACACGATCGACGTGTACCGCCGCGATCTGAAGCCGGTGCGCTCGTTCCTCGACTTCGCGGTGTTCGTCAGCTTCTTCCCGCAGCTCGTGGCCGGCCCGATCGTGCGCGCGGCCGACTTCCTCTACCAGCTCGAGCGCGAGCGCTTCGTCGAGGCCCGCGCGCTCGGCTGGGGCCTGTTCCTGATGACGCTCGGCCTGTTCGAGAAGATGGTGCTCGCCGACGGCCTGCTCGCCGACACCGCGGACCAGGTGTTCGGCAGCCAGGGCCCGACGTCGCAGCTCGACTCGTGGCTCGGCGTCGTCGCGTTCGCCGGGCAGATCTTCTGCGACTTCGCCGGCTACTCGATCTGCGCGATCGGGGCGTCGCTCTGCTTCGGGTTCCACCTCGTCGACAACTTCCGCTTCCCCTACGCCGCGGTCGGGCTGCGCGACTTCTGGCGACGCTGGCACATCTCGCTGTCCACCTGGCTGCGCGACTACCTGTACATCCCGCTCGGCGGCAACCGCCGCCGCACCGCGTTCGCGCTCATGGCCACGATGGTGCTGGGCGGGCTGTGGCACGGCGCGTCGTGGAACTTCGTGGTGTGGGGCACGCTGCACGGCCTCTATCTCGTGGCCGAGCGCCGCATCACGCGGGCAGTCGGCGACGCGGCGTGGGCCCGCAGCGCGCCCGTGCGCTTCGCGGTCGGCGTGCTGACCTTCGCGCTCGTGTGCCTCGCGTGGGTGTTCTTCCGTGCGCGCGACCTGCCCGGCTCGGCGATGATCGTGGCGTCGATGCTGGGCGCGATCCCGGCGCCCCCGATCCTCACCACGCTGTCGATCGTGAAGGTCGTCGGCGTGATGGGTGTCCTCGTCGGCGTGCACATCGCGATGCGGAACACTCGCGTCGAGGTCGTCGCCGCCCGCATGCCGGCCGTGCTGCTCACGTTGCTGTGGACCGCGATGGCGATCGCCATCGTGCTCGTGCAAGGAGGGGGCGATGCCTTCATCTACTTCCAGTTCTGATCCGCGCGCGCACGAGATCCATCGCGACATCCCGCAGCGCGCGTGGCTCTCGATGGCCGCGGTCGCGCTCGTGCTCGCGTTCGCGGTGCTGGCCTGGTGGGAGCGCGCGGTGCGAGCCCACGGCTACCTCCCCGACTACGAGGACGGGCCGAACCTGTGGGTGCCGCTGCGCCAGGCCGCCGAGGGCGCGACGAAGGAGCAGATCGTGCTGGTCGGCTCGTCGCGCACGATGTTCGACCTCGACCTCGACACGCTGCAGTCCGAGCTGGGCGGACCCCGGCCGCTGCAGCTCGCGAAGGAGGGCTCGAGCCCGATGCCGATCTTCACGGATCTGGCCGAGGACGAGAGCTACGCCGGCACCACGATCGTGGGCGTCGTGCCGGGACTGTTCGCGGTGCCGGTAGGGCCGCCGGTCGAGACCCCGAAGAAGCTGGTGCGGAAGTACCACGCGTGGTCGCCCGCGGATGCGTGGGAGCGACCGCTGTCGCTGTGGCTGCAGGGCCACCTCGCGTTGATCCACGGCCAGGATCTCGCGCTGCCGGCCTTGCTCGGCCGGATCGAGCTCGCGAATCGTCCGGATGCGCAGGTGCCCAAGCAGCTGCCGCCTTCGTTCGCGCGCACGGATCTCGAGCGACGCACGCGGATCAAGGAGTGGGTCGAGGCGGATCCGGCCGAGCTGCAGCGCATCCAGCAGATCTGGCTGCCGCTCATGACCCCGCCGCCGAAGCCACCGGTCTTCACCGACGAGCAGTGGGCGAAGATGTTCGCGGACTCGTGGAACGAGATCCTCGCGCAGGCGAGCAAGAACGTCGCCGCGATCACGTCGCGCGGCGGGCGGGTGATCTTCGTGCAGGACCCGAGCAGCGGTGGCGTGCGCGAGCTCGAGCAGCGCTACGCCCCGCGCGAGAAGTTCTGGGACCGGCTGCTCGCGGAGACGGGCGCGCCGGGGATCACGTTCGAGGACTACCCGGAGCTCGCGTACGAGTGCCCGGAGTGGTCGCACCTGACGCACGCCGACTCGCTGGAGTACACCGAGCGCGTGGTCGCGATCCTGCGCCGCGAAGGCATGCTCTGACCGGCGCGGCCTGATCGGCGGCCTGCGCGTTCGCTAGAGCGCGAGCGCCGGCTGCGGCTCGGGTGCGCGCGCGAACAGCTCGCACGCGGCGGGCACGATGATGCGGCGGATCGCATCGAGCGCGACCCTGTGCGCGTCGGCGCGGGTGAGTCGGCCACTCGCTCGCCACGCCGCGGCGCGGTGCGGGGCGGGCTCGACGTCGGGGCCGCGCGGGATGCAGCGATCGGCGTCGGCGAACGCGAGCCGGACCGCGGAGCGCAGGCGCTCGCCGCCCTTCGCCCAGGCCCATGCGACGAACGACCACGCGAGCTCGACGTGGCGCAGCTCCTCGTCGAGCACGCGCGCGAGTGCGGCGCGGAGCTCGGGATCCGTGGCGGTCTCGAGCGCGCGCTGCAGCTGCAGCGCGGAGATCGTCTCGGCGATGCAGCCCTCGCGCACGGTCGCGGTGACGACGTGGATCGGATCGTCGGCGCGCGCGAGCGAGCCGGCGACGTCGAGCGAACCGGGGCCGATCGCGGTGCCACCCGTCGCGCGCGCGAGCCCGAAGAACAGCAGCGCATGCTCGCGCTCGTCGTTCGCGGCCTGCACGGCACCGGCGACGAAGCGCGGCGGAGCGGCGAGGGCGAGCAGCTGCATCGCGAAGCGGGCGAACGAGGCGATCGCGGCGTGCTCGTGGCGCGCGTCGAACAGCCACGCTTCGGCGAGCGCCGGATCGTGCTCGAGCTCGCGCTGCGGCGCGCACCAGTCTTCGCGCAGTGCGAGCGTCGCGACGCGATCGTGGCCGTCGACGTGGAAAGGGCGGCCGGGGCACTGCGGGCCGTCGTACGGCGCCCAGTAGCAGCACGTGTCCCCGAGCATGCTCGTGCTCCCGCACGCGTCGTCGACACCACTGCCGCACTCGCGAGCGTGCGAGTCCCAGGTGCACATGTCGAGCGCCGCTCCGACCTCGGGTGCATCGGGCGCGGGGCACTGTCCGTCGGCGCCCGCGGGCACGCAGCTCGTCACCCACTGGGGATGCTCGGGCGTCGGGCCGGTCGCGCACGCGCTGGCCGGCGGCATCGGGCCGTCGCACACCGGCGACGGCATCTCGCCGGTGTCCGGATCCACGCCACCGACGTCGAAGGTCGGCGTGTCGTCGTCACCGCTGTCGACCTCGGACTCGCCGCCGCTGCTCTCGGGCGCGATCGAGGTGACGCCACCGCCCGTCGACGACGTCGTCGACGGCCCGGAGCTCGCGGTGTCGTTGGTCGTCGTCGCGCCCGTGGACTCGTCGTCGGCGCCCGAGCCATCGTCTGAGACCGCCCGGTCGCTGCAGCCGGCGAGCGAGAGCCCTACCGTGATCGCCTGTCGTAATCGAGCTCGCACCGCCGTACCCCCCGGCTGCTGACGACATCACCCTACCCGTTCGGCTCATCCCTCGCCGGACGGGGAATCGATTCATGGCCGGGGACCACTGCTCCCATCGAAGGCTCCGATGTCCGCGCGCCACGACCGCCTGCGCCTGTTCGCCTGCATCACCGGGCTCGTGCTCGCGCTCGGCTGTGCCGGGCGCGACGCACCGCCGACTCGACCCGCGGGCGACCCAGGGGCGGAGGCGATCGCCGCGGACTCGGAGGTGATCGTGGTGCGATTCCACGACAGCTCGGTGCCGCCGCCCGGTCATCGCAGCCACACGATCACGATCACGCGCGCGGAGATCCGTCGCGTCGTCGACAGCTACGGCACGCTGCTCGACGATCGTCGCGCGCCGATCGATGCGGCGGTGCTCGATGGGCTCTTGGGCTCGCTCGCGCAGCAACGCGTGCGCCCGGCGGAGCACCCGACCGACGGTGCCGGCTGCACGGGTGGCACGGCGCACGGCATCCTCGTGGAGCGCGACGATGCGATCGTGCTCGAGGGTTCGCTCAGCCACTGCGGCGGCGAGTGGAGCGACCTCGACGGCAACCCGATGGCCTTCGTGGCGGAGGTCGAGCGGATCGCGGATGCTCGGCTGGGCCCGGACGACCGCAACGCGCCCCGACGGCCTCGCCGATAGACTCGTGACGACCAGGAGAGAAGCCATGCCCATGACGCCTTGCCATCGCTGCGGCCGCCACCTGTTGGCGGAGACCTCGCGCTGTCCATTCTGCGCCGCGCCGCATCGCCATGGTGTGGCGCCGCTCGTGGGCGGACGGGCGGTGTTGTTGCTCGGGCTCGCGCTCGCGGCCTGCTCGGATCGCTCGACGAACGACGATGACGCGGGGAAGTCGACGATGGACAGCTCCGACACGAGCGGCTCGAGCAGCGGCGAAGGCAGCTCGTCGACGGATCCGACCATCAACTCCGAGGTCGTGACCTACGCGGCGCCCAGCGTCGAGATCGAGCTCGAGGCGCTGCACGGCACGGCGGGCGAGACGACCGGCGCGGACGACGACGACGGTGCGAACGACGATGAGCGGTGATCCTGCGCGCACGGATTCGAGGGCTTGCCGAGTGGGCGTGCGTCGCGTCAAGATCGGGGTGCCATGGAATGCCAAGAGTGCGGCGAAGAGTCCGACGAGCTCGTGCGTGTGAAGGACGAGGGGCGGACGCGCAAGCTGTGTCCCGACTGCCACGAGAAGTTCGTCGAGCAGCAGGAGATCGCGGCGGAGGCCGGCGCGGCGATGCGCGGCATGATGGAGTACAAGGGCAAGTAGCTCGGCCGAACGCGAGCTGGGCTCGAGCGGGGCTCGGCCGAACGCGAGCGGGGCTCGGGCGGGGCTCGGGCGGGCCAACGCGAGCGGGAGCTGACGGCGAGCTTGGGGCGGGCCCCGCGAATTTCCTCGAGAGGGAAACTCGCGGCCTCCGAGCCGACTGCCGCTGCCCGAGTTTCCCCAAACGGTGAATCTCGCGGCCTCCGAGCCCGATTCGCCGGGCTCGGGCGGCGCGAGCTTCCCGGAGCGCGAAGACCGAAGCCCCCGAGCCGCTCGGAGGCGACGAGTTTCCGCGTGGCGGAAAGTCGCGCGGGCGCTCAGGCGCCGACGATGCGACCGAGCGCAGCGCCGAGCCGATCGGCCGCGGCGAGCGGAGCACCGAGCGACGTGACGACGTAGCGCTTCACGCCGACGCGAAGGCGCGTGACGTGGAGGTCGTGCACCTGCACGAGTGTCTGGCGACGGAGGCGCTCGCGCTCGGCGACGCCGCGCGCCTCGAGCAGCGAGCACCCGGCCTTGGCGAGCGCATCGAGCTCGGAGTCACCGACGCCGCCGATGACGTTGCCGGCGGGATCGGAGACCACGGCTGCACGGATGCCCACCTCGGTGGCGTTCTTGGCGAGGAAGATCCGCACGGCGGCGGCGGGATCGGTGCTACGGAGCTCGCGTCGCTCGGTCTGCATCCGGAGATGGTGCCGGAGCGAAGCGAGCAAACGAAGAAACCGGCGGGTCTACGGGCAGCGCCCACGCTGGCAGAGCAGTGAGCGCCGACCGCACGCTAGTCGATGAGCTGCTGCCACGCCGTGTCCCCACACGGCGTGTCTTGCAAGACGGTGGTCGACGGGGACGCGATCGTGGCACCGACTGAGAAAGTCGATCGTGCCGCCGCCCGGGAGTGCGACGAGCACGTCGACAGAACCAGAGCCGCTGGCTCCCGTGGTGTAGCCGTTGGGCGAGTACACGATCTGGAAGGTGCCGGCCCCGGAAGTCTTGCACTTCACGCTGAAGCTCATGTTCATCGTGCACGGCGAAGCATAGCCGCTGTACGGGCACGTCGTGTGTGTGACACCCGTGGTCATTTTCGCCGCGCTGATCGTGCCCCCGTTCAGGGCACTCGCCGAGACGGAGAAGGTTGCCGTGCGGTACTCACAGTTTGGGCAAGCTTTGCTGACGGGACGAAACTCGATGTCATCGTCGTCGATCCCGACATCTTCGGCTTCGAGATCATCTGCATCTGCGCAGCCGACTAGGGTCCGAAAGAGGCAACGAGCATGAGACCGAGAACACGGAGGGAAGATCGTCGGTGAAGCATGAGCGATCCTTTCGAGGCACTCAGGCTAGCCGCTGTCCCCCCCCCCGTCGTCAAGACGGACGGTCCGGAACTCGCTCCACATTCAAGGCTTCGGGCAGATCGGACTGGGCGGCGGACTACTCGTCGTGGGGTCCCCGACGGCGGCCGGCATCGTCTTCGGCACGGCCTTCTGCAGGATGATCGTGACGTTGTGTGTCGCCCCGGCGCCAGACGCCACGGGAAGAGGTTGCGACTTCTTCCCCGCGGTCTTCACCTTGCACGTGATGTCTTCGGTGATGTTCGTGACGCAGCCCTCGGTCCCGCCTCGACCGGGACACTCGCCGGTCGCGTGGTTGATCTCGGTGTGCATCTGCGCAGACACCAGGCCAGTCACGTCCTCCGGTGCGACGGTGAAGTTCGCGCTACGGAAGCGACAGCTCGGGCAGTCGGGCTGCGCAGGGCACCCACCTCCGATCAGCGCGACGGCTGCCAGCATCAAGGCATGGAGTGGCTCGAATCGGAGGCTCGTGGGGGTGCGCATGCTCAGTCCTGCCTGCTCGCGTCGTTCGTACTCGGTCGCCGTACGTTCGCCGCGCCAGGAGTCTGACGGATGGCCGGCGTGTCCACCAAATTTCACGGCACCCAGGCCCGGTACGCCGCACGCGCGACGGTTCGACTCTCGCCCTCGTCACCGAGGGCAAGCACGGCTCGTTGCAGCAAGCGCGGGCCGTCCGCCGGGCCCTGGGAGGCGAGCTCGTCGTAGAGCGCCTCGGCAATCGTCACTGCAACTCGGTCGGGGACATCCGCTGCCGTCGCGATGACCCAGTCCGCGCCGGCCAGGAGAAAAGCACCCGCGAGGTGCTGACCACCGGCGGCGTGGACCGTGTCGATCGCCCCCGTCTTGCACGCGGAGAGCACCACGTACCGGGGGACCCTGGGCAGCGCCAGGATCTGGCGAAGATCGAGCCGCGCCTCGCCGGCAAGGGGAAGCAAGCTGTCCCAACCACCAGCGGAGGAGTTGTGTCCCGAGAAGTGCAGCCACTCCGCATCGCCCAGCGACTCGAGCACTCGTGCGTGCGTGGCGTCTGCGCCGCGAAGAGATGTCACCCGCCAACCAGTCCGCGTCAACGCGGCGTCCACGAGGTCGCTCTCGCGGCCAGCCTCGACGAGGACACCGAGACCGCCGCCCTCGATCGCGGGATCGGCCACGACCAACGCCTTCGGTCGATCCGTGATCGGGTCGTTGCGCGGGGACGAGGCCAAGTCGAGGCGATACGCGATCGGTACTCGGTCGAGGATTGTCGATCCCTGCCAAGGCAAGGCTTGGAACTGCACGTCATCGAGCCCGCCCATCGCGAGTATGTCCACGCGACCCGCGGATTGGATCGCCGTTGTGAACGGCGCGAGCAGGAAGTCTCCGAGTTGCTGTGCAGAGGGCTGCGCGCCGAGCTCACCAAGCTCCACGCCGCGAGTCTCCGACCGAGTGATCGCAAAGCCTGCCCAACCTACAGGGAGCGGATGATAGAGCAGCCACAGTCCGTCCGCATCGGGTAGGGTTTCCGGCGCACGAGTCAGCGAGCTGCTCGCGATCACGTCGTACGCCTTGTCGAGGTGCTTCCGCATCGCTCGCCGCTCCCCTTCGACCCGCCGAAGCACCTCATCGCGTTCGTCCTGTGGCAGCCGTGAGAGTCCACTGAGATCTCGTTCGACGCTCCGCGACATTTCCTCGTATCGCAAGCGCTCTGCCTCCCACACGCGACGCTCTTCGGGGAGCATCGCGGCGATCGCCGCCGCGCGACCAACAGGTCGCAGCGCGCGAGCACGTGATCGTCGCGCTACGGTGACCGCGCCACGCGTGTCACGGCGCTTCAGCAGCAGTCGTATCGCATGCATTGCGCTACTGTGCATACCCGCAGTCAGGCCTTCTCGACCTTGGTCGACGCCGAGACTGACAACGACACTATCGAGAAGGTCTTCGGCCTTCCGGTACTCAGCCAGCGCCTGATCGTCGTCGCCCAGCGCTTCGAGAGCTCGGCCACGCACGACCAGGCTCTGCCACGCCAACAGTGGATCGTCGCGCTGCTCCCCGTTCGTCCCGAGTAACGCCGCCGACGCTTCTCCACGCCCGAGCGCGAGCTCAGCGCGGATGTAGCGTAGCCATCGGAGCTGACTCGGCTGCAAGGTGTGCTCGTCGATCGCTCGCTCGCGCTCTTCTGCGCGCCCCCAGTCCGATCTGATTACGGCCTCGAGGGTGTAGTTGATTTGGGTCTCCAGGGCGTTTCGCGTCCAAGTCGGATCCCCGCCGACATCACAGCCCCCTTCGTGCGAGTAGAAGGCAAGCGAGCGCTCGAAGAGACGCTCGGCTTCGTCGGGCTCCGAGCTGTGCGCTCGCGCGAGCAACAAGGCCCATCCAGCGCTGTTGAGGTAGTTCGCGCTGCGGCATCGCTCTGCCCGCGGACTCTCGGTGGTCAAGACGATGATCCGATCGATCACTCGCGCACGCTCCGCGTGACGGCCGAGCCAAGCCAGCAACGGGGCCCGGAGCGACGCAGCCGCGAGCTCGTCATTCGCAAGACCGAGCCGGCGCGCCCCGTTCTCCGCGGCCTCGAGCTCGTCCAGCGCCGCACGAGGATCTCCGGATGCGTTGGCTTGCATCCCTCGGTAGTAGTGCCAGCGGATGCGAGGCATTGCATCTGCGATCAGCGGCAGGTACGAGCCCTCGAGTTCGAGCAACAGCTCGACCCCGGCCGCGTCACCTTGCTGATGCAGCAGGTAGATGAGGACCTCGGCAATCGCGATGGCTTCGCCGGGCCGTCCAACGCGGAGCGCCTCGTCGAGCGACCGGTAGCCCGCTTCTATTGCAGCCGCGACACGGTCCAACTTCTGAAGGATCAGCATGCGGGTGCGACCCGCCTCGACACGCTCGTAGTCCGTCATCCTCGGTGAGAGTGCTTCGAGCTTCGCCAGCGCGCTTTCGTAGGCCACGCGATCTGGTGCGTTCTCGGGCGGAAGGGCGAGCTCGAGCGCATCGACCATCGGCGTCGCTTGCGTAGCCTCCAGCGGCAGCTTCCATACCGCTCCGGTGGGAACGACGCGGACCCCGAGCTCGCTCGCGGCGAGGGGCACCTCGACCTGGACCGACCATCCGGGAGTGCCGGCACTCGGACGCACCAAGGCCCTCACCGCAGCACCGTCGACCTCGATTATGGGAGGCTGCTGTGAAGCGACCCAGAGGTTGAGGTGGGTGTTCTCGGTGCGGAGCCAGCAGGTCAGCGGCTCGCGCCGGCTGGCTTGGCACCCGGCGAACTCCACCTCGAGCGGCGCGCTGGCGGGCGGAACGATCGCCGAATCAAGTTGCAGCGTAGAATGGGGCTCACCGCAAGCGGCGAGCGCGATGACGAAAGGCGCGAGAAGGAACGGGGCTTGGCGCACGAGAGTGGTGCGCCGAGTCTACGCGCGGCCGAGCTGAGCCAGGCGAGGACGCGCGTCGCCCCCTCACCCCCCCGGGCATTCGAAGCGTTCGTCGTCCCTCGGGGGGCAGTTCGCGACGAGCGCCGTCGGCATGCCGTCGGCGGCGGTCAGCCGGAGCTCGTCCTCGCCCTCCGCGCAGGCCGTGCTCCCGACCTCGATCGTGAAGCACGCCTGCGTCGCGTCCTCCGCGTCCGCGCAGGCCACCAGGGTCTCGCGCTCGCCGCCCTCGCGCACCAGCGCCACCGCGCAGCGATCGCGTCGCGTCGGGCACATCGGCATGCAGTAGGGCGCCGCGTCGAACACCCGGCAGTCGAAGATCCGATCGCCCGGACAGCCGCAGCTGCCGTCCGCGAGCAGGCCCTCCTCCGGGCAGCCGCCGCAGAAGCCCTGCTCGCACTCGAGCTTGCGGCCGCAGTCCGTGCTGCTCTTGCAGCGCACGCCCTCGAGGAAATCCACGTCGACGCACCCGGACGCCGACGACACCACGAGCGCGAGCATCATCCTGCGCATCGCGGGCCTCAGAACCGTCCGCCGATCGCCGCGCCCGCGAAGCTCGGTGCGACCCACAGCGCCGTCTTGCGCACGCGCCGAGCCCTCGCCGCCTCGGCGGCGCCGATCAGCCCCAGTCCGATCACCGCGAGCGTCGCCGCCGCAGCGCCCGTCGAGATCGCGAGGCCGTTGAAGCGGCGCGAGTCCTTGCGGTAGCCGAGCAGCTCGCCGCCGCTCGTCTCCGGATCGAACGCGCGCGACCGGCCCTTGCGCTCCTGCTCGTCGCGCAGCCACAGGAAGGCCCCCATCGCACCGGTGAGCGCCACGCCGAACGCCATCGTCACGCCGCCCCCGATCGACAGCGCGCGCTCGCGACGGTTGTAGCGACGCGGACGCATGTCGTCGGCCCGCGGCCCCCGCAGCGGCTTCGTCGTGGCCGTGCTCGCGGCACGATCGCGCGCTGCCTGCTCACGCGCCGCCTGCTCGCGCGCCGCTCGCTCGCGCTCCGCCTGCTCGCGCTCCGCCTGCTCGCGCTCGACCGCCGCGATCGCCTCGGCGATCTCGTTGCGCTCCGCCTCCACGCTCGCGCGCGTCTCGGTGTCGCTCGCGTCGAGCGTCGCGAGGTACTGCTCGAAGAGCACATCGGCCCTGCGCAGGTGCTCGAGGTCGTGGTCGACCGCATGCGCAGCGACGTGGGCCTGGGCGATGTTCGCCATCAAGAGCGCGCGCGTCGGTGCGAGCGCGGGATCGTCGGGCAGCTTCGAGTACGCGCGCTCCCACACTTCGATCGCCCCGTCGAAGTCCGAGGTCTCGAACTTCGCCTGACCCTCGCGGAACAGCTCGGCCACGGCCGCGACCTCAGCAGACTGGCCGTGCGCACCTGCCTTCGCAGGTGCAACAGCGTGTACGTCCGTGCACGCCGTGAGCAGGATCCAGAGCGACAGAGGTGCTGTGACGAGCGCCACGCGTACGGGCCCGATCGTAGCAGCTCGGCGACGCACGCGGCGAGGCCGGAGTATCGTGGGGACATGAGCGGCGGCGCCTCCGAGCCGGGCACCGACCTCGCGACGCCGGCCGACACATCGTCGAGCACCGCCGCGACGTCGCTCGGATCCGCAGCGACGATGGCCGCCGACGAGTCCGCGAGCGCATCGCAGAGCTCGAGCGTGCTGAAGGCCGGCACCGTGCTCGGCGATCGCTATCGCATCCTTGCCCGCATCGGCGCCGGCGGCATGGGCACGGTCTACCGCGCGATCCACATCGCGATCGGCAAGCCCGTCGCGATCAAGGTGCTCGCCGGCGACTGGGCCAATCGGCCCGAGCTCGCACTTCGCTTCACGCAGGAGGCCCGCTCCGCCTCGCTCGTTCGTCACCCGAACATCGTCGACATCACCGACTTCGGCTACGTCGGCGAGGGCCTGCCCTACTTCGTGATGGAGTACCTCGAGGGCGAGACGCTCGGCCAACGCATCGCTCGCGTCGGGCGACTGCCGTGGGCGCAGGCGCAGCCGCTCATCGTGCAGGTGCTGGCTGCGCTGCATGCCGCGCACGAGCACGGCGTCATCCATCGCGACATGAAGCCCGACAACTGCTTCATCGTCACCGGCGAGCAGCCCGAGCGCGTGAAGGTGCTCGACTTCGGCATCGCGAAGGTGATCGCCGAGGGCACGAGCCAGCAGCTCACCCAGACCGGCGCGGTGATGGGCACCGCCGCGTACATGTCGCCCGAGCAGGCGCAGAGCCTCGAGCTCGACGCGCGCACCGATGTCTACTCGGCGGCGGTGGTGTTGTTCGAGATGCTCACGGGTCGGCTGCCGTTCATCGCGAACGGATTCCTCGGCGTGCTCACGAAGCACCTCACCGAGCGGGCGCCGCCCTTGCGCAAGGTGGCGCCCGATGCCGCGATCCCCGTGCAGGTCGAGCGCGCGGTGCTGAAGGCGATGGCGAAGGATCGCGCGGAGCGACATGCCAGCGCGGCCGAGCTCGCGGCGGTGCTCGGTGCGATCGGGCTCGGCGCGACACGCAGGCGGGCATGGCTCGTCCCGGCCGCGATCGCAGGTGTGGTCGCGCTGTCGATCGTGGCGTGGCGTGCGAGCGAGCGCCGGCAACGTCGGGCCGAGCGCAACGCCGATCGCGTGATGGCCGGCGCGGACGAGCCGACCTCGATCGCCACGCTGCCGCTCGTGCCGAGCTCGCCCGTGCAGCCGCCGGCGCTCGAGCCGAGCGCAGCGCCCACCGCGACCATCGCTGCGCCCGCGCTGCCCACCGTCACCGACGACGCGCGGCCCACCGACGACCCGCCGCCGCCCGAGCCCACCGGCTCGCATCGGCGCGGGCGCGGCCGTCGACACGGCGGCGACACACCGACGCCGCTGCCCGAGTCGCTCTCGCCCAAGGCGATCGATCGTGCGCTCGCGCCCGCGCGCAAGCAGGCGCTGCGCTGCGGCAGCGAGCACGCGGCGCTACCGGGCATGCGCGTGCGGGTGACGTTCTCGATCGGCGCCGACGGCAAGGTCACCGACGCCGTCGCGCTCAAGCCCAACGCGATGCTCGCGGTCGGCCGCTGCGTGGCCGATGCGGTACGTCGCGTCCGCTTCCCCGCGGCGCTCGGGCCCACCACCGCGATCACGCGCGAGCTGGTCACCGCCGAGTAGCGCCGCGGTGGTGCTCGAGTTGCGGACGTAGTAGAGGAAAGGGCATGGCACGTCCCGCGACCGCGAAGAAGGCCACCGCCGCGAAGAAGCAGGCCACCGCCGCGAAGAAGAAAGCCCCGAAGAAGCAGGCCCCGGCCGCGGAGAAGAAGGCCGCCGCGATCCCGGCCCCGGCCGCGAAGAGGAAGCCCGCCGCGAAGAAGCTGCCCGCGACGCCGTCGGCACGCGAGCGCGGCGTCACCCTCGCGCAGTACTGGGCCGGCCTCTCGGCCGCACACCGTGCGATCGCCGAGCGCCTCGATGCGCTCGTGCGCAAGGCAGTGCCGGGCGTCGCCGCCTCGATCAAGTGGGGCCAGCCGGTCTACGAGAGCAACGGGCCGATGATCTGGGCGAAGGCGTTCGCGAAGCACTTCGGCTTCGGGTTCTGGCGCGGCGCCGAGCTGCCCGATCCCGCCGGCGTGCTCGAGGGCGATGGCGATCGCATGCGCCACGTGAAGCTCCGCGACGCGCAGGACATCGACGAGAAGGTGCTGCGCGCGCTCGTGCTGGCGGCCGCGAAGGCGAACGCGAAAAAGGGCGATCCCAGCAAGCGCGCTCGATGATGCTCGGCGGCGAGCCCGTGCCGGTCGCGATCGCACGCATCGCGTGCGCCCTCGGCATCGTCGCGCTCGTCTGCGCGTATGGCTGGTGGCCGATCCGTCGCCGTGGCGCGAGCGCGCTGCCCGGCATGCTGCTCGCGCTCGCGCTGCCGTTCACGATCCCCGCCGCGTGGCTGTGGCCGCGGATCATCGCGACGGTGCTCGGCATCACGCTCGCCGGCAAGTGCTGGGCGCTCGGTCGCAGCGGCCCGCTGGATCCGCGCATGCTCGAGCGCTGGCCGCTGTATCTCTTCTGGATGATCATGCCGCCCGAGTCGCGCGCGCCCGCGAGCGCCGACGAAGCCCGCCGCACACGCGCACGTGGACGGCTCCGCGTTCTCCGTGGGCTCGCGAAGCTGCCCGCGATCGGACTGCTCCTGTGGATCCACATGGCCGAGCCACGGCTGCACGACAACGCGTGGGTCGAGGCTGGCTGGGCGCTGTGGCTGTGCTGGCTCGCGATGTCGGCCACCACCGATCTCGCGTCCGGCCTCGGCATGCAGACCGGCATCGACGTCGCGGAGACCTTCGACACTCCGCCGCTCGCTCGCTCGCCGCGCGACTTCTGGGCGCGCCGCTGGAACCTCTACGTCGCGCACTATCTCGCGCGCCACGTGTTCGCGCAGGTCGGCGGCCGCCGTCATCCGCTGCGCGCGACCGCGATCGTGTTCCTCGGCAGCGGCCTGTTCCACGAGGTGTTCATGTTCGGCTGCCTCGGCCGCTTCGGCGTGCACACGGGATGGATGCTCGCGTTCTTCGCGATCCACGGCGTCGCGGTGATGCTGGAGATGATCGCGTTCCGCCGCCGCAAAGCGATGCCGCGCAGCCTCGCGATCCCGCTGCACTTCGCGTGGCTGCTCGCGACGGCGCCGCTCTTCTTCGGCCCGCTCGGCGAGCTATTTGGCTGACGCAGGCGCAGGCGTGGCCCCAGGCGCCGCTGCAGCCGGCGGAGCGGCCTCCGGCGGCTTCGGCTTGTCGATCGCCCGCCCCGCGAACGGCTTCTCGTAGTCGAGCTCGCCGAAGCGCTGCTTGCGACGGTCGCGCCTCGCATCGCGCTCGGCGTCGGCCGGATCGTCGGTGAAGTCGAGCACCAGCGCCACCTTCTTGCCCTTGCGCAGCACCACGATCTTCTTCTTGTCGCCCGGAGCCATGAACGCGCGGAACTTCTCGCGCCCGCCCGTCACGCCCTCGACCTCGATGATCTCGTCGCCGACCTTCACGCCGGCCTTCGCCGCGCGACCGTCCTTCTCGAGCTTCTTCACGCGACTGCCGTCCATGTCCGCGCCGGTCTGCCGCCGCGGGATCGCGGCGCTGTCGGTGCGATCGAGCTTCTTCTCGAGGTTCGCGAGCCCGAGCGCCCCGATCGCCACCACCATCGCCGAGTGCTGCTGGTACTCGGGGATCGCGAAGTCCAGCGTGTCGTACTGCGTGTGGTGGGACTTGTCGTAGTCCGCGCGCCCGTCCTGCTCCCAGAAGAAGCCCGGGATGCCCTTGTCGATGAAGGGCGTGTGATCGCTGCCGCCCTTGCGCAACGAGTCGGCGTACCACAGCGCGAACGGCAGCTCGGGGTCGAGCTTCATCACCGGCGCGAACACCTTCTCCATGTCGGCGGCCATCTCGGGCGTGACCCGCAGCCCCGACAGGAAGTTCGTGCCGCCGTCGTGCACGAGCACCGCGCTGGTCTTGTCGGCGAGCTCGGGGTGCTGCGCGACGTAGCCTTCGGAGCCGAGCAACCCCTGCTCCTCGCCGCTCCACAGCATGAAGCGGATCGTGCGACGCGGCTTCGCACCCGCCGCCACGAGCAAGCGCGCAGCCTCGAGCGTCGTCGCGCAGCCCGTGCCGTTGTCGACCGCGCCCTCGGCCCCGTCCCACGAGT
This sequence comes from uncultured Nannocystaceae bacterium, assembly GCA_964519175.1. Taxonomy (GTDB): domain Bacteria; phylum Myxococcota_A; class Polyangia; order Nannocystales; family Nannocystaceae; genus Xiheibacterium. The sequence goes on from CAZFKC010000024.1 coordinate 80,312, forward strand.
CGAGGTGACCGCCGACGATCACGTATTCGTCGGGCCACTCGCTGCCGACGAGGTCGGCGATGACGTTGTGCTGCGGCACCGGGCCGCGGAAGAAGCGGTTGTCGATCGAGAACTCGAGCTCGACGCCCTCGCCGGTCGAGAGCCGCTGGCTCAGATCGTCGTGCTGATCGCCGCGCAGGACCACGTGGACGTCGCGTGGCAGCTTCGCCCAGTCGATCTTGTAGTCGCCGCCGGTGTGCACGAGGTCGCCCTTCGGATCGCGCGCACGATCGATGTGGCCGAGCACGCCGGCCTTCGCGAGCGCGTCGTCGATCGCGGTCCGCAGCTTCGTCGAGGCCTCATCGCGCGGCTCGTCCTTCGGATGCACGACCCACGTGCCGGCGAAGCGCGCGGCGTCGTCGGTGACGTCCTTCACGCGGCTCGGGTACGCGACGGCCTTGCCGCGCGCGGGCCCGAACACGCCCGGGCTCCACGAACGCGTGGTGAACACGTACGGCACCGTCGCCGGCGAGACCATGCCGCCCGACCACGGGCCGCGATCGAAGCCCACCGGGACCTCGCCCCAGCGCTCGAGCCTCGCGTCGAGCCCGAACGCGGCGAAGCGATCACGGGCCCAGCGCTCGGCGACCATCAGCGCATGCGAGCCGGTGAGCCGCGGTCCGATCACCTTGGTGAGATGGCGGAGGTGCTGGTGCACCTGCGTCTCGTTGCGCCCGAGCTCGACGATGCGCGTGATGACCGGATCGTCGGAGACCTTCGGGCCCGTTGCGGGCGCATCCGCCCTGCCCGCCTCCTCGGCACGCGCCGGCTCCGGCGAGTGCGTCGCGACGTCTTTGCGCGGTGCACAGGCCAGCGCGAGCGACAGGAGGGCGGGTGCACCGTGGAGACGACGCAGCATCGACATCGCGCGGGAGGATACACCGCCTCCGCGACCCTTCTAGTGCGTCGCGACGGATTGTGGGATTCATCGAGAGGTATGGCCGAGGCGATCGGCGACGCGAAGCTCCGACGCGCCCACGCGGTGCGGATCTACGAGGTGGGCGATCGCCTGGTCGTGCTCGCCCGCGACGGTCGCGGGCACGAGCTCGTCGGCGACTCGGCTGCGCTCGCGCGCGAGGTCATCGCGTTCGCGGAGCGGGCGCGGAGCCACGCCGAGATCGTCGCGCACGTCGAGGCGCTCACCGGCGCGCCGCTGCCGGACACCACCGTGCTCGACGAGCTGCTCGCGCTCTTGCTCGCCACCGCCACACTCGAGCGCGTCGGCCCGCCGCCCACGCGCACCGTCTCGCATGCTCCGGGTCCGCGCGTCGTGCTCGGGCTCACCGGTGCGGTCGCGACGATGCATGCACCGGCGCTCGTGCAGCGGCTGCAGGAGCGGCGCTTCGACGTGCGCGTCACCGCGACCCCCGAGGCGCTCCGCTTCGTGCGCACCGAGCCGCTCGAGGCGCTCACCCACCATCGCGTCGTCGCCGACACGTGGCCGACCGGCGATGCCTCGCACGTGCCGCACATCGATCTCGCCCAGTGGGCCGATGCGGTGCTCGTGTGCCCGGCGTCGGCGACGACCGTCGGTCGGCTCGCCACCGGCGACTTCGGATCGATCGTGTCCGCGACCGCCCTCGCGACGCGTGCGCCCGTCATGGTGGTGCCGTCGATGAACTCCGCGATGCATGCCAGCGCGGCCGTGCAGCGCAACCTCGCGCAGCTCGCCGCCGACGGCGTGCACGTCGTGCATCCCGCCGGCGGGCTCGAGGTCGCCGACGCTCCGCATGCGCGCGTGTCGACGATCGGTGCGGCGCCGCCGTGGGCCACCGTGGTGCAGCTGCTCGAGGCGATGCTGCTCGCGCGTGGCGGGCGACGCTCGGCCGCCGACGCGGGCGACTGGGACGCGCTCTACCGCCGGCCGAGCCGCGAGCTGCCGTGGCACCGCGACGAGCCCGACGACGACATCATGGCCGCGATCGCTCGCGTCGCGCCGACCCCGACCAGCGTGCTCGACGTCGGCACCGGCCTCGGCACGATCGCGGTGGCCTGCGCGCGGGCCGGCCACCGCGTGGTCGCGACCGACGTGTCGGCCGTCGCGCTCGAGCGGGCGCCGCAGACCCCCGGCGTCGTCTGGATGCAGGACGACATCACCGCATCGCGGCTGCACACGAGCTTCGCACTCGTCGTCGACCGCGGCTGTCTGCACCTCTTCGCCGCCACCGACGCCGCGCGCTGGGCCGCCGCGATGGCGCGGCTCGTGGCGCCCGGCGGCGCGATCGTGCTCAAGACCTTCGATGCCGCCGGTGCGGCCGGCCGCAGTGCGCATGCCTACGACGCCGCGCGGCTCGCGGCGCTGCTCGACGACTCGTTCACGATCGAGTCCGAGCAGCCGAGCACGCTCGCAGGCCCCGAGGGCGCTCCGTCGGCGCGGTTGTTCGTGTTGCGGCGTGAGCCCGCGGACGCGTGAGCTTTCGGGGTTGCGAGCACTGGACGCGCCGGCGCGCGGCCCCCATGCTTCGCCGCCTTTGCCCTGCGAGCCCCCCATGTCGTCGCTCTCCGAATCCGCCCTCCCCGAGGCGCTCCGCGCCGCACTCGTCCGCCGCGGCTTCGACGAGCTCACCTCCGTGCAGCGCGCGGTGCTCGAAGACAGCGCGCAGGATCGCAACCTCCGCATCTCGTCGCAGACCGGCTCCGGCAAGACCGTCGCGCTCGGCTTCGTCATCGCGCGCCAGCTCGTCGATGCGCCGCCGCGGGGCACCGTCGCGATCGTGATCACGCCGACGCGCGAGCTCGCGATGCAGGTGCGCGACGAGCTGCGCTGGCTGTACGCCGGGCTCACCGGCGTGCGCGTCGAGGCCGTCACCGGCGGCACCGACATCGTCCGCGAGCGCATGCTGCTGCGGCGCGCGCCCACGGTGCTCGTCGCAACGCCCGGACGCCTGCTCGATCACATCCGCCGCAACTCGTTCGCGTGCGACGCGGTGCAGCAGCTCGTGCTCGACGAGGCCGACCGCATGCTCGACATGGGCTTCCGCGACGACCTCGAGGCGATCGTCGAGGCACTGCCGGCCGAGCGTCGCAGCCACCTGGTGTCCGCCACCTTCCCGCCGGCGGTGCGCAAGCTCGCCGACAAGGTGCAGCAGGACGCGCTCCACCTGCAGGGCACCACGCTCGGCACTGCGAACGCCGACATCGAGCACGTCGCGATGCTGGTCGAGCGCGGCGACGACTATGCCGCGCTCGTCAACGCGCTGCTGCTCGCCCACGGCGAGCGCGTGCTGGTGTTCGTCGAGCGCCGCGCCGACTCGGCCACGCTCGCCGATCGTCTCGCGGCCGACGGCTTCGCCGCGCAGTCGTTTTCCGGCGAGCTGAGCCAGCCACAGCGCACGCGCACGCTCGACGCGTTTCGCAGCGGCACGGTCGACATCCTGGTGTCGACCGACGTCGCGGCGCGCGGCATCGACGTGCCCGACATCTCGCTCGTCGTGCACGCCGAGATGCCCGACGACGCCGACAGCTACACGCACCGCAGCGGCCGCACCGGTCGCGCCGGCAAGAAGGGCACGAGCCTGTTGCTCGTACCGGCCCGCGCACGTCGACGCGCGCAAGCGGTGCTGCAGGCCGCGAAAGTGCAGCTGTCGTGGCGGCCGCTGCCCACCGTCGAGGAGATCCGCGAAGTGCTCGGCGAGCGCACGCGCGCGAAGGTGCAGCAGCAGCTCGAGGCCGCCGCCGCTCCGTCGGCGCGCAGCCTCGCGCAGGCCGCCGCGCTGCTCGACGGCCGCGATCCGGCGCGCGTGGTCGCGACCTTGCTCGCGATGGCCGGCCCCGGCCTGCCGCGCGAGCCGATGCCGACGCAGATCGTCGCCGCCGACGACGGCCGTCGCCCCACACCGCGGACATTCGGCCGCGAGCAACGGGGCCCCGGCCGCGAGCAACGGGGGCCTGGCCGCGAGCCGCGGGCGCACGGCACCTTCGTGCGCTTCTCGATCAACTGGGGGCACAAGAAGGGCGCCACCGCTGCGCGCTTGCTGTCGCACGTGTGTCGTCGCGGCGACATCAACAGCAAGGAAATCGGCGCGATCGAGATCGGCGAGCGCACGACCACCTTCGAGGTCGCCGAGCGCGCCGTCGGCGACTTCGAGGCCCGCGTGCGCACGCCCGACAGCCGCGACCCGCACCTGTCGATCTCGCGGCATCCGGTCGAGTAGCGCCGGCAAGCGCATCCATCGACCGGACTTCTTCGTCGACTGTGAGTCGCACGTGGGCGAGTCGACGCCGAGTGCGAGCCGCAGTGAGACACTGCATCGAGTGCCCGACGGTTCGATAGAGCGGTCGCGCCGACTCGTGCGTTATCCTCGAGCACGTGCGCGCGCAGCTCTCGTGGGCGATCGTGCTCGTGCTCGCGTGTGAGCGCGCGAGCTCCGAGCAACCGGTCGCGGCGGCGGAGCCCGTCGCCGCGATCGTCGCGCCCGTGCCCGAGCCGATCCCGCCCGAGCGCCGGTGTGGGGAGGCCGGCCGCGAGCCGACCGCGCTGCCGCCGTTGCTCGCCGAGGGCATGCCCGTCGTCGGCGAAGGCAGCGTGAAGCCGGGCGAGACGGTGAAGCTCGGGCCGGCCTCGCTGGAGTACGACGAGGACGCGTGGATCGGCTCGCGCGGCGCCGGCTCGCACGGCGCCGCCGTGCAGGTGCTCGTCGATCAGGCCGAAACGAACGGCGCACCGTGGGGCCACCAGGTGCGGGTGCAGCCCGGTCACGACGAACGCTTCGAGCTCGGGCCCTACCACATCGAGACGAGCGTCGGCGAGGCGGCGCCCTTCGAGCTCCGCGCGGTGGTGCGCAAGAACCCGTGCCCCTCGCACGCGGAGATGGAGCCGACGACCGAGCCGCGCTCGTTCTGGATCAGCACCGAGGCGATCCGCCTGCAGACCTTCGACGTCCAGGGCGAGATGGTGCAGGCGACGCTGCTGCCGATGGGCGACGTGCAGATGCTGCAGATCAGCACGCTCGGCCAACACCAGCGGTTCGTCGCGAAGGCGGGCGAGCAGCACCGCGTGCGCGTGAACGAGCGCATCGTCACGATCGACGAGATCGTCGCCGGCAAGGCGCCCGCACAGTTCCACGCACGCGTGCGCATCGAGCCGGCACCGAAAGCCACCGAAGAGACCGCGATCGCGGCCGAGGGTTGCGGCTCCCCGTCGCCCCAGCGCACGACGCTGCCCCCCGCGCTCACGAACGCGGTGCCGGTGGTCGACGAGCTGCACATGATGCCGGGCGACACCGCCAAGAGCGGCACTCTCTCGCTCGAGCTCGTCGACGACGACGGAGCGTTCGGACTGCAGCTGAAGATCGCGACCCCGGATCCGCTCGTGTCGAGCTGGATGACGTTTCCCCCCGACGGTGGCTATCCCACGTTCGCGCGGCTCGGCAGCACGCTCGTGCGGGCCGATCCCGCGAGCGACGGCGAGCTGCGCGTACGTCGGATGCAGCTCGGGTGCGCACCCACGCTGACGCTCCCGAGCCTCGCGACCCCGACCACGTTCTGGCTGAGCAGCCACGGCCTGCGCGAGCTCGTGATCGAGGCGCCGAAGCGCTTGCGCGTCGAGCTACACGCGCAGGCCAGCGAGGTGAGCATCGGCGCCGACACCGAGCAGGCCTACGTCGGCCACGCGATTCGGCCCGAGCGCCGCGAGGCGGCCTCGCTCGACGGCTGGCTCGTCGAGGTGATCGACGTCGTCGCGACCGGCGACACGCGCTTCGAGGAGCACCGCTGGCACACGAGCGCCGCGTTACCGGGCGTGCACGTGCAGCTACGCGTCGGCCCGCACGACCCGCGATCGCCGATCAGCGTGGAGCCGACACCGCGCGCGCAGTAAAGTGGCGCCCTTTCGCCTGGGGGAGGCGAGCACATGGGCCGCTACGTATTGGGTTTCCACGAGATCGACCAGACCCACGTGGGCCTCGTCGGAGGCAAGGGCGCGAACCTGGGCGAGCTCTCGCGGATCGAAGGCATCCGCGTGCCGCCGGGCTTCTGCATCACCACGGTCGCGTTCGAGCGGATCATGGCGGCGGCGCGACAGGACGAGCGGCTCGAGCGGCTGGCCCAGCTCGCGCCGGACGACCGCGACGAGATCCGCACGCTCAGCGCGGAGCTCCGTCGGAGCATCGCCGCGGTCGCGATCCCCGAAGATCTCACGGCCGCGATCACCGGCGCGGTCGCCGAGCTCGGTGATCGCACCGCGTGTGCGGTCCGATCCAGCGCGACCGCCGAGGACATGCCGTCGGCCTCGTTCGCGGGCCAGCAGGACAGCTACCTCAACGTCGTCGGCACGGCGGCGATCCTCGAGCACACCAGCCGTTGTTGGGCCTCGCTCTTCACCGAGCGCGCCGTGATCTACCGACTGCGCAACGGCTTCGATCACCGCAAGGTGCACATGGCGGTGGTCGTGCAGCAGCAGCTGGTGCCGCGCGCCTCCGGCATCCTCTTCACCGCGGATCCGGTCACCTCCAATCGCAAGGTCGCGTCGGTCGAGGCCAGCTTCGGACTCGGCGAAGCGCTGGTCTCGGGCCTCGTGAATCCCGACGTCTACGCGGTGCGCGACGACGCGATCGTCTCGAAGTCGATCGGCACCAAGCAGCTCGCCATCGACGTCGTGGAGGGCGGCGGCACGCGACGGCACGCGGTCGAGGCGGCGCGGCAGCAGCAGCCCGCGCTCGCGGATGCGGAGGTGGTCGAGCTGGTGCGGCTGGGCCGGCGGATCGAGGCGCACTTCGGGCGCCCGCAGGACATCGAGTGGTGCCGCGTCGACGACGGCTTCCAGCTCGTGCAGAGCCGGCCGATCACGACGCTGTTCCCGATCCCCGCCGCCGACGACGGCGAGAACCATGTCTACCTCTCCGTCGGTCACCAGCAGATGATGACGGACGCCATCAAGCCGCTGGGGATCTCGTTCTGGCAGCTGACCGCCAGCGCGCCCATGCACGAGGCCGGTGCGCGATTGTTCGTCGACGTCACGCAGGCGATGGCTTCGCCGACACGCCGCGCCGGACTGTTCGCCATGGCGGGGAAGTCCGATCCGCTCACGGCAGACGCGCTGCAGACCATCCTCGATCGCGGCGACTTCATCCGCACGCGCCCCGACGATCCGCCGAGCAGCGCACCGGCCGGCCCCCCACCGACGCCGATCGAGACCGATCCGGCGATCGTCGCGGCGCTCATCGAGCGCAACCGGGCCTCACTGGCCGCGCTGGAGCGCGACATCGCGACGAAGTCCGGAACGGCGCTGCTCGACTTCATCCTGGCGGACATCCAGGAGCTGAAGCGGATCCTCTTCGATCCGCAGAGCATGCGCGCGATCATGGCGGGGATCGAAGCCTCGTGGTGGTTGAACGATCGGCTCTTCGAGTGGCTGGGCGAGAAGAACGCCGCCGACACGCTCACGCTCTCCGCCCCCGGCAACGTCACGTCGGAGATGGGGCTCGCGCTCATGGACGTCGCGGACGTGATCCGCCCGCATCCCGAGGTGGTCGAGCTGCTGCAGCACGTCCGCGAGGGCGACGAGTTCCTCGACGAAATGGCTCGGCTCGAAGGTGGGCCCGAGGCGCGAACCGCCATCCTCGCCTGGCTCGACGACTACGGCATGCGTGGCGTCGGCGAGATCGACATCACGCGGCCGAGGTGGCGCGAGCGCCCGACTGCGATCCTCCCGATGTTGCTCGGCAACATCCGCAGCTTCGCGTCGGGCGCGGGCGAGCGCCGCTTCGAGCAGGGCCGGCAAGCGGCCGAGCAGAAGGCCGGCGAAGTGCTCGAGCGCCTGCGGGCGCTGCCGGACGGCGAAGAGAAGGCCGAGGCGACCAAGCGGATGATCGATCGCGTGCGCACGTTCATCGGATATCGCGAGTATCCGAAGTACGGCATGGTGAGCCGCTACGACCTGTACAAGCGGGCGTTGGTGGCGGAGGCCGAGCGGCTCGTGCAGGCGCACGTGATCCGCGAAGCCGAGGACATCCACTACCTCACGTTCCAGGAGCTGCAGGAGCTCGTCCGCACGCAACGCGTGGACGAGCAGCTCGTCCGCCGGCGCAAGGAGGCGTTCCACTCCCATCGCTCGCTCACGCCGCCCCGCGTGCTCACCTCGGATGGCGAAGGTCTCGCAGGATCGTACCGACGCGACGACCTGCCGGCCAGCGCGCTGGTCGGCTTGGCCGTCTCCGGCGGGACCGTCGAGGGCCGCGCCCGCGTCGTCCTCGACGTCGCGCAGGCCCGGCTCGAAGCGGGCGACATCCTCGTGACCGCCTTCACCGACCCGAGCTGGACGCCGCTGTTCGTCGCGATCGCGGGCCTGGTCACGGAGGTCGGCGGGCTGATGACCCACGGAGCGGTGATCGCCCGCGAGTACGGACTGCCGGCGGTCGTGGGGCTGGCGAACGCCACCCGGCTGATCCGCGACGGACAGCGGATCCGCGTGCACGGCACGGAAGGCTGGGTCGAGCTCCTCGGCCCGGAGCCGTAGCGCGATCGGGGGTGGACCCACCGCGCGACGATTTCGAGTGATCGAGCGGGCCCGCAGCGCGTCCTTTGTTCGAGGAAGCTCCACTCAGCCATGCGAACGCTCACCGCCATCGCCGCCTTGTCGCTCGCCCTTTCGTCCGGCTGCGCCGCCGACGAGCCCGTCCCCTGCTTTCCGCTCGGGCACGACGACGACGCGCCGCGACGCGCGAGCACAGGCGAAAAAGAGCAAGGCACCAAGCTGCAGGGCGAGCGGGATCAGGGCACGACGATGCAGGGCATGGAGACGCAGGGGCAGGAGAACCAGGGCATCACGGAGCAGGGCGCTACGCTCTCGCTCTCGGAGCTCGCTGGCGTCCGGCTCGAGCTCGCCGCCAGCGGTGAAGCGGTCGCGCTGCACGACGGGCGCCTCGTCGCGGGCGAGCTCGAGATCGGCTCGGCGTCACAGGGCGCCACGCTCGTCGCCACCACGTCCGCCGGCCGCCGGATCCCCATCGCCATCACGAGCGTCACGCGCACGGGCGGGAGCGAGCGCATCGCGCTCGCCGCGAACGGCTGGACCGTGTGCGCGCCGGGCAACGAAGGCATGTTCGTGCCCGGCTCCTGGGACGAGAGCGGCGCGCATCGGGCCGAGCGCGGCGCGCTGACCTACTCGTGCATGGACGGCGTCATCGCGAAGTGCGTCGACTGGGGCTACGCGCCGTGGACGGTGGGCAGCGAGCTGCATGCGACCTGCACCCGGCTCGCGCGCGCCGACTACTGCGGCGACGGACGGAGCTGGACGATGAACGGCACCATGATCGACGTCTACGACACGCTGGGCGTGCAGACGACGGTGCACGATCCCGACTTCCGGTTCGAGGCGGCGTGGAGCGAGGACGGAGCGGTATGCGTGAACGCGGCGCGCTACGACATCCTCGATGAGGAGGGCGAGAGCGTGGTGCCCGAGTGCTTCGCGGCGCTGCCGAGGTGCACGAGCCTCGCCGAAGCGACCGAGCTGGGCGCGACCATGGCCAACGAGTCGGCGCACACCGAAATCGACGCGTGTCCGTCCGGCATTTGATCTCGTGCGGGCCCCGGCGATACGCTGGGTGCCCGCGATGCCCCGCAAGACCGCTCCCACCGACGACATCCTGCGCGAGCTCCGTGCGTTCGGGCTCGCGTATCCCGGCGCGCACACGAAGAGCCCGTGGCCCGGGCACCTCGATCTCGCGGTGAAGGACAAGACCTTCGCGTACCTCAGCCTCGAGGGCGAGCCACTCGGCGTCGGCTGCAAGCTGCCGCACTCGTGCGGCGCCGCGCTGATGCTGCCGTTCTGCACACCGACCGCGTACGGGCTCGGCAAGAGCGGCTGGGTGTCCGCGAAGTTCGAGGCCGGCGATCGGCCCGACGTCGACATGCTGAAGGCGTGGATCGACGAGAGCTATCGGGCGCAGGCGCCGAAGAAGCTGGTCGCGCAGCTCGACCGCGAGGGCCCCCGCGCCGGCGCGGCCGCGCCCGCGCAGCCGAAGGCCGCAGCGAAGAAGCCGGCCACGAAGAAGCCCGCCGTCGCCAAGAAGCCCGCCGCCAAGAAAGCGGCCGCCGCCAAGAAGCCCGCCGCCACGAAGCCCGCCGCCACGAAGCCCGCCGCCACGAAGCCCGCCGCCGCGAAGAAGCCGGCGCGCCGCGCGAAGACGACCCGGGGCTGACGAAGATCCTCCCGATCGCACCCCGTAAAAACCCGCATGGGTGGTGTCGGACGAACACCCCCCATGCGCTTCGTACACGCCATCTCGTTCCTCGGGCTCGCGACCCTCGGCTGTGGCTCCGGTGGCGGCGACGCGCGCGAAACCGCCTCGGACAGCGCGTCCACCATCGGCTCGCTCTCGATCACCACCGCCGGTGAGAGCGGCGGCGGATCCGAGGGTGGCAGCGGCGAGGCCACGGGCAGCTCCGCGAGCACGACCGTCGCGAGCACGACCGCGAGCGACTCGGCGGACAGCGAGGGCGGCATCAAGTTCGACATGGGTGCGCAGCCGGATCTCACGCTCGGTTGTGGCGGCGGCGGTGGCAAGGGCGGCGGCGTCGCGGACTTCTCGTACATCTGGATCGCGAACAGCAACGAGAGCACGTTCTCCAAGATCAACACCGAGACGCTCGTCGAAGAGGGCCGCTACATCACGCGACCCGATCAGGCCGGCAATCCGTCGCGCACCTCGGTCAACCTCAACGGCGACGCGGTCATCGCCAACCGCAACGGCGGCGTGACGATGGTGTACGCGCTCACCTCGCGTTGCCCCGACCCGAACAACACGTCGACCGGCCCCGCGGACGTGAAGCCCTGGCCCGACGGCTGCGTCGGGTGGCACACGCCGATGGTCTACGTCAGCCAGCGGCCGGCGGCGTGGACGGCGGGCACGTTCGACAACGAGACCTGTCGCTACGAGAACACCAAGCTGTGGACGTCGGGCGCGAACGACAGCATCGACGTGCTGCTGCTCGACGGCGAGACCGGCGTGATCGAGCAGACGATCCCGGTGCCCGGCGTGCCGCCGAACTACTTCGGCATCTACGGCGGCGCCGTCGATTCCGGCGACAACTTCTGGGGGCTCGTCGCGACCAGCAACGTGCTCGTGCGCACCGATCGCGTCGGGCTCGGCATCGAGACCTGGACCACGCCGACGTTCGGCTACGGGATGGCGGTCGATCGCAACGATCGCGTGTGGACCTGCTCGACCGACGCGAACCGCTTCGACTACGCGACGCAGACCTGGCAGACCGCGATGGGCGTCAACGGCTCCGGCGGCTGCATGCCCGACGGCCAGGATCTCATCTGGCTGGCCAACGACCCGATGGTCGGCATCGACATCACCACGATGGCCGTGGTGCAGACGCTCGACGTGCCGAACTACGTGCACGGCGTGAGCATCGACTTCAACGGTTACGTCTGGGGCCCGGCGATCAACAACAACGAGGCCTATCGCGTCGATCCCGGCACCGGTCAGGTCGACGTCGTGACGGGCCTCAACCTGCCCTACACGTACAGCGACATGACCGGGTTCGGGCTCAGCCAGGTCGGCGGCCCGAGCGGTTGACGAGCAGCGGCTGATCAGCGCCGGCGACGGCGCAGCGCGAGCGGCAGGAGCAGCCACCATGCGCTGGCGAGCTGCAGACGCGTCGGCGTGCTGCACGAACAGCTCGACGTGCTGTCCGCCTCGGACTCGCCTTCGCCGGTGCTCTCGCTGCCACCGCTGTCGGCGGTCGCGTCCGCCGAGCCGCCGGTCACCGTCGCGTTGCCGGTGAGGCTCGTCGCGCTCGTCGTCGTCGGGCTCGACGTCGCGCTGGTCTCGGTGCCGGTGCCGTCCGCGGTGGGATCGGTGCTGGCGGTGCCGTCGTCGCTGTCGCTCGCCGAACCGGTCCCCTCACCGCTGCCGCTGCTCGTGCCGGGCGGAGGCGCCTCGCCGACGGTGACCACGACCTCGTCGCGATCCCACTGGTTGTCGGCGTCGAGCGCGAACACCTCGAACGTGTAGACCGACTCCGGCTGCAGCCCCGAGAGCGTCACCGTCGCGCCGTCGGCGTTCGTCAGCGTCACCGCGTCGCCGTCCGTCTGCGTCCACGTGAACGCGACCGCGTCGTCGTCGACGATCGTCGCGGTCAGATCGACCTCGGCACCGTCGCCCGGGACCTCGAGATCGTCGGGTGCGGTGACGTCGGGGCGATCGAGCGAGAGGAACCAGCTGTACACGCCGTCGGAGTCGTTGGCCGCGCTGTACTCGCGGAACTCGATGTCGATGCCGCAGCCCTGATCGCTGGCCCACTCGAGCCCGGGGAAGCCCACGCCGATCGGATCGATCGCGTTGATCCACGCGGAGTGCCCCACGCCGTAGAACATCGTCATGCGGCCGTCGGGTCGCGGCTGGCCGGCCGCGTCCATGCACGCGGGATACTGCGGGTACGCGGCCGGGTTGTCGTACATCGACGCGAGCTCGACCATCGCGCACGGGTTGAAGACGCCAGGGCCGAGGTGGCCGTCGTTGTCGTCCTCGCCGTGGAACCACCAGAACGCGGTGTCGGCGAAGCCGCAGCTCGCCGCCGCCTGCACGATGCCGCCCGGCATCGACGCCGCCGCCGCGAAGCGGCGCGGATACGCGGCGACGTACTGGATCGTGCCGCGCCCACCCTGGCTCATGCCGGTGAGGTAGAGGCGGCGCGGATCGACCGGGTAGTTGTCGACGACGTACTGGAAGAACGTGTCGAGCGCGTCGAGATCCCACTCGGTGATCGAGCCCGGCGGCACGGGATTCTGCGGCGACACGGCGATGAACGGACGCAGCGTGTCGTCCCACTGATCCACGCGGATCAGCGACTGCGGACCCCAGCTGAGCGCGCGGCACAGGCCGTCGTTGCCGCAGTCGGTGTCCGCACAGACGTCGGCGCCGCCGGGGCACTCCGAGACGTCGTCGTACTCGCCGATGCCGGGCAGGAACACGATGAGCGGCAGCAGCTCGTCGTCGCCGAGCGAGTCGTAGCTCGACGGCAGGTACTCCCAGTAGCCGAGCGCCCACGGATCGCCCGCGTCGTAGGTGATCCCGCGCAGCGCCCCCGGCGTCAGCTGGTCGGAGTACGGCGGATCGGCCGACGCCGTCGGTGTCCATGCGAGCCATGCGGCGAGCACGAGCAGTCCACGGTTGCGCGCTGCGAAGAAAGGCAATGCCACGTCGGCATGATGCCACACCGGCGCCGACTGCAAGCCGCGCGCGCAGCTTCGTCGAGCGTGTCGTTCCGCGCCGATCGATCTCGCCCGATCGCGCTTCGCCACGGACCGGTGGTGCGAGCGCCTTCGCGCACGCACGCGCGTAACCAAACGATCGTGCGCGCGTACCATGGGTCGTGATGCGCGTTCAATCGCTGCTCCTCGTCCCTGCCCTGTTGCTCGCCTGCGGTCCCGCGTCCCCCGCCACCACGCCCGCGAGCACCACGTCCGCGCCCGTGCTCGCCGATGCGGATTTGCCGGCCGGGGACGGCGTCGCATACTTCGCCGGCGGCTGCTTCTGGGGCGTCGAGCACTACATGCAGCAGCTCGACGGCGTGCTCGCGGTCGACTCCGGCTACATGGGCGGGCACGTCGAGTCGCCGAGCTACGAGCAGGTGTCGAGCCAGACGTCCGGTCACCTCGAGACGGTGCGCGTGCGCTTCGATCCCGCGCGCGTCTCGTACGAGCAGATCGCGAAGCGGTTCTTCGAGATCCACGATCCCACCCAGGCCGACGGCCAGGGCCCGGACATCGGGCCCGAGTACCTCTCGGCGATCTTCTATACGAGCCCCGAGCAGCGCGAGACCGCCCTCGCGCTCATCGGCACGCTCGAGCAGCGCGGCTACGACGTCGTCACCGAGCTGCGCACCGCCGATCGCTTCTGGCCCGCGGAGTCGTACCACCAGGACTACTACGCGCGCAGCGGCAAGACCCCGTACTGCCACGGCCGCGTGAAGCGGTTCGGCGACTGATCAGCCGCATGCGCGCGTCCCGTCGAGCGACGCGAGCACCTGCGCCGGCGTTGCCGGCTTCACGAGGTGCTCGTCGTAGCCGGCTTCGCGCGTGCCCTCGCGATCCTCGGGCTGGCCGTAGCCGGTGATCGCGACCAGCCGGATCCCGTCACCCAGCTGCGCACGTACGCGCCGCGCGAGCGTGAAACCGTCGAGCCCCGGCAATCCGATGTCGACGATCGCGACGTCGGGCCGCACCTCGAGAATGCGCGCGAGCCCCTCGGGCCCGTCGCACGCGACTTCGACTCGGTGGCCCTCGTCGCGCAGGAGCTCGGCGAGCAGCTCGACCAGATCGACGTTGTCGTCGACGAGCACGATCGAGCGCGACGGTGCGCGGGCGGCCGGCGGCTGCGACGACACCATCGCCTGCGGCTCGGGTCGCGCGGGCAGCCGCACCTCGAGCTCGGCCCCCGTGCCGGGCCCGTCGCTGCGCGCCGTGACGGTGCCGCCGTGGAGCTGCACGAGCGTGCGCACCAGCGTGAGCCCGAGCCCGAGCCCGCCCTCGCTGCGATCGAGTGCAGCCGGTGCCTGCGTGAACAGGTCGAAGATCGCCACCGTCATCGTCGGATCGATGCCGATGCCGTCGTCGCGCACACGGATCACCGCCTCCGCGCCATCGTGCTCGACCGCGACCTCGATGTGGCCGTGCTCCGGCGTGTACTTCACCGCGTTGGTGAGTAGATTCGTGACCACCTGCTCCAGCCGCACGGCATCGCCGTCGACGAACGTGGTCCGGGTCGGCACGGACAAGCGCAGCTCCTGCCGCTTCGCCAGCGCCGCCGCCCGGTTCTGCTCGACGCACCGCTCTGCGAGCTCGACGAGGTCGATCGGCTCGGGCCGCAACACCACTTTTCCGCTCGTCACGCGGGAGACGTCGAGCAGATCGTCGACGAGCCGCGAGAGATGCCGGGCCTGCCGCCCGATGATCGCGCGCTCGCGCGTGTGGTGCGTGTCGTGTTCGTCTGCGCTGAGCAGATCGGTCGCGAGCACGATCGCGGCCAGGGGATTGCGCAGCTCGTGCCCGAGCATCGCGAGGAACTCGTCCCGCTGCGCGATGGCGGTCCTCGCCGCGTACTGACGTCGGCGGCCCCGCAGCGCCGCGCGGACGCTGGAGAGCAGCGTGCGGATCTGGACCGGACGCTCGAGGTACGTGACGTTGCCGAGCGGGTTGTTCGCTTCGGGCAGCGCACGGCGTCGCGTGGTGCGACTCGAGAACACGAGCAGCGGGAGGTCGGACCACGGCGGCTGTCGGGCGAGCTTGTGCGCGAGCTGCCGCGTGACGACGGCGCCGAGCGTCTCCTCGGTGAGCAGCAGGCAGCCGACGCCTTCGTCGACGGCAGCGAGCAGCGCGTCGACGTCGCGCACCGACTCGGCCAGGATGCCGGCGCCCGACAGGATCGTGACTGCGAGGGAGCCGTCGCGTCCGCGCGGCGCCCAGACGACCACGCGCTCGTCGTCAGCGGCTCGGCTCATGCTCCCTCGCATGCGGACCGACGAGCTGCGGCAGCCCGGTCATCACACCGTGGAACTCGCCCAGCGGCGTGCCGACACAGAGCCCGCTCGCGTCGAGCCGTAGCTCGCGGATGCTGGTCTCGTGGGCGCCGGACCGCTTCTTCAGCACCGAGACCGCCTTGCGCAGCTCGCCGCGGAGCTCGAAGTAGCGGGTGAGCAAGACCGTGTCGGCGAGATAGGTGACGTCGACCGGGGAGCGGCTGACCTCGAGCAGCCCGTGCTGGGCGACCACGAGGAACGTACACACACCGCGCTGCGCGAGGTAGGTGAGCAGCTCGTGCATCTGGATGACCAGGTAGCGCTCCCCCGGCATCGCGGTGAGGTATCCGTTCAAGCTGTCGATCACGATGACCCGCGAGCCTTCCAGCTCCACGGCCCGGCGCACGAGGCCCGCGAACTCGCCGGGTGACAGCTCGGCGGGATCGATCTGGCGCAGCGTGATGGTCTCCTCCTCCAGGTGGCGATCGAACGCCATGCCCAGCGCGCGCGAGCGCGTGAGGAACGTGCGCCGGTTCTCCTCGAACAAGAACAACGTCGATCGCTCGCCGCGCTCGGCGGCCGCGAGCGCGCACGCGCTGGCGATCACCGACTTGCCGCTGCCGGCGGGCCCGAGCAAGAGCGTGCTGGTGCCGCGATCGAAGCCGCCGCCCACCAGCTGATCGAGCTCGGCGTTGCCGCTCGACGCTTGCTCGTGGGGGAAGTCGACGTGGTGCTCGGCCGCGACCAGCCGCGGGAACACCTGCAGCCCACCGCGTGCGATCACGAAGTCGTGGTAGCCGCCGCGGTAGCGCACGCCCCGGAGCTTGACCACGCGCAGGCGGCGACGCTCGACGCCGTACTCGGGGGTGAGCTGCTCGAGCGCCACGACACCGTGGGCCACGGTGCGGAGCTGCAGATCGGAGTCGTCGCCGCGCTCGTCGTCGATGAGCACCACGGTGCAGTTGCGACCCGCGAAGTAGTCACGCAGCCCGAGGATCTGCCGACGGTAGCGCTGGGGATTCTGCGCGAGCACGCGGAGCTCGGAGAGCGAGTCGAACACGACGCGACTCGGCCGCAGGCGCTCGACGGCCTCGAGCAGCGCGTTGGTGGTCTCCTGCAGATCGACGTCGCTCGGATCGAAGAGCGTGTTCGCGTCTTCGGGCGCCTTCTCGGCGGTGGTGAGCTCCTGGATCTCGAGCCCTTCGGTGCTCCAGCCGTGCGACGCAGCGACCTGCTCGATCTCGCGGCGCGTCTCCGAGAGCGCGATGTACAGGCAGGTATCGCCCGCAGCGGCACCGGCGAGCAGGAATCGCAGCGCGAGCGTGGTCTTGCCCGCGCCGGGCTCCCCCATCAGTAGGTAGAGGTGCCCCCGCGGGAAGCCGCCGCCCAGGATGTCGTCCAGCCCTGGAACACCTGTGGTCGCAACGTCCTGCTCCATCGTCGACTTCGCGCGCGCAAGGTATCAACGCAGCGGCGCCGTGCCAGCGTCGAACGACCGTACGAATGTCTGTACGTGCGCGCCGAGTCCCGCGGATCACGCGAAGGGCGGTCGGTGGGGCGACCGATCGCCGATCAGCGCAGGGCGAAGCGGCAGGTGCAGGTGGATCCCCGGGGGCGCGTCACGCCGCCGCGATCAGACCGCCCAGCTCTGCCGCGTGACTGCGGCAATCGCCGAGCAGGGGACGCAGCACGCTGGTCTTGATCGTGCCCGGGATGTCGTCGTGCTCGAGCGCCTGCTCGTACTCCTTCACGCCGTGCTCCTCGCCCGACTTGAGCGCGCGCATGGCCGCGGTGTTGCCGAGCAGCTTCGCGGCGCCTTCGATCGCCTTCGCGAACGTGCCCCACGGACCCGAGCTCGTCGGCATGTCGGTCGTGTACTGCGCGAGCGCGCCGCGCAGCACGGCGACCGCACGCACGTGCTCGTCGTGGAAGAGCTGCAGCCGCGTGCCGAACGGGGCACCGTTCACCGCTGCGAGGGCCTGCTCGTAGGTCTCCACCGCGGCGAGCTCGCCGCGGAGCAACTCGGCCAGCATCGTGCGCGCGTCGTTTCTTGCGATGTCCATCCCGTCGCCTCCTCGTACGCACAGGGTTCACGGCGGGACGACCGCGGCAAACTCGAATCCACGGCTCTCTTCGCGCCGCGGTAACCTCGCCGCATGCCCGTGCGTCCGGCCGACGTGGCCACCGATCCGACCCGCCGCTTCCGCAAGGTCGCGTTCGCCGAGGGGCTCTCGCTGCTCGCGCTCCTGTTCGTCGCGATGCCGCTGAAGTACGCCGCGGGCGTGCCGCTCGCGGTGCGCATCGTGGGCTCGATCCACGGCGCGCTGTTCCTCTGGTACGCCTACGAAGCGCTCGATCTACGCCTCACCAAGGCCTGGTCGAACGCACGCTTCGTGCTCGCGATGATCCTGTCGTCGGTCCCGTTCGCCACGTTCTGGCTCGACGCCAAGCTGCGCAAGGAAGCCGCCGCGGGCTGAAGCGATCGCGCCCTCCGCGAGGGCGGCTGCCGGGCGCCGCGCCCGCGGCTTTGCTTTCGTCCGCGCCTGCGGCAGCCTCGCCCCATGCGTCTCGGCCTCGTCGTCTCGCTCGCCCTCCTCGCCGCCTGCGGCGCCAAGCCCGACGCCACCGCTTCGACCAAATCGGAGCCCACCAAGGCGGAGCCCGTGCCCAAGTCCCCGTTCACCCCGAACGACGTCGTGCTCGATCACGAGGTCCAGACCCTCGACGGCAAAACCACGACGCTCGCGAGCTACCGCGGCAAGGCCATGCTGGTGGTCAACACCGCCTCGCAGTGCGGCTACACCCCGCAGTACGCCGGCCTGCAGCAGCTCTACGCCGAGTACCGCGGCAAGGGGCTCGAGGTGCTCGCGTTCCCCTCCGACGACTTCGGCAATCAGGAGCCGGGCACGCCCGAGGAGATCCGCACCTTCGTCGACGACAAGTTTGCGGTCGAGTTCCCCATGTTCGACAAGGTCCACGCGAAGGGGCCCGAGATGTCGCCGCTCTACCGGACCCTGTCCGAGCAGACCGGCGACGGCATCAAGGGCGAGATCGAGTGGAACTTCACGAAGTTCGTGGTCGACCCCACGGGCAGGGTCGTGGCGCGGTTCGCCCCCGACGTCGATCCCAAGGACCCGCGGGTCATCGCCGCGATCGAGGCCGCGCTGCCGAAGGGCTAGCGCCGGGGCCTGCGGATTGGTCACTGCATTTGCGCGGCGTGCAGCCGGCGGGCTAAGGTTCGCGGGCTAAGTGGTCGACGACGACGACGACGACGTCCCCGTGACGCTGCCGCGAGCCACGCGTGCACCTGCCCGCGCGAGCGGTGCCGCACCCGTGGGCGCCGCGATGGAGGCTGCACTGCGCACGCTCGTCGACGACGGCTCGCTCGTGCTCGCCGACGATGCGGAGCTGCGCGGGCTCGCGAGCCGGCTGCTGGGATTCCTGGAGAACCTCGACACGCCGCACATCGGGCGGGCGATCGGCGAGTGGCTGCTCGACCAGGACGAGGTCGACGAGCTCTACGCAGACGACAGCGTCGTGGTCGAGACGATCCGCAAGTGCATGCCGACGAAGTGAGCGCGGCTGCCGGGGCCCAGGGCGGCTAGC